>NZ_JAOWDP010000064.1:0-886996 GCF_030334595.1 Citrobacter sp. Ce104
GGCCTGCCAGCCCCTCCGTCACGCCTAAATCGCGGGCAATCGGCGTGAGCAGGCTGACGGGCATAAATTCAGAAGCAATCAGCACAAACACGCACAGGGTCATGGCAAAAATACCGCCCCAGTATGCGCGCTGATGAGGATGTGATGGTGTTTGGTTTAGCGTCGACATAGTGAAATTTCACGAAGATCAGGATAAAAGCCACCCGCCAGAGGCCGGTGGCTTTGCATCAATTCAGGAGAGGGTTTATTTCAGTTTGGTCTGGAAAAATTGTTCGAACTTCGCGAAAGGTATTTTTCCGGCCACGTTATCGTAGAGGTCCACATGATTTGCCCCTGGCACCACTACCAGTTCTTTGTCTTTACTGCCAATCGCCTTGAAAGCATCTTCAGCAAAATAGCGTGAATGCGCTTTCTCACCGGTCACAATAAGCGTTGGGATGGTGATTTCACTGGCGTAGCTCAGCAGCGGCATATTCATAAACGACAGTGGCATCGTTGCCGTCCACGCCCCGGTCGAGTTAACGGAACGCTCGTGGAAGCCGCGCGGCATGCGATAGTAATCGAAGAACTCTTTCAGTATCGGATGCGGATTTGCCGGCAGCGTTTCTGGCAGAACGCGCTCGCCCGCGCTGGCCTTGCCGTTGCTGTCGACGTTAATATCATGAGCACCGTGTGCGAACGTGCCGCTCTGCGCATCCTTCCAGCGCTGTTCATTCAGATATTGCAGAACAGCACGACGGTCGGCGGTGGAATAACGGTCTTTGCCATCCCCCACACCATGGCCCATCGCCCGGCTCATGTCGTACATCACGCTGGTAGCCACCGCTTTAACGCGGGTATCCATCGCGGCATCGTTCAGCGCCATGCCGCCCCAGCCACAAATACCGAGCAGCCCGATACGGTTGCGATCCACCTCTTTTTGCAGCCCTAAGAAATCCACCGCCGCGCTGAAATCTTCAGTGTTGATATCCGGTGAGGCGACGTTTCGCGGATAGCCGCCGCTTTCCCCCGTGTAAGAGGGATCGAATGCCAGGGTAACAAATCCTTGTTCCGCCAGCGTCTGCGCATACAGACCGCTGGATTGCTCTTTCACCGCGCCAAAAGGCCCACTGACCGCAATCGCTGCCAGCTTGCGATCGCCACGATCTTTGGGCAGGTAAAGATCGCCCACTAAGGTGATGCCATATCGATTCTGGAACGAGACTTTACGATGTTCGACTTTCAGGCTCTCAGCGAAGGTCTTGTCCCACTTATCTGTCATGGAAACAGGGGCATTAGGATTGGTTGAATCAGCAAAACTCATTGTTGAGGCTCCACTTAATGATGCGAATAACAGCATGGCCGGCATCGCGGTTTTTAGCGTTCGGGTGAAGGCTTTCATAAAAATCCCCATGAAAAACAACTGAGAAATACAGGTTTCCGACGGACAACGCTGCGGTGCTTTGTTTTGATGGGCTCATTATAGTGAGCAGAATTAGTGCTGATTAGAGGGCGATTAGTGCTAAGATTAATACCATAATGTTATAAATTAATATTAAGATTGCTGTCATTCAGAGGAATTATTCAATGGCGAAAAGGGAGAATTACAACGAGCTGTACTTGTTTATGCAGGTTGTACGGGAAGGCAGTTTCACCGCGGCTGCTCAGCGGCTGGGGCTTGCTCAGTCAGGAGTCAGTCGTTCTGTTCGTGAGCTTGAAGAAAGGCTGGGCGTCCAACTGCTGGTGCGTACCACGCGTAAACTGTCGCTGACGCAAGCAGGCGAGCAGCTCTATCAGAAGACGGCATCTGGATTTGATACGTTAGATCGTGGGCTTGCCACGCTGGCGCATTATCGAGAGACGCCCTCCGGTACGGTGCGTATCAATGCCAGCCAGCACGCCATTGATAAATGCCTGCTGCCTAAGCTGGCGGTATTTAAACAGCGCTACCCTGATATCAGGCTAGAACTGATGAATGAGAGCAGGTTCGTCGATATCATCGAGGAAAGATTCGATGCCGGCGTTCGTCTGGGGCCTGAAGTCGGCCAGGGCATGGTCGCGGTGCGCATTACGCCGGATATGGAGATGGCGGTTGTGGGTACGCCTGAACATTTTCACCGCTTCGGTTTTCCACAAACCCCGGCGGATTTAAAGGCGCATCCCTGCATCGCCTATCAGTTTGCCGATGGCAGCGTATATCAGTGGGAACTCATTCAGAATGATAAAAAAATCACCCATCAGCCTGAAGGGCAATGGGCTTTATCCGACAGCTATATGGAAGCAGAAGCCGCCCGGCTGGGTCTTGGGCTGGCCTATGTCCCTGTCGAACTGGTCGCGGATGATTTAGAACACGGTAACCTTATCAGGGTGTTGCAGCGTTACAGCCTGCGAATGGAAGGATTATTTCTTTATTATCCTCATCGCAACGTCTCCCCTGCCCTGCGAATGGTCATTGAGACGCTGAAAATTTAAGCGTACGCCATGGCGGGTCTTCATTGTGCAGAATGGTAGGAAGTATTCCTGCCTGAACTCAATATTTCCCATTTATAATCTGTGTGCAGAATAGCAACATTGACAATTGCATGTCTGTCTCAGGTCGCTCAATATTGTTTTTAAAGTAGTCTTATTGTTATTATCGTTTTCCATTCTAAGATTGAGTTATGCATGCCATGATCCCATTTAGGTTTAGTGAGATGACTCACGCCGATATTCCTGCTGTTCAGTCGTTCCTTATTGAACATCTTAATCTGTTCTTCAATGCTGGTAGATCCATGCCTTCTGACGAAGAAGATCTCTTTGATCTCGAACGACAGTATCTGTTACAGGAAAGGAATTCATTACTTTGCGCATGGAGCGAAAAACAAGAATTAATCGCTACACTGGCGGTATGTCAATATAATGATCGGATTGCTGAACTGCGCGGACGCTATAACTTGTCTGAAACAGCGGAAATTTGTCGTTGCTACGTGGATGAACGCTATCACAGACAGGGGATCGGCAGTCAATTGTTTTCCTTAGCTGAGGTATTTTGTCAGCAACATCAATATAAAGTTTTGTATCTTCACACACATCATTTTTTACCCGGCGGTTATCATTTCTGGTTGCGTAACAATTTTAACGTGATTATGGATATGCAGGATGAATGGCAGTTGGTACACATGGAGAGTTCACAAAAAAAAGATTCAACTGCTAATACGCAGCATTTTTGATGGTGATCAATATGTTTCATACGCGGAGATTGAATTATGTTCGTAATTTGATCAACATCAACCAATTATCATTTAGCTTCCCGTTGTTATTTTCATTTACAGCATCACGCAAAGAAACAAACACACAACCATTTGTATTTATTGATTATTTTTAGTTGCCCACTCTCTTTTGCCTCTTACCCCCTATGGTTGACCTTGTTAACAATTGCCGTTAGAGTCGCTTTCGACAGCATTTCATTACATTTTTGTATATGAATAGGAATATGGTAAGAATTATTTAATTCAATTCCATAACTGCCCCCGCAACTGTAGGCGGATGCAGAATATCCTTGTGTGGTTAATAAGCCACAGGTCACTGTAAAGTTTATCTTTATGGGAAGGCTGATATTCTGGTTACCGTGAGTCAGGAGACCTGCTGTCAAAGGTGTATACCATTGAGTGGACGGGATGGTCCATGGGATGAATTATTTGACAAATGCAGTAGTGTATTTATGAATAAGATTTCGGCTAAGTAACGCTTATTTGCATTTTTTGCATATCTTCATTCTTAAATTTCACGATTGAATGTCATCTATCTTCATGTCTCCTCCCGATATATGGAATGAAATGAGCCATGACCAGATCTTCAGATTCTGGCATCAACGGGACGATGATAATGCACGCTAATTCTACCTTTTACTCCTCTAAAAAAACGCTTCTGGCTATTTTGGGCACGACTGCTCTGCTGCTTACTTCCGGTTTTTCTGCCGCGGCAAAAACCGAATATCCTCTGACGATTAAAAACTGTGGCCGCGATATTACCTTCAACCAGGCACCAACGCGCGTGGCAACGGTGGGACAGAATAGTACCGAGATTCTTTATTCATTAGGGCTGGCCGATCGCGTCGTGGGCACTTCACTGTGGTTTGGCCCGGTACTGGATACTTATAAAACAGCTAATGAAAAAGTTGCCGTTATTGCGCAAAATATTCCCAGCTTTGAAGGGATTGTGGCTAAAAAACCGGATCTGGTCGCCAGCCAGTTTGAATGGCAAATCGGCCCAGCAGGCACGGTTGCCTCTTATGAACAGTTTAGTGAACTGAAGGTTCCCGTTTATACCGCGCCGGCTGACTGTGCGAAAGATAACGAAGATGGTGGTGATGGTGTCCGTAAGGGTATGTTTGATATTGCCATGGTGTATCAGGAAGTCGCCGATTTGGCGAAAATCTTCGATGTTCAGGATAAAGGCGAAGCGTTGATTGCCAGCCTTAAAGCACGTGAAGCCGCAGCGAAAAATAAAATTACCGGAATGGATAAGAATGTTTCCGCGGTGTTCTGGTTCTCAAGCGCCGATTTGCAGCTCGATCCTTACGTTGCCGGAAAGTTTGGCCCAGCTGCATGGATAGCCCAAACGCTGGGTGTGAAGAATGTGATTGATTCTGCCGAAGAATGGCCAACAGTGGGCTGGGAAACCATCGCTAAAGCTAATCCTTCGGTCATTGTGCTCGGAGAGATGAGCCGTCGGCGTTTCCCGGCAGATGACTGGAAGGTCAAGATGGAATACCTCAAGTCCGACCCTGTCACCAAACTGGTTCCTGCCGTCAAGGAAAACCATCTGCCGGTCATTGACGTACAGACAATGAATGCCGGGATCAGAACTATTGATGGGGTGGAAAAACTGGCGGATGCCCTTGTTGAATATGGCTTAGCGCATCCGCAGGCTGCTCATTAATCTACGTTTTGCGCTATATCCTCGGACGGTATAGCGCATCTCCGTTACTCAGGAACGCAGATAATCATGAGTGATTCACGCAGGATGCGTCGTGCCGTTGGTCAACTTGCGATGAGAATAGGTGGACATGCCGTTTGGGTCAGTGCGCTGATGTGCTGCGTACTGCTGGCGGGTATTTCCATCGGCGAAACGCTGATTCCCTGGCAGCACGTACTCAGCACGCTGGCAAATCATCTTTTTGATGCACACTACCCTGTCGATGCGCTGGATGCAGGGATCGTCTGGAACTATCGCCTGACCCGAGCGCTGGTCTCCGCCAGCTGCGGTGCCTGCCTGGCTGTTTCCGGCGTAGTGCTGCAGTCGTTGCTACGCAATGCGCTCGCTGAACCTTATCTATTGGGGATTTCTGCCGGAGCATCCACCGGAGCGGTGCTGATTGCTCTCACCGGGCTTGGGGCAGGGATCATCAGTATGTCATTGGGAGCTTTTATTGGTGCGCTGACAGCATTTATGTTCGTTGCGCTATTAGCAATGGCTGCTGGCGGTAGACAAGGCGGAGGTGTAACAACCCAAATCATCCTTGCCGGGATCGCCAGCTCACAGCTTTTCAATGCGATTACGTCGCTTATCATTACCCGCTCAGCAAACGCCGAGCAAGCGCGCGGTATTATGTTCTGGTTGTTAGGCAATTTGAGCGGTGTACGCTGGCCCGATGTTGTCTTAGCCATTCCAACCGCTCTGGTCGGTATCGTGCTGTGCTTCTGTTATGCCCGCCATCTCGACGCGTTCTCCTTTGGCGCTGAGTCTGCGGCATCGTTGGGTATTCCGGTAAAACGTACCCGTGCAGTACTGATTGCCGCCGTCACCGGCATGACGGCAATTATGGTCTCTATTGTTGGTGCGATCGGCTTTGTCGGTCTGGTTATCCCGCATGCCGCTCGTCTACTGGTCGGCAACCAGCATCATCGACTGCTGCCAGTGAGTGCGCTTACCGGCGCGATCTTCCTCATTATCGCTGATGTTATTTCCCGCACGTTACTCCCCGGCCAGGTTCTACCAATAGGTGTGATCACCGCTCTGGTTGGCGCCCCTGCGTTTTCAATCATTCTGATTAGAGGAAACCAGAACAAATGACGGTGAACCGCGTAAACCCCTTTATTACCTCTACACAAGCCGTTATTGAAGCCTGTAATCTGCGCTGGAAGGTAAAAGGTAAGACGATTGTTGATGATATTTCACTCAGCGTAACGCCTGGCGAGTTTGTCGGCATCATCGGCCCCAACGGCTCGGGCAAAACGTCACTGATTTCACTCCTGGCTGGTTTGCTGAAGCCGACTTCAGGACGAATCACTCTGCAGCAAAAAGCGCTCCAGCATTATTCGCGGCGTCATCTTGCTCAACAGGTGGCGCTGGTCGAACAACAGGCTGAAACCAGCGAGCGTCTTACTGCTTTACAAGCCGTTTCTCTGGGGCGGACCCCCTGGCTTAGCCTGCTCTCCCCCTGGTCCGCCAAAGATGACGTTATCGTGCAGACTATGCTGGAAAAGGTTGATCTCAGTGAATTACAGCACCGCTGCTGGCATACCTTTTCTGGTGGAGAAAAACAGCGCCTGCATATCGCCCGGGCGCTGGCGCAGCAGCCACAGTTGTTGCTGATGGATGAACCCACCAACCATCTCGACATTCAACATCAGATTGGCCTGCTGAGTCTCGTGAAACGTGAAAAGCTCACGGTGATTGCTGCTCTGCACGACCTCAATCATGCCGCGATGTTCTGCGATCGCGTCATCGTAATGACGTCCGGACATATGGCGATGCAAGGGAAACCATGCGCTGTTTTTACCCGCGAAAACCTCCACACCTGGTTTGGAATCGACGCCATCATTGAAAGGGATGCAAGTGGTGCAAACTGTTTTATTCGTTATCAACGGCCTGATGAATTTTAAGGAAGAATCAATGAAATACCTCAAACAGAGTCTGCAAATTTTGTGTTTACTCGCTTTCGCCTCTTCAGCCTTCGCACAAACTCACGAAGTGTTGATGAAGAATCGTGGGTCTGCGGGGCCAATGGTCTATGAGCCGGATTATCTGGAGATCCAGCCTGGGGATACGGTGAAGTTTATCCGTAAACATAAAAGCCACAACGCGGCCTCAATCGCTGAGTTGTCTCCGGCTGGCTATCCTGGATTTATGGGCAAAATAGATGAAGAGATCGAAGTTACTTATGACAATGCCGGGTTTTACGGCATCAAATGTACACCGCATTACGCTCAGGGCATGGTGATGCTGATTAAGGTTGGAGATGCCTCGTTACCAGAAAGCTACCGTGCGTTCAAAGCGCCGGGTATTGCTGACAAGCGCTTTCAGGAAATTTACGCGCGTATCGACAAACATTAATCCGCGACACTTAAGGAGGTATACGAGGTGGCAGATAATAAACGTCCAGATGGCGAAATCCAGGAACAGCGTCGGGAATGCCTGTGTAAACTGACAAAATTTGTCGGTGCGGCAGGCGTCGCTGCTGCCGTCTGGCCGCTGGTTTCGGCCTTGGGCCCGGATGAAAAAACGCTTGGGGAAAATGAACCGATTGATGTCTCTCTTGCAGCGGTCGCTGCTGGACAAACCGTCAGACGTGTATGGCAGGGAAAACTGATTCTTATTCACCATCGCACCCCGGATGAAATTATTACTGCCAGAAGTGCCGACCTGGATACGCTTATCGACCCACAGCCAGACAGCGCCAGGGTCTCTGCAGCCCATCCTCAATGGCTGGTGGTTCAAGGTTATTGCCCACATGCCGGGTGTGTACCTAACGCCCGACCGGGTGGGCTGGGTTGGATTTGCCCGTGCCACGGCTCAGAGTTTGATACCTCCGGGCGCGTGACGCGCGGGCCCGCAACGACCAACCTGGCAATCCCAGACTACGTTATTCATTCCGATGGTCAGGTCGTGCGTATCGGCGCGAAGGAAGTCTGAAATGAAGAATGAAAGCGTCTATTCGCTTCGCTGGCGTATTCCTTTCCCTCGCTCAATTGCCGGACTCTGGGTATTTGCGATCGGCGCTATCCTGCTGGTTATGCTCGGCGTGCAAATCTTTACGGGTATCGTGCTGGCGATGTTTTACGTACCGACGGCTGAGCTGGCATTTGACTCCATTATTCATATTATGCGCGCGGTTCGCCATGGAGAGCTGTTACGTAACATGCATGCTATTGGCGCGTCGCTCTTTTTCTTTGCCTGCTACATGCATATTTTTCGTGGCATGTACTACAACGTTTACCGTAAGCCCTGGATGACAATGTGGATGGTTAGCGTCACGCTGTATATCCTGCTGATGATGACCGCGTTTCTTGGTTATAGCCTGATCTGGGGACAAAAAAGCTACTGGGCGGCAACGGTGATTACCCGATTTGCCCAGGCCATCCCGCTGGTGGGTGATTCAATTTACGCATATTTAGTCGGCAGCCATACTCCGGGGACACCGATGCTGGGCCGCTTTTTTGTTATCCACTTTATTCTTCCCTTCGTGATTGTCGTCGCCACGGTTTTCCATATACGTACAGTACAGTCGGCTTTTGCCCAGGCGATGAAAAAGAGGTTTAGCGAGAAAGAGTCCAGGAGCCTGTTGTTCGATTACAAAATCACCGATCTCGATGCTATAAAAATCACTCTTTTTTTGATGGTTTTCGCCTGGTTTTTATTCTTCGCGCCGCACTATCTGAGCAGCGCCGACAACTTTATTGCTGCTGACCCAACGATTACACCCGCGATTGTTGCGCCAGAATGGTATTTCCTTCCCTTTTTCTCCATCTTGCGCTGCTTCCCGAATGAATTCGTGGGGCTAGCCGCGATGTGCGGCTCAATACTGATTTTCTATTTTCTACCCTGGCTTGATACTTCCCGGGCTCGTTTTCGCCATTACAGCAAACTGGTTAAGTGCGGATTCTGGCTATGGGTTATTAATGCCTGCTTTTTAGGCTGGTTAGGGTCGAAAGCGCTGGTTGGCCCGGATCTTCTTGACGGTTTTCGTAATGATGAGGGCTGGATCCGTGCCGCATCCCAGCTTTCGACGCTGATTTGGTTTGCCTGGTTTTTAATCGTCTTACCTTGCCGTCGTTTTCTTGAAAAACAGGACTGATGATGAAACAACTATTGAAATTCAGCGTCTTGTCCTTCTCTCTGTTGGGGCTGAGTTCCTCATATGCGCAGGAAGCCAGGCCTGAACGCCAGGAATGGAGCTTTAGCGGCATTACTGGCCAATATGATAAAGAGCAGCTTAGACGTGGCCTGCAGGTTTATGAAGAGAAGTGTCGCGCTTGTCACGGCATGAAACACCTAACCTTTCGGACGCTGACCAGACCCGGCGGTCCAGAACTCACGGCTGAAGAAGCAAGAAGTATCGCCAGCGGCTATCAGTTTCCTGAGATTCAGGATGACGGCCAGATTGGTGAGCGGGACGGTACGCTAAATGACAGCTTTATATCGCCATATCTTAATGAACGTGAAGCACGATACCTTAACAATGGCGCTGAACCCGTTGACCTGAGCTATATCGTCCGTGCCCGCTCATACGATCGCGGTTTCCCACAATTTTTGTTAGATGCTTTTCTGCCCTACACGGACCAGGGGGCAGATTACGTTTACGCACTGCTAACCGGCTATCTGCCTGCCGATCCTGAACTGAAGGCTAATCGTTATTTTCCAGGCGGCGTGATTAACATGCCAAAACCACTGACGAGTGGAGAGATCCAATGGAGCCCGGCATCGAAAAAAGCTGAAACTGAGGAGCAATACGCCAGGGATGTTACCGCCTTTCTGGCATGGGCTGCCGACCCGGCGCTCTCTGAACGAAAGCAACAGGGAAATTACGTTATGGGCTATCTGGCTATTATGTTGGGCTTGCTATGGCTATTACGACGAATGAAGAGGCGTTCGCTAATGTAGGTCTCGCGAGGTGGGGCGATTACTCAGTTCACCAGCATTCAACCGGGCAGCCGCGCTGTTGCCTTGCACGACTAAGACAAGTAAAGGAAGGCAAAATATAAACCGAGCTAAACAAAAAAACCAAGCTATTAAATAGCCTGGAGTCCATATTTAGCGGAAGCGTAGCCCGCTTCCGCTAAAACTAATTTGATTATGCCGGAGGATCTCTAAAGATGAATGGCACGATTATGCAGAATACTTACACGATCACCTTCGGCGTAGTGGCAGTTACACAGAATAACTTACAGGTTTCTATCACTACATCGACTTTCGACACACCATATATTCACTAAAGTTACCAATAATAGTACCGAGTTTTCCATTACTTAGACTGACAATGTATGTGGCAGCGGCATATTGAGATGTCCAGTAACCAGTATAATCTGTGATAGGATTCGTCGACACAAAACCTGATCCGTTGAAAGCAGTCAGATTACCCCACTCACTCCAAAGCCCACCGAGAGTTCCACGTTTACCATCACTTCTTTCACTCCCATTAAGTTGTTGTATTGTCGGTACTTTAGAAAAATTCGAACCGCAAAAACTAGCTTCATCCATGTCGGTCCCGGTAGTTGTACCATTATTGATGAACCAATTTTTCAGCGTAAAATCCCAACTGATAATTTTACCCTCACCACTAATTGGTGTGCCGGTAATAGTAACTTTACTTCCGGTTCCTGTATCGTTAAATGAAACCACTCCATCCTTTACTGTCACCCAAGGAGCATCGGCTTTCCAGTTAAAGTCTGAAGCGTTACCGTTTTTCAGCTCAATGGTGAACATCGCCCCTTTAAAACCTGTCGTTGGGAAGCCTTCATCCTTTCCAAAGATATAACCATTGACTGCAATGTCTTTTATTGAAACATCCGCCACGAAGCTGACCTTTTTATCCGCAGGCACCATCGTGCCGGTGCTGCCCGCCCTCGCGCTCACCTGAATGTCCGACACCGCCGTCGTGGTGCTCGTCAGCGTCACCGTTGTCTGACCAGCGGCGTTGGTGGCGCCGTCCGCCGTCACCGTCACATGGTCAGGCTTGTCCGCCTGCGCCGTCACCGTCTGGTCCGCCACCGGGTTGCCGTTCGCGTCCGTCACCGTCACCGCGTAGCGGAAGCTGCTGCTGCCGTCGGCAACCCTGCTGACCTCGTCCCCCTGCAGCAGAACCGACTTCACCTGCGCCGTGCCCGCGTCCGCCGTCAGGGTCACCGCCGGCTTATCGTTGCTCGCCGAACGCGCCCCCTGCATCGCCTGCACCGTCGCCTGCCCCGCTTCCGTCCCCGTCAGCCCGGCCGTATAGCTTCCCGCCGTCCCCTCCGTGAACCCCGTCACCTGCGTGTCACCCGCGCCCGCCACCTTCGCGCTCAGCGTCGCGGCCTGGCCCGACACCGCATTGCCGTTGCCGTCCCGCAGCGTCAGCGTCAGCGTCGAGACCGCCTGACCGTCCGCCACAATGTGATCGGGGGCGGCAACAAAGTCCGACTTGTCCGGCGACACGGCCCCTGCCACGAAGCTGACCTTTTTATCCGCGTCCACCATCCTGCCGGTGCTGCCCGCCCTCACGCTCACCTGAATGTCCGACACCGCCGTCGTGGTGCTCGTCAGCGTCACCGTTGTCTGACCAGCGGCATTGGTGACACCGTCCGCCGCCACCGTCACATGGTCAGGCTTGTCCGCCTGCGCCGTCACCGTCTGGTCCGCCACCGGGTTGCCGTTCGCGTCCGTCACCGTCACCGCGTAGCGGAAGCTGCTGCTGCCGTCGGCAACCCTGCTGACCTCATCCCCCTGCAGCAGAACCGACTTCACCTGCGCCGTCGCGCTGTCTGCTACGAAGTGAACCTCAGTTGTATCGTAGTTACCGTTAAGCATCGTCGCCGTCACCGTGCTGACGCCTGCCACCATACTGGTCAGTGGTGCCGTCGCCTGGCCTTTCTCGTCCGTGGTCACCGTCTTCGCGATGACCGCCCCGTTGTCCGCCGTCAGCGCCACCACCTGACCCGCCTTTTTGTCCGTCACCTGCACCAGCACGCTGTCCGTACCCTGACCGTCCGCCTTCGCATTATTCTTGTCCGACTTGATAGTCACCCCGTTATCGGATGGCACAACGTCAATCTGCATCGTTGCCGTATTGGACTGGTTTTCATGGTTGTCCGTCGCCATCGCGCTGATCTGATACGTCTGCGGCGTTTTCTGATCACCGCTGAATATATAGGCCGGCAGCATCACCTCAATTTCCGTGGGAGTCAGTATTCTGTAGCGTCCACCGCGGGCCATCAGCTCCGGAGAAACCGACCAGTCAACCCCCTTCAGGCCGTACTTGACCTTTGCGATCGTCAGCGGAATGGTGATGGTTTCCATCGCCTGTGCCCTACGCCGCTCCGGCAGCCCTATGCGCAGCAACTCCTGCTTACGGTACTGCATAACAATGTTGTAATTGCGGTCAACAAAATCGTATTTGTTACCGGCCAGACTGCGCATTAAATCCACGTTATCGGGGCTGACCTGCTGATACCACGGCACTCCCAGCCGATAGTTAATATCCAGGGCCATTCGGGTATCATTTGAGTCACCAACCGAGCGGCTGGCAGAAAGGGTCATCAGGGGGAAAGGGGTGTAACTCAGGCCCGCAGTCAGCACGGCAGGATTGTCCTTCAGGGTGTCAGGACTGGTGCTGTCACTGACGGAGACGCCCCTGCCGAAATACTGCTCGTATTTCAGGTTACCGCCGAGATAGGGCCAGGCGGGCAGATATCCCTCAGCACGTATGTCGAAACCGTTTGCCGGACGCTCATCGTAGTCCTCCATCTCTGAAAGTACTGACTGGTGCCAGTTCGTCAGCCGAATATAACCGTTAACCCCCAGCTTCAGGTAATCGCGCCACAGCTCTGCACCGCCACCAAGACGCCGGTTTTTACCCGTATAGTCATAGTCATAGAAAACGTTTTCACCCAGCATCCAGTCGTCCATATACGTCCGGTAGCCGGCACCGAGGTTAACTGTATTTCTCTCCTGGCCCCGGCGAACGCCCAGTTGGGTAAAAATAAGATTCTGATCGGTGTCGTGAAGAGGAATGAGCATATCACCGGAAAACTGCCCGTCGCTCCCCAGCGAGACCTTAGCGTTACCGAACTGATTGAGCCAGTCGTTTACTCTCTGGTTAATCAGTCCTTCGCCAACTCCCCGGGCATAATTAATGGCAGCATCCGTTCTGTTCTCGCTGGAGAACATGGACCCCATCTGCATGGCACCGGACGCCAGCGTCCCTTCAGGTTCAGACGACCGTTCCGCAACATGCCTCTCCAACATGTTTTCTGACGGAACCTTCAGCGGCCTCCCCTGCCCCAGTACCGGCCGGGTCAGATCTGGCAGACCGGGTGATACCCTGGGCTCCGGAATCAGTCTGGCATCGGGGACTGCCCGCTGACCTTGCGGGCCGGCAGAGAGTGGGACCACAGGCGCTACAGTTTGCCCTTCGCCAGAAACTACTGGCGGGGAGTCGTGATGCCCCGCCGGTTCTCCAAATATAAGTGAGTTCAGTCCATGAATTGTCCCCTGCATATCTGCAGACATATCCACATCCGCACGAACCGGTGCCGGAAGCAGCGTCAGTACGGGTGTAATAAACTGTATAATAATAAGCAGCCATGCAATAAAAGCATTACGTCTGATGTCAGGGGACATGGACTATTCCATCATTAGAATAATAAACACAGATTAAAAAAACGGACAGGAGATATATAATATCATTCTGCAGATTACAAAAAAAAACCGGTCAGGCATCCAATATAAAACAGGATGCATAACAGCGTAAGAAAAAGAGTCAGTGCCATTTCCATCACAAGCCTCTCTTACCCTTTCAGTATTTTTATGATTATCTCCACAACCCGGCATTAGTGCCTCATGTAGTATGCACCCGGCACCATTTATTTCCGGACAGACAGCCAAGGAAATAGCTTAAATTCCGTATAGCTCTTTTATTTTTGCTTTAACAACCTGATATCCAGCATAATTAACGCGGTTACATAAGGTATCCAGCTTCATATCAAGCTTCATGGTATATACTGCTTTCGCATCGTCCCCCATAATATTTTTATTGGTGTTCAGAAACGTATACCCGTTGCCAATTTTTATATAGTCCTGTGAATATTTTTGATACTGCTCACTTCCGGCCCGCCGCAGAAAATTAAAGTTATCCACACAACTGTTGTTGCTGGAAGTAATAGCATAAACCGGAGTCAGGGAGTTTCTTCCGCTGGCGTACTTTACTGACGGAGTCATATTTTTACTGACTGCCTTATTGTCCGGGGAATGAGCCGCGCCAGAGGATGAACAGGCCGCCAGAAAAACTAGCGAAGCAATCGGAATCAGTTTTAATATCATGTAAAAACCTCGTTTAATTAAGAGAATGAATTATCCAACATGCAGGTTCACCATCCTCAAGGAAATGCCGGGATCAGCGTTCCATCGAGTCGTATCCGTATTCGCAGACCCAGCTTATTCAGCCAACTTAACCTGAGGCGGTAGATGCTCCTACCCTGTTCGATAAGAGCACGCATCATCGGCCGCTGTTTCTGCGTCGGTTCACGGAACTCAAGTTACTTCATAAAGACCTCGGCCCAATTGAACAAAAAAAGAACCAAATTTGTGCAGAAAACAAGCCGAGGATAGTATGCGTAGACATATTGATCAACAAAAACGATCAATTAATTATTATTGATAGTCATTGACTATCACAAAAGGCGTAATCGATCGATATTTACATTGAACTAAATCGCCGTAAAATTGATCAAAATCAATATACAATTCTAATCATTTGCTGACTAAGGATTATTCGTAACGCGCAATCAACACGGTCTGAGTTTATTAGACCGGTGCATATTCCTGCTGGCTATCTGAAAAACCGGCATCACAGTTTTTCCTGAACTTCAGTTTTTAAGTCAACAGAACCAGATAGACTCATCAATAGTCTAAAAATCATTAATGATGGCCCCTCTAATCACAATGAAACGAATCATGACTGTTGCAGATCATCGATGTAACGATATTTTCGACAATGTATGGGTTTGTTGTATCCTCGTTTACCCGGCTGTGATGGTGGGGTCAGTCCATTAACGGCAGGGAGTGTCTGGATTATCCATAGCGATTCAATCCGTATTATTTTGAAACATTAACTCTTACCTTGTCATAGCTAAACAATTCATAACCAGAAGTGATTTTTTAATTTACCGTTCAAGCCACATAGCTATAATAAGGCATCTTTCAAACAGGAGTTATTCGTTGGACAGTTACCCTAAATTAAATAACAAGGCAAGCTAGCGAAAATGTTCCTGTCGCTGCTTGCCGGTCCCGGTGGGCAGTAATTTCACCTAACATGTGATTGCGCCTCAAAATAACTACTAATTAGCGTGATGTTCTTATCGAAAATCATCCCGCCATAACTAAATTAACCCCGTATCTTCAAGAGGAGAAGCGTTATGACGCATAACATTTCTGATGAACCTCCATCGAGAGGGCTAAGCACAGGCTGACTATCTGCATTGAAATCAGGTGTATGCAATGGAGGTGGTCATGACAGTTGCCTTGAAACTGTCGGTTAATGGCCTTTCATTTAATGCACTTAGGTGAGGTGTAGCATGTTGCTCACAACCAAACGTTATATTTTTTATGTTGATGCTAATAGCACCATTCATTTTTCAACTCTGGCGGATGCCTGTCTGCCCGTCCGGAATTCATCACCACTCGCCATCAATAAAAAGCTCGCTAGCGGAAAGTCTTTCGTCAGTGGGTTCCTGCAAAAACTTGCAAATAAAAGACAGCGTGCTGTTGAGGATTATATCAACACGTTACTGCCTTAATTCGTAATGTACCATAGAGGCTTGAGTTAAGCTGACGCGCCTCTATGGCCATTTTGGGTTTATAAATTTCATCCTGCATTATTCACTCATGTTCAGTGAAGGTCATCCCCTGAGCGTGAATAATGAGCGGAGATTCTTATTATGCATGCTTTGACAAAACATAGAAGCAAGACGACTTCTGTGCTTAACGATATGGTTGTCTGTTTTATTCTTGTGGCAAGTATTGTCCTCTTTATCTACGGTTGGCGGGGGATGCATAGCGCATTCAATGGGCACGACTTACCCGCACTAAGCCTCGATTATCATGTTCTTCCTTATTACACGCTTCGCACCACCATGCGCCTGGTAATCGGGCTATTTTATTCAATGCTATTTTCAATCGTCTTTGCGGTGCTGGCAGCAAAATTTGCGCCTATGAGACGCGTCATTTTGCCCTTAGTCAACTTTATGGAATCTGTCCCGTTAGTTGGATTCCTGACTTTCACCACCGCCTTTTTCCTCGGTCTTTATCCGCACAGCGTTATGGGGCTTGAAGGTTTAGCGATATTCGCAGTCTTTACCGCACAAGCATGGAATATGATGCTGACGCTGTACCAGACACTCAGAGTGGTACCCAACGAGCTGGCAGAAGCGACGGAAGTATTCCGCTATAACCCTTGGCAGAAATTCTGGCGCCTGGGATTCATCTATTCGTTCCCGGGGTTACTGTGGAATACGATGGTATCGCAGTCTGCCGCCTGGTTTGCGTTGATTGCCTCAGAGATGCTGACAGTAGGAGGAGGCAGTACAAATTTACCGGGTGTTGGCTCTTATATTGGTATTGCGCTTCAGGAAGGTAGTCCTTCTGGCGTCGTCCGAGGAGTATTAGCTCTAATCGTTAATATCATCATCTTTGACCAATTACTGTTCCGTCCGCTGGTCCGCTATGCCCATCAGTTTAAGTACGAGGATGTGAGTGACAGAAAGATACCAAGTTCATGGTTCTATCAATGCCTGAGCAATTCAATGACAGGGCGAGGACTGGGGCTCGCCTGCAAACGGATCTCCCTATTCTGGTTATTTGTATTACCAAAAGCATGGTACGGGTTACGACTTCATCGTTTGTTTGCTTTCCTGGGACAAATGAACTGGCTTTGGTCAAATCTATGGTATCTGGCTATCGTTGTTGGATGCATTTATTACGGCCACCAGCTGTGGTTATTCATTCCTAAGGAATATCTGGCTTCACTTCCCGGCTGGATGGGGTTGACTGCTGCGAGGGTCATTGCGGCCATGGTGCTCAGCGTCATTATTTTTACGCCGCTTGGCGTCTGGATCGGTCTACGGCCTAAACTGGTACGTTTTTTCCAGCCGATTATCCAGGTTTTAGCCGCGGTTCCTGCCAACGTCTTTTACCCGTTGATTGCTTTTATGATTGTGGTATGGCACCAGGACCTGGGGAGCTGGACCATCCCGATGATTATGCTGGGTACACAATGGTATGTGCTTTTTAACGTCATCGCGGGCACATCGATGATCCCCAGCCAAATGGTTGAAGCGAGTAAAGTTTGTCATCTTCGTGGATGGCTGTGGTGGAGTAAATTCACACTTCCGGCAATTTTCCCTTATATCGTCACTGGAGTTATTTCAGCAGCAGGGGGGGCATGGAATACCGCAATTGCCGCTGAAGTACTGAACTGGGGAAAAATTACATTACAAACTCATGGGCTCGGTGCCTTTATCTCTCTCGCCAGCGATGCCGGCCTAAATCAGCAAGAAGCACTGGGATGCCTGGCAATGTGTTTCATGGTTCTACTGTGCATTATTTTCATCTGGCAACCCATGTATCGCTATGCAGAAAACCGTTTCAAATTCGACTAATGATTAATAATCAGCCATCAGGACATGTTATGAAGCATTCAAAAGCTGTATTAGAAGTTAAAAACATCTCTAAATCTTTCAAAAAAGACCGGGAACAAAAAGTTGTTGTGCTAGAACATATTAATCTTGAGGTTAAGGAGAATGAGATTGTTGCATTACTTGGGCGTTCTGGTTCGGGTAAATCCACGCTGCTGCGAATGGTGGCCGGTCTTGTCGAACCTGATTTTGGTTCCATCGTGTGCTGCGATCAGCCAGTTAATGGGCCGGGAAAAAATACCAGTATGGTCTTTCAATCATTTGCGCTATTCCCATGGTTAAATGTGTTCGATAGTGTGGCTCTTGGGCTGCAAGCACTGGGACTTTCGTCTGATGAAGTCGGTAAAAGGACGATGGACATGTTGGATTTGATTGGCCTCATCGGCTATGAAAAATCTTATCCACGGGAGCTCTCGGGGGGGATGCGCCAGCGTGTCGGGTTTGCCCGCGCACTGGCGGTTGAGCCGGATCTTTTACTGATGGATGAACCTTTCTCCGCGTTGGATATATTCACCGGCAACAAGCTACGCCAGGATCTCATCGAAATGTGGGAAAATAGGGTTATTAAAACACGCTCGATGCTCCTGGTAACCCACAGCGTTGAAGAAGCGGTAATGCTATCAGACCGGGTATGTCTTCTTGGCGGGCATCCCAGCACAATAACAGATATTTTCAGCATTAACATCGAGCGCAATCAGAGAACCAAGGAAAGTATTTCTACGATGGTTGAGAAGATAAGCGACACTCTCAATGGGCTGATTGCCGCCAGCGCGTAATTTAAGGGGGATAATGATTACCTCATGGACGAGCTAATCATTACAGTTGTTATGCATATTTATTCCTTTTAATAACAATGGGCTTTGTTGAATACATCGGGTTCAGTTCAAGCCTGCTGGCAAAAGAAAGTCCATTTTCAGGCAATAAGCATGTTTTCTGACATGCCTGCCTCAGTCATTCTGTTCAACCCAAAACACTGACCAGAGCCTCTGCTACCTCACTATCGTACAAGTGTAATGATTAGAGCTTTTTCTTTAAATTGTTCAATTCGTTGCTGGCATGCCCCTTGGTTCTCAAGGGTTGATTTCTGATGGCCTTCACTCATTTTTAGACTTATTTCTGACTTTGTTATCATGGTAGAAAATAATAAATCCAGCGAGACTCTGATGATGACCACCATTACGGAAATCTGCGTTTCGAGAATGGTGCGAAATTTATTATCGGGGACATTCTGTTTTTTGTTGGTCCAGGGATGCTGTGGTCTGCCGGTAATAAGCTCTTTCACGGACAGTCTCATCAGGAAGTAAAACGATCGCATTATGGATTGCTTTACTGGCTCTAGCGATTAAGGAGACTCTCTTTAGATATATGCTTGCGACCGGCCGAGGCATAACTCTTCACTACTTATTGCGAATGCCTGGCACGCGCGATCCGATGCTGCATCATCCGTAGTGGTGGCGTTCGGTATCACCGGGAATTTGCTGGGGCTGCACTTTATGGATTTACTGGTCGTATTTATTGTCGCTAAATTCATTACCCGGATGGGATATCAGTTCGCCTCAGATGCCCTGCATGACTTGATGGGTCACTCTGTCGATGCTCAGACGGATCTCGCTACACAAAATTGCCTGCTGACAACCAACTGTGTGCTTAGGCTTCATGAATTCGATAGCAATGTGAGCTCAGGCCATAGGTTACATAACATATTGTTAAATGGGAGCGGCTGAGTCACGACGTGACTTGAATAGTTTTAACCTCCGGCAGCTATAGCTGCAAAGCCCGCACCGAGTGCTACAGCAAATACAGCAACGATGACAACTGCGGTTACTCCAGCGCCAGCCCCTATTGCTGCTGCTGTTTTTCCTTTCGATATGTCTTTTTTATCAAGCGAAACCATATCATCAAAGGAAACCGCCTGCCCGGTACTTGTAAGCAGCGCCCGCGGTGTGGTTGTCTGAACAGTAACAGTATCATGGCTACCATCTTTTAATTTGTACTGTACAACATCACCTTCGTACAGAGGGGGATTGAGAAGGTAATAAGAGTAATTATTCTCAAGCTTTTTCGGTTTCACCTGCACCGAATCATAAGTTGAACAACCTGACATCAGCATCGTTGAGGCCATCATTATTCCAGCCAGAATTTCTTTTGATTTCATTTTAACAAACCTATATTTAAAAAATAATTATCTTGATGTCTATATATCTATGAAGAAGCATATACTTGTGACATAGCAAAGGCAAACCTTATAGGTTGCGATTGGTTATCGTAAAAAAAAGCAATCCACTGCTGGCATGAACAATACAACCTGGAAAATATAACGTTAGTTATTACATTAACGCAGTGATTCACAATCCAAAATTAGCATTGAAAAACTAAACAAAACATATACGAACAACAAGTAATAAAAATTTTCTCAGGCGTAGTTCGGATTAATATATTGAAACATATTTGCCGTCTTAAAAATTGACAAATCATAGCAATCACACCATATAAAAAACAACGATAATCGATTATAAAACAACCACTTAAAAAACTCATTCCATTCATCAATGATCATTATTCTTATAATTCATTATATTTTCAAATAAACATCAAGCAGATTTGTATTACAAATGACAGAATATAAAAAGGTATCTTCCTACTATGAAGAAAACGTTGGAACTGATGAATAAAGCCAATGAACTTGAATCCATGGGATTGTTACGCCGTGCGATATCGGTCTGGCGAGAAATTCAGTCAATTAGTGATGGGGATATGAAGTCAACTGCTATAATGAAACAGAGAAAACTGACCACACTCCTTAGTAGTCGACTGAAAGATGCAGAAAGAAACCAGTATAACTGTCGTAAAAACATCAACGAAGACCGTGAATCAATCCTTCAACATCTTAAAAATGGTAAGACTCCGCGAGAAATTGAGATGTTAACGTGGAGGTCGACTTCTTTTATTTACAGCTGTAAAAAAAAGTTACAAGAGAGTTAATTCATGAATAATAATAATTATTATTCCAGGAATAAATATCCATTGAACACAGTACGAAAAGGCCAACATGATCAATGGTATGATCTGGCTCAGCGACTGTTTTATGAAGCTGATATCAAAATTAATGGTTCTCGACCATTCGACATTCAGGTACATGATAACCGTTTTTTCAAGCGAGTTTTACAGCAAGGCGCTCTTGGCCTCGGTGAAAGCTATATGGATGGCTGGTGGGATTGTGAAAAGCTGGATGAAATGGTTACCAAAACTCTCCGCGCTGACCTGGACGGGATAATAAAAAGGAACATGAAGAACATGGTCAGGCTTGCTGGAGAAAAATTGCTCAACATGCAATCAAATAAGTGGGCCTGGATAGCAGGTACAGATCATTATGATCTTGGTAATCGCCTGTTCTGTTTAATACTCGATCCTTATATGCAATACTCTTGTGGTTATTGGCGTAATGCGGAAAATTTACATACAGCGCAACAGAATAAGTTAAAACTTATTTGTGAAAAATTGCAGCTTAAAAAAGGAATGACGTTATTAGATATCGGTTGTGGCTGGGGGGGGCTTGCTGCGTATGCGGCTGAAAATTATGGAGTTAGAGTAACGGGAGTAACCGTCTCAGCCGAGCAAATAAGAATGGCCAGTATCCGTTGTAGCTCATTAGATATAGATTTTAAGTTAATTGATTATCAAGATCTCCCAACACTTACACAAACCTTTGATCGCATTGTCTCGATAGGTATGTTTGAACATGTTGGAGCTAAAAACCATCTGACTTATTTTAATATTATTAATCAGCTTTTAAAAAAAAGTGGATTATTTTTACTCCATACTATCTGTTCCAACAAAACTGACCACAATGTAGATCCATGGATAAACAAGTATATTTTCCAACATGACAGTTTATCGTCAATTTCTCAAATATCGAGTGCGAGTGAAACTTGGTTTGTTACAGAAGACTTACACAATTTCGGTACAGATTATGACAAGACTTTAATAGCATGGGAGCAACGCTTTAACTCTTCATGGCATCTTTTGGAAGATGATTACCCCCCTATATTTAGAAGAACGTTCGATTACTACCTTAACTCTTGTGCAGGTGCTGTTCGTGCAAGGAAAATACAACTTTTGCAGTTCATTTTTACTAAGGGTATTTAGGAAGGTTAGATACTACAAGGTGTAAGTACACGTATCAATGAAAAGGCAAGAAATATGCAACCGCTAGAGAGAAATAAAAAAACACAAAATATCATGTTAGCATTATGCTGGGTGATATTAATTGCAGCATTTATTTTTTATTGTTTTGATTTTTATTGGTTTTGGTAAAATCCATCTAAGACTCAATAAGTAATTACATTAATAATCAACAGGAGTAGCCATAATGATTATAGATGAAAATAAACAAATGCATATTTTAAATGCTTTCAAAACAGCACTTCCCTCAAGAATAAATCATCACGAGTGGAATCAATTAGTTAAATCAATTGGTAGTACAAAAGAAACCTATGCGTATATGGCTCTTTTAATCGATGAAGGTTTTCTTACTGGTACTGTTATCTTTGATGAATCACCTGACAGTGACGGAGGATGGCATGTTAATCTTCATTCGATACGTATCACCGCCCAAGGGAATCGACGTTACCAATACTGGATACTATCGAAAGATATTTATGGAAAATAATCAAATTATCTGACAACAATTCAATGAAGCGTGTTCCATACATTAACTTACCTTAAGGTCTCTTATGTTACAAGTTAAAAAAATACGGTATTCCGCCCATCATATTTGTCTTGAGTTACAAAATGGACTCATTATATCGGTCCCTTTCATTTGGTTCCCATTGCTTAAGCAGGCAAATATAAAAGATTTAAAAAACTATAGAATAACAAAAAACAGTATTGAGTGGCCTAACATTGGTGAAGCATTCACTCTTACCGAAATTTTAAATAGTGCTGGCTATCCGTATCCGGAGAGTATGGATAGCTAGAACCATTTTAAAAAAGGATGGGACGAGTAACAAGTCAGTTAAGCTAATCTTAGTTGACTTGTTGATTCTGTTAATAGACCCGTTTTAGTTCCAAGCATTTTTTGAGATCTTGGCCAAATTGACCCTGACCTAAATCATTGCAGTGCTAAATCAGAGATCTTTGTCTTTCCAGAGACTTTGGATAAATTCAGCCGGAGCCATGTCATTTGAGAATGAATACATACCGGCAGGCGCTTGCCCAGCACCCGCCCCCGCTCCATCACACCGACCACATCCTCGCCTTTCAGCGACTTTCCATCATGGATCGCCAAACACTCCCAATTAAGCAGTTGATCTGACTGAAAAATAAATATCTATACGGTTCTGTTAAGCAGCTTACGGTAGAGGCTGTAATACCTTGTTTAAACTGAAGTTTAATGTCCCCATCTCTATCTTAAGAATACACCCATCATCTCATAGAATATCGCAATGCCTGTAAAAGCACTTTGTTTAATAAATATATAGGTTTCACCCTGTATAATTAAAAATTAGTTAATGCCTGTCCATTTCCTTCAGAGATTTGGGTTTTATAACTCTCTCCTGTCCAAATGGAAAAGTGTTGCGCCCAGAAATGAAGCTATTATTCATTCTGAATGTGCCAATCAAGGGTTATGATTTACCAGCGAACAAACTTTAACACTAAATAACAGATTAACACGCGATATTTATGAAAAATGTATCATTTTTAAAATTTCTGACAAACATCGTACTGGCTCGTGGTTCTCTGCATGGAAAATGGAAGAACAAGAAATTTCGATTCATGTATCTTTTACGGTGCATAATCAATCCTGCCTCCAGTATTCTTTATTTTTATGAGTTATGTTCACTTAGTGAAGCGAATAAGATCCTGGAAATACAACCTACGTTGCCGGCCAAAATTCATCGCCCTTATTTACATAAAGGTGGACTAACCAAGACTCGACGTAAAAATATCATTGGACATTACCGTTTTATCCAGAGTCTGCCAGTAAAATATCAGGAATTTTTATTTCCGGACAGTGATGTATTATTGACTCAGTTTAATGGAAAAAATGGTGAGGAGCTTAATATTTATTGCTCTTCTGGCGGTTTTGATCGCGAGGGAGAACTGATGTTGTCGCTCTATTATAACACGATCCCGGTCGCTCGTTTGTCATTCTCTATTATCCCAACGCCAAAAGGGCATTGTGCGTTTATTGGTGGTTTACAGGGTGCTCCAAAAAATATTGGACCTGATGTTATTAGGGATGCAACTAAGGCCTGCTATGGACTATTTCCTAAGCGGATCGTTTATGAGGCTCTGTGCTCATTAATGAGTTGCTGTGATATTTCTGATGTTTTAGCAGTCAGCGAACAAAGTCATGTTTTCAGGCAACTGAGATACCGGTATAAGAAACGTAAGTCCTTTGTTGCCACATACAGTGATTTTTGGGAATCGATTGCTGGCCGTCCATATAGTAACTGGTATCAGTTACCGGTGAATGTCGAGCGTAAGTCATTTAATGCGCTTCCCAGTAAAAAACGCTCAGAATACAGGAAAAGATATGCTTTGCTGGATTATATTCATGAGGAAATTAGGGATCGCCTACAAGGCAGGCCAAAAGTCCAGAGCGCTGACTAAAGCTATCCGGGCAGATTAATCATCTTCAACATTAATGTCATGTACGCATACTGCAGTACTGGCTAGATGGAAATCAATAACATCGCCGAAAACGCTTTAAGGTGCGTGGTTGTGGGCTAAATAAACTGGCTGTTCCCGGATTCCGACAGTGGTTGTGGAAACGCGGCGGGGTTGTCCTCGCCGGTCGACACCTACCCTCAGAACAATGTGGAACCCGAAAAATAGCTGCGTTCCGTTGGCATTTATGTGCAACCGAGCCTGGCAGCCTTTGCCTAAATACCCACAAGGCTGACTCTCATAGACATAACACTCTTCTTCTGCAAACTGGCGTAAGACACCAGAAATTCGTCGGCAGCCATTGTTCCTCTGGTAACGTCAGGTGTAAAAATTCACTGATTTTTAACCCTTAACTCTCTGTGTTATTCCCGGATCAATCAATTGCGCTTGTCATCAATTCTTTTGCCGAATGCAGCCGGATATAAGCAATCCACGCCGCCAGCAACGTTAATCCCCCGGCAAACAGGAAGCAGACAACATAGCCAAAATGTTGAGCAACAACGCCGCCGATAACGCCTGCCAGAATGGCGATTGCCGCGTCAGTACATTGAAAGAGGGTGAAGTCGACCCCGGCCTGCAAAGGCGATGAAAGCGACATCAGCGTGGCGTAAAGACAGACCAGCGCGCAGGCCAGCGAAATGGACTGGACAATAACCAGACACTGGAGAATCGACAGCAGCAGATGACCCGGCGTTATCAGGAGCGTCATCACCACCGCCAGCAGCGCGATCCCCTGGATGCCATAAGCCGTCAACAGCGCTCTGCCGGGTGAGGTGTATTGCATCAGTAATCCGCCGGCCAGCGTTCCTGCTATTCCCGCTGCAATATTGCCGCCGCTGAACAGCGCGCCCAACGCTGACATGCTTAACCCATGATCCAACAACAGCGGAGCCAGAAGGGGCAGCACAAATCGCATGCCTGAATTCAGCATTAATACCAGCAGTAAGCCCAGGCGCGTCTGTTCCCTGCTTAGCGCATAACCTAAGGCCGGAACATGCGGGATAGTCGCTGTTCGCTTCGGCTCTTTAATACGCCACAACGGGAATGACAGCGCCATAATCAACACCGCCATCATTAGCATGGCGACAGGCCAGCCGGATGATGCCGACAGCATCAGGAACACCCCGCCTCCGCACATCATTCCCAGATAGCTACCGCCAACCTGCACGCTGTTTCCCCAGCCGTAACCCGCACGGGTAAGTTGATCGACGCAAAAGCCGTCGCTGGCGATATCAATGGTGGAGGCAACCGTGCCTGCCACTATAAACAGAACAAATAACGCGACGATTTGCGTATCGGGAAATCCCCCTTCTCGCCCGAACCAGCCAATCGCTGCGGCAATCGTCAGGATCGCCGCTAACACAACCTGACCACGCAGAATTAACATGCGGGAACGGCGTTCCTGGCTGCCGGGCGGAAGCCGCCAGCGTTCGATCCACGGCGCCCAAATAAACTTCAGCGCCCAGGGCAGCATGAACAGGGTTGTCGCACCGGCCAGCGCCAGCGAACCGCCTGCAGCTCGCACCAGCGCGGGTAATGACTGCATAGACAGCGCCGATACCAGGCTTTGTGTCACATAGACGCCGGCAATAGCAAAAATCACCCGTCCGGCCGTCAACGTCAGTGGTTTCACATTCGACTGAACATCACTCATGTTCCCATACTCCAGGCGCGGAAACCCCTACGTCGCGCCACGCGCGCGCGGCCAATTGCGCCTGCCACATTGCCTGATAACGTCCATGTTGAGAGAGCAATTGCGCATGGGTACCCTGCTCAACCACCTGCCCTTCTTTCATCACCAGAATGTTTCCGGCCCCGGCGATGGTGGATAAACGGTGAGCAATGATAATCACCGTTCGGTTGTGAACCAAATTATCGATCGCTTTTTGCACCGCCAGCTCACTTTCAATATCCAGCGCTGCGGTCGGTTCATCGAGAATGACGACCGGCGCGTTTTTCAATAACGCCCTGGCAATAGAAATTCGCTGGCGTTCGCCGCCCGAAAGCTGACCGCCCATCTCCCCCATTGGTGTCAGCCAGCCTTGCGGAAGACGGGAAATAAACTCAAGGCACTGTGCCGCGCGGGCGGCCTCTTCCACCTCCTGTTGCGTCGCCTGCGGGCGCGCGATACGGATATTCGCCAGCAGTGTGTCATCGAACAGCCAGACATCCTGGAAAACAACAGAAATCAGACTATTGAGCTGTTCCGGAGTCAGGCGACGAATATCGACGCCGCCAATTGAAATCTGCCCTTGCTGTGGATCGGCATAGCGCATTAACAGTTTAGTGACTGTGGTTTTGCCTGCGCCGGAGGCACCCACCAGCGCGCTCATACTGGCTGCCGGGAACGTCAAAGAAACATGATTAAGCGCGTGGCCGTCGCCTTCTTCGTAGCGATAGCTGACGTTGTCAAAGCGGATATCGTAACGTTCCGGCATCTCGCTTTGCTCTGCAACGGGAAGCGGCGCTACCGCCATAAACTGCTCAATCCGTTGCAGGGCGCTGGCGATCAGTTCCACAACTGAGGTGTAGCTGATAAACATCGCCATCGGTTCTGAAAAGCGCATAATCATCGCGACGGCGGCAATCAGAAAGGCGAGGTTCAAAGTACCCGTCCCCACCCAGACGATCCCGGATAACACCACCACCTGCAGGCCCAACTCCACGACGCTGGCGATCAGCATCGTCGCGCCTGCGCCCTGACGATGGGTGCGGGTCTGTAAGTTTTCCAACGCATTGAAATGCGCCAGCAGCGCCCGGCTTTTTTCAGCATCGCTGCCGCAGGTACGCAATACCATCATCCCCTGAGCAAACTCAACGATATCTCCGCTCAGCTGCTGGTGCGCTTCCCCCAGCGTCTGCATTTGTCGCCGCATCGCCGGGCGGCGCCAGTAATAAAACGGCACCAGCAGAGGGAAAATTAGCAACATCACCAGCCCCAGCCGCCAGTCTATCCACAAAGTCGCCAGTGACGCCGTCAGCGGCGTGACGATGGTGAGCAGCAAAATATTGGCTATCGCAATAACATAATTGAGGTTTTCATCCACGCTGCCCAGCAGTAAGGCGTTCATTTCGCCCGCCCTGCCGCGCTGGAGCTTTTCCAGCGGCACGCGACGTAACTGCTCCCCTATTCGCAGGCGTAACTCATGGGTGGCCTGCGCCAGATGACCACGGTATTCAAAGCCCAGGCCATACCAGCGTAGCGCCAGCGTCACAAATGCAGCAACGCTGAAGGCCACAGCCCAGTTGAGAAGTTGCGGCGCGTATCCCCGTAACAGCGCATCAATGATCGGATAAAGACAGGCAAAGGAGATCCCCTGCATAAATGCCGCCAGCAACAAGGCTAGCATACAGCGTCGCAGCATCCTGGCCTGGCTGCCAACGCTGGAGATAAGCTGGCGCCAGATGACGCGCCAGGCGAGGTTATCCGCAGGATTATTGTCTTTCATTTTCCGCCACCTCTTCCTGTGTTCCACCCGGCAGCCAATGCTGCGCCTGCTGATAGTGTTGCCAGAGCCGTTGATACAGCCCCCCCTGCGCCAACAGTTGCGTATGGCTCCCCATTTCCCTGAGCTGTCCGTCGGAAAACAGCAATATCACATCGGCCTGAGTCACCATTGAGAGTCGATGCGCGACCATGATGACCGTCCTGCCGCGCATGGCTGCCGCGAGCGCCTTGATAAGCGCCGCCTCGTTTTCCGGGTCAGCAAACGCCGTCGCCTCATCGAGTACCAGAATGGGGCGATCTTGTAAAAGCGCCCGGGCGATGGTGATGCGCTGCCGCTGGCCACCTGAGAGAAATACGCCGCGTTCCCCAACTCGCGTGTTGTAACTTTCTGGCAGCGCGCTAATAAAATCATGGGCCTGCGCCACTCTGGCCGCGGCGATTACCGCCTCCAGCGGCGTATCCGGTGCACCCAGACGAATGTTATTGGCTATCGTGTCGGCAAAAAGGAAGTTGTCCTGAAACACAAACGAGAGTTGCTTCATTAAGGTGTCCGTCTGCATATCGCGCAGATCCACACCGCCAATACGGATATGGCCTTTGTCTGGATCGGCGTAACGCAGCAGCAAGCGCGCCACTGTGCTTTTTCCGGCACCGCTTGGCCCAACCAGCGCCACAATTTTCCCGGCGGGCACATGAAAGCTTACCTTCTGCAACGCGGCGCCAGTACGCGCTTGCGGATAATGAAAGCTCACCTGATCGAAGGTAATGCTCGCCTCTTTCGGTTGCTGGTCAAACAGCGACAGCGATAACTCCGGCATCGCGAGAACCTGATAAATACGTTGAATGCTTAAACGTGTTTGTGCGACCAGATTATTGAGCATCATCATTGGCATCACAGCTTCGGCCATTCCGCTGCCCAGCAGTAAAACGGCTACCCACGCGATAAAATCGAGACTGCCATAATGCAACAGGCCGTACCCCGACCAAATCAGGACAAACAGGGTCGGGAGAGGATTCAGAATTGAGAATGAGAAACGCGCTGAAAAACCGGCTTTGCGATACCAGGTTTTGAGCACATCGGCCCACTCTTCAAGAGCGCGTTGATAACGCAAAAAACTGGTGCTGCCGCTATCAAACATTCTCACTACGGGCATGGCCTGTACGAACTCAATAACCGCCGCGCTGACTTGCTCACGCGCCTTATGATAACGCTGAGCCATATCTTCCGAACGCTGGCGGGTCAGCACGAGAACAATTAAGCCAAATGCCAGTACCCCCAACGTCGCGATTGCAAGCCGCCAGTCCAGCCAGAACAAGATAACGATTGTCGCCAGCGGCATGATGATCGCGCGGGCATAGAGCGGCGTACTGTCGGCGACAAAGATATGTAACGACTTCACGTCATCCAGCATCACTTTCGCCACTGCCCCGCTACCCATTTGCTGTAACACACCAGGCGGAAGCTGCAATGCTTTACGGGCTAGCCTGCTGCGCAGAATATTCTCCAGATGAAAAGCCGCATAATGAGAAGTGTTAAACGCCAGTAGGCGCAGAACAAAAGTTAAGACCACGCAGCCGATCAAGCCGCCCAGCGTCCAGACCGGAAGATCGTCTGGCGTCGCACGAATATCGCGCAAACTCCACGCCAGAAAAAGAAGAGCCCCCAGGCTGGTTAATGCCGCCAGTCCTGCCAGCGCCATAGCTAAAATAACCTTCCTGCGAACCGGGGTAATCACCTGCCAGAGAGGAAATCGGGACGGTGATTCAGTATTGGATGATTGAGATGACATGGGAGTAACTGAATTTCCTGATGAATTTTTACAGACACCAAAAACGGCAATTCATGGTGGCGTTCTGATAATTAATGTGAATAATAACCATTATCAATAACTCATCTACCCCATTCAGTTCTTTTTTTACCCGCATTGGTCTAAGCCACAGGGAGATAACCCGGTCATGACGGAGTCACCGCAAACGCAATCTGAAATCTCTATTCACCAGTTGGTGGTCGGAAAACCTGCAAACGATGGCAATATTCCTGCTCAGTGTGAACTGCTGCGCTATTCGTTGCAGGAAGGTATGGATATTTTGCTCTGGAGGGGCCATTTTGCGCGGCCTGAGACGTTGCAGCTACACGATGATCTGGGCAGGATTAACTTCTCGTGCATCCTGGAAGGCACATCGCGATTTGCGATTCAGGGACTCAGGCGCCGCACCGAATGGGAGCTTACGCGCAATCGCCATTACATTACCCATACGCCAGACTGCCGCGGCAGCGCCTCCTATTGTGGCCGATTCGAGAGCATTACCCTCTCCTTCAGTCCAGAAACTCTCGCGCAGTGGGTACCGGATATTAGCGCGCCCATTAAGAATAAGATCGATTCCCACTGCTGTTGCCAGCAGCAGCGTTGTAATGCTGAAACCCACTTAACGGCTCAGGCCTTGCGTCACGCGCTGATGCGCATGCACGACGGCTTCAGCCATGAACAAAAGCCGTCGACGCTATGGTTGCAGGGGCAAAGTCTGGTCATGCTCAGTCTGGTGCTGGATGAACATCGTGAAGACGCCAGTTGCCTCTCCTGCCACTTCAACCCGATGGAACGCCAGAAACTACTGCGGGCGAAGGATCTGCTGCTGGCTGATCTAACGCAAGCGCCGGGCGTCGCGGAACTGGCCAGAGAATCCGGTCTGAGCGTTCTCAAAATTAAGCGAGGCTTCCGCGTTCTGTTCAACAATAGCGTCTATGGCCTGTTTCAGGCTGAACGAATGCAGGAGGCCAGAAAACGCCTGGCTAACGGCAATACCTCAGTCATGACGGTGGCGGCCGATCTGGGCTATGCCAACGCCAGCCATTTCTCTGCCGCCTTCCAGAAACAGTTTGGCGTAACCCCCTCGACCTTTAAACGCTTGATTTAACCGGGGTCACGCCCCATAAATTGCTCCCTGACGGAGGCCTGGATACCCCATCCGGGCCTCTGCTCTTTCCACCAGTCACCAACCCGAAACGGGCATAAATAAACCCGTTTCGGGTAGCACCTCTATTAGAAATAGTTATCATTTTCAATTCACTATTGTCGGTATTTTTGGCGTTTCGCCGTCTTACAGGGACTCACAACAATGAAAATGACACGGCTTTATCCTCTGGCCTTGGGGGGATTATTGCTCCCCGCCATTGCTAATGCCCAGACTTCACAGCAAGACGAAAGCACGCTGGTGGTTACCGCCAGTAAACAATCTTCCCGCTCGGCATCAGCCAACAATGTCTCGTCTACCGTTGTCAGCGCGCCGCAGTTAAGCGACGCCGGCGTTACCGCCAGCGACAAACTCCCCAGAGTTTTGCCTGGGCTTAATATAGAAAACAGCGGCAACATGCTTTTTTCGACGATCTCGCTACGCGGCATCTCTTCGGCGCAGGACTTCTATAACCCCGCCGTCACCCTGTATGTCGATGGCGTTCCTCAGCTTTCCACCAACACCATCCAGGCGCTTACCGATGTACAAAGCGTGGAGTTGCTGCGTGGCCCACAGGGAACGTTATATGGCAAAAGCGCTCAGGGCGGAATCATCAACATCGTCACCCAGCAGCCGGACAGCACGCCGCGCGGCTATATTGAAGGCGGCGTCAGCAGCCGCGACAGTTATCGAAGTAAGTTCAATCTGAGTGGCCCTATTCAGGATGGCCTGCTGTACGGCAGCGTCACCCTGTTACGCCAGGTTGATGACGGCGACATGATTAACCCCGCGACGGGAAGCGATGACTTAGGCGGCACCCGCGCCAGCATAGGGAATGTGAAACTGCGTCTCGCCCCAGACGACCAGCCCTGGGAAATGGGCTTTGCCACCTCACGCGAATGTACCCGCGCTACCCAGGACGCCTATGTGGGATGGAATGATATTAAGGGCCGTAAGCTCTCACTTAGCGATGGTTCACCAGACCCGTACATGCGGCGCTGCACTGACAGCCAGACCCTGAGTGGAAAATACACCACCGATGAGTGGGTTTTCAATCTGATCAGCGCCTGGCAGCAGCAGCATTATTCGCGCACCTTCCCTTCCGGTTCGTTAATCGTCAATATGCCTCAGCGCTGGAATCAGGATGTACAGGAGCTACGCGCCGCTACCCTGGGCGATGCGCGTACCGTTGATATGGTGTTTGGGCTGTACCGGCAGAACACCCGCGAGAAGTTAAATTCAGCCTACGATATGCCGACAATGCCTTATTTAAGCAGTACCGGCTATACCACCGCTGAAACCCTGGCCGTATACAGTGACCTGACCTGGCATTTGACCGAGCGATTTGATATCGGCGGTGGCGTGCGCTTCTCGCATGATAAGGCCAGTACACAATATCACGGCAGCATGCTCGGCAACCCGTTTGGCGACCAGGGCAAGAGCAATGACGATCAGGTGCTCGGACAGCTATCCGCAGGCTATATGCTGACCGACGACTGGAGAGTGTATACCCGTGTAGCCCAGGGATATAAACCTTCCGGGTACAACATCGTGCCTACTGCCGGTCTTGATGCCAAACCGTTCGTCGCAGAAAAATCCATCAACTATGAACTTGGCACTCGCTACGAAACCGCAGACGTCACGCTGCAAGCCGCGACGTTTTATACCCACACCAAAGACATGCAGCTCTACTCTGGCCCGGTTGGGATGCAGACATTAAGCAATGCGGGGAAAGCCGACGCTACCGGCGTTGAGCTTGAAGCGAAATGGCGGTTTGCGCCAGGCTGGTCGTGGGATATCAATGGCAACGTGATCCGTTCCGAATTCACCAATGACAGTGAGTTGTATCACGGCAACCGGGTACCGTTCGTACCACGTTATGGCGCAGGTAGCAGTGTGAACGGCGTAATTGATACGCGCTATGGCGCACTGATGCCCCGACTGGCGGTTAATCTGGTCGGGCCGCATTATTTCGATGGCGATAACCAGTTGCGGCAGGGCACCTATGCCACCCTGGACAGCAGCCTGGGCTGGCAGGCGACTGAACGGCTGAACATTTCCGTCTATGTCGATAATCTGTTCGACCGTCGTTACCGTACCTATGGTTACATGAACGGCAGCAGCGCCGTCGCGCAGGTCAATATGGGGCGCACCATCGGAATCAATACGCGTATTGATTTCTTCTAATAGTTTATAAAGGGATGCAGCAACCGCATCCCTATTACAACTGAATTGGTATATTCAACAACGACGAAGATACGACCGACTCTACAGTACTGCTGCCCCATATTGAACAAGCCCCTACTGACGCCGAAATCTTAACCGATCATACTGATGTCATTTACTCCACCAGCGTTGAGCCCATTGTGACAGGGCGTAATGCTGCACTGACACAGATTGAGACACAGATACGCCAGCTTAACGATATCACCGAAGTATCGGTGGCAAAACGGCTCTGGACTGGGCTATGAAGCAGGACTTTCGCTGCGGCGGCTGGTTACTGGAAAAAACTGAAACTGCTATGAAAGTCATCACCCGCAACCTCGATCGCGGTATATGGCGGGTCGTGATCGGCAGTGCGAACCAGACGGCAATGGCATACTGGAAACCAATAAAAAAGAAAAAACCCAAGTCGCATAACGACTTGGGTTTCATGTTTGGCGGAAGCGTAGTCCGCCATGTTAGTGTCCACAAAAATCCATTATCGATTTAATTATCCAATATAAAACAATATGTTGTCATTATTTAGTGTCCAGTAACGTCTTGTATATTTGATTGAAATCTGTCATTTTATGCACCACTTAATGCACCATTGGATATTTTATTTATGACAAAGAAAGCTAAAGAACTGTCCGCGCTTGCTGTTTCTAAACTTAAAGCAGATGGTGACTACTATGTGGGGGGCGCAGACGGCTTATACTTACGAATCGTTAAACAGTCCCGTGTATGGTGTTTACGTCTTGCTATGGGAACCCGTATCAACAAAGCAGGTAAAACAGTTCCTCGTCGTTTGAATATGGGGCTGGGTGCTTATCAGGAACTTTCATTAGCAGAAGCTCGTGATAAAGCTCGTGAGATACGTAAGCAGATCAAAAGCGGTATTGATCCATTGGAAGCAAAACATGCTCGTAAAGCTGCTCAGGAAGCTCAAGCACGTAAGCAAAAGACCTTTAGTGAATGCGCCGAAGCGGTGATAGAAATCAAGAGCAATGAGCTAAAGAACAAAAAGCATGTAGCACAGTGGCGATCTACTCTTGAAACGTATGCTTATCCTATCATTGCTGATAAAGCTGTCAGTGCTATCACAAAAATTGATCTGTTAACGATACTCGAACCAATCTGGTTAACAAAGAATGAAACAGCAAGCCGTTTACGTGGTCGTATCGAAGCCATCATTGATTATGCTAAAGCAAAAGAATTTTTTGAAGGTGATAATCCGGCAGCATGGAAAGGCTCACTTAAACCCCTTCTCCCTCTTCCAAGTAAAGTCCAAGATAAAAATCATCATGCAGCTTTAGCATATGAAGAAATAAGCTCTTTCATGTCTGAATTGAGAAAGAAAAAAGGAATATCAGCTCGTGCGTTAGAGTTTTCCATTCTAACAGTTTCCCGTTCAGGTGAAGTCCGTGGCGCTGAATGGAATGAAATAGATCTCAAAGCAAAAACATGGACTATTCCGGCTGAACGCATGAAAGCCAATAAAGAACATCGTGTCCCACTATCTGACGCTGCTATTGACCTTCTAAAGGCTTTACCACATATCAAAGACAATAATCATGTCTTTCCAGCACCAAGAGCCGAAATACTCTCTGACATGTCATTATTAGCAGTCCTGAAACGAATGGGACATGCTGGATTAACTCAGCACGGATTCAGATCTACATTCAGGGAATGGGCAGGTGAAGCAACATCACATCAACGTGAAGTTATTGAACATGCGTTAGCCCATCAGTTAGCTGATAAAGCAGAGGCAGCATACCAACGTGGCACGCTATGGCCTAAACGGGTTGATTTAATGAATGATTGGTCAACTTATTGTTGTCTTTATAACTAACTGATTTTAATTAATTTATTTTTATGGATTGATATTTCATAAAAATAAATGATTTTTTATCAAAAATATGTTGATCGTCATAAGCGATATTCGAATAATAGCCTCATCAACACAATAAAAGGAGCATATATGGATAAGACAACACGACTGATCAGACTTAAAGAAGTAATGAACCGTACAGGCTATAGCCGCTCTTGGATCTATGAACTTATTAAAGTTCATGAGTTTCCGACTCAGATTCAACTCGGCCCTCGTGCTATTGCGTTTATTGAAAGTGAGATCGACGAGTGGATTAATGATAAGATTTATTATTCACGTAATAAAGCCGCATAAGCCACAGAGTGGCCTATATTTTTTCTTGTAATGCTAAATATCTACGATAATAAGCCATAGCACTATCTATGGTGGTATCCATTTTTTCAGCTACCTCACGCCACTTAAGACCAGATGATCTCAATTCAAAAGCAAGCTGTCTTTTTTCTGCCGCTTCTTTTTCATACTGTTCACGAGACATAGCATAATATTTCACTATCGTTTTACGAGACACGCCAGCCATTTTTGCAAAATCTTTTGCTTTTATCTTTTTTCCGTTAATAATCATAATATCTCCCATATCTTATCTAGTTTTGTTTTTAAATTTGTGATTTTTTTCTTTCCTTTATTTTTCATTCCACGATTAGATTGTATCTCAGAAAATTTTTCTTTCGAAAAATTCATCCAAGTCCACTTACATATACTTTGACAGATCTGTTTTATTTCATTGTGAGAAAGTGGATCAGTAGCATTGTTAACGTTATTTAATACAATAGCTTTTGAAAATATATCATTAAAAAAATCATTATATGATTTATTTGATTTATATCTCAAAACATCTTTATATGCTATTTGTCTTAAATCTTCAAATAAATTAACGTTGCGACCCAATCCATATATATCACTTCGATTCTGCTTTTTATTTTGGTTTGAAAAATCTTCGCGGACGAAATCAGATAAATAATTAAGCTCATATTCTGGTATATCATTACATATTGTTCTTGATTCGTTTTTATTTAGTGGGTTTCTCATCAATATATCAGCATATGCTTTATCTGCTTTTAATCTTTCAGTTAGTCCCGCCTGAACATACGCCGCAAATTTCAACGGTTTTATTTTCGCTGCATCAGTTTTCAATACAGGACTTTTTAACGCATACAGAAGATGTGCATGACCATTATTTGTATTTTGAATAATAATATTCGGCTTCGGTAAACCTACTAAATCCCACGCTATTGCTCCGTATTCGTGGTCTACATCGAATACAAGACCGTTAACGAAAGAACGATTATTAAATCCAATATATTTCTTCAGTAGTGCCTTCTCTTTAGGGTTTCGATACACACCATCATTAAAATCATCACAGCATAAAGCATATTCTTGTATTTGACTTTTGTATTTTTCTATATTATAAATATTTTGATTCAATATCATATTAAACAATCCTTATAAGTAATGCTCCTTTTTATTTTCGTTTTAGTCGACTGTGAATAATAGGGGCTTTATTTTTTGTTTTGATTTTACATTCATTTATAATAAATAACAGATATTATATTCTAGTCAAGTGGCACTCTTAACCATATCAGATATTATGAGATTATTGGTTAAAATAAATAACAGGGTGCCTTTTATTCTATGGCACTAATAACAAACACAGTAAATCTAGAACTATAAAATATATAGGGCGAAGCCGGATAAAGTAAAAAGTATAACTAGATCTAAAATATCAAAATATCCCGCGTGCCAGATATCCCATCATAGAAATTTTCCCGCTGTTGTCCGTTCGAGATCCAAATCCTTAACAGGAACAGATCGATATAAAAGATCGATAGATAAATATCGATAGGTTTTATCAATCAAACACCATTGGATCGATCGTTGTTTAATTGGTTTAAACGATCGATTGTTTTATTATGATAGCCATTAACTATCATGATGTGATTTTCGATCGGTACAAACGATATGACTAGACATAAAAATAATTGAATTCTAAGGCGTTTACAGGTCAATCGTAGATCTGTGCTATTTGTGAAGGAAAAGGTATGCGCAAATTTATGTTAGTGGCAGGTCTTGCCGCCCTGCTAACAGGGCTAACAGGATGCGGTGATGATGGCATCTATGGCAACTATATCAATCAACAGTATGGCGTCAGACTTGATATTCAGAAAGACGTGATTAAGTTCAGAAATGGCGTTTTTACTGTTAAAAGCTGGGATGAAAGCCAAAAGCCTGTTTATATCGCAAGAACTCAAAATAAAGATCTCGGTTCTTGGACTTTTAAAATAGAAAAAGTCAAAGGCGGTGTAGTTTACCAAGGTGCAGTTTTTAAGAAAGATTAGAGGATTAGGAAATGGAAAGCAATACCATTCAATGCCCCTACTGTTTAAAAGAAAGCCAGAAAGGGGTTCACGTATGCACTGGCTGTCAAGCAACTGTATTATACGGTGCCCCTCCGGGTTGGTGTGTATTTTTAGTTATATTTGGCACTTTTATAATGTCCATTTTGATCACTATGATTGCTGGAATAGCGGCAGGGACTATAAGTTTACCGATAGTTGGCATTTTAGCTTTTATTGTCAGTAAAATATCTTTTTCTGACAGAATTTCTTTTAGACGCAGAATGTAAAGCTGTCTTCTAAGGTGATGGCTCACAGTGTGAACCATCACCTATCTAAAGTTTTTCTCTCCATTGCGTCATCAAGAAATAAATCGGAACCCACTGATGTAGAAACCTTCAGCGGGACCCCGCGATTTATTTCTTGACGATTTGACCTCCGCTCCAATTTTTACGCACAGCTACCATAATATTTTATTTGCATTTTATTTTCTGTGTAGAGTATTTATTTATGTAGCCGCTATTGACAAGTATGTTAGATCGGTTATTTATCTAAATATAGATTGAGTTCAGCTTTATTTTTGTTTTTCGGAAACTGAGGCAAGGTGTAATAGCGTATCCGCTATTTACCCAATCCTTCGGATTGCCCTATCTCGCTTTGCTCGTAGGGTTGAAAAAGATCTACCCTTCCGCCTGTTCCCCTTATCAAATGGGAGGCGGTAAATCAAACCCCAAAGATTTACTTTGGATATTATAAATAATATTAGGAGTTATACATATGTCGCACGATTTTAGTATTGAAAGAAAAAAAGATAAAAAAGTAGCTTTCTTTTTTGGTTATGCTGACGCTGTTTTTTATAAGAGTTTTCATTGTGAAGAGTATAATAATCATTTTTCAGGTAGCAATGAAGGTAAAACAATAAGTAAAAAGGGAGTGGAAAACGCATTGAATAAAATAATAAATAGCGAGGAAATAAAGAACTATCCAGATCCTGAACGTATCAATGACATTACAGATTTTTATAATAATGTTGTTTTGAAATCAAAAGAAGAAGATGAGTTTTATATTCACTTTAGTTGAGGAAATTAATAGATGATTATAGCAATAGCAATGATGCTTCTTTGTATAATGCTTGGCGGCTTCATGATCCGTAGTTGTATGGGTAAAAAAGACTCTTCAAGCGAAGCAAAGCAATCAATATCAGATGTTAGAAAAATGATAGATAAAAAAGCACTGATTAAATATAAGAGGATTAATAGAATATGAATAATGATGACTTAGAGAAACAAATAAGTTTAAAAATGAAATTTGAGTTATTAGCAAGATTTTTTTATTACATAGAACAAGATAAAGATATATCTTTCAATGAAATTAATATTGATGAACAAAGACTATGCTATTTCGTGGCTCACAGGTATATACAAGAAAATAAAGCTGGTGATCTTCTAAAAACATTGATTAAGGAAAATGATGAAGACTATATAAAAGCAATTAAGGATTACATATGTTAAATACAGATAGAAAAAGAGGTCGTATAAATTTAACCTCGGAGGAACGAAGGGATATATCTATACAGTTCAGAGTAAACAAAGCAGAGTTTGAATATCTAAAATCATTAGTTTCAGCATCTGGCCTTGAAAGAGGCCATTACATCCGAAGAGAAATATTAAAGTCTGAACCTGTTGTAAGAAGAAAAATGCCCGAAGTTAATCAAAAAACTTATATACAACTTTCATCGTTAGGAAACAATATAAATCAAGCAACAAAAAAACTAAATAGCAATGAATACTTTGATAAAAATGAAGTTGATAAGCTTAATTTTAATATAAAGCAAGTTAGCAGAAGGATAATAGAAATAAACAAGGATCTAAATTATGAAGGGATACGTAGCGAAGTCAGGTAAATCATTTAAAAACAGAGTTAAGTATATATTAAAAGATGATCATGATTTCATTTGTAGCAATATGTCAGCAGATAAAAATAATGTTAGTGATTTAACTGATGAGTTCAAAGCTGTAAGCAATTTTAGACCTGATATAAATAAACCAACTTTTCATGCGTTTTTATCTCTTCCAAAAGATGAGAAGCTCACAGATGAACAATGGCAAGAGATAGCAAAAGACTATTTGAAAGAAATGAATATCGATATAGACAAACATCAATATATTTGTGTGCGTCATAAAGATACTGATAAAGACCATATCCATTTAGTAGCGAATCGTGTCGGCCTTGATGGTTCTGTATGGCACGGTCAGCACTCAGCATTTAATACAATAGCAGCTTGTGAACGTTTAGAAGTAAAGCACGGCTTAACCATTACACAGGGACTTAAAGGTCAAAAATCAGACGTATCAGCACCAACCAAGAACGAGATCGAGCAAGCTCTTCGTACAGATGAAAAACCAGCTCGTATCGTGCTACAGAACGCCTTACAGGCGGCTATGACAGGAAAACCAGACTTAGAGACGTTCGTAGAACGTCTGCAGGCCGTAGGCATTGAACCAAGGTTCAATGTTGCCAGCACTGGCAACGTGGCGGGCTGTTCTTTCAGTGTGGACGATGTGGCATTTAAAGGCTCACAGTTGGGTAAAAAATACAGTTGGAACACTATCAAAGAGAAGGTGAAATATGACAAAAATAGAGATGATGAACTCGTTAGGAGATTCTCAGCAAGAAAAGATGATGAACCAAATAGTATTGGACGATCACCTATTGAACCAAATATCAATGACATTAGAACCTCTGACGGAATCGATGATGATATTATCAGAGTCGGTCAGTACAGCATTAAACCAGACGCAACAGACACTAACAAGAGTGAACAACTCATTAGAAACAACAATAACAGCTTTAAACTCAGCGAAAAATATAATAGATCAGCAAGCTCTAAAGTTAGAAGAACAACACAAAAAGCTACACAAATACTCAACAGAGTTAAAAAACAATACAATAAAGAATCAATCAAGACTTATAATAAAAGTAGCTTTAATCATGGGTGGGATAAATTTAGCGGCGGTTCTATTGGTAGGATACTTGATCACGCAGAAACAGCCAACGCAGCAACCCATCAATTTAGACTCAAAGGCCGTAGCAGTTTCAATAGTAGAGCAACTAAGATCGAAGAGGTAAGAGTAAAGTTAGGTATTAAAAAAACCGTTATTCACCCGAATAACAAAGAAAAAATCATAAATGAAAAAATAAAGACTAAACCATCATATATGATTGGTTATGAGAGTAGATTTAAAATCAGATTAAATGAATATATTAATAGTAGAACTACAGAGCAAAAAACCTCACAAATGGATAAAAACTTAAAAATAAGATATTATAGACCATAATAGGGTCAGATTGGTTATATCTGAAGATATATCTATCAACAATGCGGGGTTTTATATTTACTCTTAATATTTTCAATATAGATCAGTGAAACTGCAAATATTATTTATATCTGCAGTTATTTGATACTCAAAACTAACCAACTAACAATATAATTACATACTTATTTCTATATATCTTATTTGTTCAGCATTCAATGTTTCACAAATTTTTCTATATATATCCACAACTTTCTTGCACATCAAAAAGTGAAACCGGTGATCATCTGTCGTGACCGGGATAGACTTTTTTAAAAATACGCTAACGCCATCTATTGTATAAGTTATATCTTTATCTTTTGTATAGAACCCTAATGTGTGAATAGTGTTTCTTATTTCCCTGAGGACATCAATGCATTCGATATACTTAATTTTATCCTGCTTTGTTATTGGGCTTTTAGCATTAATACAAAGATTTAATACTGCATTTATCTTTTCTTTAGCAGGTATATTACCTCGATAATGCTTTGTTTTTTTAGCTATTTTTTCTTTTTTTTCCTTAAGATAATAAACATCAGAGAGGAACATTTCAAGAGCAGAAAAAATAGCAACTGAAAAGTCTAAAATCATACTTCCAATGATTTCATCATTTCTATTGACATATAAATCTTGGATTTCTTTTATTGCATTATCCTTTCGAGGAAAATTATATTTTTCTTCTATCAATCCCTTGACACATACACTCATAGTGAGTCTAATGGGATCCCTGCCATTTAGAACAACTAGAGACTCGTCATTCATAAAGTTATATATCAATAAATCAATGCTATGTAATAAAGAGGAATATATGGAGTGCTGCCGATAAATTAATCCATCCAGTGGTCGAGGGGTTAAGTTTTCCTGCTCCTCAAGATAGCCCATTACCGTATCTCTTAACTTGTATAACTCCATTATTCTTAGCATTGAATTTTCATCGAAGTCCTTATTTATTAATAAATTGAGATCATTAACAGTGTCTTTATTATTACTGATTTTTAAAAAATCCATTTAAATAACCTTATTCAAAAATAATGCTACGAAAATAAACTAGAATATGCTTCACTAAAGTTGTATCAATGCCATAATGATCAATATTTTACAATTAAATACTTATTATAGATGTCACTTTTCGCACATTGCTTTCTGTGAAATTAAACATATCCCAACCTCTTAAATAGATTCATTTAGTATTCAAGATTTAATGATTCTGGTAATGAATCGCGCTGTTCAGCTGTGTAAGTGTGTAACTTAGTTTCAAAACCTAATACATCCCCTTCCATTGTAAGGAACCTGCCTTTCTCAGCAAAAAACATAGGGTTTATATCTCTGCGGACAATATCTGCAAACCAATTTGCTGATTTTGTAGCTTCTCGTAGCATCCTATGGCAAAACTTGATCCATTCTATATACTTGTCAGCGTCTTTATCATAGTTTTCATTCCAACCCCCAGTTTTATAAAATTTGTGCGGGTAATAAATATCTCCATGAAGTTCTGCATGTTCCATAAACGTTTGAGCGGCTATATTTAGAGTAATAGAAAATGTTTCCGTCGCTCGTTTTAGTTCTTGAAATTCATCAGGCCATATTGTAGCAATAACCTTTTGTCTAAATTCGAATATTTTATCAGGTAAATCACTCGGCCATGTTGGATCTGGTGATAAAGCAAAGCTAGTCCAATTCTGCCAATTTTCTAAGCGACAATCATTAACTGCAGCATCGATGATCGTTGTAACTGAAACTTGTTTTGCTATTTCAAATATATCTTTAACGCTGCTGAGGGTTTCTGACACCCATAATTCGTGTGCTGATTTAACTTTATGTAATTTTTCAATTGGCCAATCATCTTCATTGCTATCTATTTCTGTATGATGATTTGGACAAAGTAAAATGAGATTATGGTAGCTATTCCTGTCTTCCAAGCTTAGAAGTGACTTACCTCTTGCTGCAGTTCCTTTCTCCCCAACAATATGTGCCTGCTCTCCAAGAGTGAATGAAGCCGTTGAAGCATTCTTATCCTGTGTCAACTCGATCTGGCAAACAGCGCAGCGGTTGCCAGAGCGGCCCCATAACAGTTTGATATCTTTCTGGTTTATTGCCATATCTGCATCCTTTATTGCAATAATAGTTTTGTAAATATCCTAACAATAAGAAACCCTCTGAACACCATTGTCAACTGCTGTTATTGATATACGTAGTTTGAATTGGTCAGCCTAAGGCGATGATAATTTGCAGATTGTGAGTAAAAAGACAGATAATCTTCGTGAGTATTACCAAAGACAAGATGGGTAATTTCCATTTATTATTAGGGTATCCTTCCTATTATCGGATCAGAACCGGATTAGAGTTTCAGAAGCAGATCAAGAAGAGCAGAAGATTCAGATCTCGCTAAAAACAATCTTCTCAGTGGGAAAGGTAGCAAAATGAAGAAGTTCAGATGCAAAAAAAGCCCGTTTACACGGGCTTTTTTTGCACCATCTGATGCACCATAAAATCAAAACCATGCTTCAAGTTATTGATTTTATTACAAATTTGGCGGAAGCGTAGAGATTCGAACTCTAGAACCCTTTCGGGTCGCCGGTTTTCAAGACCGGTGCCTTCAACCGCTCGGCCACGCTTCCAATGAGGCGCACTATAAACATCCCGAACGGACCTGTAAAGCACCAATGTGTTCGTTTGCCTGAAAAACAGCCAAAATGTTATTAATCGACTGAAATAACAACAAATTGACCGTTTATTCAGCACAAATGCAGGACTGCAGCACTCAATGTTTTTTGATGAACATATCTTTGGTGTAGTAGTTTCCCCGGTTATCCGGCGCAAATCCCCCCACCCACGGCTTCACGAGATGCGTACGGACATAGTGGTAAACAGGAATCGCTGGCACATCCTCGCCTAAAAGGTCTTCAGCCTGCTGGTAGTATTTGCCTCGCTCCTGGAGCGAAGTTGCTTTCGCTGCATTTCGCATCGCTTCGTCAAAGGCGGGATTACTGTACTTCGTTGTATTTTCACTATCACCGGTACGGAAAATATTGAGGAAGCTTGAGGCATCATCATAATCGGCTATCCACGCATAGCGCACGACGTCAAAATTACCGGTATGCATAGTATCCAGCATGGTTTTCCATTCCTGATTTTGCAGTTTCGCCTCTACGCCAAGATTTTTCTTCCACATTGACGATGCGGCAATGGCAATACGCTGGTGCGTTTCGAAGGTGTTGTAGAGCAGATTTACGTTAAGCGGATGTTCAGGGCCAAAACCGGCTTCAGCCAGCAGTTTCTTCGCTTCGGCAATACGTTTTTCGAGCGGCCACGACGCATATTCCGGCGCATGCAGTTGAACTCCCCCTATTTCCGGCTGGCTGATAACCCACGCCGCGCGTTGCCCCTGCCCCATCACCTTTTGCGCAATGATGTCTTTATCTAACGCCATATTTAGCGCCCGGCGCACGCGCGGGTCATTAAACGGCGCTCGGGTCGTATTGAACTGATAGTAATAAGTCGAAAGCTGAGGTGAAACATGGAGTTCATCGCCCATCGTCTTCTTCAACTGCGCGAACTGATTGACCGGTACGCTATACACAATGTCGATTTCACCAGCCTTATAGCGGTTAACGTCAGCGGACTCGGAACTGATGGGCAAATAGGTGACCTTATTAATAATCGTGTGCCGATCGTCCCAATAATGTGGGTTACGCTCGGCAACAATGCGCTCATTGACCACCCACTGCGATAATTTGTACGGTCCGCTACTGACAAAATGTTCTGGTCGGGTCCACTTATCGCTAAAGCGGCCTATTAGCACTTTATCCAGCGGGACCAGCGACGGGTGCGCCAGCATCGCCAGAAACGCCGCCGTCGGCTGCGTCAGGATAATCTCCAGCGTGTTGTCATCGAGGGCTTTTACCCCCAGCGTGGCGGGATCTTTTTTCCCTTGAGCAATATCGAGGGCGTTTGCAACATGCATATTGCCCAAATACGAAGAATAAGGTGAAGCCGTTTGCGGCGAGACCAGGCGCTGCCAGCTCCAGACAACATCCTGCGCGGTAATAGCAGAACCATCTGACCAGGTTATGCCCGGGCGCAAATGAAAGGTCCAGACGGTATTGTCTTTGTTCTCCCAGGACGCGGCAAGACGGGGTTCAATAGACCCATCGGGCTTAACTGCCACCAGTCCGTCGAACATATCGCTGATTAAATTAAACTCAACGTTGCTTTCAACTTTATGCGGATCCAGCGACGCTGGCTCGCTGCCGTTATTTCTGACCAGTTCCTGTTTTTCTGCAAGTAGTGTTCCTGCGGGAACATTAGCCGCTCTCGCCGCGCCGTTAATAGACATCAAACAGACAGCTAACAGCGTAAACGTCAATATCTTCGATTTATGTTGAATCATTCCCTTTACCTTATTGCTCTGTTTTATGTAGACACCGTTGTCACTGTCAGAGAGATTCGGGAATAACGCAATATTTTTCAGTTACCTGGCAGATGTGGATCTGACATTTTTGCACATACAGTGCTAACATCTGATTCGGGAGCTTTTGTTGAAATAATATGCTTAAGCCCGGCGGGTTAAAATGCGTAAAGATGGGTAAAACCGCTGTGTCATTCCCCTTGATTTCATTATCCTCCATCATTAATTACATCTGTCATAAGAGAGTGACTCATGGATCGTATTATTAGTTCTTCGCGCGATCGTACATCGCTACTCAGCACGCATAAGGTGCTGCGCAATACCTATTTCCTGCTCAGCCTGACGCTGGCGTTTTCGGCGATCACTGCGACTGCCAGTACCGTACTGATGTTGCCTTCTCCGGGACTTATCCTGACGCTGGTGGGTATGTATGGTCTTATGTTCCTGACTTATAAAACGGCTGATAAACCGGTTGGTATTCTGTCAGCTTTCGCTTTCACCGGCTTCCTGGGCTACATTCTGGGACCGATACTGAACACATACCTGTCTGCGGGCATGGGTGATGTTATCGCCATGGCTTTGGGTGGTACGGCGCTGGTCTTCTTCAGTTGCTCGGCCTATGTACTGACCACACGTAAGGATATGTCCTTCCTCGGCGGTATGCTGATGGCAGGTATCGTGGTGGTGCTGATTGGTATGGTTGCAAATATTTTCCTGCAACTGCCGGCGTTACATTTGGCGATCAGCGCGGTATTTATTCTGATTTCTTCAGGCGCAATCCTGTTTGAAACCAGCAATATCATCCGTGGCGGTGAAACCAACTACATCCGTGCCACCGTCAGCCTGTACGTTTCGCTGTACAACATCTTCGTCAGCCTGCTGAGCATTCTGGGCTTTGCGAGCCGCGATTAAGATGTCCACTCGCATTATCCAGCCCCGCTTATGCGGGGCTTTCTTTTTTGGTAAACTGCCACCAGTTTGACTAACGCAGTGACGAATTATGTTGATCTTTGAAGGGAAAGAAATCAGTACCGATAGCGAAGGCTATCTGAAAGATACCACGCTGTGGAACGAGCCGCTGGCGGAGAAAATCGCCGAAAACGAAGGTATCGTCCTCTCCCCCGAGCACTGGGAAGTGGTGCGTTTCGTACGCGAGTTTTATCTCGAGTTTAATACCTCCCCTGCTATCCGCATGCTGGTAAAGGCGATGGCCAACAAGTTTGGCGAAGAGAAAGGCAACAGTCGTTATCTCTACCGCCTGTTTCCGAAAGGTCCGGCTAAGCAGGCGACTAAAATTGCCGGCCTGCCGAAACCGGTGAAATGTATTTAATAGCGGATACTAAATCCCTTTAGCTCGTCGCCAGGGCGGTGCGGTTCACTGAGAACCCGATCAACCCTGGCGCTGCTCGGTCCCCCAGCTTTCAACCACTTCATCAGTTGTTCCACCCGGTCGCTTTCACCGCAGGCGACAACCTCTACGCTGCCGTCATCCATATTCTTCGCGTAACCGGTCAACCCCAGCCGTTGCGCTTCATGCTGGGTGGTGTAGCGAAATCCTACCCCCTGAACCCGGCCATAGACCCAGGCGATGATGCAAACTTTCGACATTGCGGTTCTCCTTATCAACGTAAATGAAGGAACAGGTACCGAGGCCTCATCGCACCTGTTTCGGCAGACATCCGTAATGCTGGCGAAATCTTGCAGTAAATCGTGAACCTGACAGATAGCCACAGCGTAACGCAATTTCGCCAATCGGCAGCGTGGTCGACTGTAGTTGAGAGAGCGCACAGGACATGCGCACCTCCTCGACTATCTGCCGGTAACTCTGCGATTCCATCTGTAATCGTCTGCGTAACGTCGAGGTACCGATAGACAGGTGACCGGCAATCTCCTGGGCTGTCCATAGCTTAGCAGGGGATAACATAATAAGTTGTCGCACCTGTTCAGTAAGATTAAACCGTCGCTCGATAAGCAGAGGCCCTGCCACACCATCATGCAGTAGCGCCAGCAATAATCCCATCGCCTGATGCTCCTGCAATTTTGCAGGTAAGTCCTGGCGTACTGCATCCAGCAGGCTTTCCCACATAAATGCCAGTCCGTTGCTCATTGGCGTACATAGCGACGTCAATTTTGCCGGAGGGAAATCCTCGACCCAGTTATTTTTAAACGCGGTAATGATGCTCGTCGATAGCAACAGCAAATCCGAGCGAAATGCTCCCTGTTCCGGCTGATTAATAATCTCCAGAGGCGTATTCGCCGGGATGATAATCAGCTCACCCGGTCCTGCAACCAGACGATTTTCATCCTGAATAATGACCTTACTTCCCTGCGTAATATGGCAAATAGCAGCAGAAAACAGTTTAACCCGATGCAAGCGGTGCAGGTGGCCGGAACGCACCTCAGCGGTGGTAAGGTTGTTATGGCGAAAATGTACATCCTGCACCAGATTATCCTCTTTATTTTCTTGCGTAAGTGGCGGTTAATTCAGCTTTGGCAATCACGTGGCTGTTCAGCATAAAACCGACCAGGGCACCGCTGGCGTTACTGTCAATCGGCAACGCGTCTGTATTTAACGCCCACACGGTAAACTGATAGCGATGAGGTTTATCGCCCGGCGGTGGACAGGCACCACCGAATCCAGCATAACCGAAATCATTGCGTCCCTGAACTGCTCCTGCGGGTAACTTATCCATGCTGGCCCCGCCAGGAAGAGTGTGGATCTGAGCAGGAATATTTACGACGGTCCAGTGCCACCAGCCGCTTCCCGTTGGCGCATCAGGATCAAACAGCGTAATGGCAAAACTTTTGGCATCAGTTGGGGGATTTTGCCAGCTCAGTTGCGGGGAGATATTGTCGCCACTGCAGCCAAATCCCTTAAACACCTGTTTTTGCGTTAACTGCAGGTTAGCGGGTATGTCGGTGCTGTTGAGGCGAAACGTCGAGGCGGCAGAGGCATTAAAACTCAACGCGACAATGGCAGCGGTAGCCAATGAGTAGACAGCTTTCATTGCATTTCCTTTTTCTGATTAAGAAATAGCAATGTAAACGGTGGGCATAAAAGAAACTGTGCCTCTGTGATAGCGTTTTGTGCCGAAACGCTCAACGCCATACGCTGATGATTGACCTCACCATCTGTGCTACTCTACGCGCCATTTTATTTTAATGGTTTCAGGTTGGTACTTTACTCCAGCCCGCGTCACTGTTTGTGAGAGGTTGCTCCGCATGACTGAATGTACAATTCCACATTATCCTCGTTTAGTGTTAGCCAAGGGGCGCGAAAAATCATTACTTCGCCGCCATCCGTGGGTATTTTCCGGTGCTATCGCCCGTATGGAAGGTAAAGCCAACCTTGGTGAAACCGTTGATATTGTTGACCACCAGGGTAAATGGCTAGCACGCGGTGCATTCTCACCGGCGTCACAGATCCGTGCACGCGTCTGGACCTTCGACAAGTCTGAATCCATCGATATTGATTTCTTTACCCGTCGTCTGCAGCAGGCTCAGACATGGCGTGACTGGCTGGCGAAAAAAGACGGTCTGGACAGCTATCGTCTGATCGCCGGAGAATCCGATGGTCTGCCGGGTGTCACTATTGACCGCTTCGGCAACTTCCTGGTGTTGCAGTTGCTCAGCGCCGGTGCTGAATATCAACGCGCCGCACTAATTAGCGCCCTGCAAATTGTTTTCCCTGACTGTGCCATTTATGACCGTAGCGATGTGGCCGTGCGTAAAAAAGAAGGTATGGAGCTGACCCAAGGGCCAGTAACGGGCGAACTGCCTCCTGCCCTGCTGCCTATCGAAGAGCACGGAATGAAGCTGCTGGTTGATATTCAGCATGGTCACAAAACCGGCTATTACCTCGATCAACGCGACAGCCGCCTGGCCACGCGCCGTTATGTGGAGAACCAGCGTGTGCTGAACTGTTTCTCTTATACCGGCGGTTTTGCGGTCTCAGCATTAATGGGCGGATGCCGTCAGGTGGTCAGCGTGGACACCTCTCAGGAAGCGCTCGATATTGCCCGCCAGAACGTTGAACTGAATAAGCTGGATCTGAGTAAAGCCGAATTTGTGCGTGATGATGTGTTCAAACTGCTGCGCGCCTATCGCGATCGCGGTGAGAAATTTGATGTCATCGTGATGGATCCGCCGAAATTTGTCGAAAACAAAAGCCAGTTGATGGGCGCTTGCCGCGGTTATAAAGACATCAATATGCTGGCAATTCAGTTGCTCAACCCTGGCGGCGTACTGCTGACATTTTCCTGCTCTGGACTGATGACCACCGATTTATTTCAGAAAATCATCGCTGATGCCGCAATAGATGCTGGTCGTGATGTACAATTTATAGAGCAGTTCCGTCAGGCCGCCGATCATCCGGTGATCGCTACCTACCCGGAAGGGCTGTATCTGAAAGGGTTTGCCTGTCGCATCATGTAACTTGAAAAGTGGAATATTACCCTTACATAGAGGGTATCTATTTCCCGGGAGGTGACTATGATTGCCAGCAAATTCGGTATCGGCCAGCAGGTCCGCCATTCCCTGTTAGGTTACCTCGGAGTGGTCGTGGATATCGACCCGGAATATTCGCTTGATGAGCCGTCAGCCGATGAGTTGGCGGTTAACGACGAACTTCGCGCCGCTCCCTGGTATCACGTGGTGATGGAAGACGATAATGGTCTGCCAGTGCATACGTATCTGGCCGAAGCACAGTTGAGTAGCGAACTGCAGGAAGAACATCCGGAGCAACCGTCGATGGATGAACTGGCGCGAACAATCCGTAAACAGCTTCAGGCTCCGCGCCTGCGTAATTGATCCTAACACAGGCCCGATGGCGCTTTGCTTATCGGGCCTGTGCATTTCATACGGCTACAGCCCAATCCTACTTCGCCAGCCCCAGTCGCGGGATCTCGATCGCCGGGCAGCGGTCCATCACTACCGCCAGCCCCGCATCACGCGCCAGCACGGCCGCCTGCTCGTTAATGACGCCAAGCTGCATCCACAGCGTCTTAGCACCAATGGCGATAGCCTCCTGAGCAACGCCCCAGGCCGCTTCAGAATTACGGAAGACATCGACCATATCCACTTTCTCTGGCACATCCGCCAGCGTTGCATAGCCCTGCTGCCCCAGCAGCGTTTTCCCGGCAACCTTCGGTGAAACGGGAATAACGTGATAGCCCTGATCGAGTAAATATTTCATCACGCGATAGCTTGGGCGATCGGGTTTATCGCTTGCGCCAACCAGTGCAATCGTACGGGTAGATGTCAAAATGCCAGCAATATCGGTCTCTTTCATCATTTTCCTCCAGGCTGTTTAGCAAAGTGTACGACAAACCTGCCCCTGCAACCATTCATCCCATACTGGCGCATGAGAGCTAAACTCAAAAATATGTCTATATGTTAGTAAACATGATTATCGAAAAATTTAGATACATGTTTGCAGATATTTTCTGGACAGGAGAAACCTATGAAAGCCGGCATTGTGACAGCCTTAATTGCCCTGTGTTTGCCGGTAACCGTTTTTGCTACCTCTTTACGCCTGTCTAATGATATTGACCTTCTGGTGCTGGACGGAAAAAAAGTCTCCAGCTCATTACTGCGTGGTGCCGAAAGTATTGAGCTGGAAAATGGTCGGCACCAGCTTGTATTTCGTGTAGAAAAAACCATTCGTTTATCCAGTCACGAAGAACGTCTGTACATTTCGCCTCCGCTGGTCATCAGCTTTGATACCCAACTCGTCAGCCAGGTTAATTTCCACCTTCCGCGGCTGAACAATGAGCGGGACGCAACGCATTTCGATGACGCTCCACGCGTGGAACTGCTGGATGGGGACGCCATGCCTATCCCCGTCAAGCTGGATATTTTGTCTATCACCTCTACGGCAAAAATCGTGGATTATGAAATGGAGACTGAACGCTATAACAAAGCGGCTAAACATGCTTCATTACCGCAGTTTGCTACGATGATGGCCGATGACAGTTCGCTACTTTCCGGGGTATCTGAACTGGATCGCGTGCCGCCCCAGTCGCAAACGCTGACCGAGCAGCGCTTAAAATATTGGTTCCAGCAGGCCGACGCACAAACGCGAAGTAACTTTTTGCAATGGGCTCAGAAACAGCCGCCTTCATGACATTTATGTTCGCATACGCATTTTTTTGGTCTTTCTCTTGCAGCGTCAAGAGCTTCCAGTACTCTGTAACCAGGTTAACTTGGGAGCTGTACTATGGAATTAACGACTCGCACATTGCCAGCGCGTAAACACATTGCGTTGGTTGCACACGATCACTGTAAAAAGATGCTGATGAGCTGGGTAGAACGCCACCAGCCGTTGCTGGAAAAGCACGTTCTGTACGCCACAGGAACAACAGGAAACTTGATCCAACGCGCGACAGGAATGGACGTCAACGCCATGCTGAGCGGCCCGATGGGCGGTGACCAGCAGGTAGGTGCGCTGATTTCAGAAGGGAAAATTGATGTGCTGATCTTCTTCTGGGACCCGCTTAACGCCGTACCCCACGATCCTGATGTCAAAGCCCTGCTGCGTCTGGCGACGGTATGGAACATTCCCGTTGCCACCAACGTGTCGACTGCTGATTTTATTATCCAGTCGCCAAACTTCAACGATGCAACGGACATCCTGATCCCGGATTACGCCCGTTATCTGGCAGAACGCCTCAAATAAACGCTAAGCAGGCGGTAATTACCGCCTGCTTTTCAGGGTTTCCGGATCACCGGAACGTCTAATTGCTTAAGCTCATCAACAAAGCATGATGGCGCGTCTTTGTTAAACAGTAGCCATACCCGATGACGCGCGCGCGTTAGCGCCACATACAGCAAGCGTCTCTCTTCGGCATCCGGGAAATCTTCCACCGCCGGGAGCAATGCCTCTTCCATAATCGACTCGCGGGCCGGGGCTGGAAAACCGTCATTCCCTTCATGAAGCCCCACAACAATAACATAATCCGCCTGCTGTCCTTTACTGGCATGGATAGTCATAAATTCCAGCTGTAGCTTGGGCCAACGAGTGGCTGCTTTCTCCAGACTGGCCGGTTTGAGATGATGGTATCGCGCCAGCACCAGAATTCTCTCGTCTGCCTTTACAAATCCCGACAGCTTATCCAGCAGCAGATCCAGTTGGCTTTCATCGAGCAACGTGACGGCTTTTTTATCGCCAGTCACCAGACTGTTGAGCGGTTTCGTAAGCTGATGGGGGTTTTGCTGGATAAACTGGTTTGCAACTTCGCCAATACGGCTATTAAAACGGTAAGTGGTATCCAGATTACAACGATCACCCTCGCCGAAGTTTTGCTGGAATGCGGTGGTCAACGAAAGCTGAGCCCCACTGAATCGATATATTGCCTGCCAGTCATCACCTACGGCAAACAGCGTAGTCTGTGAGTTTTGTTTGCGCAGTGCGGCTAACAAAGCGGCACGCTGAGGAGAAATATCCTGAAATTCATCAACCAGAATGTGCTTCCACGGACTGATAAATCGGCCTTTTTCCAGAATGACAATTGCCTGATGGATCAATCCGGAAAAATCGACGGCATTCTCATCTTTCAGTGCGCCCTTCCAGGCCTTGAGCAGTGGTGACATCAGTTTTATGCGTTTACTGAACAGATCGCGGATCTCCTCCGGAGCATTGGCGATCATCTCCGCCTGCGCTCCGCCATGCATACGCATCAGGCTGACCCAGCGATCCAGCCGGGAAGCCAGCCGGCGTTGCAATTTTTCGTCATCCCAGAAGTTACCTTCAGGTACAGACCACTGCATCTCTTCTTCTAACCATTGCCGCCAGCCCTTGGCCTGCGCCTTTTTCTCACTACACTGTTGACGCCATGTCGTTATAAAAAGTTTGCTGCGAGCAGAGGCATCATTTTCCAGCTTGCTGACCGTCGGGACTTTTTTGCTCCCCTGCGAAATGATGTGTAGCGCCAGTGAATGAAACGTCCGTGCGGTTATCTCTTCCGTATGCAGACGTTCACGGATGCGATCGTCCATCTCCTGGGCCGCTTTACGTCCGAACGCTAACAGCAGGATTTGTTCAGCTGCCGCTTCCCCTCGCGCAAGTAACCAGCCCGCACGGGCGACCAGGACGGATGTTTTTCCGCTTCCGGCACCCGCAAGAACCAATAATGATTGTTCACCATTCACCACCGCCCGCGCCTGGGCCGGATTCAACGGCGAGGATTCAATTTGCTGAAAAAATTCGCCATGCTCTTCCAGCATGGCATCGGTGTACGCCTGGTTGTGCTGTAAGCGACAAGCTTCAATGTCCTTCAACCATGCCTGGCATTGGCGTAACGCTTCACGGCAATTTTCAAATTCTTCCAACCGATTGAGCGGGAGCGGCAGTGCGGCAAAAGTACGACGGATCTGCTGCTGTAGTCCTGACGTCTGCTCGCGCGTCAGCCATTTATTTTCACTGGTACGCGCCGCAATCGCCTCGAGTTGTTGGTGTAAAACTCCCGCAGCGACGTCGCTCATTTCCTGGCTCCACTGCTGCCAGAGCGAATTCAAATGGTGATGAAAGCGCTGGGTTTCCGCCCATTCCGTACCGTGAAGACGTACCACTTTATCGTCCGGGAGTACAAACTCCAGCTCGCCCCATACCAGACCGCGTTTACAATGGATAGCCAGTAACTGATTGAAGGGAATAAGATACTCGTGACGATCGCCGGAAACCTTAATCCCGGCATTAAGAATAACGGCCCGATCGTAAGGGTGTTGTGCCAGACGTTTTCCAAGAGAAGTTGCTTTCAGTTCCATAAGACTCAAGCGGATCCACACGAAGAGATTTGCTTATCAGTGTAACCGCCAGAGAAAACGTGCTCCAGCCCAAAAAAACGTTACAATTGCCGAATTCACAGAAAACCAGAGTTAACCGAGGGTTTATGCGTACTGTTCTGAATATTTTAAATTTTGTGCTCGGTGGATTCGCCACCACCTTAGCCTGGCTACTGGCTACGCTGGTCAGTATCGTGCTTATTTTTACTCTCCCCCTGACCCGCTCCTGCTGGGAAATAACCCGGCTCTCGCTGTTTCCTTATGGCAACGAAGCGATTCATGTCGATGAGCTTAATCCAGCGGGCAAAAACGTCCTATTGAATACCGGCGGCACGGTGCTCAATATTTTCTGGCTGATTTTTTTCGGCTGGTGGTTGTGCCTGATGCACATAGTCTCCGGTATTGCCCAGTGCATTACGATTATTGGTATCCCGGTAGGCATTGCGAATTTCAAAATCGCGGCGATTGCACTGTGGCCAGTTGGTCGCCGGGTGGTATCCGTAGAAGTAGCTCGCGCAGCGCGTGAAGCTAATGCGCGTCGTCGCTTCGAATAATCAGGACCGATGGCCTTTATGTTAAGTCCTCTGCTCAAACGCTATACCTGGAACAGCACCTGGCTGTACTACGTGCGAATTTTTATCGCACTTTGCGGCACAACGGCGCTGCCCTGGTGGCTGGGCGACGTTAAGCTGACCATTCCGCTCACGCTGGGCATGGTCGCTGCCGCGCTTACCGACCTGGACGATCGTCTTGCAGGCCGCCTGCGCAATTTAATCATCACGCTGGTGTGCTTTTTCATTGCCTCGGCCTCGGTCGAATTGCTCTTCCCATGGCCATGGCTGTTTGCTATTGGATTAACGCTTTCCACCAGCGGCTTTATACTGCTCGGGGGTTTAGGCCAGCGCTATGCAACCATCGCCTTTGGCGCGTTGCTGATCGCCATTTACACGATGCTGGGCACCTCGCTTTACGATCAGTGGTATCAGCAGCCGATCCTGCTGCTGGCTGGCGCCATTTGGTACAACCTGTTAACCCTGACCGGCCATCTTCTGTTTCCCATCCGCCCCTTGCAGGACAATCTGGCGCGTAGCTACGAACAGTTAGCGCACTACCTGGAACTGAAATCGCGTCTGTTTGATCCCGATATAGAAGATGAAAGCCAGGCGCCGTTGTATGATTTGGCCCTTGCGAATGGGCAACTGATGGCGACGTTAAACCAGACGAAGGTATCGTTGCTGACTCGCCTGCGTGGCGATCGCGGACAGCGGGGAACACGTCGCACGCTACATTACTATTTTGTGGCGCAGGATATTCACGAACGCGCAAGTTCCTCGCATATTCAGTATCAAACGCTGCGCGACCATTTCCGCCACAGCGACGTGATGTTTCGCTTCCAGCGCCTGATGTCGATGCAGGGACAGGCGTGTTCACAACTGTCTCGTTGTATTTTATTACGTACGCCTTATCAGCACGATCCACACTTTGAGCGCGTCTTCACCCATATTGATGCTGCGCTTGAGCGCATGCGCGCGAGTGGCGAGCCTGCCGACCTGCTCAACACGTTGGGATTTTTGCTGTCAAACCTACGGGCCATCGATGCCCAGTTGGCAACCATTGAGTCCGAACAGGCCCAGGTCCTTTCTCGTAATGAGTCTGAAAACCAGCTTGCCGATGACAGTCCGCATGGATTCAGCGATATCTGGTTACGGCTGAGCCGTAATTTCACGCCTGAGTCGGCCCTGTTTCGCCATGCTGTCCGCATGTCGCTGGTACTTTGCGTCGGCTATGCCATTATCCAGATAACCGGCATGAACCACGGGTACTGGATCCTGTTAACCAGCCTGTTTGTCTGCCAGCCAAACTACAACGCCACCCGGCATCGCCTGGCACTCAGGATTATCGGCACATTAGTCGGGATCGCCATTGGTTTACCGATCCTGTGGTTTGTACCTTCTCTCGAAGGGCAACTGATACTCCTGGTGATCACCGGCGTGTTGTTTTTTGCCTTTCGTAACGTTCAGTACGCGCATGCCACCATGTTTATCACGCTGCTGGTACTGCTGTGTTTTAACCTGCTCGGTGAAGGTTTCGAGGTTGCGCTACCGCGCGTGATAGATACGCTGATCGGCTGTGCCATCGCGTGGGCTGCTGTTAGTTTTATCTGGCCAGACTGGCGTTTTCGTAATCTGCCGCGGGTGATTGAACGGGCTACCGACGCTAACTGTCGTTATCTTGATGCTATTCTCGAGCAATACCATCAGGGGCGTGACAATCGTCTGGCATACCGTATCGCCCGTCGTGACGCGCACAATCGTGATGCGGAACTTGCTTCGGTGGTGTCGAATATGTCGAGTGAACCGGATGTCACGGCCCAGACGCGCGAAACGGCGTTTCGCTTGCTGTGTCTTAACCATACGTTTACCAGCTACATTTCCGCTTTGGGCGCACACCGTGAGCAGTTAACTAATCCGGACGTTCTGGCGTTGCTGGATGATGCCGTCTGTTATGTAGATGATGCGCTTCACCATCAACCTGCCGACGAACAGCGCGTATACCAGGCGTTGGACGGTCTGAAGCAGCGAATTCAGCATCTCGAGCCACGTCCGGACAGTAAGGAGCCACTGGTCGTACAGCAAGTTGGGTTACTGATTGCCCTGCTCCCTGAAATTCGGCGTTTACAGCAACAAATTGCCGTGCTGCCATCTAATACCCCGGTTCCGGCGTAAGAGAACTCACCCACTCAACCAGCTCCTGGCGACGCGTCGCCGGGAGCGCGGCTTCATGCACTCCGCCGACCGCCCCTTCAAGGGCATAGAGAATTTTTACCGTCAACGCCGGGTTATTCTGCCGCAGTTTCAACCAGCACATCTGGGCTCCCAGCGATCGCAATGTCCCCTCGTCCTTAATACCTGCTTCGTTTAGCAAGGTCTCCAGATGAAACGTCATATTCGGTAATTCCCGCAGACGATGTTGTGCAAAGCGGCTCTGTTTTTCCTTAACGGCTGCATCCAGTGAATATCGTGATAGCGATACCAACTGCTGCTGGTTTTGCCACAGGGCATCGTTCACCTGGTAATAATTGAGCACAACCGGACGTCCGCGCTTAATAAATGTCAGCCAGACAGGAGAATTTTTCACACAGTACTGTGCGCTCTGCTCACAGGCGCGCAGATATAACTCACCGCTGGCGACCATGGCAAAGACCGTATCGCCAACCGTCAGACTGTAGCCACCAAACAGTGAGCGATAGTGAATTGTTCCCAGAGAAGCCAGATATTCTTGTGATTTATAGATCCTTGCATAAGAAAGCTCTTTCATAAAAATCCTTTTAAATCATAACGTAAGCAAATAATTTGCAGTAACTGATCCGTTAATGACGAAAATAGGCAACTTATGCGTATGGGGCAAGATGAATTTAATGTTTCCCGTGACGACGACTAAAAATTGCGAACCTGTTTCCGAAAATAAGGTTGATCTTTATTGATGGCAGGGTTACTGTATATCCATACAGTAACTCACAGGGCTGGATTGATTATGTACACTTCAGGCTATGCAAATCGTTCTTCGTCGTTCTCTTCCGCATCAAGCAGTATTGCGCGCGTTTCATCAGAGAATGCTACCGCTGGGCTTATCAGTGAAGTGGTCTATCGCGAAGACCAGCCCATGATGACGCAGCTTCTGCTGCTGCCCCTGCTGCAACAGTTAGGGCAGCAATCACGCTGGCAGCTGTGGCTGACCCCTCAGCAAAAATTAAGCCGTGAGTGGGTACAGTCGGCTGGGCTTCCATTGACCAAAGTCATGCAAATCAGCCAGCTCTCCCCCTGCAATACGCTGGAATCGATGGTTCGAGCGCTGCGCACAGGTAACTACAGCGTTGTCATCGGCTGGCTGACGGAAGAATTAACCGAAGATGAACATGCCGAGCTGGTAAAAGCGGCAGATGAAGGTAATGCGATGGGGTTTATCATGCGTCCTGTTCGCGCTCAGACACTTGCGGGGAGACAGCATTCCGGGCTAAAAATTCACTCGAATTTGTATCATTGAGTAAAATTAGGATTTATCCTGGAATTTTTTTTCATGTTTTAAATTGCCGTTGAGCTATAACGTGTTTTCCGGCTGAAGGCCTGTCTGAAGCGGTTTTCAGGAAATCCTCAGTACATTTATTCATCTATAAATGTTAAATATTGTGTATACAAGCCTTTTTTTTTCATATGCCTGACGGACTTCACACTTGTAAGTTTTCAACTACGTTGTAGACTTTACATCGCCAGGGGTGCTCGGCGTAAGCCGCAGATATCGGTAGAGTAACTATTGAACTGGTCCCCGGGTGAAGGATTTAACCGTGTTATCTCTCTTCGGAGATATTCATGGCGAATTTTGGATGATAACGAGGCGCAAAAAATGAAAAAGACAGCTATCGCAATTGCAGTGGCACTGGCTGGTTTCGCTACCGTGGCGCAGGCCGCTCCGAAAGATAACACCTGGTACACTGGTGCTAAACTGGGCTGGTCTCAGTACCATGATATTGGCAACAACCAGATCAACAACTCCGGTCCTACCCACGAAAGTCAACTTGGTGCTGGTGCGTTCGGTGGTTACCAGGTTAACCCGTATGTTGGTTTCGAAATGGGTTACGACTGGTTAGGTCGTATGCCGTACAAAGGCGCTACTGATGCTACCCACAATAACGGCGCTTTCAAAGCTCAGGGCGTTCAACTGACCGCTAAACTGGGTTACCCAATCACTGACGATCTGGACGTTTATACCCGTCTGGGTGGTATGGTTTGGCGTGCAGACGCTAAAAACAACGAAGGCTTCAAAGACCACGACACTGGTGTATCCCCAGTATTCGCTGGTGGCGTAGAGTATGCAATTACTCCTGAAATCGCTACCCGTCTGGAATACCAGTGGACCAACAACATCGGTGACGCGAACACCGTTGGTGGTCGTCCGGATAACGGTCTGTTGAGCGTTGGTGTTTCTTACCGTTTCGGTCAGCAGGAAGAAGCAGCTCCAGTAGTTGTTGCTCCGGCTCCGGCTCCAGAAGTACAGACCAAGCACTTCACTCTGAAGTCTGACGTTCTGTTCAACTTCAACAAAGCTACTCTGAAACCAGAAGGCCAGCAGGCTCTGGATCAGATGTACAGCCAGCTGAGCAACCTGGATCCGAAAGACGGTTCCGTAGTTGTTCTGGGCTTCACTGACCGCATCGGTTCTGACGCTTACAACCAGGGTCTGTCCGAGAAACGTGCTCAGTCCGTTGTTGATTACCTGATCTCTAAAGGTATTCCTTCTGACAAAATCTCTGCACGTGGCATGGGCGAATCCAACCCGGTTACTGGCAACACCTGTGACAACGTGAAAGCTCGCGCTGCACTGATCGACTGCCTGGCTCCGGATCGTCGTGTTGAGATCGAAGTTAAAGGTATCAAAGACGTTGTAACTCAGCCTCAGGCTTAAGTTATCGTCTTATAAAAAACCCCGCTTTGCGGGGTTTTTTTTCACCTTTTATCAGTCAAAGCATCACTGTAAACAAACATATCGCCATTCTGTCGTTATTCTTTTCCCAGCAGCGCCTGTAAATCCTGCTTCAATGTCGACATTTTGTTCGCGTACTTCTCTTTATGCTCCGCATCTTCAATCAGTTGCACAATGGTTTCAGAAAGCGTTTTTCCACGCCGCTGCGCAAGTCCTGCTAAGCGCTGCCAGACCATAAATTCCAGATCGATTGATTTCTTTCGCGTATGCCGATGCTCAGCGTTAAAGTGCCGCTTACGCCGCGCTCGTATGGTTTGTTTCATACGATTAAGCAGCGCAGAGTTCATGTGTTCTTCAATCCAGGAGTTAACCCGAACCGGTTCATTTTCGAGGGTTAGCAACAAATCAACGGCTTCTTCGGCAGCGCTGGCCTCTACGTAACGGGTGATTAATTCCCCCTCACGATGCTTCTTCACCAGATACTTCCATTTCCAGCCGCTTTCAAGGTTTTCAAGTTGTTGATATTTCATTGCGATCTCAATGTTACCGTGTAACTCTTATCAGAATATCAGCTTTTTCGGCATCTGAAGAAAAGAATATCCAGCCTGTGAACTGTCGCGTGCCATCACATCCGTTTCACGGCGCTTTCCACGTGTGCAGTGATGATGGTTACGGTATAATCTCGTTTTTTACAACAGACTAAAAAACATCAACTTTGACCATTACGAAACTTGCATGGCGTGATCTGGTTCCTGATACCGATAGTTATCAGGAAGTATTTGCACAGCCGCACGTCACTGACGACACCGATACCTTACTTAGTGAGACTCAGCCACGTTTACAATTTGCGCTAGAGCAGCTTCTACAGCACTGGACGACGTCCTCGTTTATGCTGGTAAAAGCGCCGGAAGAGCTTGAGTATATCGACCTTATCGCAAAGGCTGCACGGCCTCTGCATTCAGATGCAGGAAGTCTCACCGGGGGGCATTATGATATCTCCGGTCACACTATCCGCTATCGTGCGGCTGAGAGAGCAGAAGACAATTTTGCCACGTTAACTCAGGTAGTCAGCGCTGACTGGGTTGAAGCCGAACAACTGTTTGGCTGTCTGCGCCAGTTCAACGGCGAAGTTACCCTGCAGCCAGGTCTTGTGCACCAGGCCAACGGTGGTGTGCTGGTTATTTCATTGCGCACCCTGCTGGCCCAACCATTGCTGTGGATGCGCCTGAAAGCCATTGTCAGCCACGAGCGTTTTGACTGGGTAGCTTTTGATGAGTCTCGCCCACTGCCCGTCTCCGTTCCATCTATGCCCCTTAAACTGAAAGTGGTATTAGTCGGTGAGCGTGAATCACTGGCAGATTTCCAGGACATGGAACCTGAGCTGGCTGAGCAGGCTATTTATAGCGAGTTTGAAGATAATCTGCAGATTGTGGATGCCGAAACCATGACGCAGTGGTGTCAGTGGGTAACGCATACCGCGACGCGCAATAATTTACCCTACCCAGCCCCTGATGCCTGGCAAGTGCTAATCCGTGAAGCTGTTCGCTATACCGGTGAACAGGATACATTGCCGCTTAATCCGCTGTGGATAACCCGGCAGTTCAAAGAAGTAGCACCGTTATGCAAGAGCGAAACCTGCAATGCTGAGCAGTTCAGCCTGATGCTGGCCCAGCGCGAATGGCGAGAAGGTTTCCTCGCCGAACGTATGCAGGATGAGATCTTGCAGGAACAGATCCTGATCGAGACGGAAGGCGAGCGTATCGGCCAAATCAACGCCCTGTCGGTGATTGAATTTCCTGGCCACCCACGCGCATTTGGAGAACCTTCACGCATCAGTTGTGTGGTTCACATTGGCGATGGCGAATTTACGGATATTGAGCGCAAAGCCGAGCTCGGCGGAAATATTCACGCGAAGGGGATGATGATTATGCAGGCGTTCCTGATGTCGGAACTCCAGCTTGAGCAGCAAATCCCCTTCTCCGCCTCGCTGACCTTTGAGCAATCCTACAGCGAAGTGGATGGCGACAGTGCGTCCATGGCCGAACTGTGCGCATTAATTAGCGCCCTCGCCGACGTTCCTGTTAATCAAAGCATCGCCATTACCGGTTCTGTCGATCAGTTTGGTCGGGCGCAACCTGTTGGCGGTCTGAACGAGAAAATTGAAGGTTTCTTCACCATCTGCCAACAGCGTGAGCTAACAGGGACGCAGGGCGTTATCATTCCTTCAGCGAACGTCAGACATCTGAGCCTGCAGCCCGCACTGCTACAGGCCATAGAAGAAGAAAAATTCACTATCTGGGCGGTGGACGACGTAACCGATGCGCTGCCGCTGTTATTAAATCTGGTGTGGGATGGCGAAGGCCAGACAACGCTGATGCAAACTATCCAGGAGCGTATTGCTACGGCAACGCAACAGGAAGGTCGTCACCGTTTTCCCTGGCCGCTACGCTGGCTGAACTGGATTATTCCGAACTGATCGGACTTGTTCAGCGTACACGTGTTAGCTATCCTGCGTGCTTCAATAAAATAAGGCTTACAGAGAACATGGTAGATAAACGCGAATCCTATACAAAAGAAGACCTTCTTGCCTCTGGTCGCGGTGAGCTGTTTGGCGCAAAAGGGCCACAACTGCCTGCACCAAGCATGCTGATGATGGACCGTGTCATCAAAATGACCGAAACCGGCGGCAACTTTGACAAAGGTTATGTTGAAGCTGAACTGGATATCAACCCGGACCTGTGGTTCTTCGGATGCCACTTTATCGGCGATCCTGTGATGCCAGGCTGCCTGGGTCTGGATGCCATGTGGCAGCTGGTTGGATTCTATCTCGGCTGGCTGGGCGGCGAAGGTAAAGGCCGCGCGCTGGGCGTAGGCGAAGTTAAATTCACCGGCCAGGTTCTGCCGACCGCGAAGAAAGTCACTTACCGCATTCACTTCAAACGCATCGTCAACCGTCGACTGATCATGGGCCTGGCTGATGGTGAAGTGCTGGTTGATGGTCGTCTGATCTACACCGCTAACGATCTGAAAGTGGGTCTGTTCCAGGACACTTCCGCGTTCTAATTTGCAGACTGGCTATAGGCCTGACAAGACGCCTGGCGTCGGCCTAAGATACTAATCAGGTCTGTAAAAGGCGAAACCTCCGCTCTGCGGAGGTTTCTTTTATCTAAAGAGACAGAATCAGGCCATTAAAACCCTATCCCCCATGGCTTCTCGCCAGCCTCCCAGCCAGTATGACCTCTGATTCAGCGTCTGATAGGGACACATTTCTTTTGAGCGTCCGGCAATGCCGGCCTGATATCCACGTTGATGTGCCCGTTCCAGGCGATCTCGTTTTTGTCTCTTCATGCCTCGTTTCCCTCATCTTTGGGTCTGGTGGAAAAGAAAACAGTGATTACTAAGTGTGCAATCACACTAAAACGAATACCCCTAAACATCAGGCTCGTCAATGCGCAAAATTCACGCCAGTGTCATATTTGTGAGCTACCCGCAAAATCATTTGTACAAAAATAATCAGTCAGAACAGCTATCTCCACGGCTAAAAAAATAAAAAAAACCGCCCCTGGCAAAGAACCAGGGGCGGCATAATTTACAATTATTTAAGCTTAAGGGATGCGTTTCAGCTCTTGAGCAATAGCCGTCGCTTCCTGACTCCAGGCGTTGGCAAGAACCTTCACCATCTCATCGTAGCCGTCTTTGGTCTGCACAGCTTCGATGTGGAATGGACGTTTGATTAACTGTCCCTGGTGATTCAGTAGCCATTCACCGCTGACGATAACCTTACCATCGTACCGACCGTGGAACCCGGTTACGGTAACGTTCAGCGTGTCCTGAGTGCTTCCCAGCGGCTGCGAAGCGACCACCCAACCAGGCAACTGCATACTGAGGTTCGCCACCAGCGTATTACGCAGTTGCTGATCTAATGGACTGGCCCAGAGATTATTATTCGCTATCACATATTGCACATCGCTGGTCTGGTAAACCACCCCATTGCCCGCCAGATAGTCCGGGACAGCAATCTGCTCAACCCACAGCAGACGATTACCCTGGTTGGCAGAGCTTTGTACGCCCCCTTGCGTGATAGGAAGCTGGTAATAGCTTTTATTTTCTCCGCTGGAGCTGCATGACGTCAGCCAGACCGCCATCATCACCACTAGCCACTTTTTCATTGTTTCGCCCTCTTCGGCTCTGGATCTTTTTTGTCCTTCGCTTCAAATACCAGCGCGTTGCTCTTATCGTTCAGCGTTTTCAGTACCGGCTGCAGTTCACGCAGCACCTGATCCAGACGCTGCATATCCGCTACCATCTTGTTGTAGGCGGCGGACCCCGGCTGGAAGCCCTGCATGCTACGATTCAGTTCACGCAGCGTGTTCTGCATATCCGCTGGCAGATCCTGCATCGACTGGCTGGACGTGATCTTATTCATGTTGTCCAGTGTGGTCTGCAGATGCTTCATCGTGCGCTGACTTTCGGACAACGTATTGGTCGCCTGCTCAATCATCGGATTCAACGGCAGATTGTTAATCTTATCCAGCGCTTCCATCAGACGTTGCTGGATCTGCGCCAGACCGCCGCTCACGGTCGGAATGATTTGATAGCCATTAAATTCGCGCACGCCGGTAATTGGCGGTTCTTTCGGGTAGAAGTCGAGATCAACATACAGCGCGCCGGTCACCAGGTTCCCGGTTTTCAGCGATGCCCGTAATCCGCGTTTAAGCAGTTGCTCCAGATGAGCGCCAACATCAGTGTCCTCTCCCAGTTGCGCCTTCAGACGTTCTGGTTCAATACGAACCAGCACCGGAATACGGTAATCATTGTTGAATACCTGGCGCATATTCGGTGAGAAGAAAGGTACTTTACTTACCGTACCCAAACGGATGCCTCTGAATTCCAGCGGCGCGCCAGGCTGCAGGCCACGAATCGAATCTTTAAAGAACATCAGGTAATCAATATGATCGGTATACAGGGAGTCCTGAATACTTTTTTGATCGTCATAAAGATTAAACGCGGACTGTTGCGCGACCGGTTCGCCCTGCTCTAAGCCTTCCGGCACATCAAAACTTACGCCACCGCCAAACAGCGTGGAGAGCGATCCCATTTCCACACGCATACCTGCCGAAGTAAGATCCACGGCGATCCCGCTGTCTTTCCAGAAACGTACATTGCTGGTCACCAGACGGTCGTTAGGCGCATTGATGAAAAGCTGGTAGCTGATCGTACGCTTTTGCGCATCAAATGTGCTGGTTTCAACCGAACCCACACGATAGCCACGGAACAGGACGGGATCACCAGGGCTCAACTGACCGGCTTTTTTGCTGTCCAGAATCACACGGATCCCTTTCGCATCTGGCGGCGCAAGCGGCGGTGAATCCAGCAGGTGGTAATTCTCCAGCTTGCTTCCTTTATTGCCAGGCTGCAGTTCAATATAAGCCCCGGACAATAGCGTGCCGAGCCCACTGATACCTTCACGTCCAACCTGCGGCTTCACCACCCAAAAGACCGAATCTTTATGCAGCAGTTTTTCCATACCGGAGTTAAGACGCGCTTTAATCTCCACATGGGTCAAATCATCCGTCAGGGTTGCGCTCTCGACGATACCGACATCAACGCTGCGGCTCTTAATCGTCGTTTTACCCCCTTCAATACCTTCGGCATTGGTGGTAATCAGCGTGACTTGTGGCCCCTGATGGCTGTAGTGATAAAACAGAACCCAAGCGCCAATAAGTGCAGTGACGATAGGAAATATCCACACGGGCGACCAGTTTTTTACCTTTTGCACTTTGGCTTCCCCACTTTTAGATTCCATGCTGTCAGGACTCCTCATGGCCTGGTTCTGGTTCACGATCCCACGACAGACGCGGATCAAATGTCATCGCAGAAAACATTGTCATAATGACGACTAAAGCAAACATCAAAGCACCCATCGCAGGATAAATATTCATTAACCCTCCCATGCGCACCAGCGCAGAGAGTACCGCAATCACAAAAACGTCAATCATTGACCAGCGACCGACAAATTCCACAACTTCATAAATCAGGTGCATACGTTCACTGTCGCGTTTGCCATGCCCTTTGGCGTCCCAGCATAGCCAGGCAATGGCGATCATTTTCAACGTCGGCACCATAATACTGGCGATAAAAATAACCGCAGCCACCGGATAAGAGCCTTCGCTCCAGATTAAAACCACGCCCTCGAGTATTGTTGACGGCAGCTTTGACCCGAGCAGATCGGTAATCATGATTGGCAGAATATTGGCCGGAAGATAAAGCATGATCGACGTAAACAGTAATGCCAATGTCCATTGCAGACTGTTTTTACGCCGCACATAACCTTTCGTCTGACAGCGCGGGCATACCCGTTCGTCAGCGGGAAGAATAGCAGTGCAGCAGGAGCAGGAACGCAGCCCCTGTCGAATGCCGGGTACGCCAGGTTTCAAGACCTGCTTAATCACCGGCATTGGCGCAATATCATCCCACAGCCAGCGGCGGTCAACGCACTGGAATGCGCGCAGTTGCAGAACGCAAAAGAAGCACCACGGAATAAAACTGCTGCCCACGCCGATATCGCCGTAGGCCATCAGCTTAACGAAGCTGACCAGCACGCCAGCGAGGAAGATTTCCGCCATCCCCCAGCTTTTTAACTGGAACAGAACGCGCGCAAGACCCGCTTTAAGTCTGCCGGGCATCTGCACCCGATTCACCAGCAGCAGAATAGTCAGCAGACAAAACGCGGGAACCAATTGCACAAATAATAAAAAGAAGGTGCCCAGACTGGCGTAGTCTTCCGAAAAGAGAACGCTTGGGATCTCCAGCAACGTGACTTCGCTGCTCACCCCTGCGACATTCATATTCACAAAGGGAAAGAGGTTTGATAAAAGCAGCATGAACAATGCTGCTAACACATAGGCGGTAGGACGCTGCCGTGGCGCGTCCCACTCAACCGTTAATGTAGTGCCACATCGTGGACATGCCGCTTTCTGACCATGCTCAAGGCGAGGTAACGCCACCAGCATGTCACACTGCGAGCACAGAATATGCTTCGCGGCATGGTGATGTTCGCACATATGTGCTCCTTTAAATTATGCGCCACTCTTCAAAGACTCAAGATACTCCCAGCGCTCAAAGGCTTGCTCAAGTTCTTGTTCTGCTTCGTTCAGGTTAGCTAATACCTGTTGCGTTTGCTCGTGCGGCTGACTGAAAAAAGCGGCGTCAGCGACCTGAGCTTGTAATGCTTCCAGTTTAGCTTCCAGTTCTTCAAGCAGCGCGGGGAGCTGCTCCAGTTCGCGCTGCAGTTTATAGCTTAGTTTGCTCGTGCCACGTTTGACAATTTCTGCTTTAGGAGCAACAGCTTCCTCTGTTTTTTTAGCGATCGGTTGTTTAAACGCCACATACTGAGATTGCTGGCTACGCGCGTCATGGTAACCGCCGACATAACGACCAATTTTGCCGCCGCCTTCGAAGATCCAGCATTCAGTAACGGTATTATCCACAAACTGACGGTCGTGGCTCACCAACAGCACGGTGCCCTGGTAGCTATCAATCAGCTCTTCAAGCAGTTCCAGCGTTTCGACGTCCAGATCGTTGGTTGGTTCATCGAGAATCAAAAGATTACTGGGTTTCAGAAAAAGACGCGCCAGCAGCAGGCGATTTCGTTCCCCACCAGAGAGCGCACGCACTGGTGTCATCGCGCGTTTCGGATGGAACAGGAAGTCCTGCAGGTAACCCAGCACGTGGCGAGGTTTGCCGTTAACCATCACCTCTTGCTTACCTTCAGCCAGGTTGTCCATCACGGTTTTGTCCGGATCCAGCTCGGCGCGGTGCTGATCGAAATAAGCGACTTCCAGCTTGGTTCCGACATGAATGCGTCCGCTGTCAGCCTGAAGCTGACCTAGCATCAGCTTCAGCAGCGTCGTTTTGCCGCAGCCGTTAGGTCCGATTAGCGCAATCTTGTCGCTACGCTGCACCTGCGCGGAGAAATCTTTCACCAGTTGCTTTCCGTCAACCTGGTAATCAACATTTTCCATTTCGAAGACAATCTTGCCAGAACGGCTCGCCTCTTCGACCTGCATCTTCGCCGTGCCCATCACTTCGCGACGTTCGCCACGCTCGCGACGCATGGCTTTCAGCGCACGCACTCGGCCTTCGTTACGGGTACGACGCGCCTTGATGCCCTGACGGATCCAGACTTCCTCCTGCGCCAACTTGCGATCAAATTCCGCGTTTTGGAGATCTTCTACCCGCAGCGCTTCCTCTTTATCCAACAGATATTGATCGTAATTCCCCGGATAGGTCACCAGCTTGCCACGGTCGAGGTCGACAATGCGTGTCGCCATATTGCGAATAAATGAACGGTCGTGGGAAATAAAAATAATCGTCCCATTGAACGTTTTCAGGAACCCTTCCAGCCAGTCGATGGTTTCAATATCCAGGTGGTTCGTGGGTTCATCCAGCAGCAATACGCGCGGGTTGCTCACTAACGCGCGGCCCAGCGCCGCCTTACGCAGCCAGCCGCCCGAAAGCGAAGAAAGCGCGGCGTTAGGATCCAGGCCCAGTTGCGCCAGCACTTCATTAATGCGACTTTCGAGCTGCCACAGATTGTGGTGATCGAGCATTTCCTGAACCCGCGCCATCTCATTCAGGTTTCTGTCACTCGGGTCGGTCATCACCAGACGCGAAATATCGTGATAACGCTTCAGATACTCGGCCTGTTCCTCAATACCTTCGGCAACGAAGTCATAGACGCTGCCCTCGACATTACGCGGCGGATCCTGTTGCAGACGCGCTACAACCAGGTCCTGCTCATAAATAATACGTCCGTCGTCAAGACCCTGTTCACGGTTCAGGATCTTCATCAACGTCGACTTGCCTGCGCCATTACGGCCTACCAGACAGACGCGTTCGTTATCTTCGATATGCAGTTCTGCATTATCAAGAAGCGGGGCATCGCTGAACGACAGCCATGCACCATGCATACTGATCAATGACATCTATTTATCCTTTCAGGCTGCGGTAATCAGCCAGCAATTGTGGATCTGTCGGTTACGGGCAAAGTCCTGGGAAAGCGTTTTTTGGGTAATTTCTTGTGCTTTCAATCCCAGTTCAGCCAGACCGTCGAGATCCATACGGAACCCACGTTTGTTGTTAGAGAACATTATCGTGCCGTCTTTACGCAGCAGACGTTTCAAATCTTTCATCAGCGCCAGATGGTCGCGCTGCACATCAAACGAGTCTTCCATACGTTTTGAGTTAGAGAACGTCGGCGGGTCAATGAAAATCAGATCAAACTGTTCATTGGCATCGCGCAGCCAGCCCAGGCAATCGGCCTGAATTAAACGGTGAGCGCGACCGCTCAGGCCATTCAGACGCAGGTTGCGTTCCGCCCATTCCAGGTAGGTACGCGACATATCAACCGTCGTGGTGCTACGCGCACCACCGAGTCCGGCATGTACGCTGGCGCTGCCGGTGTAGGAGAACAGGTTAAGGAAATCTTTACCTTTACTCATCTGTCCCAGCATGCGGCGCGCAATACGATGATCGAGGAATAAGCCCGTATCAAGATAGTCTGTCAGGTTAACCCACAGGCGCGCGTTGTACTCGCTTACCTCAATGAATTCACCCTTCTCATTCATCTTCTGATACTGATTTTTCCCTTTCTGGCGTTCACGGGTTTTCAGCACCAGTTTATTTGGCGCGATTTCCAGTACCGACAGCGTTGCGGCAATGATGTCGAACAGGCGTTGACGCGCTTTTTGCGCATCAACCGTCTTCGGTGGGGCATATTCCTGAACCACGACCCACTCACCGTAACGGTCCACTGCAACGTTGTATTCCGGCAGGTCAGCGTCATACAGGCGATAGCATTCAATCCCTTCCTGACGCGCCCATTTTTCCAGCTTCTTAATATTCTTGCGCAGGCGGTTGGCATAATCTTCCGCTACCGTGGCAGGCTTGCTGTCCGCGGTGGTCTCTGCAACGTGATAGTTCTTCTGGACACAATCCAGCGGGCCGTTTTTCGCTTTGAACTGCTTGTCGGCACGTAATTGCAAACTGCTGAGCAGATCCGGAGAAGCGCTGAACAGCGACAAATTCCAGCCGCCAAACTGGTTTTTCATCGTACGGCCCAGCAGGCTGTGCAGGGCAATCAGCGCCGGTTCGCTATCCAGACGTTCGCCGTATGGCGGGTTACTGATAACCGTCCCGTACGGTCCTTTTGGCAGCGGATTACTCAATTTGGCGACATCTTTCACGTCAAACGTCATCAGATCGGCAATCCCGGCGCGGCGAGCGTTACTACGCGCTTTTTCAATCACGCGCGCATCGCTGTCAGAGCCGTAGAAATGCGAGGTATAGTCAGCCAGTCCCTTACGCGCGCGCACCTGCGCCTCAGCTTTAACTTCTTGCCAGACGGCTTCGTCGTGCTGCGCCCAACCGCTGAAGCCCCAGTACCCACGGTGCAGGCCCGGCGCGCGATCGGTTGCCCACATCGCCGCTTCAATCAGCAGCGTGCCGGAGCCGCACATCGGGTCGAGTAACGGCGTGCCCGGCTGCCAGCCAGAACGCATAACAATAGCGGCGGCCAGCGTCTCTTTAATCGGCGCCTGACCCGCGCGATCGCGATAACCGCGCTGATGCAAACCATCACCACTCAAATCGAGCGCAATGCTGGCGGTATCTTTGTTCAACCAGACGTTGATGCGCAGATCCGGAGATTCACGATCCACATTCGGACGCGGCAGATTTTTACGGGTAAAGGCATCGACAATCGCATCCTTGACCTTCAGCGCGCCGTACTGGCTGTTACGAATGGTTTCGTTCAGGCCGCTAAAATGAACGGCAAAGGTAGCACCGGGATTAAATATCTCTGTCCAGTCGATTGCCTGAACGCCGAGGTACAGATCAAGATCGCTGTAGACCTTGCACTCTCCCATCGGCAGGATAATGCGCGAGGCCAGGCGGCTCCACATCAGGCTCTGGTAAACAAGCCGCGTGTCGCCCTTAAAATGGACCCCACCCTGAACGACCTGACACTCCAGCGCGCCGAGGTTTTCAAGTTCAGTTTTTAACAGCTCTTCCAGCCCACGGGCCGTACTGGCAAACAGAGAATTCATAATGTCACTTTTACTCCTGGAAAATTGCTGCGCATTATAGCTAATATGGGCTGTATGTCATAAAGTTGAAGGCTTATTTTCGTTCAAGGGGCTGTGCAGTGGTAACGTTGACCCGACTTTTTATTCATCCGGTTAAATCAATGCGTGGAATTGGACTCACGCACGCCCTGGCAGACGTTAGCGGTCTTGCCTTTGATCGTATATTTATGATTACCGAAACTGACGGGACGTTCATTACCGCCCGACAGTTCCCACAAATGGTCCGCTTTACGCCTTCCCCTTTCCACGATGGACTGCATCTTACGGCTCCAGACGGCAGCAGCGCGCTCGTGCGATTTGCCGACTTCGCGACCCAGGATGCGCCGACAGAAGTGTGGGGAAACCATTTTACCGCGCGTATTGCGCCTGCGGCTATCAACCAGTGGCTTAGCGGCTTTTTCTCCCGTGACGTACAACTACGCTGGGTCGGTCAGCAACTGACGCGCCGGGTGAAGCGTCACGCGGATATTCCTTTGTCCTTCGCCGATGGCTATCCCTACCTGCTGGCCAACGAAGCATCTCTGCGCGATCTGCAACAGCGATGTCCGGCAAGTGTCAAAATGGAACAGTTTCGCCCCAATCTGGTAGTTTCGGGGGCTGACGCCTGGGAAGAAGATACCTGGAAAGTGATTCGCATTGGCGAGGTCATTTTTGATGTGGCAAAACCCTGTAGCCGCTGCATTTTCACGACAGTTAGCCCAGAAAAAGGCCTGAAACATCCGTCCGGTGAGCCGCTCGCCACGCTGCAAACCTTCCGAACTGCGGTGGATAACGGCGACGTTGATTTCGGCCAGAATCTTATCGCGCGCAACAGTGGTGTTATTCGCGTAGGCGATGAAGTAGAAATTTTGGCTACTGGTCCTGCGAGAGCGTATGGCGCGGCTGAATCAGACGATACTGTACAGCAACAACAGCCTGACGCCACCGTGCTTATTGACTGGCAGGGACAGACTTTTCGCGGAAATAATCAGCAGGTATTGCTTGAACAGCTTGAAAACCAAGGTATCCGGGTTCCCTATTCATGCCGGGCTGGAATTTGCGGATGCTGTCGAATTCGACTGCTGGAAGGCGAAGTTAGTCCACTGAAAAAATCAGCGATTGGTGATGACGGGACGATTCTGTGCTGCAGTTGCGTTCCCAAAACGACAATCAGGTTGGAGAGTTAAACCGCCTGTTCAAGGCTGAAACTGTCGGCAATAACCTGCGGTTTCAGTCTGTCATTCATTATTTTAATCGCGTCGCCAAGTTGCATTGTGCGCCCGGCAATAACCACACCAGGTTGTGCAAGCAGACAAAGCGCGGCGTTTTCCCCCGGCTCAACCACTAACAGGTTAACCTGTTCATCGGTATCGCTTAAATCAACACAGGCAGCGTCACCCACGACCGGCGACCAGTTAATACCGTGTGCGACAAAGTGCCAGCTTTTTGGCATTTGCGGTTTAAGGTAACGAATCGCCACCAGCGCATTAAGCACCAGTTCCGCTTTTTGCTCTTTGGCTAAATCAAGGTAGCGACATTTTTCTTCAAAGGAAAAATAAAGCGCGGCGTCATCGACACAAAAACCCGACGGAGAAAATGCATCAGGAGTGAGCATTTTACGAGCAAAACGCGAACGGAATAACATGCCATTGGCTAAATCGAGCATCATACGATCGTGCTCTTCATCATAATACCAGCGCCAGTTATCGTCGGGTTTAATTCGCATCAGTTTCTCTCCTTTCCTTAATCATCGCCGTTACGACAGTATCCTTTTGCCGCTTCGTTTATTGCCCTAATAATAAAAGCTCAGAATGTTTAAATAAGCAACAGTAAAGGAATATAAAACAACCAGGGCCAGAAATAAAGCCCTGGATTGTGATTAAGGTAGCATTCAGATATTGGCGACGATTTCTTTAATCAACGGCGGGCCTTTAAAAATAAAGCCTGAATAAATCTGAACGAGGGTTGCACCGGCAGCTATTTTCTCACGCGCGGCAATCACCGAGTCGATACCGCCAACACCAATAATCGGCAGTTGACCTTTTAATTCCTGAGACAGCTGGCGAATAATTTCTGTACTTTTTAATTGCAATGGTCGACCGCTCAGGCCCCCCATTTGATCGCAATTTTTCATTCCCTGAACGAGAGAACGATCGAGAGTAGTGTTAGTTGCAATTACGCCATCAATATTATGACGAACTAAACTGTCAGCAACCTGGATCAGGTCTTCCAGAGAAAGATCCGGCGCGATCTTTACCGCCACCGGAACATATTTATGGTGGATCGCTTGCAGATCATTTTGCTTATTTTTAATTGCCGTCAGGAGATCGTCCAGCGCCTCGCCGTATTGCAGTGTACGTAATCCCGGCGTATTTGGTGAAGAGATATTAATCGCGATATAACCGGCGTAAGCATAGACTTTTTCCATACAAATCAGATAGTCATCTTTGCCATTCTCTACCGGAGTATCTTTATTCTTACCAATATTAATCCCCAGAATACCGTCAAAATGCGATTTTTTAACGTTCTCAACCAGGTTATCAACCCCCAGGTTATTAAACCCCATGCGGTTGATCAAACCTTCCGCATCGACCAGACGGAACAGACGCGGTTTATCGTTACCCGGCTGAGGCCGCGGCGTCACGGTACCAATCTCAATGGAGCCAAATCCCATCGCGCCGAGTGCGTCAATGCACTCCCCGTCTTTATCCAGTCCGGCAGCAAGCCCGAGTGGATTTTTAAACGTCAGCCCCATACAGGTAACCGGTTTTGCGGGTACTTTCTGGCGGACAAGCGCTTCGAGCGGCGTGCCGGTAATGCGACGTAATTGCTGGAATGTCAATTCATGGGCGCGCTCTGGATCGAGCTGAAAAAGGGCTTTACGAACGAAGGGGTAGTACATGAACTCTCCTGGATTCCCGGTGTGCAAACCGGGGGCGTATTATGTGCGATCGCGAGCAAAAAGGGAATTGACCTGCGGCAATAAATAGCAATCGTTTTCCTCGCCCCTGCCTTTTTATTCAATTTCCAACTTTTCTATCCCGTATAAATCATTTCGATAAACAAAGCCTCTCTGCCAGACTGCATAAATTGTTATCAATGTTAATTAAAAGCAAACAATTGGTTATAAGGGGAGAATGAAATTATGCGCGTCATCACTCTGGCGGGGAGCCCTCGCTTTCCTTCTCGCTCCAGTGCGTTACTGGAATATGCCCGAGAAAAACTAAACGATCAGGATGTCGAAATCTTTCACTGGAATCTGCACAACTTTACCCCGGAAGACCTGATCTATGCCCGTTTCGACAGTCCGGCGTTAAAGACATTTATCGAACAACTGCAGGATGCTGACGGGCTGATTGTCGCAACCCCGGTCTATAAAGCCGCTTACTCTGGCGCACTGAAAACGCTGCTCGATTTGCTCCCCGAGCGGGCGCTGGAAGGAAAAGTGGTTTTGCCGCTGGCGACCGGCGGCAGCGTAGCGCATTTACTGGCCGTCGATTACGCCCTGAAACCGGTCCTGAGCGCGTTAAAAGCTCAGGAGATCCTGCACGGCGTGTTTGCCGATGATTCGCAGGTCATCGATTATCAACATATACCGCAGTTTACGCCCAACCTGCAGCAGCGTCTGGACAGTGCGCTCGACACCTTCTGGCTGGCGTTGCATCGTCGCGATATCCAACTCCCTCAACTGAACACCCTGCGAGGTGCCGCCCATGCTTGATCTTCTCAAGCGTCACACGTCCTGGCTGGCGCTGACCGGGCTGTTGTCACTGTCAACCCTGGGGCATGCCGCAGAATCGGCCCCCGATGCCCTGCGCATTGGTTATCAAAAAGGAAGCGTCAGTATGGTGCTGGCTAAAAGCCATCAGCTACTGGAGAAACGCTATCCGCAGACCAAAATCTCGTGGGTTGAATTCCCGGCTGGGCCGCAAATGCTGGAAGCACTCAATATCGGCAGTATCGATCTCGGCAGTACCGGTGACATTCCGCCGATTTTCGCCCAGGCCGCCGGAGCCGATCTGGTTTACGTGGGCGTTGAACCGCCTAAACCAAAAGCCGAAGTAATTCTGGTGCCGAAAAATAGCCCGATCCAGAGCGTCGAGCAGCTTAAAGGACATAAAGTCGCCTTTCAGAAAGGTTCCAGCGCCCACAATTTACTGCTCCGTGCGCTGCAACAAGCCGGGTTGAAATTTACCGATATTCAGCCGACTTATCTGACTCCTGCAGATGCGCGAGCGGCCTTCCAGCAAGGAAACGTGGATGCGTGGGCTATCTGGGATCCCTACTATTCCGCCGCATTACTGCAAGGCGATGTACGCGTGCTAAAAGACGGTTCAGACCTCAAACAGACCGGTTCGTTTTATCTCGCAGCACGTCCTTATGCCGAGAAAAATGGTGCTTTTGTACTTGGCGTGCTGGATACCTTTAGCCAGGCCGATGCGTTAACCCTCAGCCAGCGCCAACAAAGCATTTCCCTGCTGGCTAAAACCATGGGCCTGCCCGAGCCGGTCATTGCGTCTTATCTGGATCACCGCCCGCCAACCACCATCACGCCCGTCAGCGCTTCTGTTGCCGCTCTGCAACAACAAACCGCCGATCTGTTTTATGACAACCGGTTGCTGCCGAAAAAAATCGATATTCGCCAGCGTATCTGGCAACCCACTCAACAGGCAGGAGAAAAATTATGAGTCTGAACATGTTCTGGTTTTTACCCACCCACGGTGACGGCCATTATCTGGGGACAGAAGAAGGTTCGCGCCCGGTCGATTACGGATATCTGCAACAAATTGCACAAACGGCCGATCGCCTGGGATTTACCGGTGTTCTCATCCCAACCGGTCGCTCCTGCGAAGATGCCTGGCTGGTCGCCGCCTCGATGATCCCGGTTACCCAGCGATTAAAGTTCCTGGTCGCGTTGCGTCCAAGCGTAACCTCGCCGACGGTCGCCGCGCGTCAGGCTGCTACGCTCGACAGACTTTCAAACGGCCGGGCGTTATTTAACCTGGTGACCGGTAGCGATCCACAGGAACTGGCTGGTGACGGTGTATTCCTCGATCACACCGAGCGCTATGAAGCCTCTGCTGAATTTACTCAGGTCTGGCGGCGCCTGCTGCAAGGTGAAACGGTGGATTTCAACGGCAAACATATTCATGTTCGCGGCGCGAAGCTGTTTTTCCCTCCCGTACAACAACCCCGGCCACCGCTTTATTTCGGCGGCTCGTCTGATGTCGCACAAGACCTTGCTGCCGAGCAGGTTGATCTCTATCTGACCTGGGGCGAGCCCCCTGAGCAGGTGAAAGCGAAGATTGAACAGGTGCGAGCCAAAGCGGCGGCGCTCGGGCGCAAGATCCGCTTTGGTATTCGTCTGCATGTGATCGTACGTGAGACAACGCAAGAGGCATGGCAGGCGGCGGATCGTCTGATAGCCCATCTGGATGACGACACCATTGCCAAAGCCCAGGCCGCCTTCTCAAGAACGGATTCAGTTGGTCAGCAGCGAATGGCGGCACTGCACAACGGTAAACGCGACAAACTGGAAATTAGCCCGAATCTGTGGGCAGGTGTTGGACTGGTTCGCGGTGGCGCGGGTACCGCGCTGGTCGGAGATGGTCCTACCGTCGCGGCGCGTATCAACGAGTATGCCGCACTGGGAATCGACAGCTTTGTGTTGTCCGGGTATCCGCATCTGGAAGAGACGTACAAGGTTGGCGAGCTGCTGTTCCCTCACCTGGATGTCGCTATACCAGAAATTCCGCAGCCACAACGCCTGCAACAACAAGGCGAAGCGGTGGCAAACGAATTTATCCCGCGCAAAGTCGCGCAAAGCTAAGGAGCTGCGAATGACAACGCCGAAAAACAGATGGTTATTGCGCCTCGCGCCCTGGTTTTTACCGGTAGGTATGGTGGCGCTCTGGCAGCTCGCATCATCAATGGGCTGGCTGTCCACCCGCATCCTGCCCTCACCGGAGGGCGTTGTCGAAGCCTTCTGGACGCTTTCCGCCAGCGGCGAGCTTTGGCAGCATCTGGCAATCAGCTCATGGCGCGCGCTGATCGGATTCTCCATCGGTGGATCGATTGGCCTGACGCTGGGACTGATCAGCGGTCTTTCGCGTTGGGGAGAACGTCTGCTGGATACTTCGGTGCAGATGCTACGTAACGTACCGCATCTGGCGCTGATCCCGCTGGTAATTTTGTGGTTCGGTATTGATGAATCCGCCAAGATCTTTCTCGTCGCCCTGGGCACGCTGTTCCCGATTTACATTAACACCTGGCATGGGATCCGTAATATCGATCGTGGGCTGGTAGAAATGGCACGCAGCTATGGGTTGTCCGGCTTTTCACTGTTCCTTCATGTGATCCTCCCAGGAGCCCTGCCCTCAATTATGGTCGGCGTACGTTTTGCTCTCGGACTGATGTGGCTGACGCTTATCGTCGCAGAAACCATTTCAGCCAATGCCGGTATCGGTTACCTGGCGATGAACGCCCGCGAATTTCTGCAAACCGATGTGGTCGTGGTGGCCATTATTCTCTACGCCCTGCTCGGCAAATTGGCCGACGTCAGCGCCCAATTGCTGGAGCGAATCTGGCTGCGCTGGAACCCGGCTTACCATGTGAAGGAGGCTACCGTATGAATACCGCTCGCTTGAACCAGGGCACGCCGCTGCTGCTGAGCGCCGTGACGAAACAATACGCCGCCAATACGGTGCTCAATCAGTTAAATTTGCACATTCCGGCCGGACAATTCGTTGCCGTGGTTGGCCGCAGCGGCGGTGGTAAAAGCACGTTGCTGCGTCTGCTGGCTGGACTGGAGTCCCCCTCCTCAGGCGCATTACTTGCCGGAACCACCCCACTGGCGGATATTCAGGATGATACGCGAATGATGTTTCAGGATGCGCGTCTGCTGCCATGGAAGACGGTTATCGATAATGTGGGCCTGGGTCTGAAAGGTCAGTGGCGCGATGCGGCCCGAGATGCGCTGGCCGCAGTTGGGTTGGAGAGTCGTGCTCGCGAATGGCCGGCTGCGCTGTCCGGTGGACAAAAACAGCGTGTGGCCCTGGCGCGGGCATTAATTCATCGCCCCGGTTTGCTGCTGCTGGACGAACCCCTCGGCGCTCTGGATGCCCTAACCCGCCTTGAAATGCAGGATCTGATTGTTTCTTTATGGCAAGAGCACGGCTTTACCGTACTGTTGGTCACTCATGACGTCAGCGAAGCGGTGGCAATGGCCGATCGCGTATTGCTGATTGAGGATGGAAAAATCGGGCTGGATCTGACGGTGGATATTCAGCGCCCCCGCCGTTTGGGATCGGTGCGGTTAGCCGAGCTGGAAGCGGAAGTGTTGAACCGGGTCATGAAACGCGGCGAGACGGAACAACCGATCCGTCGACATGGATAAACACTCAGAAAACAAGGCCCGGTAGCGCTTACCGGGCCTTTTGCCGGATGGCGGCGTTACCGCCTTATCCGGCCTACTAAACTACAGGTCAACGTTTCAGGCTAACGCTTTGTCAATCTTCTCATACAGATCGCCGGAGAGATTCTCCAGACCTTTCAGCTGTTCCAGCGCCGCACGCATCTTCGCCTGACGTTTTGCATCATAACGTTTTAAGCGAATCAGCGGCTCAATCAGACGTGATGCCACCTGAGGGTTACGGCTATTGAGTTCAGTCAGCATGTCGACCAGGAACTGATAGCCGCTACCATCTTCCGCATGGAATGCCGCCGGGTTGCTACCCGCAAAGGCACCGATCAGAGAACGGATTCGGTTCGGGTTACTCATACTGAAAGAGCGATGCTTCAGCAGGCCACGAACCGTTTCCAGCACGTTTCTCGCCGGGCTTGTGGATTGCAGGATAAACCATTTGTCCATCACCAGGCCGTCATGGTGCCACTTATCGTCATACTCTTGCATCAGCGCGTCGCGACAAGGCAGTTGTGCCGCCACTGCCGCCGACAGCGCCGCCAGCGCATCGGTCATGTTGTTGGCTTCGCGGTACTGCTTGCTTACCAGCGTGTCAGCCAGATGGGTTTCGCCAAAGGCCAGGAAACGCAGGCAGGCGTTACGCAGCGTACGCTTGCCAATATCGGCATGCTCAACGCGGTACTCATCAAGATGATTAGCGTTATAGATGGCGAGGAATTCATCCGCCAGCTCGGCTGCCAGCGTGCGGGTTAACGCTTCGCGTACTTCGGTTATCGCCACCGGATCGATGATATCAAACAGTTCTGCAATTTCATTTACTGAAGGCAGCGTCAGGATCTCTGCCGCCAGCGCCGGATCGATTTTCTCATCCAGCAGAATTGCGCGGAAGGCATCGGCCACGTGTACCGGCAGCGACAGCGGCTGACCCTGCTGATGCCGGGCAACGTTAAGCTTAATATAGGTCGCCAGCAGGCTTTGCGCCGCGTCCCAACGAGAGAAATCGTTACGCGCATGACGCATCAGGAAGGTCAGTTGCTGATCGCTCCATTTGTATTCCAGTTTGACCGGCGCGGAGAATTCGCACAGCAGCGCCGGAACCGGCTGGAAGTAGACGTTATCAAAGACAAACGTCTGCTCTGCCTGAGTGACGTTGAGTACGGAATTCACCGGATGCCCGCCTTTTTGTAACGGGATCACTTTCCCTTCGTTGTCATACAACTCAAGGGCGAAAGGAATATGCAGCGGCTGTTTTTCGGCCTGATCCGGCGTGGCCGGCGTGCGCTGGCTGATAGTCAGCGTGTACTGCTCAGTTGACGGATTGTAGTCATCACGCACGGTCAGAATCGGCGTACCGGACTGACTGTACCAGCGGCGGAAATGCGAGAGATCGACGTTGGACGCATCTTCCATCGCCTGCACGAAATCATCACAGGTGGCAGCACTGCCGTCGTGACGCTCAAAGTACAGTTGCATCCCTTTCTGGAAGTTAGCCTCACCCAGCAAGGTGTGGATCATACGAATCACTTCAGCGCCCTTTTCGTACACGGTCAGGGTATAGAAGTTGTTCATTTCGATGACCATATCCGGACGGATAGGATGCGCCATTGGGCTGGCATCCTCGGCAAACTGCAGGCCACGCATGGTACGCACATTGCTGATCCGGTTTACCGCACGTGAGCCGAGATCGGAACTGAACTCCTGATCGCGGAACACGGTTAACCCTTCTTTCAGGCTCAACTGGAACCAGTCGCGACAGGTCACGCGGTTGCCGGTCCAGTTGTGGAAATACTCATGACCGATGACGCGCTCAATATCGAGGTAGTCTTTGTCGGTGGCGGTATCGGTACGTGCCAGCACATATTTGGAGTTAAAGATGTTCAGACCTTTATTCTCCATCGCGCCCATGTTGAAGAAATCCACGGCGACAATCATATAGATATCGAGGTCATACTCGAGGCCAAAGCGCTCTTCATCCCATTTCATGGAGTTTTTCAGCGAGGTCATCGCCCACGGCGCGCGGTCAAGGTTGCCGCGATCGACGTACAGTTCCAGCGCTACTTCACGCCCGGAACGGGTAGTAAAGGTGTCGCGAAGAACGTCGAAATCACCGGCTACCAGCGCAAACAGATAGCACGGTTTCGGGAACGGATCCTGCCACTGTACCCAGTGACGACCATTTTCCAGTTCCCCCTGCGCCACGCGGTTACCGTTGGAGAGCAGGAACGGATATTGGGTTTTATCGGCGATAATTTTGGTGGTAAAACGCGCCAGGACATCAGGCCTGTCGAGATACCAGGTAATATGACGGAAACCTTCCGCTTCACACTGGGTGCACAGCGCGTCGCCGGACTTGTACAGTCCTTCCAGCGCGGTATTGGCCGCTGGGCTAATTTCATTCACGATACGCAGCGTAAAACGTTCCGGCAGTTGACTGATGACCAGAGCGCCCTCTTCTTCTTTATACTCTGTCCACGGCTCGTCGTTCACGTGGATCGACACCAGAGTCAGATCTTCGCCATTCAGGCGCAGAGGCGCATCAGGCGCGCCATGACGGACAGCCTGGCTCACTGCGGTGACCACGGTTTTTTCAGCATCCAGGTCAAAGGTCAAGTCAATATCAGTAATCTGGTAATCCGGCGCACGATAGTCGTGACGGTATTTGGCTTGTGGCTGTTGTGTCATAAAAAACCTTTAGCATCTTTGGTAGAGTCTCGGCTTCAGTCTATTCCTGTTGCGTAAATCGCGCTACGCAGAATGTTCATCTTTTCAGGCACAAACACCCTTTTTGCTACATTTTTATAACACGCGGCACGAAATGCCCTCGACCAGAAAGACAGCTTATGGTGTGATCGGGGTTCAATAAATCGCTAAACAGGGTATACTTCAGCGGTTTTCTTAGTTGTTTATTGTACTAAACGCTCCCGTGAGAGGATGCTACTGCGCACCTATGACACAATTCGCTTCTCCTGTTCTGCACTCGCTGCTGGATACAGACGCTTATAAGTTGCATATGCAGCAAGCCGTTTTTCACCACTACTATGATGTACAAGTAGCGGCTGAATTTCGTTGCCGTGGCGATGACCTGCTCGGTATTTATGCCGATTCTATTCGTGAGCAGGTGAATGCTATGCAACACCTGCGACTGCAGGAGGACGAGTACCAGTGGCTCTCCGGCCTGCCTTTCTTTAAAGCTGATTACCTCACCTGGTTACGTGATTTCCGCTATAACCCGGAACAGGTTTGCGTCACTAATGATAACGGTAAGCTAAACATCCGCTTAACCGGTCCGTGGCGTGAAGTGATCATGTGGGAAGTCCCGCTGTTGGCGGTGATTAGTGAGCTGGTACACCGTTACCGTTCACCTGAATCAGGCGTCCCGCAGGCACTCGATGAGCTGGAAAGCAAACTAGTAGAATTCTCTGCTTTAACGAAAGATGTCGATATGTCTCGCTTCCATCTGATGGATTTCGGTACGCGCCGGCGTTTTTCGCGTGAAGTGCAGCAAGCTATCGTTAAACGCCTGCAGCAAGAGTCCTGGTTTGTCGGCACCAGTAACTACGATCTGGCCCGCCGCCTGTCATTAACCCCAATGGGTACGCAGGCGCATGAGTGGTTCCAGGCTCATCAGCAAATCAGCCCTGAGCTTGCCACCAGCCAGCGCGTTGCGCTGGCCGCATGGTTAAATGAATATCCTGACCAACTCGGCATTGCATTGACCGACTGCATCACCATGGACGCGTTTTTACGCGACTTTGGCGTTGAGTTCGCTACCCGCTATCAGGGTTTACGCCATGACTCTGGCGACCCGGTGGAATGGGGTGAAAAAGCCATCGCCCATTATGAAAAACTGGGTATTGATCCGCTGAGCAAAACGCTGGTGTTTTCAGATAATCTCGATCTGAAAAAAGCGATTGAGCTATACCGCCACTTCTCTTCTCGCGTGCAGTTGAGTTTTGGCATTGGGACACGACTAACCTGCGATATTCCCCAGGTTAAGCCGCTCAATATCGTTATCAAACTGGTGGAGTGTAACGGCAAACCAGTAGCGAAGTTATCTGACAGCCCGGGTAAAACCATCTGCCATGATAAAGCGTTTGTTCGCGCACTGCGCAAAGCCTTCGATCTCCCGCATATCAAAAAAGCCAGTTAAGCCTTCCAGGGAGCCATTTTGGCTCCCTTATTCGCGTTTATTTCCGAAATCTTTCACTCCAGCTACGAATTCTGCTTGTCTGATTGCAGATGCCAGGTAACATAGGTATCCCCCCATTACGGGTGGACATGTGTTTATATATCCGACTATTAACAGAGAGAATATTATGAGCGTTGTGCCTGTAGCCGACGTACTCCAGGGCCGCGTAGCCGTTGACAGCGAAGTCACCGTGCGCGGATGGGTGCGTACCCGCCGAGATTCAAAAGCTGGCATCTCCTTCCTCGCCGTTTATGACGGTTCCTGCTTTGATCCTGTACAGGCCGTCATCAATAATTCTCTGCCCAATTACAATCAGGACGTACTGCGCCTGACGACGGGTTGTTCAGTTATCGTAACGGGTAAAGTCGTTGCATCACCTGGACAAGGACAGAGCTTTGAAATTCAGGCCACTGAGGTTGAAGTAACGGGCTGGGTTGAAGATCCTGACACCTACCCAATGGCAGCTAAGCGTCACAGCATTGAGTATCTGCGTGAAGTGGCGCACATGCGTCCGCGTACCAACATGATTGGTGCAGTCGCGCGTGTACGCCATACGCTGGCGCAAGCTCTGCATCGTTTCTTCCACGAGCAGGGTTTCTTTTGGGTATCGACTCCGTTGATCACCGCTTCCGATACGGAAGGTGCCGGTGAAATGTTCCGAGTGTCTACGCTGGATCTGGAAAACCTGCCGCGTAACGATCAGGGCAAAGTCGACTTCGATAAAGACTTCTTTGGTAAAGAAGCCTTCCTGACCGTTTCTGGTCAGTTGAACGGTGAAACCTATGCCTGCGCCCTGTCCAAAATTTATACCTTTGGTCCGACGTTCCGTGCAGAAAACTCTAACACCAGCCGTCACCTGGCAGAGTTCTGGATGCTGGAGCCAGAAGTGGCTTTCGCCGACCTGAACGATGTTGCAGCTCTGGCTGAAGCGATGCTGAAGTACGCGTTTAAAGCCGTACTGGCAGAGCGTGCAGATGACATGAAATTCTTCGCTGAACGTGTCGACAAAGACGCGATTTCGCGCCTGGAACGTTTCATTGACGCAGACTTCGCTCAGGTGGATTACACCGACGCGGTTAGCATCCTGGAAAAATGCGGCAAACAGTTTGAAAACCCAGTTTACTGGGGTGTGGACTTGTCTTCTGAACACGAACGTTACCTTGCTGAAGAGCATTTTAAAGCGCCGGTGGTGGTTAAAAACTACCCGAAAGATATCAAAGCGTTTTATATGCGCCTTAACGAAGACGGTAAAACCGTTGCAGCAATGGACGTACTGGCTCCGGGAATCGGTGAAATCATCGGTGGTTCTCAGCGTGAAGAGCGTCTGGACGTACTGGATGCCCGTATGCTGGAGATGGGTCTGAACAAAGAAGATTACTGGTGGTATCGCGACCTGCGTCGCTACGGTACCGTGCCACATTCCGGCTTCGGTTTGGGCTTCGAGCGTCTGATCGCTTACGTTACCGGCGTACAGAACGTCCGTGATGTTATTCCGTTCCCGCGCACCCCGCGTAACGCTACGTTCTAAACCTGCATTTAGAAACAAAGGCCAGCATTGCTGGCCTTTTTTATAGCCACATCACATTTTGGGATCCCCCTCCCGCGTTAAACACAACCCTTCCTCTTCTCCCTTCCTGTTACGTAATATTTCACCGCAACACATTTGAACAAAAAATAATCAGTATTTTTATTGTGGATTAGCATCTTCTGACTAAATAGTACATTTTCTAACCATTTGCACGGCGCTCCGGACGTCCAAAAATAGCCATCTGTAAAACAGAAACTTCCTGTCAGATCAGAGAAAAATGGGGGTTATCTAAATTAAACATAAGAAAATCATATAAATAGAAATAGAAGCGGTGATTTTTAGCGCAGAGACATCTGAAGTTTGAAGTTGTTCACAAAGTTGCACAAAAATAACATTTAGTTACACATTTTTTCTTTTTGAAACTAAATCTTTATCTTTGTAGCACTTTGACGGTAGCGAAACGTTAGTTTGAATGGAAAGATGCCTGTCAGACACATAAAGACACCAAACTCTCATCAATAGTTCCGTAAATTTTTATTGACGGAATTTATTGGCGGCAGTGGCAGGTGTCATATAAAAACCGATGAGGGTAATAAATAATGATGAAGCGCAATATTCTGGCAGTGGTTATCCCTGCTCTGCTGGTAGCCGGGGCAGCTAACGCTGCAGAAGTTTATAACAAAGATGGCAACAAAGTAGACATCTACGGTAAAGCTGTGGGTCTGCACTATTTTTCCAAGCACAACGGTGATAACGCCTACGCGCCTAACGGCGATCAGACCTATGCCCGTCTTGGTTTCAAAGGGGAAACTCAGATTAACGACCAACTGACCGGTTACGGCCAGTGGGAATACCAGTTCAGCGGCAATAACGCAGAAGGCGGTGACGATGCCCAGAAAGGCAACAAAACCCGTCTGGCGTTTGCTGGTTTGAAATTTGGTGACGCAGGCTCCTTCGATTACGGTCGTAACTACGGCGTTGTATACGATGCTCTGGGTTACACCGATATGCTGCCAGAATTCGGCGGTGATACCGCTGCTTCTGACCAGTTCTTCTCCCAGCGTAACGGCGGTCTCGCAACCTACCGTAACTCTAACTTCTTCGGTCTGGTTGAAGGCCTGAACTTCGCTGTACAGTACCTGGGTAAAAACGAACGCTCTAGCAGCCCAACCCGTTCTAACGGCGACGGCGTTGGCGGTTCCGTAAGCTACGAAATGGATGGTTTCGGTATCGTCGGTGCTTACGGTGCAGCTGACCGTACCAACGCGCAAGAGCAGCTGGCCTATGGCCGCGGCGCGAAAGCTGAGCAGTGGGCGACCGGTGTTAAGTACGATGCGAACAACATTTACCTGGCAGCGAACTACAGCGAAACCCGTAACGCAACCCGTATCTCTAACGGTTATGCTAACAAAACTGAAGACGTGCTGTTGGTTGCTCAGTACCAGTTCGACTTCGGCCTGCGTCCGTCCCTCGCCTATACCAAATCTAAAGGTAAGGACATCGAAGGAATCGGCGACGTAGATCTGGTGAACTACTTCGAAGTGGGTGCGACTTACTACTTCAACAAAAACATGTCCACCTATGTTGATTACATCATCAACCAGATCGATTCTGACAACAAACTGGGCGTAGGCTCTGACGACACCGTTGCAGTGGGTATCGTTTACCAGTTCTAATAGCAGACCTCTTTGTTAAATGCCTAAAAAACAGGACTTCGGTCCTGTTTTTTTATCTCTGCTAGCGGATTCTTGCGTCTTAAAAAAACACCTCAGCTTTTCGTCAGTAACGGTTGGCATTTTGTAAATCTACCGTTAACCTGATAGCGGACTTCCCTTCTGTTATCACTATGGAACCTCGTCATGTTTGAGAACATTACTGCCGCTCCTGCCGACCCCATTTTGGGTCTGGCTGATTTGTTTCGTGCCGATGACCGCCCTGGAAAAATAAACCTGGGGATCGGTGTATATAAAGATGAGACAGGCAAAACGCCGGTACTGACCAGCGTTAAAAAAGCCGAGCAATATATACTGGAAAATGAAACCACCAAAAATTACCTTGGCATCGACGGTATTCCAGAGTTTGGTCGCTGCACTCAGGAATTACTGTTTGGTAAAGAGAGTTCGCTTATCAACGACAAACGCGCACGTACAGCTCAGACCCCTGGCGGCACTGGCGCATTGCGTGTGGCAGCTGATTTCCTGGCTAAAAACACCTCAGCTAAACGCGTATGGGTAAGCAATCCTAGCTGGCCAAACCATAAGAGTGTCTTTAACTCTGCCGGTCTGGAGGTTCGTGAATACAACTATTACGATGCGGCGAATCACTCATTAGATTTTGATGCGCTGCTGGCAAGCCTCAGCGAAGCGCAGGCTGGCGACGTGGTGTTATTCCACGGCTGCTGCCATAACCCAACCGGTATCGATCCTACGCTGGAGCAGTGGCAAACGCTGGCTCAGCTTTCTGTCGAAAAAGGTTGGTTGCCGCTGTTTGACTTCGCATACCAGGGCTTTGCCCGCGGTCTGGAAGAAGATGCAGAAGGTCTGCGCGCATTCGCAGCGCTGCACCAAGAGCTGATCGTCGCCAGTTCCTATTCCAAGAACTTTGGTCTGTACAATGAGCGCGTAGGTGCCTGTACGCTGGTGGCTGCCGATGCTGAAACCGTCGACCGTGCATTTAGCCAGATGAAATCCGCCATTCGTGCTAACTATTCCAACCCACCAGCACACGGCGCATCCGTAGTCGCCACAATTCTGAGCAACGACGCACTGCGCGCCATCTGGGAACAAGAGCTGACTGATATGCGCCAACGCATTCAGCGCATGCGTTTACTGTTCGTGAATACGCTGCAGGAGAAAGGTGCAAACCGCGACTTCAGCTTTATCATCAAACAGAACGGCATGTTCTCATTCAGCGGCCTGACCAAAGAGCAGGTTCTGCGCCTGCGTGAAGAGTTTGGTGTCTATGCCGTCGCTTCCGGACGCGTAAACGTGGCAGGGATGACGCCAGACAATATGGCGCCGCTGTGCGAAGCGATTGTCGCAGTACTGTAATCTATCGCGCACAAAAAAGGCCGCAATAGCGGCCTTTTTATTAATCTGTGTGTTACCAGACGGGCATTTCATCCTGCAGGAACGGGTTATGTAGCCGTTCGTTACCCAGCGTAGAAAGAGGGCCGTGACCCGGAATAAACGTCACGTCATCACCCAACGGCAACAGTTTACGTTTAATCGAATCAATCAATTGGCTGTGATCCCCGCGAGGAAAATCGCTGCGCCCTACGCCACCTTTGAAAATCACATCACCTGAAATCAGTAACTTTGATTGTTCATCAAAGAAGACCATATGTCCTGGCGTATGACCCGGACAATGCAGCACCTGTAACGTTACATTGCCCACGCTTACCCGGTCGCCTTCATTCAACCAGCGATCCGGCGTCAGCGGCTCACAATCGCCCAGGCCAAACATGCGACTCTGAGCAGGGAGTCCTTGTAGCCAGAACTCATCTTCTTTTTCCGGGCCAATAACTGGTACACCATAATGCTGTGCCAGTTCAGCCGCCGCGCCTACGTGATCAAGATGACCATGGGTAAGCAGGATCTGCATAAGCGTCAGACCGCTGGCATCCACTTCCTGTTTGATTTTCTCGGCATCTCCGCCAGGATCGACCAGCGCGGCCAGACGAGTCTGCTCACACCAGATCAACGAGCAGTTCTGGGCGAATGCAGTGACCGGAATAATACGATAGTTCATACAGCTCCTGTTTCATTAAGCTTATGGATCACCAGTGCCGTGCAGGCCCGGTGTCGATATGCACAAAGTTACTGCTGGGGTAGTATCCTACACCACCTGCGCGCATAGATAACGCAGCTTTGCGAATATTGCTTAATGCGATGCCTTCGATATGGAAATCCATGGCCTGGCCTTTAGTGTGGTAGCTTTTCTTTGCCACACCGCGGCTGCGCGCACGGAGTTCGTTATTGGTATCGATAGAGCGATAGCCTGAGATAAGCTGTACGGGTTTACGCGTGCCCAGCAGGCCCTGCAGACGGAAGAGTTGATCAAACAGTCCCGGGTCAATGGATTTCACTTTATTGGCCCGAAAATCACGGAAAAAGTGGTTAAGTTTTGCTAATTCGTCCTGAATATAGCCCCTGCCATCAAAAAACTCTGCTTTTATTGACTCACCAGTATGCAGGTTATTCAGAGTCAATATACGCGGACGTGGGGTAGAGAGTGTGGCAAACGCAGGCGTAGGCAGGATGGCAGCGCCGAGGGCAATGCCACCAAGCGCCAGCAGTTTGCGGCGATTAGCGTCAAATTTGTCCATGGTATTAAGGTCTACAAGGTCAATGTTATCGTATGTATGCTCTAGCGCACGCAGGAAACCTTATCTGGCTAAGTAGTCCACGTCAAGGCTCCCAACCCCAGGAAATACGGGGCTTGCAGCCATTTCGCCCCGTTTCCAACATAACTTACGACAATCATTTTCCTCGAACTGCTTCATTTATCTGATTAATTGTTCGGCTTTTGACACAATTTGTGCACTGGATCGCGCTGTCAGATCGTAATTGTAAATATCTGTACGATACTGCGTACGACCATCGGGGCCAACAAATGCAGTCAGATAGTAGAGGTTGACCGGGATATTCTGGCGAATATTCACGTACCGCGTATCCCCTTGCTTCAGGGCATCCGAGATGCGCGTATCATTCCAGCCCGCATCCTGTAGCAGCATATTTGCCAGCTCAGAGGCCTTATTCACCCGCACGCAGCCGGAGCTTAATGCCCGCGTATCCTTCTGGAACAGATTGTGGTTCGGCGTGTCGTGCAGATAAATAGCGTCCGAACTCGGCATGTTGAATTTATAGCGTCCGAGCGAGTTACGCGCTCCCGGAGCCTGCTGGAAGCGGAACGGCAGATTGGAGGCGGTGATGGTAGCCCAGTCTACCTGCCACGGATCTATCGTCTCTTTGCTGTTCCAGCCGCGCATCACGGTATAACCGTGACGCTCAAGATACCCCGGATCATTCCAGACCTTAGGCAGGATATCTTTTCGGGCCAGCGTTGGCGGCACGTTCCACGGCGGGTTAACGACTACGTTATTCAGCGCGCTGCTCATCATTGGCGTTTTACGATCGGGACGCCCGACGATCACGCGCGAGGCCAGCACCTGATTGCCGTTCTGATAATAAACCAGCGAGTAGGCAGGAATGTTCACCATGATACCGGTAGACAACTCACCAGGCAGCAGGCGCAAGCGCTGAATATTTAATGCCAGCACCCCCGCACGCTGAGCCGGCGTCACGTTCAGCCAGTCACGCGTCGCAGGGCCAATCGCACCATCGGCTCCAAGCCCCTGCCACGTCTGAAAACGCTTTACCGCGTCAACAAGTTCACGATCGTAAGCGCTACGACCTTCTTTGGCAGCCGGACTGACAACGGATTCCAGCATCCCGGTGCGGCGTAAAATTTCACGCAGCGCAGGGATGTCGTTACTCCACTCTCCCGGGCGCAGCGTTGCGGTACTGGTTAACTGCGGCCAGGGGCGCGTATCGCCCACCAGCTTGAGCAGCGATTCATGCATTGCCGCATACTGTGGATGCTGAGGCGCCAGGTTGGCAATAAACGAAGTCAGTTGACCATTATCCAGCGCCACCTGCCACTGATTGATCACGGAAATTGGCGGGGTCGTCAGCGCATAGGGCTTATTACTATAGAGCCAGCGATTACCTTTGACGGGGATGTTGGCGATAAAGTGCAGATAGCCCATCATCGCATCAGAGAGGACGATGTCCCGCGCCTGGCCCGTAACTGCCGGATCAGTCAGAAGTGCGACCCAGGTAGTAAACTGCGGCTGAAAACCGGCAATCGCCACCTCGGCTAACTGTTGCTGAAAGGCTTTTACCGCATCACGATTTTCCCACATCGGTTTCATTTCGCGTGCGGCATACAGCAGTTCCAACTGGCTCATATACACCGGCGTATAGCCCGCTGGAAGTTGAGATTGTAGTTCAGCGCGGGCGTTATCAACTGACACCCCCTCAGGCAGCGGTTGAATACCCGCCATGATAGCCGTCGCGGAAGATTGAACCTGCGGCTGTGATAACGCTGTTGGCTGTTCACTGACGGTCGCTGAGCTATCGCCAGGGATCATTTCAGGCTCATCGGCCTGCGCATTGAACAGTGGAGCGAATGTTACGGCCAGGCACAAACTGATTGCCGACAGCCGACGACCACACATTTTATTAAGCAACATCCCTTGCCCCCTGTTTTCTTTATCATACTTTGAGTAGCCAGGCCGTATGTATTCCCCTTTTATTTTAACGGGGTCGGACCTGTAAAACGCCAATACAAGCTGAAGTATGACGAGCAAGCCTGTGACGCGTTAGGCTTACCTTTAGTATATAAACATGAAAAAGTTTTTGCCTAACCTAATGTAAAGAAGTCTAAAGAAATTACACCAGGTATTGAGAATTTTCGGAAAAAAAGAAGGCGGCCATTTAGCCGCCTTTTTGTTTAGCTTGCCTGCGAGGAAGCATCTTCGGTGCCAGGTAACGGCTCAGGTAACTGAGGCGCAAACCCGCGCAGACCCACCACGTGAACGTGTTCGGTGTTCTGGAAGACTTTACGCACCAGTTTATAGGTAGTGCCTTTCTCTGGGCTGATGTTTTCCGGCGCGGCGATAATCAGCTGCATTTGCAGACGCTCGCACAGTTCAAACAGGGTCGCGATAGAGCGCGCATCGAGTCGCGCAGCTTCATCAAGGAACAGCAGACGGCAAGGAGAAATATCTTTCCCGCGTAATCTACGCCCTTCGTCTTCCCAGCTTTGTACAACCATCACCAGAATAGACATCCCGGTCCCGATCGCTTCACCCGTTGACAGCGCGCCAGATTCAGCTCGCAGCCAGCCGTCAGAGCCACGGTTAACCTCAACTTCCATTTCCAGATAGTTACGGTAATCCAGCAGCTCTTCACCAATGGTTTGCGGCGTACGTTGCCCCATATCAATTTGCGGATTCAGACGCTGATACAGCTTCGCCAGCGCTTCAGAGAAGGTCAGGCGATTACTGTTAAACAAATCCTGGTGCTGTTCATGCTGTTCGGAAAGTACGTCCAGCAAGGTAGCATGCGTCTCACGTACGTTGACGTTCAGACGAACGCTGTTTACCTGGCCAAACGACACGCTTTGCAGTCCCTGGTTCAGCATGCGAATACGGTTCTGTTCGCGCTGAATGGTCTTACGGATGATATTTGCCACGCTGCGAGAGCTGATCGCCAGCTTCTGTTCGCGGGAAGTCAATTCTTCCGTCAGACGGCTCAGCTCAATCTCCATCTGTTCGATGGCTTCAACCGGATCGTCGGTACGGATAATATCCTGGCGAATACGTTCACGCAGATGCTGGTAAACCGCGACAAAGAACTGAATTTTACGCTCTGGGCGTTTTGGATCTTCAGACATGCGCAGCACATCGCGCAGGTGTTCGTTATCCGCAACCGCCAGACGCAGCGCACCGAGCGCCTTATCCGACATCGAACGCAGTTCATCACCGGAAAGGTACGCCAGCTCACGACGGTGCAGGCGGCGTTCAACGCCGTTATCTTTCACCATCCGCATCACCGCACACCATCCAGCTTTTGCGGTAACCACCTGCTCGCGCATCTCAAAATAATCACGTTCCAGCTTGCGCAGCCTGCGAGTCAGGTTGTCCATCTCCGCTTCGCAGAAGGTCAGAGCTTTTTCCAGTTGGTTACGGCGCGCACGGTTATTGCTGAGCTGCGCATGCAGTTCATCACGACGAATACGCGCGCGCTCTTCGGCACCACTGTCCGCACGAACACCGATATCCTGCAGTTCACGTTGTAAATCGTTAAGCAGCTCTTTTTTGGTGTCATAGGAGCTTTTCAGTGACGCCATGACCTGGTTGTACTGGCTTAACTGTGCGGCGTGGCTGCGTAGCGCTTCACGGGCGCGAGTACGTTCCGCTTCCGCCTGTTCCAGGCGCTCACGCAGTTTTTCGTTCAGATCGCTGTTGCCGCTAAGCATTTCGGCAGAGTCGGAATAGCTGAAATGCGCCCGACGCTGCACCACTTCGGTCAGGGCAAAAGCCTGCTGACGCGCATCGCGCTGCATTTGCTGGGAATACGCGTAGTCTTCCTTCAGCTGTTCAAACTGCTCAGGGTCATTTTGCAGAACAGAAACGATAGGTTCCAGTTTGGCTAACTGATTGCCGTGCTGCTGCACAAAACGCGCCGCTTCCTGAGCTTCATCCAGACGCTCGCGAATTTCGTCCACGCGATCGGCCAGCGTGTCATCCGCCAGCAGATTCAAACGCGGCAGCAGGCGGTTAAGCGCTGATACTCCCTCTTTCGCCTGTTCAAACTGCATACGGCTTTGCTGGTTATCATTTTCATGATTGGTCAGCGCACGTTCCAGTTCAACGCGACGGCCATTCAGTTGGCGAATTTCCGCTTCAGGATCGTCTTCAAACGCCACCGACAGATGACTGCCAATAAAGCGACTGAACGCCTGATGCAGACGCTGGGTTTTCTGGACGTCAAAGGAGAGCGTGGCGAAACGTTCAGACAGCCCTTCACGCTCGGCATGCAGAGTTTCGATACGGCTTTCGCGCGCTGCACGACCAAAAATCGGCACCGTCGGGAAGCGGGAATAACGCCACTGACGCTCGGCGGTTTTCACCACTACCGCTTTTTCCAGCTCATCGACGCTGAACACGCTGTCATCAAACGACTGCGGATCCCCTTCAATGAAATAGAGATCTTCCGGGCAATCCGTCAGCCCTTCAAGCTGTTCGGTAATCAGAGACAGATCCGGCACCACGATAGCATGACGCGAAGGTCCGTACAGCGCTGAGAAGTACGGCGCATCTTCAAGGCTAACGTCGTCATAGATTTCTGACAGCAGCACGCCGCCGAAGCGTTCCGCGAGCGCGTTCAGGCGCTGATCTTCCGCCCCACCGGGCTGACTTAAACGTTCAATCTCTTCATCAACCGCATTTTTGCGCGCGCCGACTTCATCACGCTCAACAATGGCTTCACGCTCGCGCTCCAGCAGTTGTTGCAGATACTCGGTTACGTCCTGGCTTGAGGTAAACTCTTCGCCGCACTGCTCGCTAAGCTGGTTCAGGCTATTTTGCGCGGCCAGCCAGACAGGCGCGCGTTTCATCAGATGCTGGATACGAGACTGAAGTTGCTCTTGCTCCTGGCGCAACGTCATACGCTGTTCGCTGGCAGAAGAAACGCTGTCCGACAAGGCGGCGATACGCGCTTCCAGCTCCTGATGCAGGGCTTCCAGCTCATCGATATCGAACTGTTTACCCTGACGTTTGCAGAATTCAGCCAGTAGACGCTCGGCGTCTTGTTGTTCGCGCAGACGCTGCTCCAGCTCGCTGAGTCGCATACGCAGCGGCTGAACCTGTTCCGCCAGATGGCGCTGTTCAACACCTTCCCGTAGCAGTTCACGCGCCACGTTCCAGGCCTCACCACGCGCCAGTGGGCCATTGATAGCCGCCACCAGCTGATAAGCCTGTTCGAACTGACTGTGCGCAGTTTGCGCCACGCTCATTTTTTGTTCCAGCGTCAGCAGTTTTTCAGTAGCTTCCTGCTCTTTGGCCTGGAAAGTTTCCAGCCATTCGGCAGCGCTGTCGGCGGTCAGATCCGGTAAGTGGCAAAGCTCTTTCGCCCGATTCAGCGCCTGGATCGCCTGAGTATACTGGATGGCTCGCGTTTGCTGGACGTCCAGCGCCTGCTGGTAATCAGCAAGCTGGCTTTTCAGCTCATCCACTTCCAGTTCGGCGGCTTCTGCGCGGGCTTCGTTTTCATCCTGGCGGTCAACGGCTTCCGCAACCACCTCATTTTGTTCTTCAAGCCGGATCTGCAGTTCTTCGAGATCCGCTTCATAGCGTTCAATTTTTTCCTGCTGACGCAGCGCGGTTTGCACCAGATTAAGGTGATCGCTCGCGGCCTGGTAATCAGCTTCCAGATCGCCTTCCGCCCCGTTGTGCTCACCCAGCTCGCGCGCCATATCCACGTGCTTATACTGCTCTGCCGCCAGCTGTTTGCGTGAAGTATGCAGCTCACGACGGTATTCCAGCGCTTTATCGAGATGAATACGACGTTCGTTGGCGTGGCGCATATAATCCGCGGCCACATAGTTGGTCGCTTCGCTGATCAAATGCTTAAACAGGTCGCGGTCAGACTGGGTTACACGAATCGCTTCCAGCGTCATACGGTTTTCACGCAGCGCGGCTTCCATATCCTGGAACGCTTTACGTACGCCGCTATTTTCTGGTAGCAGGTAGTCACGCAGTGAACGGGTAATGGCGCTGGAGATCCCGCCGTACAGCGAGGCTTCAATCAGACGATAGAATTTACTACGGTCAGACGCGGAGCGCAGGCGGCGGGCAATGATGCCCAGATCGAACATCAGCGAGTGATAATCAGTTATTGAGTTGAACTGCTTAAACTGCACGCCTTCCATCTCATCAAGCTTCTCTTTCAGCTCAGAGAGGGACAGCACGCGCGCCTGGCGTTCATTCAGCGTTTCTGTCACCAATTGGGTTGGCTGCACCGACATCGGCAGTCCCTGAATGGCAAACGGTTTGATATCCACTTTGCGATCGCGACCGGCAACCTGTTGCAGACGCACACCCACGACCACGCGCTGATGGCGCGAGTTGAGGACATCGAGCATTGAGTAACAGACACCCGCCTTCAGCTTACCGTGCAGGCCCTTATCACGTGAACCGCTGGTTGCCCCGGCTTCGGTGGTGTTACGGAAATGCAGCAGCGTTAAGTCCGGGATGAGTGCCGTAACAAATGCCGCCATGGTGGTGGATTTACCCGCACCGTTACCACCGGACAGCGTGGTAACCAGTTCGTCAAGGTCGAACGTACGGGCAAAAAAACCATTCCAGTTAATCAGCGTAAGTGAGCGAAATTTACCGCGTTCAATCATTATTCTTCTTCTCCACTGTCCGGCTGATTCTCTTCAGGCTCATCGTTGAGCTGCAGGCGGTTCTCGACCGGCATCGCTTCGCCATCACGAATTAAGCGACGCTGCGCTTCGCGCGGATCGTCACCGCTGCGCACGTCCGCGCCAAAGCGGAAGACGGATTCCGTAATCCGGAATTTGCTGCTGTCGTGGCCCATAAACCACACCATGCCTAAACGGCGCAGGCGGTTTAACGAAGAACGAACCTTTTCCTGGAGCTTCTGACGATCAACGTCTGAACCGGTTGAACGGTTGTTCACCAGCTTCAGCAGCTTCGCTTCATCAGCCAGCGTTAGCAGTTCGTCGTACAGCTCTTGCTGAGTAAAAATCCCTTCATTCGCCAGGCGTTCCGGGCTGAGATAGAGATAGCAAAGAATTTTACCGACCATCATGTCCAGTTCAGACAGGACCGAACGGGGAATGAGCGTCGTTGAACGCGGGCGAAGGTAGAAGAACCCTTCCGGCGCACGGATCAATTCCACGTTATAGCGGCTGTAAAACTCTTCAAAATATTCCTGAAAATCCATCAGGAAGGCATGATTATCCAGTTCATCCAGACCGATGTGACGGCCCGAACGTAAGGCGCTATCCAGCGCCGGAAATAACGGATTCGCCAGCGCCTGCGCCAGCTTTACCGGCATCACTTGTTCAATATTTGTCAATGACATGCGCCTGTACCTTGGCTCCGTAATCATTAATCGGCTGCCATTTGGCTGGCAGTCCGGTGAAATCTGCTTGCGCTACGCCAAGGCGTACCGCCTGATCGATAACAATACGCGCGACGTCGAAATGACGCGCACGTGGGTATTGCGCCAGATACTCGCGCACTACCAAACCGAGATCCAGTGGTGTTTGTCTGGATTTGTAGATAGCCAACTGTTCTTCGATGATCGCCGCCAGCTGTTCACGGATCTCGTTAAATTCTTCATATTCCAGATCTGCCGGAAGCTCACCGGTGACCTCTTCGTCACGCAGCACCATCTCCTCGTCACGCATATCCAGCAGACGATCGGCGTTGGCATAGGTCAGCGCCCACGGTTCGTCAAAATAGGTCTGCACGGACTGACGCAGACGCTGGGCAAAGACACGGTTTTTATCCATATCGATCGCGGTACGGATAAACTTATGCACGTGACGATCGTAGCCGATCCACAAATCAATAGACTGCTGACCCCAACTGATAATACGGTCAAGCTTGCTTTGTAAGTCAAATACCAGCCGATCGACGAAATGTAAATCGTCATGCGTCATCGTAGCGTCCTGGATGCGTAACAGGTTAGCCTGCAGCTTATCCCCCGCCGCTTCCAGCGTATCCTGCAGTTCACGCAGCGTACCAGACGTTTCAGAAAGCAGCAGTTCACAGCTGGAAATAGCCGCCCGCCAGTCTTTATTCAGCAGTTGCGCAATATCGTCTTTTACCTGCTGCTGCTGTTCATCCATGATGCGCTGGGTCAGATCAATACTGTCGAAAATCTCCGCCACCGAGTATTTCAATGGCGCATAGACGTTGCGATGCCAGTGGAACTCATCGCCGCCTTCCGCTGCCGCATCCGCCGCGCGTTTCAGTTCACCTGCAACAATCGACAACTGCATCGAAAGACGTAGCGTAGAGAATTCACGCTGACGAATATAGTAATCCGTGATGCCAATTCCCAATGGCGTTAAACGGTAAATGGCGTTGCCTTCCGCCTGCTCGCTGGTAAAGCGGTTCAGCAGACGTTGACGTACCATATCGTTGATCGCGTTGTTGGCGCGTACGCCGATGGTTTCGCTGGTTTGCTCAAACGCATCACTCACATGGCGGAACGCATCCACCAGTTCACCTTCACTCATCTCGCCGTCGAGTCGCTCACCGTTTAGTGTGGCAACCGCCAGCAGGAACGAAAGTCTGTCTACCGGCAGAGAGATGGAGAAGTCATTTTTTCTGGCCCAGGCAACCAGTTCGGGGACTGTCTGGGAAAATTCACTCATAAATTATCCTTGCATCTGCGGTTTGCGCGCGGTGACATGAATATAACGTCCAAGGCTGATAAACGGCTCCTGGCGACAATAGCGCGTTTCTATTTCTGTTAAAGCGTCAAAACAGTCATGCTGTTTTTGTTTATCACGCAGATAATCATGAAACACCCTCACGCCCGTTTTACCGGTTATCTCCCAGCCAATCTCCTCCAGCCAGCCATAGACCTGCTGAGGGTCGCGCGGAAAATCGGGAGACAACGTGCGCCGTTTCTTTTTATACATTCCCTGCTGTACATAGCCGAAATTACCGACCAACACATTACGCATCAACAGACCGTTTGCATTGTAGAACATCAGCGATAAAGCACCGCCCGGGCGTAACATCGACCACAGTGTTTTTAAGACGGCTTGCGGGTCGGCCACCCATTCCAGCACAGCATGAAACAATATCAGATCAACCTGAGAATCCAAATGCTGTGGGATGTCCTGAGCGGCACAATGTATAAAATGCATGTTGTCGCTCACACCTTGCTCTTTTGCCGCCCGTTGCGCTCGCGCCACCATCTCAGCAGAAAGATCGCACAAGGTAACGTGATGGCCCCGCTGCGCCATCAGAATAGCTGTCTGCCCTTCTCCGCCACCCGCATCAAGCACATGCAATGTTTGACCCGCGTAGCCGACAAGAAGTTTGTCCAGATCCTGCCAGAGGATCGTCTGACGAAGCTGACCTTTGGTGGTGCCGTAAATGTTACGGGAAAACTTCTCTGCAATGTCATCAAAATTGCGGTCCCGCATCGGGCTCTCCACATACTGGCTTTAGGGTGACTAAGTAAAACCGCTATTTTGTCACACCCACGCCGAGAATGAACCTTCCTGGTGTAATATCCCTGCAGATCCCCTGCTGTATGGTTAAAAAAGGAACCAAAAAGAATGCTTTTTACGCTGAAGAAAGTGATTGGCGGTATGATGCTGCCGCTTCCGTTGATGCTGCTTGTGATGGGCATCGGCCTGGCGCTGGTCTGGTTCAGCCGCTTTCAGAAAACGGGGAAAGTGTGTATTAGCCTGAGTTGGCTGGCGCTGTTACTTCTTAGCTTACAACCCGTCGCCGACAGTCTGCTGAAACCAATTGAGGACAGTTATCCAACATGGCAGGATACGCAAAAAGTGGAATACATTGTAGTGCTGGGCGGAGGGTATACCTGGAATCCTCAGTGGGCGCCAAGTTCTAACCTGATCAACAACAGCCTTCCGCGTCTGAATGAAGGTATTCGCCTCTGGCGTGCTAACCCGGGATCGAAGCTTATCTTTACCGGTGCTGCGGCAAAGAGCAATAACGTCAGTACTGCAGAAGCGGGAGCCCGCGTAGCGCAGTCGCTGGGGGTACCAGTCGATGACATCATCACCCTGGATCAACCCAAAGATACCGAAGAAGAAGCCGCAGCGGTAAAGCAGGCCATCGGCAACGCGCCGTTCCTGCTGGTAACCTCTGCCTCGCACTTGCCGCGTGCCATGATTTTCTTCCAGCAGGCCGGGCTACATCCGCTGCCAGCACCGGCCAATCAGTTAGCGATTGATTCACCGCTTAATCCGTGGGAGCGCGCAATTCCTTCACCTGTCTGGCTAATGCATAGCGATCGTGTGGGTTATGAAACCCTGGGACGCATCTGGCAGTGGCTAAAAGGATCGGAACATTGATAGCATTTTTGCCTGATGGGGACGCTGACGCGTCTTATCAGGCCTACGTGTTCAGCGCAAAATTGTAGGCCACGTAAGATGTTCACGTGTTCATCAGGCGAGCCACGGCAGCAATGATTTTGTCGCCAGGTCAAAGTTGGAGCGATTAAAACGTCCGGTGTTGACCAGTTGCGCGACCTCATCCCATAACACGTACAACCAGCGCCGCCAGATAAATGACTCCGCCACTGGCGCGCGTTGCAGGTACTGCCAAAGCAGGCTTTCGGCCAGCGCATTATCCATCAGGCGAAACAGTTCATATTCTCTTGGCGCCCACAGCATCAACCCCGGTCCCACCATCGCCAGAAGCTGATCGCTGCGGGCGTCTTTGAGCATGCTACGTAAACTGAAATTACCGTGGATCAGCACGCAGTTATCATTGAACCCTTCAAATAAGGCGGGCAAACACTCACGGGTGCGAAACAGGATCCGCTTATCCTGCATCGTCAGCCCGGTATTGTTGAACTGATTTAGCGTAGTCCACAGCACCTCAACGCGCTGACGATACCAGGATGACCAGATATTCTCTTGCGTGTTATCCACCATTCCCACGCAGCCACGGCTATCCTGCCGATGCCATGACAGCAGACCTTCTACTATCTGATCTTTCAAATGTTCCCAGCGTTCAGGCGTTCGGGCTGGCGCTTCCACTGGTACGCCGCGTAGACGCTCAAGCAGCAGCACATCAGGACCGGGATGCTCCTCGTGCGTTAAGACCCCATAAATGACTGGCATTCGAACCGTACCACTGCGCGCCAGCATAGAGGTTTTCCATGCCAGCTGCTGCGCCATACCCGGCGTGGTGAAACTCCTCGCCATCAGCGGCATCGGATTTCCCTGGCTGTCATACAGCGACCACAGGGCCGTATCCGCTTTTTCATTCACGCATTCTATACGACTGAGTTTTTCACCCAACAGATGGCTGAGTTCGGCACGCAACTGTTCCATTTCAGATTGCCCTCATAAATGCTACTGCTTTCATAATGAGCGTCGTGCAGACAGATGTCACCCGGATGAGATCAATTGATGAAAAGAAAAGTGGGGGGAAAGCGTAACGATACGACACTCCTCCCAAAAATTCGCGTTACCAGGGGGAGTGTCGTGAGAAAAACTAACGCATTTCGGCGCGAACGCGCTCAAGATCTTCGGCAGTGTCTACGCCGGTACCGGGTACTTCTTTGGCGACGGCAACGTGAATTTTTTCGCCGTACCACAGCACACGTAGCTGCTCCAGCATTTCAATATGCTCAAGCGGGCTGGGCTGCCAGTTAACATAGCGGCGGATAAAACCGGCGCGATAGCCGTAAATACCCAGATGGCGCAGGAAAGTGTCACCCACCGTTTCCAGGCTCCTGGCAAAACGATCCCGATCCCACGGGATGGTCGCGCGTGAAAAATAGAGCGCATACCCTTCGGCGTCCAGAACGACTTTTACCGCATTCGGGTTAAATGCCTCTTCCGCACTGTGAATCGGGGCCGCAAGTGTCGCCATACCGACCTGGCGCTGCGCCAGATTCTCTGCGACCTGGCGAATAATGACCGCCGGGATCATCGGCTCATCACCCTGTACGTTCACAATAACGGTATCATCGCTAAAACCACATTTCTCAACGACTTCCGCCAGACGCTCCGTACCGGACTGGTGATCGGCGCGAGTCATGCATACTTCGCCACCCACCGCTTCTACCGCGCGAGCGACATCTTCGTGATCGGTCGCAACGATAATACGTTCAGCGCCAGATTCACGCGCACGCTCCAGAACATGCACGATCATCGGCTTGCCGTTGATATCCAACAGCGGCTTGCCCGGCAAACGTGTGGACGCATATCGCGCAGGAATAATGACCACAAAACTCATGATTTACTCTCATCAGCAGTCAGAACGCGGGCTTCAGTTTCCAGTAAAACGGGAATACCATCACGCAGTGGGAAAGCAAGGTTATCCAGTTTACAAATCAATTCCTGTTTTTCCTGGTTAAACCAGAGTTTGCCATTGCATACCGGGCAGGCAATGATTTCAAGCAGACGATGATCCATAGTTCCTCCAGATGGACCGGATTGTGAATCCGTAAATATTAACATAATCGCTTAAAGGGCTGGGTCTATTTCCCAACCATGGCGTACATCAGCAAATAAACCTTCAGGATAGCGTCCCAGCGTCACGCGTGTTGCCTGCTGCCAGCGGGCAAAATCATCAATCGCCTGAAACAATCCTTTTTGCAGAGTAACCCCAGGTTTGACGCCATCCTGTAACCACAATGAAATCACATCCAGCACGCCCGTTTTACGGTGCATTTTGGCATCCATCCGCCCAACTAATTGCCCGCGATGCAGCAACGGCAAGACGAAATAACCATACTGACGTTTCGGCGCCGGTGTATAACATTCCAGCCGGTAGCTAAAATCGAATAGCTGTTCTGCCCGTTTACGATCCCAGACCACCGGATCAAAGGGCGATAATACTGCGCTATGGGTCGCCGTTAATTTACCCGCCAGCGCCTGCTCCAGCAGCGGCTGAAAGTGACTGTGCAGCCACAGGGTTCCCAGCCCTTCGACGTCGACAGGAATAATTTGTTGCTGCTGCGCGCGCACGTTACACCAATTTTTTAGCGCCGGGCGCTTGAGACGGTAGTAGTCTGCCAGCCACTGTTCGCGAAAAATCCCCAGGCTACGGGCGCTGTTATCCAGCATGGCGCTTTCAGCATCTTCCTGCGAAAGCAGGTCGCGTTCATCATCCCAGTGCGGCATGACGCGATGGGTTAGATCATACACTCGCTGGAAATTACGCCGTTCCACCACCATGACTTTCCCGGCAGTGAACAGCCCTTCAAGATGACGCTTATGCGGCTTCCATTCCCACCAGCCGCTGACCCCCTTGCGCGGATGCTCAAAATCGGCAGAGCGTACTGGTCCGTTATGTTGGATGTGCTGGAGCAGTTGCTCAATTTCATGCGCATGTTCTTTCATCCATGCCGCTTTATATTTCCAGCCCATTTTCTCCGGGGCCAGCATGCGGTGGCGTATCAGCATAAAGTCGCTGCGCGGCAAAAAGCAGGCCTCGTGCGCCCAGTATTCCATCAATGCGCCCTGCTGCAATGCGTCATCCAGCCACTGGGGGGAATAATCGCCCAAACGACTAAACAGCACCAGGTAAGGGCTGCGCGCCACAATATTGATGGTATCGATTTGCAGTAACGACATGCGAGAAATGGTGGTAAGAATATCTGCTGGGGTTGCCCGACGGCGTGTTTTTTTCAGCAGCCCTTGAGCGGCAAGGTGAAGATGACGGGCATCCGTCAAAGAAAGACGCGGCAACGACATTTATGGCCTCATAAATGATTCGCTGCCGCAGCGTGAATCAGTTAGCGAGTCAGCGAGATTAAGTTATCCAACAACACATCAGGCCGATCGCCTGACAAATGAGCGTCAACAGGTAAATACCACCAGTTTTCATCGGCAAATGCCCGGCACTTAACCGCATCTTTTTCCGTCATTACCAGCGTTTGTCCGGCGTCTACAAACGCACTGACGTCACTGTAGGTCAGAGACTGATGGTCTGCCAGCGCAATGCTTTTTTGTATGCTGGCACCACACGCTTGCAGCGTGGCAAAAAAACGCGGTGGGTGGCCAATGCCCGCCATGGCGACAATATTGGTCAACTGCGCCACATCGCGGCGTTCACCCGTGCGTAAATTAACGGCCAGCCCCGGTTCAAGTCGCATAGGGATTTCCCCTGGCTGCGCAACGCCACCGTTAACGATAGTCGCATCAACCGATTTAAGCCGACCTGCGCGCTCCCGCATAGGACCAGCGGGAAGCCACCAGCCATTGCCAAACCGACGTTCGCCATCAATAACCACGATTTCAACATCTCGCGCCAGACGATAGTGCTGTAGACCATCGTCTGTCACAATAATCTGCACGTCATGTTGGGCCAAAATGGCTTTTACCGCATCCGATCTTACCGGGGATACCGCCACCGGCACGCCGGTACGTTGGGCGATCAGCACCGGTTCATCGCCCGCTTCTGCGGTAGTAGTATCAGCGGTCAGCAACAGCGGATAAGCAGGCGCTTTCCCGCCATAACCACGCGACACCACGCCCACGCGGATCCCACGTTGCCGTAGTTGTTCAACCAGCCAAATCACCACCGGTGTTTTGCCATTGCCGCCGGCGGTTAGGTTTCCGACCACCACAACCGGCACTGGCGCACGCCATGCGCGTTTAATCCCAAGCTTGTAGCATAAACGGATCCCGCCACTCACCAGGCCATACAACCAGGAGAGTGGGAGTAACAGTCGCCACAGCGGCGACTCACCAGACCAGATTCGTGCGATCATTGACCGAATTGCATTTTGTGTAATTGCGCATACACCCCACGCTGCTCAATCAGCTCGCTATGGGTTCCGCGCTCAACAATAATACCGTCTTCCACCACGATGATTTCATCCGCCTGTTCGATGGTAGAAAGGCGGTGGGCAATCACCAGAGAAGTACGGTTTTTCTGTAACTCATCCAGAGCAGCCTGAATCGCGCGTTCAGATTCGGTATCGAGTGCCGACGTTGCTTCATCAAGGATCAGAATCGGACTGTCACGCAACAAGGCGCGTGCGATAGCGATACGCTGGCGCTGACCACCGGAAAGCAGGACGCCGTTTTCGCCAATCACCGTATCGAGGCCATTGTCCATCTTGTTGATGAAATCCATGGCGTAGGCCATTTGCGCCGCTTTTTCGATCTGCTCGCGGCTGTACAAATCGGTACGCGCATAGGCGATGTTGTTGGCAACCGTATCGTTAAACAGGTGCACATTCTGCGAAACCAATGCAACCTGATCGCGCAGGGATGCCAGGGTATATTCGCGTAGATCGTGTCCGTCCATCAGGATCTGCCCTTCATCAATATCGTAGAAGCGCGTAATCAGGCTGGCGATGGTGGATTTCCCTGAACCCGAACGCCCAACCAAAGCAACGGTTTTGCCCGCTGGAATGTTCAGGTTGATATTGCGCAGCGCAGGCACTTCACGTCCTGGATAGGTGAAAGTCACGTTGCGGAACTCAAGATTACCGGTAGCACGTTCGATTACGCGTGTACCTTCGTCTTTTTCCTGCTCGCTATCCAGAATCGTAAATAAGGTCTGGCATGCCGCCATACCGCGCTGGAACTGCGCGTTGACGTTGGTCAGCGATTTCAATGGACGCATCAGCGCGATCATTGACGAGAAGACAACCGTAATTGTCCCTGCTGTCAGGTTTTCCATCACGCTTGGGAAGCTGGCTGCATACAACACGAAGGCCAGCGCCAGAGACGCGATCAGCTGGATGATAGGATCGGAGATAGAAGAGGCAGAAACCATCTTCATGCCCTGCAAGCGCATCTTGTTGCTGACTTTATCGAAGCGCTTGGTTTCGACTTCCTGACCACCAAAAATCAGAACTTCTTTGTGCCCTTTTAGCATCTGCTCCGCACTGGTCGTAACCTGCCCCATGGTGTTTTGCATGTTTTTACTGATGCTACGAAAGCGCTTAGAAACTATACGAATAGCCACTGAAACAATTGGCGCCAGTACAATCAGGATCAACGACAGTTGCCAGCTGTAATAAAACATCATGATAAACAGGCCAATAATTGAAGCCCCTTCACGTACCACGGTGATCAGCGCGCCGGAAGACGAGGACGCTACCTGCTCTGAATCATAGGTAATACGTGACAGCAGCGTACCTGTAGACTGCTTATCAAAAAAGGAGACCGGCATACCCATCATATGACCAAACAAGCGGCGACGCATGGTCATGACCACTTTGCCTGACACCCATGAGATGCAGTAACTAGAAACATAGCTGGTAAAGCCGCGGAGAACCATTAGTCCAATGACCACCAGCGGCATCCACAGCAGCACCGAGCGATCCGTTTTACCAAAACCATCATCCAGTAATGGCTTAAGGAGCGATAGCATGAAGGTATCGCTGGCCGCGTTAAGTATTAACGCTATACCCGCCACGATCAGACCCGATTTAAAAGGCGCTATGGTTGGCCATAGTCGGCGAAACGTCTGCCACGTAGAGAGATCTTTATCGTTATGCATTCAAAAAACCAGCATTTGTTAGAATAGCCGCATATTCTACCCGTTATCATCCGACACGCCAAACCACTGATGATACCAACGAGGTAAAATCTGATCCCGCAAGCTACGTACTCGCCAGTTTTTTGGATAAAAATCCAGCGTAATCTGCCCCTGATGTGGTGTATCCAGCCATTGATAATTTTGTTGTCGATAACGTTGCTCCACTTTCCAGGACGGTAGACGCCAGGCATTATAACGGGATGCAGAGGCTAACGCGGCCTGTCCGCCCACCCGCTGAATCAGCGCCAGTGATGATGAGGTATTGCTGCCATGATGCGGAACCTGCACCACCGTAGACTGCAGATGCTGCCAATAGTGACTTAGCATTTTTTGTTCAGCGGGAGACTCAATATCGCCGGTCAGCAGAATACTCTGATTCCCATCATCGACCTTTACCACGCAGGAGTGGTTATTCCCCGCATCTGTGCTTCCACGTACCGGCCAGTGCGCAGTGAAGGTTAACCCTTGCCACTGCCAGCGCTCCCCACGAAAGCACGGAAGATGCCCTTCCCAACCTAATGGACTTCTTATCCATAACGACGGCCAGGCTTGCTGCAGCGAGCGCAACCCGCCCCGGTGATCCATATGCTCATGGCTTAAAATTACCCCTTGCGGCTCCAGATTGTGCCAGCGTAACCACGGAATAATCAGCTGTTGCGCGCTATCGCCTTCAGGCCATGCCAGACCAGTATCGTAAAGCAGCGCTTTCCCATTACGCGCAATCACCATCGCCAGCCCCTGCCCGACATCCAGCATATGCACTTGCCACACGTCAGTACGTGACGTTTGCCAGAACGGGCTGCTCAATAAAAGGGGCACTGTGACACAAACTACCGGTAGCGTTCGCCAGACGTTCAATCGATATACGATGAGCAGGAGTGCGGGTAAAAATGCAAGCCATTGCCAACGTGCATCAATATTGATCCACCCTTCAGGCAGGCTCCTGAGCCCCCAAAATAACAGCGCCAGCGAGCGATCTGCTAAATACCACAAGCCCGATTCAATCATCGCCAGCCCGGTTAAATGCACGATCATGCCTGCTAATATCAACGGTACGGAAACAAAGGTGACCAGAGGTACGGCAAATAAATTCGCCAGAAATGAGGTCAGGCTGAAACCATGAAACATCGCGATTTGCACTGGCAGAAGCAGAAGCGTAATTCCCAATTGCAAATGAGCAAGCGCCAGAAATTGGCGTCCAACGCGCGATAGCGGCCAATCTGGCATTGGAACCCATTGATACCAGAACAGCAGTGCCGCAACGGCAAAAGCAGACAACCACAGACTCTGTGAAAGAACGGCGACAGGATCCACCACCAGAATGGCTGCCAGACAGCAGACCCAAACCGACCATCCATTCCACTGCCTGCCACTGAGTTTTAGCGCCCCCCAGACCAGCAGCGCAACAACCGTCCGTAATGCCGGGGGCTGTAGTCCCGTTAGCCAGGCATAGAATATTGCACAGACAACCCCACCCACTAAAGGAACCGGCCAGCAAATCCAACTGGCTGGCATAAAAAATTGACCCGCGCGAACTAACCCTGCAGCCAGAAGTGCGGCAAACGCAATATGCAGCCCGGAAATCGCCATCAAATGGGTCGTACCGGTATCACGCATAATGGTTTTCACCTCTTGTGACACCGATAAACGCTCACCCATTCCCAGACCCAATATGACTTGCTGCCAGGGATAATCGGCGAGCGCAGTTTTCAGCGAGGAGAGATACCGCGAACGCAAACTGCATTGTGGTGAGATAACCGAAGCCTGCAAAAATCTTCCCGTCAGCGGCAGGTGCTGCGCCAACGCGTAACGCTGGCTATCAAACCCGCCCTCGTTCAATTGGCCATGTACAGCACGAACCTTCAGCGTCATCGCCCATGTCTGACCCGCGCAAACGCCGTCGGGTAAGTACTGTCCATACAGAATAATTCCGATGGCGGGAAATATCCGCTTCCCCTGCAGATGCGTGATCTGGCCGTAGTGCGTTGTCATGTTATCGGTTGCGGTTATCCGCACGATAGCCTGCTGGGTTTTCGCAGGCAGCGTATTACCGGCCCACAGCGCATCTTTCGCGGCGAGAACGCCCCAAAGAAAAAACAGCAGGGTTACTCCGGCGAAACGTACAGGCCTGCGAGAAATAAGACAGAGCAAGCATGACAGGCAAAATACGACGCTGATGCACAGCATGTCAGGTAGCCCAGGTAAGAGCATAAGCGGGAGAATGCCGAATAATGCACACGTACCAACCGTTGTTATTTTCATCAGTCACCTCCCTGTAACAGGAAGTGTGCGGTAATATGCGCCGGTTGTCTGGTGCCAATTTAGCGTTATACGGCGTGTGTTCCGCTGGTATTTAACAGCGCATGTAACGTACAAATTAACTGGGAGGAGGATTCCAGGATGGGCAGGCAGAAATGAAAAAAGCACCCATGCGGGTGCTTTTCTCGGCGTTAAGTCTCGCTAAAAACTTAACCGTAAATATTGGCGCGATCGCGCAGTTCTTTACCTGGTTTAAAGTGTGGAACGTATTTTCCTTCCAGATCCACTTTATCACCGGTCTTCGGATTACGTCCGGTGCGCGGTGCGCGGTAATGCAAAGAGAAGCTGCCGAAACCGCGGATTTCAATACGCTCGCCCTGCGCAAGAGTCGAGGCCATATGTTCCAGCATTTCTTTCACTGCATCTTCAACCGCTTTCGCGGGAATATGAGGTTGCTGGGTTGCAAGTCTTTCAATCAATTCTGACTTGGTCATGATTCCTCCGGTTCCTTAAAGGCATAATTAGCTGCTGCATTGATTAAGGGCGGCCTTAGCCGCCCTTTGTCATTGATTACAGGACGAATCCTGTAATCTGTCAAGCTACTCGTCACCCTTTGTGCTGTTAACAGCACAAAGGATTTAAGAGCACTCGATATTACTCGCCTTTAGCTGCTTTGAAAGCTTCAGCCATTGCGTTGTTAGAGAAGTTAGCATCTTCCTGTTTGTTAACAGTTGCGATTGCATCTTTCTCATCAGCTTCGTCTTTAGCACGAACAGACAGGCTGATTGCGCGGTTCTTACGATCAACGCCGGTGAATTTAGCTTCAACGTCGTCGCCAACGCTCAGAACCAGAGTTGCATCTTCAACGCGGTCGCGGGAAGCTTCAGAAGCGCGCAGGTAACCTTCAACGCCGTCAGCCAGTTCTACGGTTGCGCCTTTAGCGTCAACTGCAGTGACTTTACCGTTTACGATTGCGCCTTTCTTGTTCAGTGCAACCCAGTTGTTGAACGGATCTTCTGCGAGCTGTTTAACGCCCAGAGAGATACGCTCACGCTCTGCGTCAACCTGCAGAACAACTGCTGCGATTTCGTCGCCTTTTTTGTATTCACGAACTGCTTCTTCGCCTGCAACGTTCCAGGAGATGTCAGACAGGTGAACCAGGCCGTCGATGCCGCCGTCCAGGCCGATGAAGATACCGAAGTCAGTGATAGACTTGATTTTACCTTCAACACGGTCGCCCTTGTTGTGGGTTTCCGCGAACTGCTGCCATGGGTTGTTTTTGCACTGTTTCAGACCCAGGGAGATACGACGACGTTCTTCGTCGATATCCAGAACCATAACTTCCACTACATCGCCAACGTTAACAACTTTGGACGGGTGGATGTTTTTATTGGTCCAATCCATTTCGGAAACGTGAACCAGGCCTTCAACGCCTTCTTCGATTTCAACGAAGCAGCCGTAGTCGGTCAGGTTGGTCACGCGACCAGTCAGTTTGGTACCTTCTGGATAACGCTTAGCGATAGCTACCCATGGATCTTCGCCCAGCTGTTTCAGGCCCAGAGATACACGAGTACGCTCGCGGTCGAACTTCAGCACTTTAACAGTGATTTCGTCGCCAACGTTTACGATTTCGCTCGGATGCTTAACGCGTTTCCATGCCATGTCGGTGATGTGCAGCAGGCCGTCAACGCCACCCAGATCAACGAATGCACCGTAGTCAGTGAGGTTCTTAACGATACCTTTAACTTCCATGCCTTCCTGCAGGTTTTCCAGCAGCTGATCGCGTTCTGCGCTGTTTTCGGATTCGATAACGGCACGACGGGAAACAACAACGTTGTTGCGCTTCTGATCCAGCTTGATTACTTTGAATTCAAGCTCTTTGCCTTCCAGGTGCAGCGTGTCGCGGACCGGACGAACGTCTACCAGGGAACCCGGCAGGAACGCGCGAATACCATTCAGCTCAACAGTGAAGCCACCCTTGACTTTGCCATTGATAACACCAGTAACGGTTGCAGCTTCTTCGTAAGCTTTTTCCAGCGTGATCCAAGCTTCGTGACGTTTAGCTTTTTCACGGGACAGCAGGGTTTCACCGAAGCCGTCTTCTACTGCATCCAGAGCAACGTCAACTTCGTCACCAACCTGGATTTCCAGCTCGCCCTGGGCGTTTTTGAACTGCTCTGCCGGAATGGCGGACTCAGATTTCAGACCAGCGTCAACCAGTACTACGTCTTTGTCGATAGCAACAACAACACCACGAACGATGGAACCCGGACGGGTTTCGATTTCTTTTAAGGATTCTTCAAACAGTTGAGCAAAAGATTCAGTCATGTTTAATCTTCAGGTTTCATATTTAACGTCCACCTGGCTCCATGCCGGATGGGGTTGTTTAACATACCCGCTGTCAATCCATTGCAACGGGGGTACTGCAAATTCGGTCGCACTTAAGCGAGTGCCAGTTTTTGGCGCGCGTATTGTAACGCTTTTTCAATCACTTGCTCAATGCTTAATCGGGTTGAATCCAAAACTAAAGCATCAGCAGCGGGAACCAGCGGCGCTACAGCACGGTTACGATCGCGATAATCGCGTTCTTCGATCTCGGCCAAAAGGCGTTCAAAGTTAACACTAAAGCCCTTTTCCTGCAACTGTAGCATACGTCTATGCGCACGTTCTTGCGAGGAGGCGTCCAGAAAAATTTTCACCGGCGCATCCGGGAACACCACGGTCCCCATGTCACGTCCGTCGGCGATCAGACCGGGCGCTTCACGAAACGCGCGTTGACGGCGTAACAGCGCTTCACGTACGCGAGGAAACGCAGCGACCTGAGAGGCGGCATTCGCCACTTCCTGGGTGCGGATTTCGCCGCTGACATCTTCACCTTCCAGAATGACTTCAAGGTTGCCGTCCGTTGAGATAAAACGCACATCCAGGTGTGAGGCAAGCGGTACCAGGGCATCTTCAGATGTGACATCAACATGGTGATGCAACGCTGCGAGCGCCAGTACGCGATAGATCGCGCCTGAATCTAACAGATGCCACTGCAATGCTTCCGCCATTGCCTTGCACAAGGTGCCTTTACCTGCACCGCTTGGGCCATCAATGGTAATAACCGGGGCAATTGCCGTCATCTTTTTCTCCTTAAACGGGCATACGTTAACGTGAACGCCGCGCATTATACGCGCCAACGCAAATAATCGTTAACACAGAGTGTAAAAACCCGATTAGTCTGTAACGATATGAGGAAGAATTGCGCAATTATAGCGGGCTGGTGAGAAACCAGCCCGGAAGATGACACTGATTTACTTTTTATCTGCAGCGATGCGTTCACGCATATGCTGAGCGCGATCGTCAGATGCTGGGTGAGAATCCATCAGCGATTTGGCATGGCCTGCGTCCATCGTGGCAAACTTATCAAACGCAGTCACTAAGCCCTGACGGTCAATACCGCGTTTTTTCAGCAAGTCATAGGAAAAGTCATCCGCATCTGATTCCTGACTACGGGAGAACGCTGAATTAATCACGCCTTCTGCCAAATCGCCCAACTGAGACTGGGAAAGCTGAGAAGCGACACCGCTGGTCGCAGAAATAGCATCACGCGCAGCCAGAGTGGCATACGCGGTCTGCATTGCTTTACGCGAGTGCCCTAAAGAAACATGGCCCAGCTCATGACCCAGCACGCCTTCTATTTCATTGTCGGTCATCAGGTCCATCAAGCCCGAATAAACACGTACGCATCCATTCGCCATTGCCCAGGCATTGATATCACTGGTCATATAAACTTTATAGTTAACCGGCGTTCCATCAATGTTATTCCCCAACGCTTTCGCAATTTTATTCAGGCGCTTAGTGTACTTGCTTTTCGCGCCCGCCAGCTGATTTTCGCTATCCATCTGCTTACATGAACTGTTAGAGAGGGCTTTGACATCAGCATCAGAAAGTGTCGCTGCTTTATAAGCAGCCATACCGGAACTGGCAACAAGGTCGCCATTCACACCATTTTTACAACCAGCCAGCAACGTGGCGGAAACTGCTAACGCCAAAAAGAGTGATTTATGCTTCATGCTAATCTTCCGTTGATATTTATAGTAAAAACAAATAAATAAGTTAAATCATCAACAAATTAGCATTAGTTGAAAGCATAAAAACAGTGCGGTTACGGACCTCGGAACGCCAGTCCTGGAGGACCGGCGTTCCGGGAGAATCAGGCAGGAGTACTAATACGCGCCAGCTGTTCGAAATAATCCGGGAAGGTTTTGGCCGTACATTTCGGATCCAGAATGGTCACCGGCGTGTCAGAGAGCGCCACCAGCGAGAAACACATCGCCATGCGGTGATCGTTGTAGGTCGCGATATCTGCAAACTGTAACGTCACTGGCGGCGTGACGCGAATATAGTCTTCGCCCTCTTCAACGGTCGCGCCCACTTTACGCAGCTCAGTCGCCATCGCGAACAGGCGGTCGGTCTCTTTGACGCGCCAGTTGTAGATGTTACGCAATGTGGTCGTCCCTTTTGCGAATAGCGCAGCCGTGGCAATAGTCATCGCCGCATCGGGAATATGGTTCATATCCATATCTACCGCATTGAGCTCACCGTGGGTACAGGCAATAAAGTCATCGCCCCAGGTAATAGTCGCCCCCATTTTTTCCAGTACATCAGCGAAGCGAATATCGCCCTGCATACTGTTGCGACCAATCCCGGTTACTTTTACCGTACCGCCTTTAATGGCCCCCGCCGCGAGGAAATAGGAAGCGGAAGAAGCATCGCCTTCGACCAGATATGCCCCAGGAGACTGATACTGCTGCTGCCCTTGTACGACAAAGCGCTGGTAGTTCTGATTCTCAATTTCAACACCAAACGTTTTCATCAGGTTCAGTGTGATATCAATGTAAGGTTTGGATACCAGTTCGCCTTTGATTGCGATCGTCGTATCCTGCGGCGCCAGCGGCGCAGTCATCAATAGCGCAGTCAGGAATTGACTGGATACGCTACCGTCTACCTCAACCTGTCCCCCGGCGAAGCCACCGCGCAAACGTAAAGGCGGATAGTTTTCCTGCTCCAGGTATTCAATATTCGCTCCACCCTGGCGCAGCGCATCAACCAGATGACCAATCGGACGCTCCTTCATGCGCGGTTCACCCGTCAACACGATGTCATTGGCGCCCAGACATAACGCTGCGGCCAGCGGGCGCATTGCGGTTCCGGCATTGCCAAGGAACAGCTCTACTGCACCTTCTGCGTGCAGCGCACCGCCGTTACCGATTATCTCGCAACACGTGCGATCGGCAGAAAGGGTATAGCTGATCCCTAACGCATTCAGAGCATTAAGCATATGGCGGACATCATCGCTGTCCAGCAGGTTGGTCAGGACAGTGGTGCCATTTGCTAATGCAGCCAGCAGCAAAGCGCGGTTAGAAACACTTTTGGATCCAGGCAGATTGATGGTGCCATCCACCCGCGCAATGGGTTGTAACGTCAGGGATTCCATGAAACTCGACTCTCAAAAACAGACATAAAAACCCCACAGACAGGCTGTGGGGATGAAAAATACAGCAGATTAACCGCGGCGACGCTCGAAATCGACCATGAAATCGGTCAGCGCTTTTACACCTTCAAGCGGCATTGCATTGTAGATGGACGCGCGCATACCGCCGACCACACGGTGCCCTTTCAACGCGTGCAGACCCGCAGCGAATGACTCTTCCAGGAAGAGTTTATCCAGTGCGCTGTCAGCCAACTGGAACGGGACGTTCATGCGTGAACGGTTGGATTTCGCCACATCGTTACGATAGAAATCACTGTTATCAATGACGCCGTACAGCAGTTCCGCTTTTTGCTGGTTAATTTTATCCATCGCGTTAACACCGCCCTGCTCTTTCAGCCATTTAAAGACCAGGCCAGATAAATACCAGGCAAAGGTTGGCGGCGTATTGAACATGGAGTCGTTGTCGTTCAGCACGGTATAGTCGAGGATTGACGGGCAGGACACATGGGCTTTACCCAGCAAATCTTCGCGTACGATAACAATTGTCAGCCCGGCCGGGCCGATGTTTTTCTGCGCCCCGGCGTAAATTACGCCATAGCGGCTAACGTCAAGCGGTGCGGAAAGAATGGTAGAGGACAGATCCGCCGTGACCACCACGTTGCTGGCAAAATTCGGCGTTTCTTCGATCGCAATACCATCGATGGTTTCATTCGGACAATAGTGCAGATACGCCGCGTTGTCAGAAAGCTGCCATTCGCTCATTGGCTTAACAGCGCGCAGTCCGTCAACGGTAACTTTGGCATCGATAACGTTTGGCGTGCAGTACTTTTTCGCTTCTTTAATTGCGCTGGCGGCCCAGTAACCGGCATCGACGTAATCCGCAGTTGTTTTATCACCGAGAATATTTAACGGGATACCGGCGAATTGTCCGCGACCACCGCCATGGCAGAATAACACTTTATAGTTGGAGGGGATGCTGAGAAGATCGCGAAAATCCTGCTCCGCTTCTTCTGCGACCTGGATGAATTCTTTGCCACGATGGCTAATTTCCATCACCGACGTGCCAAGACCGTTCCAGTCGCGAAGATCCTGTTGAGCCAGTTTAAGAACTTCTGCCGGTAACATTGCCGGACCTGAACTAAAATTGAAGACCTGAGCCATTTCCCCTCACCACGTTGTGTTGTTGTCCAATCAACATCCTGTCATTGACGATAATCCGGTGACAGACATTGGTATAAGTTATTCCTGTGGATATCGGTTTTATCATTCAGTGACACGCGCCGCAATGGGTAAAACTGACCAGGGTAAAAATGTGTCATCCGTCACACAACAGAATCTATCGGATTGACGGGTAAAAACCGAGATTTTCGCTGTCAGGTGACCCGTTTTGCCCGACTGGCCTTCGACCATTCTGGATTTGCACAGCGCGGACATAATTGGTGATCTCCGGCGTTCATGTGCACCACTTCGCTACAACGTATGCAGGCATAGTCCCCTGCTTCAGGTATGACTTTAAATCGTTGCGTACAGCGTTTAGGCAGAATACTGAGCCCCGGTTTTACGTCTTCATCGGCAAAGAAGTAGACGCTGATTTGCCCGTTCGTCTCCAGAATAGCCAGTTTCACCTGCCCCAGTTGCTCCACACCGTTCAAACGCAGTTCCATAAAGAATTCGAATTCCGTCATATTGGCGCTACTGAGCTTTGACCATGCCAGCTCTCCGTCCTCAATGATCACGACGGGTTTCCCCTCCAGCAAATCCTCCATTTTTTCGCTATGCGCCATCAGCCACATCACCAGCCGATACAGCACGGCAAGAGTAATAAAGACCACCAGCACCGGCAACATTGGAACATCGTCATAAAATGCCACGTCTCCCGCCGCAGAACCCAGCGTAAGGATTATCAAGACTTCAAAAAGCGACATCTGGCGTACGCCGCGACGTCCGGTGATTTTTAAAAACAGAAAAACCAATATAAAGGTATAGAGGCTGCGTAGCGCGACTTCTCCCAGAAAATCCATGGGCACCTTATCAAGCGCCATACGGTGTAAATCGAAAGCTTTCATTATTATGCTCTAAACGTGGTTGGCTGTAGGAAAGCATAGCTAATACTTTTATTTACGCCTGAACTCCGGCGACGATAGCGCCGTTCATTGAAAACCCGTATCATTGCGCGCTTTCCGTACGACAAAAGTGATTTTCATGACGCAAACATTTATCCCCGGCAAAGATGCCGCTCTGGAAGACTCCATCGCTCGCTTCCAGCAAAAATTGCTCGACCTCGGTTTTCAAATTGAAGAAGCCTCGTGGTTGAATCCCGTTCCTAACGTCTGGTCGGTACATATTCGCGACAAAGAATGCGCGCTGTGCTTCACCAACGGTAAAGGTGCGACGAAAAAAGCGGCGCTGGCTTCCGCGCTGGGCGAATATTTTGAGCGTCTGTCGACTAACTATTTCTTTGCGGATTTCTGGCTGGGTGAAACTATCGCCAACGGCCCGTTCGTACATTACCCGAACGAAAAATGGTTCCCGCTGACTGAAAATGACGACGTACCAGAAGGTCTGCTGGATACACGTCTGCGTGCGTTTTACGATCCAGATAACGAATTGACCGGCAGCATGCTTATCGATCTACAGTCTGGTAATGAAGAACGTGGCGTCTGCGGCCTGCCGTTTACCCGCCAGTCGGATAACCAGACTGTCTATATTCCGATGAACATTATCGGCAACCTGTATGTTTCTAACGGCATGTCTGCGGGTAATACGCGTAACGAAGCGCGTGTTCAGGGCCTGTCTGAAGTCTTTGAACGTCATGTGAAGAACCGCATTATCGCGGAAAGCATCAGCCTGCCGGAAATCCCGGCTGAAGTGATGGCGCGCTATCCAGCAGTGGTGGAGTCCATTGCCAAACTGGAAGCGGAAGGTTTCCCAATTTTCGCCTACGATGGCTCGCTGGGCGGCAAGTACCCGGTGATTTGCGTTGTCTTGTTCAACCCAGCCAACGGTACCTGCTTTGCTTCCTTCGGCGCGCACCCGGATTTCGGTGTTGCGCTGGAGCGTACCGTCACTGAACTGTTGCAGGGCCGTGGTCTGAAAGATCTTGATGTCTTCACCCCGCCGACGTTCGACGATGAAGAAGTGGCGGAACACACTAACCTTGAAACCCACTTCATTGATTCCAGCGGCCTGATCTCCTGGGATCTGTTCAAGCAGGATGCCGACTACCCGTTCGTTGACTGGAATTTCTCCGGCACTACGGAAGAAGAGTTCGCCACCCTGATGGCTATCTTCAATGCTGAAGATAAAGAAGTGTATATCGCCGACTATGAGCATCTGAGCGTTTACGCCTGCCGTATTATTGTTCCGGGAATGTCTGACATCTATCCGGCGGAAGATCTGTGGTTAGCCAACAACGCCATGGGTGCCCATCTGCGTGACACCATCCTCTCTCTGCCAGGCAGTGAATGGGATAAAGAAGACTATCTCAATCTGATCGAACAGTTGGACGAAGAAGGCTTTGACGACTTCACCCGTGTACGTGAACTGCTTGGTCTGGCGACCGGTGCGGATAACGGTTGGTATACCCTGCGCATTGGCGAGCTTAAAGTGATGCTGGCGCTGGCCGGTGGCGACCTGGAACAGGCGCTGATCTGGACTGAATGGACGATGGAATTCAACGCATCTGTCTTTAGCGCTGAACGAGCCAACTACTATCGCTGCCTGCAAACGCTGCTACTGCTATCTCAGGAAGAAGATCGCCAACCGCTGCAATATCTGAACGCATTCGTTCGCATGTACGGCGCCGATGCGGTTGAAGCGGCAAGTGCGGCATTAAGTGGCGAAGCGCCGTTCTACGGGCTGCAACCCGTTGATAGCGATCTGCAGGCTTTCCCGGCGCATCAGTCTCTGCTGAAAGCCTACGAAAAACTGCAGCGCGCGAAAGCTGCACACTGGTCAAAATAGTGACAATCAACCTGCGCTGAGTAGGCTAAAGGTATTGTCTGGGCTATATTACGGGGCGCTTTATGCGCCCTGTTTTTTATTTTGGTCAAATCAAAAAATAAATGTAAAAACAAGGTTAAATATTAGTAGTTGATATTAAAAAAATTAGCTTATTAATGTGGTTTTTTATCTCAATTACTCCATTTTAATTAACCGTCTGACAGGAGACAAAAAGAAAAAATTCAACTCACTTTATAATTTTTAAAATTTATTTTTATATGGATAATCAACAAGTTACTCCGTAATCGCATAAAAACCATGCGTCTTACGGGCCTATAAGCCAGGCGAGATATGATCTATATCAAATTCTCATCTATAATGCTTTGTTAGTATCTCGTCGCCGACTTAATAAAGAGAGAGTTAGTGTGAAAGCTGACAACCCTTTTGATCTTATTCTTCCTGCTGCAATGGCCAAAGTTGCCGAAGAAGCAGGCGTCTATAAAGCAACGAAACATCCGCTTAAGACGTTCTATCTGGCAATTACTGCCGGTGTATTCATTTCAATTGCCTTTGTTTTCTATATCACCGCCACAACCGGTACCGGAACTATGCCTTTCGGCATGGCAAAATTAGTAGGTGGTATCTGCTTTTCCCTGGGGCTGATTCTTTGTGTTGTCTGCGGCGCAGACCTCTTCACCTCAACCGTATTGATTGTCGTAGCAAAAGCCAGTGGTCGTATTACCTGGGGCCAATTGGCTAAAAACTGGCTTAACGTTTATGTCGGTAACCTGGTTGGTTGCTTGCTCTTCGTGCTACTGATGTGGCTTTCCGGCGAATACATGACCGCCAACGGCGCGTGGGGGCTCAACGTCCTGCAGACAGCCGACCACAAAGTGCACCATACTTTTGTTGAGGCGGTAAGTCTTGGCATCCTGGCTAACCTGATGGTGTGCCTGGCGGTATGGATGAGCTACTCGGGCCGCAGCCTGATGGACAAAGCGTTTATCATGGTATTACCGGTCGCAATGTTTGTTGCCAGCGGTTTTGAGCACAGTATCGCAAACATGTTTATGATCCCTATGGGTATTGTAATACGCGATTTCGCCACCCCGGAATTCTGGGCCGCTGTTGGGTCTTCTCCGGAGAATTTTTCTCACCTGACCGTGATGAACTTCATCACCGATAACCTGATTCCGGTTACGATCGGTAACATTATCGGCGGCGGTTTGTTGGTCGGGTTGACATACTGGGTCATTTATCTGCGTGGTAACGATCATCATTAATCTGATGATGCCCATTACACGCAGTAAATAAAAAATCCACTTAAGAAGGTAGGTGTTACATGTCCGAGCTTAATGAAAAGTTAGCCACAGCCTGGGAAGGTTTTACCAAAGGTGACTGGCAGAATGAAGTAAACGTCCGTGACTTCATTCAGAAAAACTACACTCCGTATGAGGGTGACGAGTCCTTCCTGGCTGGCGCAACTGATGCGACCACTGCACTGTGGGACAGCGTGATGGAAGGCGTTAAACAGGAAAACCGCACTCACGCGCCTGTTGACTTTGACACCTCCGTTGCTTCTACCATCACTTCTCACGACGCTGGCTACATCAACAAAGCGCTCGAGAAAATCGTTGGTCTGCAGACTGAAGCTCCGCTGAAACGTGCGATCATTCCGTTTGGCGGCATCAAAATGGTTGAAGGTTCCTGCAAAGCGTACAATCGCGAACTGGACCCGATGCTGAAAAAAATCTTCACCGAATACCGTAAAACCCACAACCAGGGCGTATTCGATGTTTACACCAAAGACATTCTGAACTGCCGTAAATCCGGTGTTCTGACTGGTCTGCCAGATGCGTATGGCCGTGGCCGTATCATCGGTGACTACCGTCGCGTTGCGCTGTACGGTATCGACTACCTGATGAAAGACAAATACGCTCAGTTCGTCTCTCTGCAGTCCGATCTGGAAAACGGCGTAAACCTGGAAGCAACTATCCGTCTGCGTGAAGAAATTGCTGAACAGCACCGTGCACTGGGTCAGATCAAAGAAATGGCTGCTAAATATGGCTGCGATATCTCTGGTCCGGCTACCAACGCTCAGGAAGCTATCCAGTGGACTTACTTCGGCTACCTGGCCGCTGTTAAATCTCAGAACGGCGCAGCAATGTCCTTCGGTCGCGTATCCACCTTCCTGGATGCTTACATCGAACGTGATATCAAAGCAGGCAAAATCACCGAGCAAGACGCTCAGGAAATGATTGACCACCTGGTCATGAAATTGCGTATGGTTCGTTTCCTGCGTACTCCTGAATATGATGAACTGTTCTCCGGTGACCCGATTTGGGCAACTGAATCTATCGGTGGTATGGGCGTTGATGGCCGTACTCTGGTTACCAAAAACAGCTTCCGCTTCCTGAACACCCTGTACACCATGGGTCCTTCTCCGGAGCCGAACATCACCGTTCTGTGGTCTGAAAAACTGCCTCTGAACTTCAAGAAATTCGCCGCTAAAGTGTCCATCGACACCTCTTCTCTGCAGTACGAGAACGATGACCTGATGCGTCCGGACTTCAACAACGACGATTACGCTATCGCTTGCTGCGTAAGCCCGATGGTTGTTGGTAAACAAATGCAGTTCTTCGGTGCGCGTGCAAACCTGGCGAAAACCATGCTGTACGCAATCAACGGCGGCGTTGATGAAAAACTGAAAATGCAGGTTGGTCCTAAATCTGAACCGATCAAAGGCGACGTTCTGAACTTCGACGAAGTTATGGACCGCATGGATCACTTCATGGACTGGCTGGCTAAACAGTATGTCACCGCGCTGAACGTTATCCACTACATGCACGACAAGTACAGCTACGAAGCCTCTCTGATGGCGCTGCATGACCGTGACGTTATCCGCACCATGGCGTGTGGTATCGCTGGTCTGTCCGTTGCTGCTGACTCCCTGTCTGCAATCAAATATGCGAAAGTTAAACCGATTCGTGATGAAGACGGTCTGGCTGTAGACTTCGAAATCGAAGGCGAATACCCGCAGTTTGGTAACAACGACCCTCGCGTTGATGATATGGCGGTTGACCTGGTAGAACGTTTCATGAAGAAAATTCAGAAACTGACTACTTATCGTAACGCTATCCCGACTCAGTCTGTTCTGACCATCACCTCTAACGTGGTTTATGGTAAGAAAACCGGTAACACCCCAGATGGTCGTCGTGCTGGCGCGCCGTTCGGACCGGGTGCTAACCCAATGCACGGTCGTGACCAGAAAGGTGCTGTTGCCTCTCTGACCTCCGTTGCTAAACTGCCGTTTGCTTACGCTAAAGATGGTATCTCTTACACCTTCTCTATCGTTCCGAACGCACTGGGTAAAGACGACGAAGTTCGTAAGACCAACCTGGCTGGTCTGATGGATGGTTACTTCCACCATGAAGCGTCCATCGAAGGTGGTCAGCACCTGAACGTGAACGTCATGAACCGTGAAATGCTGCTGGATGCGATGGAACATCCGGAAAAATATCCGCAGCTGACCATTCGTGTTTCTGGCTACGCTGTACGTTTTAACTCCCTGACTAAAGAACAGCAGCAGGACGTTATTACTCGTACCTTCACTCAGACCATGTAATTGGTTTTGACTGAAATCGTACTTTAAAAAGCGTACAATAAAGGCTCCACGTAAGTGGGGCCTTTTTAATAGCCTGCTTTGGCTGCTATCTATACTTATGGATAGCAGCCAAAACAGACTCGACACAGTTAATAACTGTGCACTAACACAGGCCCCGGATGGGCCACACCTGGAGATACACCGCAATGTCAGTTATTGGTCGCATTCACTCCTTTGAATCCTGTGGCACTGTTGATGGCCCGGGCATCCGTTTTATTACCTTCTTCCAGGGCTGCCTGATGCGCTGCCTGTATTGCCATAACCGTGACACATGGGATACGCACGGCGGCAAAGAAGTCACCGTCGACGAGTTAATGAAAGAAGTCGTGACCTACCGCCACTTTATGAACGCATCCGGTGGCGGTGTGACGGCGTCCGGCGGCGAAGCTATTCTGCAAGCTGAATTCGTACGTGACTGGTTTCGGGCCTGTAAAAAAGAAGGTATTCATACCTGTCTGGATACCAACGGCTTTGTTCGCCGCTACGATCCGGTTATCGATGAATTGCTGGAAGTCACCGACCTGGTCATGCTCGATCTCAAACAGATGAACGATGAAATCCATCAAAATCTGGTCGGCGTATCGAACCATCGTACGCTGGAGTTCGCGCGTTACCTGTCCAATAAAGACATCAAAGTGTGGATCCGCTACGTTGTCGTGCCTGGCTGGTCTGACGATGACGACTCTGCGCACCGCCTGGGTGAGTTTACCCGCGATATGGGCAACGTTGAAAAAATCGAGCTGCTGCCATATCACGAGCTGGGCAAACACAAATGGGTGGCAATGGGCGAAGAGTACAAACTGGATGGCGTCAAGCCACCAAAGAAAGAGACCATGGAGCGCGTGAAAGGCATTCTCGAGCAATATGGACATAAAGTGATGTATTAATGTTTATGCATTAAGGAAGTAAATCATGGATAGATTTTTGCGATACGGAATATTCGCACTGCTCTTTATATTCAATACAGCTTCGGTCCGGTCAGATTCCGGACCGAAGATTCGTTATCTGTATAACGATGACACTACCGAAGAAACAGTCGCTTTCTTCTACGATAACTCCTTTGCTCGCTGTGCCGAATGCAATCCGTACAGTCAAAGTGATATCGATGCGCTACGCTCAACGCCGTTCGATACCCGAATGGGCAATATTTATAAAGTCGCTGATAACAAAATCTGCATCAACGCAGCAGAGTGTTTCCCTCTCCCATTAAAGATTCCAAAAGAGTCCCCCTGGAAGATAATTGATTATCGTTGGGTTGCTGACACACCTGACTATCAGTTAGATAACAATAAATTACCCGCAGCGCAAAAACAGGAAATTACACAAGCCAGTTTGATAACCGCCAGGTTCCAATTAGATCCGTCAGTCAGTGAAGAAGACGGTAATGAAACCAGCGCCGACCACGCTTACTACGTCGCGCAAACCATGGAAGCTCTTGAAAAATATAAGCTCCAGATTGTTGATACCGAAAAACGTTACCTGGTTTTTCCCCTTGATAATGGGCTGAAAATCACGGTAGATATGCAAAAAGGTAACGATGGCTTGCCCATTGATTCCTTGTTATACCGCCCTGGTCATGTACCAATAATCATTGATTTAACCGACAGTGAGCTGGTTGCTGCCCGCTTCTACCTCTCAGGCCACTAAAGGATTTCACGATGAGAGTACTTGTTTCAGCATTTTTTTTGCTGCTTGCTCAGAGTACGAATGCCGCCAGCACCTGTGATATCAACGCCATTGTGCAGCATGCGTGGCCGGAGGCAAAACCAGCAGCGGAAGGTAAGATGCTCACCAAAAGCAATCAGGTTATCGATATCACGGGCAACTCAGCGCAAAGCGTAATTTGCCGCGTCTGGCCCGCTCATCCGGAACTGACATTGGCGGCGATTCCGCTGATGGCACAACAGGATAACGATTACGATCATACTGGCGATCTGGAACTTTTGGTACTGGACTCCGCGAGCCTCGACGTTAAACAACGATTACGCCTGCCCGAAAGGATGAGTGACGACGCTATTCGAATTTCCGGTCTGATGCTGGATACCGCTCGCTGGAAAGTCGCCACTAACCAAACCGCATTTGGCTTGCGGATAGCCCGCACCGGCAGTTCCCGTGTAAATCCGTTTAGTGAAGATGTGCTATCGCTGTTTGTTATTGAAAATAACCAACTACGAACGATATTAAACGGTATCGTCCTTGAAAACAGTACCGGGGAATGGGACGGGAACTGTGACGGAACATTCAACGATATTACTCGTACCCTCTCACTTACGCCTGACTCGCATAATGGATACGTTGATATTCGTGTAAGCGAGAAAAGTGTAGCATCCAACGCCAATCTTCAGGCTGATGCTGAGTGTACCTCAAAAGATAAGTCCAGCAAGACGAGCTGGACCCTGCTTTATAATGGAAAACAGTATGTCGTCCCCAAAAATCTGGCGCCGCTTGAGTAAACGGTTCAGGACATAAAATATTCCGAGAGCTTATTCGCCACGCTTTCAATTGAGAAAATGCTCTTCTGATGCGCTTTACGGCACTCTGCATAGCGCTCATCTTGCTCCTCCAGCGCATTGAGTAATTTGTCCGCCACCATCATTGCACCGGCGATTTCTGCGAAACCATACTCCCCCTCACCCTTCAGGGCTACGGCGGCCTGTAGATTCCAGTCCGAAAGACGGCTAAGCGGCGCAAAGGTGCCGCGGGTCAGCGAAAGGATCCGCGCGCCATGCTGCTTCGCCAACGCCAGCGCTTGCATCATATCAGCCGATGCCTGCTCAGTGTGCACCACAATGATTCCCTGGCTCTGCGGTTCAACCATCATGGATGAGGTTGTGAGGTAAAAACGATCGACAAAACTTGCCGCCTTACCCATTTTAATCAGGTTCATTTGTAAGAACAGCGCGACGGGCACCGCCGTACCAACAGCGTATATCGCGACAGAATTAACCTGGTTGATCCACGCCGCAGCAGCCTGTAATTCTTGCGTATTAATGATGGCATGGCTGTCACGAATACTCGCCACTACGGCAGAGACCTCATCATTTTCCTGCTCTTCAGGACGCGCAGCTCCCTGCTCCAGCGCAAGCGCAGTTCTGAAATCAGAAAAACCTTTAAAACCAAATGCGCGGCAAAAACGGGTAATACTCCCTTCACTGGTTTCAATAGAATCCGCTAACTCCGTGATCGTATGTCTCATCACAAAATCAGGGTTCTCCGTCACAAAACGGCCCACTTTTTCCAGAATTGGGCTTAACCCTCCAGCCTCATTTCTGATGTTTATCAGTAAGTTAGTGTCAATCTGACTCATTTTTCGCCTTTTTGCTCAAAATGCAAACACAGTCACATCTTTCTGCCCTCGTTAAGATAATAATTTTTTTCACAACAAGAGCAATGAAAATAATTATTTTTACAAAACAGGAGAAAAATAAATGAAAGGTCTCATTGTCTGTCGTACCGGTATGGGCAGTTCCTTAATGCTCAAAATCAAAGCGCAAAAAATCATCGACAAGCATGGCTGGGATATTGAACTCGAACATGACGTATTGTCCGGTCTTGCCACCTGGCAAGGGATTGATTTTGTTATCACCATGCGCGACCTCACCGATGAAATCGAAGCTGCTGGATTCAGAGCCATCGGTATAACCGACTTGATGAATAGCGAAGAAATGGAAACTGCGCTCACCAGCGTAATTCAGGGCAACTAACCTCTCCCGGAGGCAATATGGATCTCCTCAGGTTTATTGTATTCGACATTTTGGGTGTAACCCCACTTTTAGTTGGATTTATTGCATTAATCGGTCTGCTCATTCAACGCAAGCCGATTGAAAAAGTATTATCCGGCACCTTCAAAACCATCGTTGGATTTCTGGTCTTTGCAGGTGGCGCGGGGCTGGCGGTGACATCACTGGGTAATTTCCAGACATTGTTTAGCGATGGATTTGGACTCAAAGGAGTGATGCCGTTGGCGGAGGCGCTAACCGGCCTGGCCCAAACCAAATTTGCCATGTGCGTATCACTCATCATGGTTATCGGCTTTGGCTGGAACTTACTTTTTGCTCGTATTACACCGTTTAAATACATTTTTTTGACCGGCCAACATAATCTGTATCTCTCGGCATTGCTCACCGTCACGCTGAAAGCGCTCGGTTACAGCGATGGCGTTACGATTATGGTTGGTTCTGTATTGTTAGGCCTTGCTGCCTGCATCTACCCGGCCATTGCCCAACCGTGGATGCGTAAGATCACCGGCAATGATGAAATCGCCATGGGTCATTACGTCACACTGGCTTATGCAGCCTCAGGCTGGATTGGCTCGAAGGTCGGCGATCCCAAAGAGTCGACGGAGAAACTGAATCTCCCCGGATGGCTGGGGATTTTTAAAGACTACATTGTCTCAGTCTCTATTTCGGTCAGTATTTTCTATTACATCGCCGCACTGGCAGCAGGGAAAACAGCGGTTACCGCGGTAGCTGGTGGCATGCACTGGTTGGTCTACCCGCTTTTTCAGTCACTGACCTTTACCGCCTCGCTTTACATCATTATTACCGGTGTTCGCTTACTGCTTTCAGAGATCGTTCCGGCATTTCTCGGGATCTCGGAAAAATTCATTCCTAATGCCAAACCGGCGCTCGACTGCCCGGTTGTATTCCCTTACGCGCCAACCGCTACCGTACTTGGTTTTATCTCTTCGTTCGTCGGCGGACTGGTGGTGATGGGGATACTTGCGCTGATTGGTCAGACGGTAATCATCCCCGTCGCGATCCCCTATTTCTTCATTGGGGCAACGGCTGCCGTCTTTGGCAACGCTTCAGGAGGCTGGAAAGGCGCAGTGGTGGGAAGCTTTATTACAGGCATTCTCATCGGCATTGGTCCCGCACTTATCTACCCAATTATGGAATCGGTAGGACTTTCCGGTACCAGCTTCCCGGAAACCGATTTCGTCGCGCTTGGTCTGGTGGTGTATTACATCGGCAAAATGCTGCCCTGATAAGGAGTAAACATGAATATTGATGAATTGAAATCTCATGCGCGAGCTGCCCGCCGCGATATTGTCACCATTATTTACGAATCCGGTATTGGTCATCCCGGCGGCGCACTCTCCATTATTGATATTCTGACCTGGATTTATCATGAAGAGGTTCGTCTGAATGAAACACCTCGTGCCCGGGTGGTGATGAGTAAAGGCCACGCCGTCGCGGCACAGTACGCCATGCTGTATCAATTGGGGAAAATATCCCGCAGCGAATTTAGCACATTTCGTCAGATTAACTCGCGTCTGCAGGGACATCCGAGCGTGAAATCACTTCCCGATGTGGATGCAACGACTGGACTGCTTGGCCAAGGTCTGTCAATTGCGCTGGGGATGGCTGCTGCCAAAAATCGCGCGGGGGATCCCAACCGCGTTTTCGCAATCATCGGCGATGGTGAGATGCACGAAGGCCAAATATGGGAGTCACTGCAACAGGCCGCTCATATGCGGATGGACAATCTGGTCGCCATCATCGACTACAACGGTTTTTCCTCACACGATCCGGTCAATGACGTCATCAATCTCGAGCCACTGGCCGACAAAATCCGTAATTTTGGCTGGCACGTACTTGAGCTACAGGATGGTAACAACATGCGCCAGGTTGCCGACACTTTGCAGCTATCTCGTTATCTGAAAGGCAAGCCGGTAGCTATTATCGCCCGCACCACCAAAGGCAGCGGCGTGAGCTATATGGAAAATAACGGCGACTGGCATTCTAAAACACCCAGTGCGGAACAATACCAGCAAGCTATGGAGGAATTACAGTCATGAGAGCACCACGCGATGAGATTGGTAATGCCCTGCTCGCTTTGAGGGAGAAAGGCTATCCAGTTGTCGTTATCGACAGCGATTTGGCGAGCTCCACCCGCACCGATCAGTTTCAGAAGATCTGGCCTGAAGCATTCTTTGAAATGGGAATTGCCGAAGGCTCCGCGATGAGTTTCGCCACAGGTCAGGCATTGGAAGGTAACATTCCTTTTTACGTTAACTTCGCGATGTTCGTGACTGGTACAGCATGGACACAGCTTCGTCAGGCTTGTTACGCAAAGGCCAACATTAAGCTGGTCGGTAGCCATCCAGGTATGGATGACGGCCCGGATGGCGCTTCGCACCATGCGCTGGAAGATCTAGCCCTGACTCGTGTATTGCCAGGAATCACGATTCTGACTCCGGCAGATGCCGAAGAAGTTGAGGCTGCATTTGAGCAGGCAGTAAACATCCCCGGCCCTGTCTACATTCGTGTTGCCCGGGAACCGATGCCCGTACGCGATAAATCAGTCGTCCCCCGAGTATCCGATATCGAGGCCGTGGAGAGTTCAGGCAACGACTTCGCCATTGTTTATGAAGGAACAGTTCTTGAACAAGCGAGTACGGGTTACGCCCAGCTCAGTGCGCAGGGGAAAAGGGGCAAACTGATTCATGTGGCAACGCTAAAACCGTTCAATCGTCAGCGTTTCCTGCACCTCATTGCCAATTGCCCACGTATCGTCACGATTGAAAATCATACGATTAACGGCGGACTGGGTGGCCTGATTGCTGAAGTGCTGGCTGAAGAAGGAATCAACTCACGATTGTGTCGGCTTGGTACTCAGGACACATTCACCGAATCGGGCAACAGCCGGCAGTTGAAAGAGAAATACGGAATTTCAGCCTCTGCAATCTGTGAAGCACTCAAATAATCTGGTTGGCAGACCGTTACACGGTCTGCCAACTACAATAGGGATAAAACAATGCTATCTACGCTATTTTCAGCCTGGCAGTTTCGCGAACAATGCGGCACCTGGCAGGAAGCCGTGCAGTTGGCCTGTCACCCTCTCGAAGTGCAAGGCGTAATTACACATAGTTATACTCAGGCAATCATCCATGAAACAGAAAAACATGGCCCATGGTATATATTAAGTCCAGAATTTGCCCTGCCTCATGCTCGACCGGATGAAGGCGTGATTGGCAGTAAAACACATCTGTCGCTATTGAGCCTGAAAGAAGCAGTCCTGTTTCCCGGACACCCGGATGTGCGGTTAATCATTGTTCTTGCCGCAGCCAACAGCACTCAACATATCGAAATGATCCAACAGTTGGTGTGCTGGCTGGATGAAGCGGAGCGCTTACACCAGTTATCCCATACCACCAGCCTGGCGCAGCTTCTCTCTATTCTTGAAGTGAGTTAACGCATTACTGTTTCCTGCGCGCCAGAAGCGGGAAAATCAGCCCCAATCCTACCAGCACAAACGGCGTCACGATAAAATCAGGCGTGGGATTATGCGCGGTAAAATGAGCGAGCGGAAACGGCAGGGTGTAAAACTATAATCTTCTGCACACTTTATTTTCAGGGCAAAAGCGTGTGATTAAATAATGCAGGTTCCCATAAAGCATACATAAACAGTATGTATGGGAACCTGTTCGTATTCTGTTAAATCAGGTCAAATATGCGCAATAGAATTGGGCGTATGGCCCGTCTTACGCAACAGCATCAGTAAATAAATAAACGATACGCTGGCGATCATGATAAACAGCAAGCTATCTGAATAATTCTGCATCAGCATCGCGGTAAATGAAGGACCAAGCAGGCTGCCCACGGTATAGCTTAATAACAATGCCTGATTCATGGCGACCAGTTGATGGTGTTCCACCTTTTCACAGGCCCAGGCCATCGCTACCGGGTAGAGAGTAAAACCTGCCGCCCCCAACATAAACAACGCGGGCGCCATCGCCGCCTGATTCAGCATGGCAATACTCCCGACGATTACCACGAAAACCTGAACGCGTAAAACCAGCAGGCGTCCCAGCTTATCCGCCAGACGGCCAATCGGCCATTGCCCCAGGATACCGGCGCTAACCAGAACCGCCATCCAGAAACCAATGCTGGCGTTGCTCACCCCCTGATGGTTGAGATACAGCGGCATCAGGCCATACAAGGACCCCAATACAATCCCGGAAATAATACAGCCGTTAACGCCCAGACGCGCCTGTCGCAGCTTCAGCATGGAGACAATAGGCGTAGACTGCTGTTCATCACCCTGCTGATTGGCAATGCGCGTAAAGAGCAGTGGCAAAACGCCAGCCAGGATTGTACCCGTCACCCACGGCAGAACGTTCATCAATTCAGTTGATACTTTACTAACCAGCAACTGGCCTAAAAACGTCCCCACGTAATAGATCATCATATAAGCGGCAAGCAAACGTCCGCGATTACGCGAAGTCCCACTGCACATCAGCGCACTTTCCACTACCACCCAAATCATGGCGCAGCCAACACCGGCAATAAAGCGCCATGTCATCCAGCTCCAAAATCCCACCATAATCCCCAGCCCGACACAACCTACGGCAAAAATAAGCGAGGCGATGTAATAGCTGCGATTAAAACCAAGGTGTTTTATTAAATACCCGGTCAGCAACGTCCCTACCAGATTACCGGTAAAATAGGACGAGCTCACCACGCCTACCTGCCATGTGGGCAGATTTTCATGGGCGAGCCAAAGCGGGACGAGCGTGTTTAACACGGCGATCGCCAGGGTCAACAGAAGCAGCCCGCATAGCAATAGCATGACGGGACGGGTATAGGTGGACATGAATAAAAACCGTGAGGAAGTTCAAATTTCATGCGCATCATGCCACTGCCAAAAACATTGTCAATCGGCGTAATCAGAGGGCTGAGGCGCTTTCTGGACGATCGATTTGCATTACTGATTCTTAATGTGAATAGATAAAAAGCACAAAAACACATCTGCTTGTTTTTATTGATCTAAAACAAAAATCTCGCGTTGCGTTCAGTCGAAAAATTTCATGGACTCCCCTTACTTTTATTTCTTACTAAACTCTATGCGGGATACGGAGATGCATTGTCTTCAAAATAGAACAGTGAGTTCTTATTTATCTATCTAATCCAAATATCGTTCTTTTCGTAGACTTAAACTCATCAAATTTCCCCCACCGATGCAGAACAGGAGAAATACCATGACTAAACCTTACGTAAGACTTGATAAAGATAATGCGGCAGTACTGCTGGTCGACCATCAGGCTGGCCTGCTCTCTCTGGTTCGGGATATCGATCCCGATAAATTTAAAAACAACGTGCTTGCGCTCGGTGACTTAGCAAAATACTTCAAACTCCCGACGATTCTGACAACCAGTTTTGAGACTGGACCAAATGGGCCGCTGGTGCCGGAACTAAAAGCTCAATTTCCCGATGCGCCTTATATTGCTCGCCCCGGAAACATTAACGCGTGGGATAACGAAGATTTCGTGAAAGCAGTAAAAGCGACCGGCAAAAAGCAGCTGATTATCGCCGGTGTCGTGACGGAAGTTTGCGTTGCCTTCCCTGCGCTCTCGGCGATTGAAGAAGGTTTTGACGTCTTTGTTGTCACCGATGCTTCAGGCACATTTAATGAAATTACCCGCCATTCAGCATGGGATCGGATGTCGCAGGCCGGTGCTCAATTGATGACATGGTTCGGCGTCGCATGTGAGCTGCACCGCGACTGGCGTAACGATATCGAAGGTCTGGCGACGTTGTTCTCGAATCACATTCCGGATTATCGCAATCTGATGACCAGCTACGACACGTTGACCAAGCAGAAGTAAAACCAGGGCGAACCCCTGGCCTGATGTATTGTTAATGGCGCTTCACTTATCAGGCCTACAGATCGTGCAGGCCTGATAAGACTTGAGTTAATCCGAGATACTATAAATTAACCCGCCACCGCCATACCAACGGTCATATGCAAACCGTAAAACACGCCACGACCAATCAGCTCACCGACCAGAAGCAAAATAAACGCCACGGAAAGCAGCGGAACGGCAGGCTGGTAGCCCTTCACCTGCGGCACAATCCAGCAGCACAGCGCTAATGCCAGCGCCACAATCCGCCACGCCATCAGCGATCCGTAATCCGGAACCAGCGCAGAAGCCTGTTGAATCGAACTGTGGATCGTCGCCAGTTCAGCCCCCTGCATGACAGACATGATGGCGCTCACGAGCAGAGCAAGCACTGAGATAGCCGGCAGCAGGCGCATTGCCCAACCATCCACGCCAGCAATTCTGAGTAACAGATATCCCAGCAGCGGCCCGCCCATAAACATCGTCAGGAAGAAGCCCAGCGGCGTCCAGACGCTGTACCAGGTCGGCACGGTATCGATGGTGTTATACACGCGTACCATCATCCAGACAAAAACTACGCCCAGCACCATGGTGACAACTAACCACAGATTACGTAATGCGGGCGACATTTTTTTCAACGTAGCCAGCAACCAGCCGATACCGCCAACAGCAAAGAAAATTGAGCCACTGGCAATCTCATTACTTAATGCAGAAGATCCTACGCGATTGAGTGAGTTAAAAGCGCGCATCGGCGAGCCCAGATGGAGCATGGAAGCAATAAAGCCAATGCCCATTAATACCCACAGCCCGAACATGCAGGCAATCACGCGCTGCTGCGATTCTGGGCGTAAGTCGCCTTTCATCAATGCCAGCGCCAGAACGATAAAGCCGCCAACCACACACTGTCCGAAGACCGTGAAGATCATCAGCGGCCATTCATGCCATCCACTTCCCATCTTACACCTCCTTCGGATTAGCCAGATAACCTGTTGTATCCCCGGTCGGGCGGCTATTGGCGTTAGGTTTGATGACAATACTCGGTTTGGTAAAGTGCGCGCCCGGCAGTGGCGCGACCGCTGCTAAAGTACCGTGTTTTTTGCGCAACTCTTCAATCGGACCAAAATCCAGCGCACGCAGTGGGCAGGACTCCACGCAGATAGGTTTTTTGCCTTCAGCGACGCGCTCATGGCAGCCGTCACATTTAGTCATGTGCCCTTTTTCAGCGTTGTACTGCGGTGCGCCGTAAGGACAGGCCATGTGGCAATACCGACAGCCAATGCACACATCTTCATCTACTACGACAAAGCCATCTTCACGTTTGTGCATCGCACCGCTCGGACATACCTTGGTACAGGCCGGATCTTCACAGTGGTTACAGGCAATGGAGAGGTAATAGGCAAAGACGTTCTGATGCCAGACGCCGTTGTCCTCCTGCCAGTCACCGCCTGCGTACTCATAAATGCGGCGGAAGCTGACTTCAGGGGTTAAATTTTTGAAATCTTTGCAGGCCAGTTCGCAGGTTTTGCAACCGGTGCAACGACTGGAATCAATAAAAAATCCATACTGGGTTGTCATCGGCTACTCCTTACACCTTTTCAACCTGAACAAGGTTCGTGTGTGACGGGTTCCCCTTCGCGAGAGGAGACGGACGCTGGGTCGTCAGAACGTTAATGCACCCGCCCTGATCCACGCGTTTTGCATCCGGGTCATACCAGGCGCCTTCTCCTAATGCCACCACGCCGGGCATCATACGTGGTGTGACCTTCGCCTCGATATGCACTTCACCGCGGTCGTTATAGATGCGCACCTTGTCGCCGTTGTTAATGCCGCGTCGCTGCGCATCCATCGGGTTGATCCACATTTCCTGGCGGCAGGATGCTTTCAGAACATCTACGTTGCCATAGGTCGAGTGGACGCGAGACTTATAGTGGAAGCCGGTCAACTGCAGAGGGAATTTCTCCACCAGCGGATCGTTTAAGCTCTCAAAGCCTGGGGTGTAAATCGGCAGGGGATCGATCACATCACCTTCAGGAAGCTCCCAGGTTGCCGCGATCTCAGCAAGCTGCTGCGAATAAATTTCGATCTTACCTGACGGCGTGGTCAGCGGATTAGCTTTAGGATCTTCACGGAATGCCTTATACGCCACGTGATGCCCTTGCGGATCGCGCTGTTTAAAGATCCCTTGTTTACGGAATTCTTCAAACGTTGGCAGTTCAGGAATCGCTTTGCGCGACTGCTCGTAGAGATGGCGCATCCACTCTTCCTGAGTACGACCTTCTGTAAACTGCTGCTCGACGCCAAGGCGCTTCGCCAGCTCGCTGGTCATCTGGTAAATAGTCTTGCATTCGAATCGCGGCTTGATCGCCTGATCGGTGAAAATCACATAGGACATGTTGCCGCAGGAGGCATCCAGCGCGAAGTCCATCTGCTCAGAGGCGGTGCAGTCCGGCAGCAAAATGTCCGCGTATTTCGCCGAGGAAGTCATATGGCAGTCGATGACGACGATCATCTCGCATTTGTTCTCATCCTGCAGGATTTCATGCGTACGGTTGATATCAGAATGCTGGTTAATCAGGCAGTTACCGGCATAGTTCCAGATCATCTTAATAGGAACATCAAGCTTGTCTTTACCGCGTACGCCGTCACGCAGGGCCGTCATCTCCGGGCCTCGCTCAATCGCGTCCGTCCACATGAACATCGAAATGCTGGTTTCAACAGGGTTTTCCAACGTAGGCATACGTTCAAACGGCAAACTGTATGAGCCCTCACGCGCCCCGCTGTTGCCGCCGTTGATCCCTACGTTACCGGTCAGGATAGCCAGCATAGAAATGGCGCGGGTCGCTATTTCACCGTTGGCGTGACGCTGCGGTCCCCATCCCTGGCTGATGTATGCTGGTTTAGCGCTACCGATTTCACGCGCCAGTTTGACGATTCGATCAGCGGGAATACCAGTAATCTGCGCCGCCCACTCCGGAGTCTTGGCAATACCGTCCTTGCCCTGCCCTAGAATATATGCCTTGTAGTGACCGTTCTTCGGCGCATCGGCCGGTAAGGTTTTCTCGTCGTAACCTACGCAGTACTTATCGAGGAACGGTTGGTCAACCATGTTTTCGGTGATCAAGACATACGCCAGACCATTAACCAGCGCCGCATCAGTTCCTGGACGGATCGGGATCCATTCATCCTCACGACCAGCGCCGGTATCCGTGTAGCGGGGATCGATAATGATCATGCGGGCATTGGATTTTTGACGCGCCTGTTCAAGGTAATAGGTTACCCCACCCCCGCTCATACGGGTTTCACCAGGGTTATTCCCGAACAGAACCACCAGCTTGCTGTTTTCAATGTCGGACGGGCTGTTACCGTCAGCCCAGCCGCCGTAGGTGTAGTTCAACCCGGCAGCGATTTGCGCTGAAGAGTAGTCACCGTAGTGGTTAAGGTAGCCGCCGCAGCAGTTCATCAACCGTGCCACCAGCGTTTTACCCGGCGGCCACGAGCGCGTCATGGTGCCGCCCAGCGTACCGGTGCCGTAGTTCAGGTAGATAGACTCGTTGCCGTAGTCTTTAATAAGACGCTGCATATTGCTGGCAATGATGTCGTAGGCTTCATCCCAACTGATGCGCTCAAATTTGCCTTCTCCACGTTTGCCGACGCGTTTCATCGGGTATTTCAGCCGATCGGGATTATAGACGCGACGACGCATGGAGCGACCACGCAGACAAGCGCGCACCTGGTGCAGACCGTCATAGTTGTCATCGCCGGTGTTGTCGGTTTCGACATACTTTATTTCACCATCGACCACATGCATACGCAGCGGGCAGCGGCTACCGCAGTTTACCGTACATGCGCTCCAGATCACCTTCTCATTAATCTGTGACGGATTAAGGGCTTCTGCGGCATTTGCAATACGGGTAAATGGCAGGGTAAACGCGCTACTGGCCACCGCCAGTCCGCCTATTGCCGTCGTTTTCACCAAACCGCGGCGACTAACCTCAGCTGCCAGCACGGCATCGGGGATTTTAGTTTTCATAGTGGCTCACTCTGCTGCTCACAATAAAAATTACAAACACTCGCTGTATAGTTTTTTATATAACGTTAATATCGATATACAGGCTGTTAAATACTGAATTTGCTAAAAGACAGAGATAAATACTGACTTTCATTCGAAGGCAGTATTACTCCTATGGGAGTAGTCGTTATTGTCCGACGTCAAACGGGCATAAAAAAAGCGCCCTGAGGCGCTTTTTTAGCAGAGAAAGGTAGCTTAGCCGATGAATTCCAGGCCATTCATGTACGGACGTAACACTTCAGGAACCTGAATACGGCCATCAGCCTGCTGATAGTTTTCCATCACCGCAACCAGCGTACGCCCAACCGCCAGACCGGAACCGTTCAGCGTATGCACTAAACGGGTCTTTTTGTCGGATTTGCTACGGCAACGCGCCTGCATACGACGAGCCTGGAAATCCCACACATTGGAGCAAGAAGAAATTTCGCGATAGGTGTTCTGCGCCGGGATCCACACTTCCAGATCGTAAGTTTTGCATGCGCCGAAGCCCATGTCACCTGTGCACAGGATGATCTTACGGTATGGCAGACCCAACAATTGCAGGACCTTCTCGGCATGACCGGTCATCTCTTCCAGCGCATCCATCGAGTCTTCCGGGCGAACGATCTGCACCATCTCAACTTTATCGAACTGGTGCATACGGATCAGACCACGAGTGTCACGACCGTAAGAACCGGCTTCAGAACGGAAGCACGGCGTATGCGCGGTCATTTTGATCGGCAACGCATCTTCGTCAATGATTTCGTCACGTACCAGGTTGGTCAGCGGCACTTCCGCCGTTGGGATCAGCGCATAGTTGCTGCTGTCCGCTTCTTCATCCAGCGGACGCGTGTGGAACAGATCGCCCGCGAATTTCGGCAGTTGGCCTGTACCGTACAGCGTGTCATGGTTAACCAGATACGGAACGTAGTTTTCGCTGTAGCCATGCTGTTCGGTGTGCAGATCCAGCATGAACTGAGACAGCGCACGGTGCATACGCGCGATCTGCCCTTTCATGACGACGAAACGAGAGCCGGTCAGCTTAACTGCCGCAGCGAAATCAAGACCCGTGTGCATTTCACCCAGGGTAACGTGATCGCGCACTTCAAAATCAAACTCACGCGGCGTACCCCAACGGCTGACTTCGACGTTGTCATTTTCATCTTTACCCACCGGAACTTCGTCCGCTGGCAGGTTAGGAATGGTCAGCGCAATGTCGCGGATCTCGCCCTGTAAGGTATCAAGTTCAGCTTTCGCGGCATCCAGCTCTTCGCCCAGTTTGTTCACTTCCAGACGTAAAGACTCGATATCTTCCCCGCGCGCTTTTGCCTGGCCGATGGATTTCGATCGAGAGTTACGCTCTGCCTGCAGGTTTTCAGTTTGTACCTGCAGAACTTTACGACGCTCTTCAAGAGCGCGCAGCTTATCTACATCCAGCTTAAAGCCCCGGCTTGCCAGTTTTTCTGCGACTGCGTCTGGCTCATTACGCAGCAGATTGGGATCGAGCATGCTTATCCTGTGCTTATCGAATTAAAATAGGAGAAAGTGACCACAGCCTGCGGTCACAGGGATACAGAGACAACATTACCGCAACGATAACACTAACGGTAGCGTTTTATAGGGCTATTTTGATCCTGTCCGGCGAGCCAGGCGAGCTTTTCGCCAATCTTGCCTTCAAGACCTCTGTTTGTGGGGTGATAATAGCGTGTTTGTGCCATTTCCTGCGGGAAGTACTCTTCTCCGGCGGCATAGGCATTAGGCTCATCATGGGCATAACGATACTCCTGACCGTAGCCCATCTCTTTCATCAGCTTCGTTGGCGCGTTGCGCAGGTGAACCGGCACGTCATAATCCGGACGTTCACGGGCATCAGCCAGCGCAGCTTTGAAGGCGGTGTAAACCGCATTACTTTTCGGCGCGCAGGCCAGATAAACAATCGCCTGAGCAATGGCTCGTTCACCTTCTGCGGGTCCCACACGGGTAAAGCAATCCCATGCGGAAATCGCCACCTGCATGGCGCGCGGATCTGCGTTGCCGACATCTTCAGAGGCAATCGCCAGACAGCGACGGGCAACGTACAGCGGATCGCCGCCAGCGGTGATGATTCGCGCATACCAATAAAGCGCCGCATCCGGGGCGCTGCCGCGTACTGACTTGTGTAATGCGGAGATGAGATCGTAAAAGCGATCGCCTTTATTATCGAAACGCGCGCTGCGTTCACCGGCAATTTCAGTGAGCAACTCGGCCTTCAATACGCGCTTGCCAGAATCATCAACTTCGGCCATATCGGCCATCATTTCCAGCGTATTCAGCGCCCGACGCGCGTCACCATTGACCAGTTCAGCTATCGCCCGACGCGTCTCTGGAGGCAGTACGATATCCTGGCCGCCGTAACCCCGCGCTTTGTCTGACATCGCCTGGTCAAGCACCTGTTCAATATCGTCGGAGGTTAACGATTTCAGTAAGTAAACGCGCGCACGCGACAGCAGCGCCGAGTTCAGCTCAAACGAGGGGTTTTCAGTGGTTGCGCCAATAAACGTGATGGTACCGTCTTCAATATGCGGTAAAAACGCATCCTGTTGGCTTTTATTAAAACGGTGAACTTCATCCACAAACAGGATCGTACGCCGGCCCGCGTTACGATTCTGACGCGCACGCTCAATCGCTTCACGAATTTCTTTTACACCAGAGGTCACTGCCGAAATTCGTTCGACATCGGCGTTAGCGTAACGGGCAATAACTTCGGCAAGCGTAGTTTTCCCCGTCCCCGGCGGCCCCCATAAAATCATGGAGTGCAGATGTCCGGCCTCGATAGCGCGCGGCAAGGGTTTACCCGCAGCCAGCAGATGCTGCTGGCCGATATACTGCGCTAAATTTTCTGGCCGCATACGCGCGGCCAGTGGCTGAAAAGTATTATCAGAAAAGTCGAGCGACAAATTGCTCACTCACACGCCTCTACTTACGTTGATCGTCAACCGTTACACCTTGCGGCGGGGTAAAGGTGAATTTAGAGGGTTCAATCGCACCATTCTGCTGAGATTTCAGCTGATAGCTGCTGCGCTGATCGTCTTGTTCAACGGCGCTAAACTGGTGGATAGTCCCGTCACGCCCAACATTGATAGTAAACTGCTTCAGGTTGCCGCTGCTGGTTTTTGGCGTCAGCACGAAATCATCGCCGTTTTGCTTAATGTTGTACTGCTGCCAGTCACTTGCCTGGTTACGCGCAATCAACATAAATGGCGTATTGCCCGTAGCGTCTTTCAGCCAGGTCGCAGTCGCCTGCTCAACAAACGGGTTGAAGAACCACAGCGTTTTACCATCGGAAACCAGGATGCTCTCATCAGGTTGCGTCATATGCCAGTTAAACAGATTAGGACGTTTAACCCATAAGTCACCCTGACCTTCCTGCACCGCCGCGCCGCTACCGTCCGTGACCTTCTGAGTAAAGCTGGCATGGAAGCTACTGACTTTATCCAGGCGGCTTTTCAGGTCGCTGGCAGCGTCAGCCCAGACGCTGCTCACCATAAAGCTCGACAGTAATGCACAGGTGATTGCGATTCTTTTCATCGTTATTCCTCAAAATACGTCACTCCCAACGGGGAGATCCCTCTGCTATCCATTTCAGGCCAAAAATCAGCATGAGGAAAGTAGAAAATACTGAATTACTTAACTTTGCAATCATTCGAAGGGCGGCGGAGCCAGCACTTCACGATTACCATTATGCCCTTGTTCGCTGACAATACCCTGCGCTTCCATCTGCTCGATGATGCGCGCCGCTCGGTTGTATCCGATACGGAACTGACGCTGGACGCCGGAGATTGAGGCTTTGCGTTTCTGGGTCACAAAGTTTACCGCCTGATCGAACAGCGGATCCAACTCTTCGCCACCATCAAAGCCGCCACCGCCGCCTTCGCTTTCGCTGTCAGAAGTAATGCCGTCGACGTACTGTGGACGACCGCGCGCTTTCCAGTCCTGAACCACTGCGTGAACTTCTTCATCGCGGACAAAGGCGCCGTGAACACGCACTGGGATCGTCGAGTTCGGTGCGGAATAAAGCATGTCACCCATACCCAACAGCGATTCCGCTCCGCCCTGGTCAAGGATGGTACGCGAGTCAATTTTGCTCGACACGGTAAAAGCGATACGCGTCGGGATGTTTGCTTTAATCAGACCGGTGATAACGTCAACCGACGGCCGCTGGGTTGCCAGCACCAGGTGGATCCCCGCCGCACGCGCTTTTTGCGCCAGACGAGCAATCAGTTCTTCCACCTTTTTGCCAACTGTCATCATCAGGTCGGCGAATTCATCCACCAGCACAACGATATACGGCAGTTTTTCCAACACCGGATGCTGAACATCCATGCTGTCGCCCGGCTTCCAGTACGGGTCCGGAATCGGACGTCCCATGCGGGCGGCTTCGGCGATTTTCTCGTTATAACCAGCAAGGTTACGCACGCCAAGCGCTGACATCAGCTTGTAGCGACGTTCCATTTCATTGACGCTCCAGCGCAAGGCGTTAGCAGCATCTTTCATGTCGGTCACGACTTCGGTCAGCAGATGCGGAATGCCTTCATAAACCGACAGTTCCAGCATTTTCGGGTCAATCATGATAAAGCGAACGTCTTCCGGCTGCGCCTTGTACAGCATGCTGAGGATCATGGCGTTCACCCCAACAGACTTACCGGATCCGGTTGTCCCTGCTACCAGCAGGTGCGGCATTTTTGCCAGATCGGCCACCACCGGTTCGCCCGCAATATCTTTACCCAGCACCACGGTCAGCGGAGATGAGTTATCACGGAATTTAGCGTTATCCAGCACTTCACGCAGATAAACGGTTTGACGTTTTTTATTCGGTAACTCCAGTCCGACATACGGTTTGCCTGGTATAACCTCAACCACACGTACCGCCGCGGTGGACAACGAACGCGCCAGATCTCGCGACAGGTTAGAAATACGCGCCGCTTTAACCCCAGGAGCCAGATTAAGCTCAAAGCGGGTAATCACCGGGCCTGGAGAGTAGTTCACCACATCGGCTTTAATGCGGAAATCCGCCAGACGCGCTTCCACCAGACGTGCCATTTGCTCCAGCGCGAAAGTATCTATCGGCTCAACTTCGCTCGGCGGCGGTGTGAGCAAATCTAACGATGGCAGCGGCGTACTTGGACGGTGCGCCGGACGACTGTCGCCATTACGCATCAGGAGCGGATGGATCAGACTATCCTGCGTTGGCGGTGTAGCCGGCTGTGCTGGCTGCTGATAGTGCTGCTGCGGTACGACTGGCTGCGCCGGTTGCTGATAATGCTGCTGCGGTGCGACTGGCTGCGCCGGTTGCTGATAATGCTGCTGCGGCGCGACTGGCTGCGCCGGTTGCTGATATTGCTGCTGCGGTGCGACTGGCTGCGCCGGTTGCTGATAATGCTGCTGTGGTGCGACTGGCTGCGTCGGTTGCTGATAATGCTGCTGCGGTGCGACAGGTTCCTGGTACTGTGGCGCAGACTCCGGCATTACGCCTGGCGTAAACAACGGCTCATGCGGGCCCTCATCCACCAGCGTTTTCATCGGCGAAAATTCAAAGTCATCGAGCGAGAACGGATTTGCCCCGGCAGGCTGTTCACCGGAATAGCGTTGCTGTTGGGAAGAGGCAAACTGGCGAGCCAGTTCCGCTTCTGCGGCTGAATCTTCGTCATCAGTGTGATTGGTATCATCCTGATACTCTTCGCCATAGCGGTGCTGCTGCGATTGGGCAAACTGACGCGCCAGCTCATCTTGCTGCATCGCATCAATTTCATCGTCACTGTACGCATCTGTATCAAGCTGCTCTTCGCGCGCTTTCTCTTCAGCCATACGCTGTGACGGCAATTTGATGCCATACGACGCCAATTCCCGACGAGTAGGTACGCGCACACGATTCGGACGCGGTAACTGCGGACCAATACCCTCTTTCACCTGTGGACGCGGCGCACCGCTACCCGCAAGGCTAAAGACAGGTGCTGCGGCAGCGGCCCCCGCTCCTAATGCGGCGTTTTTTACACCGGCAGCCAGCGGCGCAACGGCAGCAACAGACTCAACGGGCGGAATGGATGCAGCCGTCGGCATAGATGGCATAGACGGCTTAACACGTTCAGGCTCCTGAACAGGCTCTGGTATCGGTTGATACCAGGCAGCCAGTTGCTCGCGCTCGCGCGCACGTTTCTCTTCCACTTCTTCAAAATAGTAGAGCGGCGGACGAGTCGGTTTAACCTCTTCTACCAGCGGTTCAGATTCCACCACAGGTGGTTGTTCAACTACAGGCTGCTGGAACGTATTGTTCTGTTGTAGAGTTGATTCCTGCTGATACACAGGTTGCGGCACGGGCTCCGGCTGATAAACAGGCTGCTGGAGCGTGGAATTTTGTTGAAAGGTTGCTTCCTGCTGATACACAGGTTGTTGCACAGGTTCCGGCTGAAAAGTGGATTCAGGTTGCCAGTTTTGCTCCGTGGTGAACGCCTGCGGTTGCGGCGCAACGGGTTGCGCATAAGCGGGTTCAGCGGTCTGTGGCGCGTAATATTGCGGCTGCGGATTCTGCTCCACAACCGGCTGCTGCCATGGCTCATACTGCTGTTGTACCGGTGGCTGCGCGTACTGGGATGGCTGCGGATAACCTTCTGGCGCTGGTGCAATCACCGCATCACCGGTTTGCGGGCCAGGCGCGGTTTGCCAGGCTACGGCTGGGGCCTGTTGTTCCAGAACAGTGCTGGTCACGGGCGATGTTTGCAGCAGCGGATCAACCGGCGCGCTCCAGGCCTGCGCGGCCGTTGTAGCTGCCGCGGCGGCGGCTACTGGCTCTGTCACCGAATGACCATTCAGCAGTGGATCGAGTTCGTCATATTCAGGCAGCGTCGCGCGATTACCAGAAAACAGCACATCGTTAGGATCGGCAACAACGCCACGGGCGCTGTATTCAATTTCGTCTTCATCATCCATGCGTTTGCCGGAGAACAGCGCCGCATCGGTATGACGGCCAAGCGGGTTGGTAAATTTCTCCGCCAGACGCTTACGACGCGCTAACGCACCGCGCAGAATACGAGCCCGGCGCGATTCATGGGGTTTGCCATCAGCGGCATCGACAGACTCGTCTTCATCTTCATATTCTTCGTCATCGACCCAGGTATCGTCGCGGCGGGTACGGTTGCTGGCAAAGGTCAGGATATTGAGTAACCAACCGCCCAGTTTTTCCGCAATACTCACCCACGACCAGCCGGTAAACAGCGTTAATCCCGCAGCCCAAATGCACAATAGCGTCAGCGTACCGCCGCTGCTGTGCAGTAAGGGTTGCAGCGTCGTACTGAGCAGACTGCCGATCACGCCGCCAGAGGCGAAATACCAGATGTCATCGGCATTGATTGCGGCAAGCCCGCAGGAGGTGAGAATCAGTGCCAAAACGCCAATAATGCGCAGCGAAACGGCAAAATAATCGATGTATTCGTCGCTGGCCTGGTGTCGCCATGCAAACCAGCAGCCGCCGACAATGATGACGGGAATGGTGTAGGCCATGACGCCGAAAATAAAGAACAGCGTGTCCGCCAGCCATGCTCCGGGTATTCCGCCCAGATTATGGATAGGTTCGTGCCACGCGGTTTGCGACCAACTGGGATCCGAAGGGTTAAAGCTGAGTAAGGCAGCCATCAACCAGACGGCAAAAAGGGCAATAAGAATCAGTAGCGCTTCCAGAAGTCGGCGCCCGCTGCTTAACTTCGTCAATGTGACGTCTTTGTCTTCAGTGTATTCCTGGCTCAAAAACGGCTCTCCAGGTTTCAGGCTTTTCCTGCCCGATGCTAAAACGGACAACAGCACCGGGTCACCCCGGCACTGTTGCTGTATGGATTAACAGGAGTGTAATCAAACTGCGTCGATTTTGCACCTGTTCCGTGTTAGCGCGTCTTAATTACCAGACGATTGCTCTGTTTGACTTCTTCCATTACTACATAGGTACGTGTGTCATTCACGCCAGGCAGACGCAGCAGGGTTTCCCCTAACAGCTTACGATATGCCGACATATCCGGTACGCGTGTTTTCAGCAAATAGTCGAAATCACCGGAAACCAAATGACACTCTTGAATTTCTTCAAGTTTTTGTACCGCAGAGTTAAATTGTTCAAACACATCCGGGGCGCCACGATTCAGAGTAATCTCAACAAAAACCAGAAGTGATGCATCCAGATAATGTGGGTTTAACAGCGCTGTATAGCCCTGAATGAAACCCTGTCTTTCCAACCGACGCACACGCTCAAGGCAGGGCGTTGGTGAAAGTCCCACACGTTTAGAAAGCTCGACGTTAGAAATACGCCCATCCTTTTGCAGCTCATTAAGAATGTTACGATCGATACGGTCGAGATCTTTGCCAGGGCGCTTCTTACTATCTACCATTATTATTGTCTCTCTGTATTCCTTCCCTACTCCTGCCTGACTCTACCAACATCACTGTTCAGAGCCGCTACCCATCAAAATAAACCGCAACCCAGAGGGATTTTCGGTTCGCAATGCCTGGGCTTATGGTGAGAAGACCGTTGCCTGTCGGCGGCTATCGACATCACGAATGGCATCTGTCCACACCATGCGTAGATTTCGCTAACACGGTAAACATGGTATCTACATGCATGATTATGCAGCATATACATGACACAGTTTTTTTCTTCCTTGAATGTTTTCGCAAAACAGCAGGTGATTGTCAAAGCAAAACATCGATTTTTAGTACAACATGCCAGTTATTCATTCGCAGTGATGGAAAATCGTCATTTTATCACCTTATAACTGACCGATTTTAAGTAGAAATCGTTATAGTATTACGCCTAATTCACCCGCTCATCGGTTTCTGCTATTACACATATTGTTAACAAAATCGCCATACTCTTTTTTTACGCCTGCAAATTCCCTACAATCCTGCTCATTGCCTGCCAACAACTATGGGGATCTCATGGGCGCAACCAAACACAGTAAACTTCTTATTCTGGGCTCTGGCCCTGCAGGATATACCGCTGCGGTCTACGCTGCGCGCGCTAACCTGCAACCGGTACTGATTACCGGTATGGAAAAAGGTGGTCAGTTGACCACAACGACAGAAGTGGAAAACTGGCCTGGCGATCCGCACGATCTCACGGGCCCCCTGCTGATGGAGCGTATGCACGAACATGCGACCAAATTTGATACTGAAATCATTTTCGATCACATCAGCAAAGTTGATCTGCAAAATCGTCCTTTCCGTCTGACCGGCGACAGCGGTGAATACACCTGTGACGCGTTGATCATCGCTACCGGCGCTTCAGCGCGTTATCTGGGTCTACCCTCGGAAGAAGCATTCAAAGGCCGTGGCGTTTCCGCCTGCGCGACCTGCGACGGTTTCTTCTACCGTAACCAAAAAGTTGCGGTGATCGGCGGCGGCAACACCGCTGTTGAAGAAGCGCTGTATCTGGCGAATATCGCATCTGAAGTGCATTTGATTCACCGCCGCGACAGCTTCCGCGCCGAAAAAATTCTCATCAAGCGTTTGATGGATAAAGTTGAAAACGGCAACATCGTGCTGCACACCCACCGCACGCTGGAAGAAGTGACCGGCGATCAAATGGGCGTTACCGGACTGCGTCTGCTCGATACGCAAAACACTGACAACGTGGAGTCACTGGACGTTGCCGGTTTGTTTGTCGCTATCGGTCACAGCCCGAATACCGCCATTTTCGACGGTCAGCTTGAGCTGGAAAATGGCTACATCAAAGTTCAGTCCGGTATTCACGGTAATGCCACACAAACCAGCATTCCGGGTGTCTTCGCAGCCGGTGACGTGATGGACCATATTTATCGCCAGGCGATCACCTCTGCGGGCACGGGCTGTATGGCCGCGCTTGATGCCGAACGTTATCTCGACGGTCTGGCGGACGCTTGCAAATAAGTTTTACAAATCAGTAACAAAAGTAAAAAAGGCGACTATAAGTCGCCTTTATTTTTGCCTCGTTGTAACATTGCCCTGCCCAAAAATTCCAATAACTCACCTGCTAAGCGTGCAATGAATAAAACCCGTCAAAAAGAGCTGACCCGCTGGTTAAAACAGCAAAGTGTAATTTCCCAACGATGGCTGAACATTTCACGCCTGTTGGGATTCGTGAGCGGTCTGTTAATCGTCGCTCAGGCCTGGCTCATGGCCCGAATTCTGGACCATATGATAATGGCCAATATTCCCCGAGAGGCGCTTCTGCTTCCTTTCATCGTGCTGGTATTGATTTTCATCCTGCGGGCATGGGTCGTCTGGTTACGCGAGCGGGTCGGGTTTCACGCAGGGCAGCATATTCGCTTTGAAATTCGCCGCCAGGTGCTTGATCGTCTGCAACAGGCAGGTCCTGCCTGGATACAGGGTAAACCAGCCGGGAGCTGGGCTACGCTTATCCTGGAGCAGATTGACGATATGCATGACTACTATGCGCGTTATCTGCCGCAAATGGCGCTGGCCGTATGCGTCCCGTTATTGATTGTGGCTGCGGTGTTCCCGTCAAACTGGGTGGCCGCTCTTATACTGCTCGGAACAGCTCCGCTGATCCCATTGTTTATGGCAATGGTCGGTATGGGCGCAGCCGATGCTAACCGCCGCAATTTTCAGGCTCTTGCTCGTCTCAGCGGCCATTTCCTCGATCGTCTGCGGGGCATGGAGACGCTAAGAATATTTGGTCGTGGTGAAGCCGAAACGGAAAGCATCCGCGCTGCGTCACAGGATTTCCGCCAGCGCACCATGGAAGTCCTGCGCCTGGCATTCCTGTCATCCGGTGTCCTTGAGTTCTTTACATCGCTTTCTATTGCGTTGGTCGCGGTTTACTTCGGTTTTTCCTACCTCGGAGAGCTCGATTTCGGCCACTACGGGACGGGCGTCACGTTGGCTGCTGGCTTCCTCGCGCTCATTCTGGCGCCGGAATTTTTCCAGCCACTGCGCGATCTGGGCACCTTTTATCACGCCAAAGCGCAAGCCGTTGGTGCAGCAGACAGCCTGAAAACCTTTATGGAAACCCCGCTGGCTCATCCAGAGCGTGGCGACATTGAGCTGGCGACGAAAGACGCCGTTTCAATTGAAGCGCAAGATCTGGTCATCACCTCGCCGGAAGGCAAAGTGTTGGCCGGGCCGCTCAACTTTACCCTGGCAGCCGGTCAACGCGCTGTGCTGGTTGGACGCAGCGGTTCCGGCAAAAGTTCGCTGCTCAATGTCCTGTCTGGTTTCCTCTCTTATCAGGGATCGCTGCGAATTAATGGCTTTGAACTGCGTGATCTGTCGCCTGATTGCTGGCGTAAACAACTGTCATGGGTCGGGCAAAACCCGCAGCTTCCAGCCGCCACGTTACGTGAAAACGTGCTGCTGGCTCGCCCCGATGCCAGCGAGGAGCAGCTACAGGCCGCACTCGACAGCGCCTGGGTCAGCGAGTTTTTACCCCTGCTTCCGCAGGGCGTGGATACGCCAGTAGGCGATCAGGCGGCTCGACTTTCCGTCGGACAAGCACAACGCGTTGCCGTGGCTCGCGCCTTACTCAATCCCTGTCAGTTACTGCTGCTGGACGAACCCGCCGCCAGCCTTGATGCGCACAGCGAACAACGCGTGATGCAGGCGTTGAACGCGGCATCACGCCGCCAGACCACGCTGATGGTGACACACCAGTTGGAAGATCTTACCGACTGGGACGCTATCTGGGTGATGCAGGACGGGCAGATCGTTGAACAAGGTACCTGGACCGAACTTAGCTCAGCCAACGGGGCTTTTGCGACATTACTGGCTCATCGTCAGGAGGATATCTGAATGCGCGCTTTGCTACCTTATCTGACGCTGTATAAACGTCACAAATGGATGTTAACGCTGGGGATCGTTCTGGCGATCGTCACGCTGCTGGCAAGTATTGGTTTGCTGACGCTTTCAGGTTGGTTCCTGTCGGCTTCTGCGGTGGTTGGTGTCACCGGGATTTACAGCTTTAACTATATGCTCCCTGCTGCCGGGGTGCGCGGTGCAGCAATCACCCGTACCGCGGGGCGTTATTTCGAGCGTCTGGTCAGCCACGACGCCACGTTCCGCGTGCTGCAACATTTGCGTATTTATACCTTCAGCAAACTCTTGCCGCTCTCCCCTGCTGGCCTGTCTCGTTATGGGCAGGGGGAATTGCTCAACCGCATCGTAGCAGATGTCGACACGCTCGATCATCTGTACTTACGCGTACTCTCTCCGCTAGTGGGCGCTTTTGTCGTCATTATGGTGGTTACACTGGGGCTAAGCGTTCTCGATTCCACGCTGGCTATCACTCTCGGCGGTATTATGCTGCTGACCTTATTTATCCTGCCCCCGCTCTTTTATCAGGCAGGCAAGAGCACCGGACAAAGCCTGACGCATCTGCGTGGACAATATCGTCAGCAGTTAACGTCCTGGCTGCAAGGTCAGGCTGAATTGACCATTTTTGGCGCCAGTGAACGCTACCGCGCTCAAATGGAAGCCACCGAGTTACAGTGGCACGAAGCCCAGCGACGCCAGTCTGAATTAACCGCGCTGTCACAGGCGGTCATGCTGTTAATTGGCGCGCTGGCGGTAATAATGATGTTATGGATGGCCTCCGGCGGCGTGGGCGGCAATACCCAACCAGGCGCACTGATCGCGCTGTTTGTTTTCTGTGCGCTGGCGGCGTTCGAAGCGTTGGCGCCAGTCACCGGCGCGTTTCAGCATCTCGGTCAGGTCATTGCCTCCGCGCTGCGCATCACCGAGTTAACCGAACAGCAGCCAGAAGTTACCTTCCCGGATGCCGGCTCTCCGGTTCCTGAGCAGGTCACCCTTACGCTACGCGATGTGTCATTCAGCTACCCGGGTCAGGCACAAAAAGCGCTCGATACCCTTTCCCTGCAAGCCTCACCCGGTGAACACATTGCGATTCTTGGTCGTACCGGCTGCGGCAAATCAACGCTGCTGCAATTGTTGACCCGCGCATGGGATCCGCAGGGTGGCGAAATCCTGATTAACGAGCAGCCGATTGCTACCCTTAGTGAAGCCACGCTGCGCCAGTGCATCAGCGTCGTGCCGCAGCGCGTACACCTGTTCAGCGCAACCCTTCGCGATAACCTGCTGCTGGCGGCACCGCACGCCGACGATGACGCATTAGCCGCGATGTTGCGCCGCGTCGGTCTGGACAAACTGCTTGAGAATGATGGACTCAACGCCTGGCTGGGTGAAGGCGGTCGTCAGCTTTCTGGCGGTGAGCTCCGTCGTCTGGCTATCGCCCGCGCCTTATTGCACGATGCTCCGCTAATGCTGCTGGATGAACCTACCGAAGGGCTTGATGCCACAACGGAAAGCCAAATGCTTGAATTAATTAGCGATGTCATGCGCAATAAAACCGTACTGATGGTGACACACCGCCTGCGCGGGTTGTCGCGTTTTGATCAAATAATAGTAATGGACAACGGACAAATTATTGAGCAAGGTAATCACGCAGATCTGTTAGCCAGGCAGGGGCGTTATTACCAGTTTAAGCAACGTCTGTAAGCTATTATTGAACGATCAAACTCGCGTAGTGGAGTTTCGCTGTCATGCGCCTGGTGCAACTGTCCCGCCATTCTATAGCCTTCCCGTCACCGGAAGGCGCTTTACGCGAGCCTAACGGTTTGTTGGCGCTTGGCGGCGATCTCAGTCCCGCCCGCCTGCTGATGGCCTACCAGCGCGGTATTTTCCCATGGTTTTCACCCGGCGACCCCATCCTCTGGTGGTCGCCCGATCCGCGCGCTATTCTTTGGCCCGAGAAATTTCACCTCAGCCGCAGCATGAAACGCTTTCATAAAAATTCGCCTTATCGCGTGACGCTCAATTACGCGTTTGGTCAGGTGATTGAAGGCTGCGCGAATGACCGGGAGGAAGGTACCTGGATAACGCATGATGTGGTGGACGCTTACCATCGCCTGCACGAACTGGGGCATGCGCACTCTATTGAGGTGTGGCGACACAATGAATTAGTGGGCGGTATGTATGGTGTGGCGCAAGGTACATTGTTTTGTGGCGAATCGATGTTCAGCCGTCAGGAAAATGCGTCCAAAACCGCACTGCTTGTTTTTTGCGCTGAATTTATCCGTCAGGGCGGAAAATTAATCGACTGCCAGGTATTAAATAGCCACACAGCTTCGCTGGGGGCGGTCGAAACACCGCGTCGGGAGTACCTTGAGCACCTGAGCAGACTGCGCCAGCAGCGGCTACCGAGCCATTTCTGGGTTCCCAGGACGTTATTTTTACCTCAGGGGTGAATGTTTTCGGCACATTTTTTGTCGGGGTGTTATAATTGTCGCGCAGAGTTGGTTTAGCCCATTACCCCGCCGCCGTTAAGGAACAGTTCGCGTCAGGCAACGCCTATCGTTTATCTCCTCGTTCCCTTACACGTTGCGCTTTAAGTGCAGCTTTGCTGTGTGGTTAGAGTAATGCGCCAAACCCGATTTGCTGTGTTTTAAACGCACAAATCTTTACTTATTAAAAGAACTTCGGCATTATCTTGCCGGTTCAAATTACGGTAGTGATACCCCAGAGGATTAGATGGCCAAAGAAGACAATATTGAAATGCAGGGTACCGTTCTCGATACGTTACCTAATACCATGTTCCGCGTAGAGTTAGAAAACGGTCACGTGGTTACTGCACACATCTCCGGTAAAATGCGTAAAAACTATATCCGCATCCTGACGGGCGACAAAGTGACTGTTGAGCTGACCCCGTACGACCTGAGCAAAGGCCGCATTGTCTTCCGTAGTCGCTGATTGTTTTTAACGCCCGAATGGCGTCCAGATTATAAAAGGTCGGTTTAACCGGCCTTTTTTGTGGGCTGAGGTCAGGTATTTAATCCTCAATCATCCGCGCATATTCTTCCGTTAAGAAATCCACTAATGCGCGCACTGAAGGTAATAATCCCCTGCGTGATGGGAAGACGGCGTGAATAATTTCTCGCTTAGGTTCCCAGCCGTCAAGCAACGCGACCAGTTCACCCGCGGCTAATTGATCTTTTACCATCAACTGCGGAAGTTGCACAACACCTACGCCAGCGACTGCGGCTTCACGTAACGCCAGCATATCGGTGGTAATCATTCGCGGCGTGAAATGTACCTCTGCCCGCGCACCCTGCGGGCCAAATAACTCCCACCGATGCACATGTTTACCCGAGGCCAGACTCAGGCCCGGCCAGCGTGTCAGCTCCGCCGGAGAGTGTAGCGCCCCCATTTGCTCAATTAACTGCGGACTGGCATATAAACGATGTCCCCTGTCCGCCAGCACGCGCATCACCAGATCGCTATCCTCAAATGGCCGGGGCCTGACGCGGATCGCCACGTCCAGGCCTTCTCCAACAACGTCCACGCGGCGGTTAGTGGCCTCCAGTTGTACGGATACGTCAGGATAACGCGCCATAAAACGGGCAAGCATTGGCCCGATATGCACATGCAGCAACGTAACAGGACAAGTCAGCTTCACAATCCCACGCGGTTCAACCTGTAACGCGGCGATGGCATCCTGCGCCGCCTGCGCTTCAACCAACATCGCCTTACAGTGTTCGTAAAAGGTTTGCCCAACTTCCGTCACGTTAAACTGGCGGGTGGTTCGCTGAATCAGTCGGACTCCCAGCCTCTCTTCCAGTTGCGCTATACGTCGGCTCAGTTTTGATTTTGGTTCATCAAGCGCCCTACCCGCCGCTGCAAATCCCCCTTCCTCTACAACATGCACAAACCATGCAAAATCATTGAGATCCGGCTTCGTCATTTTATTGTCCTATTAATGAGACAGTGAGGATTATTTTAGCTACTACTCAGCTCGCTGTCATGAATATAAGCTTATTCACATCAAGACAACGCCTTAGAGGAGACACATATGAAACAAGTAACAGGCGTCTACACCGCACCTCGCCCACACTGGGTTGGCGATGGATTTCCGGTCCGCTCGATGTTCTCTTACCAGTCTCATGCTGAGCAACTAAGCCCGTTCCTGCTGCTGGATTACGCCGGTCCGCATACATTCACTCCGGGTAACGAAAAACGCGGCGTAGGCGAACACCCGCACCGTGGTTTTGAGACGGTGACCATCGTTTACAGCGGCGAAGTTGAACACCGTGATTCAACCGGTCGCGGCGGCATTATCGGCCCCGGCGACGTGCAGTGGATGACTGCCGGTGCAGGAATATTACACGAAGAGTTCCATTCACCTGAATTTACCCGTCAGGGTGGCGAACTGGAAATGGTGCAACTGTGGGTCAATCTACCGGCAAAAGACAAAATGGCCGTACCGGGTTATCAGGGCATCAGCAGCGATGTTATTCCGACCGTCGCCCTGCCCAATGAAGCAGGCAGCGTTCGTGTGATTGCAGGCAGCTATCAGGATACGAAAGGCCCGGCACATACTTTTTCGCCGCTGAACGTCTGGGATATGCGCCTGCAACGTAATCATCAGCTTACGTTGTCCCAGCCTGAAGGATGGAGCACCGCCCTGGTGGTATTAAAAGGCAATATCACCGTAAACGGCACCACGTCTGCCAGCGAAGCGCAACTGGTGGTGCTAAGCCAGCAGGGCAAGACGCTACACATTGAAGCCACCAGCGACGCCAGCGTGCTGCTGCTGTCTGGCGAGCCGTTGAACGAGCCGATTGTGGGTTACGGTCCGTTTGTGATGAACACGAAACAAGAAATCGCTGAAGCCGTACGCGATTTTAACTCCGGCCGCTTTGGCCAAATCTGAATCGAAGGAGAAGAATATGTCCAGTCCTGCAAACTTTAATGGCTCACGTCCGGTCATCGATGTGAATGATTCCGTCATGCTGCTTATCGATCATCAGAGCGGGCTGTTCCAGACCGTCGGCGATATGCCAATGCCAGAACTGCGTGCGCGTGCCGCCGCGCTGGCTAAAATGGCGACCCTGGCAAAGATGCCGGTGATTACCACGGCATCCGTACCACAGGGGCCTAACGGTCCGTTGATTCCAGAGATCCACGCCAATGCGCCGCATGCCCAATACGTGGCGCGTAAAGGTGAAATCAACGCCTGGGATAACGAGGACTTCGTGAAAGCGGTCAAAGCGACGGGGCGTAAAACGCTGATTATCGCCGGTACGATTACCAGCGTGTGCATGGCTTTCCCGGCCATCAGCGCGGTTGCGGAAGGCTACAAGGTTTTCGCTGTGATAGACGCTTCCGGTACTTACAGCAAAATGGCGCAGGAAATCACCCTGGCTCGCGTTGTTCAGGCTGGTGTCGTGCCAATGGATACTGCCGCCGTCGCTTCTGAAATTCAGGGCACATGGAACCGTGAAGACGCCGCCGAATGGGCGGAAGTGTATACCAAAGTCTTCCCGGCTTATCAGTTGCTGATCGAGAGCTACGGCAAAGCTCAGGAAGTCGTGACTAACGGCGAAAAACTGGACTCTCAGCGCTAATCCTCTCCTCCGCGCCAGCCCGGGCGGAGGAATATGTACATTGCGTAACCAAACGAGAGTGAACACGTAAATTCTGCTTGACCGTTTTAGCGCAACTCCCTATAGTAGCGCCCCGTTGCCCCCCAAGCGGTCAGGCAGCAATACAATATGGTGAGGTGTCCGAGTGGCTGAAGGAGCACGCCTGGAAAGTGTGTATACGGCAACGTATCCGGGGTTCGAATCCCCGCCTCACCGCCATATTTTAAGAAGAGCTCGTACGCAAGTACGGGCTTTTTTTTCGCATGTTGCACATCTGCGGGGGGATGAGAAACCCCGACCGGGGTTCGACTACTGGCGTAGCCAGTTGGACAGACCGGGAGCGCAGCGAACGGGCTGCCCCAAAGGGGCGAGCGAAGCGAGTCAATCCCCGCCTCACCGCCATATATTAAGAAGAGCTCGTACGCAAGTACGGGCTTTTTTTTCGCATGTTGCATTTGCCGGATTCGGCGCTTCGCTTAACAAACCTACAAATGACGAACAGCCTGTAGGCCTGATAAGCGAAGCGCCATCAGGCAAGTTAGTTTTGTCGGCTGAGAAGCGTTAATACTTCGTAGTGCGCGGTGTGTGGAAACATATCGAAAAGCTGGACTCGTTCAATGCGATATCCAGACAACTCGCGAATATCCTTCGCCATGGTTTGGGCATTACAGCTGGAATAAACGATAAAACGCGGCGCCATGCGGGAAAGAAAATCACACAGCGGCTTACCAATTCCCCGACGCGGCGGATTCACCAGCACCAGGTCAGGCACTTCGCCCTGGGCGGTAGCAAACTGGGTCGAATCCAGCGCCTGAAAATGCAGATTCTGCAGCCCAAGCTCCTGCGCAGACTGTTTCGCACAGGCAATCGCCTCTGGTGCAATTTCAATCCCCGTCAGTTTCATCTGCGGTGTGGCGCAGTGCAGACCAAAGCCCCCGACGCCGCAAAACAGATCCCACATATGATTAACCGGAAGCTGACGCACCCAATCGCGCGCCGTGGCGTATAAATGCCCCGCCACCACCGGGTTGGTCTGGAAAAAGCTCTGCGGGCGGATCCACAACGGCACATCGTTAAAGCGTTCCGCCAGCGCCTGTTGTTCCGTCAGGAAGATTTCACTCTCCCCTTCCATAATCGCCATATGCACAGGCTGAATATTGGCGGTGATCACTTTTAACTGCGGCAGCTGTGCCTGTAACCATGGCAGCGCCGCGCGCAGTTGGGCCAGTTTTGCCTCGGAACGCAGGACAAAACGCAGCATCATGCCGCCATCGAACCGGCTTTCCGTTAACAGCAGATACTTCAGCTCCCCGCGTTTACGCGCCACGTTATAGGGCGTTAACCCCGCACGGGCGATAAACGGTTTGAGCGCGGCAAATACGGGCGCAAAAGACGCAGGATAGAGCGGACAGTCGCACAAATCCTCCGGCGTACCGTCACGATGCAGCATCCCCAGCAGCGGTTTTTCCACGCTGCCGCTGACCACCATTTTGGCTTTATTACGAAAAGCGCTTTCCGGGCCGCTGACCGGCGCGCACCATTCTCCGACCGGATAATCAGCCAGTAGATTCTGCAGATCGGCTGTTTTTGAGAGGAGTTGATCGACGACTGGCTGTGTTATCCACTGACAGGAGCGACAGCGTTCGGCGTCATAAAGTGCGCACTGCATACAAAAACCTACAAATTAACAGGGGGCCAAGATTATATACCCGTCATACTTCAAGTTACAGGTGCGTTGGCTGTGCTCACTCACCCCAGTCACTTACTTATGTAAGCTCCTGGGGATTCATTCTCTTGCCGCCTTCCTGTAACTCGAATTATTTAGGGTATTAACGTTATTGCAAACGGAAGAACCGTCTGCTGGACGCAGGAACAAACAGCAGTAGTAACACCAGCAAATCCGGCAATTTTTGCATCACCAGCGTATGCAGGATTTCACGCCTGGACTCCCCCGCAATACTGAACAGTTCCGGGTATCCGTAGCCCAACGAAGCCGCCCACAGATAGACGCTAGCGATAATCTGGGTCAGCAGATAGATCCAGCGCGCCCAGTTTCGTCCTTTGACCAGCGAAAATGCGCAGTAAATTTCGACAAACAGCAGCACCAGGCTACCCAGAAACACCAGCGTCAAATTCCAGGTCTGTACGCTGCGATGGATAAATTCGCTGGTTCCGCGAAACCCGAGCGTATTAAAAATCATCAACAGATCGAGACAGCGGATCATAATAATAGCCAGCGCCGCCACCTGCACCAAAGCAGGGACGTTTAAACGGGCATGTGATGTGGATGATTTCTTAAAAAATCCCAACGCGTCGTCTTCCATGAAAACGGCGCAGCCACCACAGCTGCGCCGTATAGACAGGTTGGCAGATTTTAGTTTTTTCAGCCACGTCTTGCACGTTGGATATCGCGAATCCGTTGTTTTTCTGTTCGCGCCATCAGATACCACGCGATAAATCCGATAATTCCTACCACGCCAAGTATCAGCGTCGCCAGCGCGTTGATCTCCGGATTAACCCCCATACGTACGCTGGAGAACACCAGCATCGGTAACGTTGTGGCGCCAGGACCAGAGACAAAGCTGGCAATAACCAGGTCATCGAGCGACAGCGTAAAGGCCAGCAGCCACCCGGAGATCACCGCCGGCATAATCATCGGCAGCGTGATGACGAAAAAGACCTTCAGCGGCGTGGCACCAAGGTCCATTGCCGCTTCTTCAATGGAGTGATCCAGTTCGCGCAAACGTGAAGAGATGACCACCGCGACATAGGCCGTGCAGAAGGTGACGTGCGCCAGCCAGATGGTCAACATACCGCGATCCGCAGGCCAGCCGATGGCGTGCGCCAGTGCCACAAACAGCAGCAGCAGCGACAAACCGGTAATGACATCTGGCATAACCAGCGGCGCGGTGATCATAAAGGCGAAACCATTCGAACCACGAAAACGACCAAAGCGCACCATGACCACGGCGGCTATGGTACCGAGGATTGCCGCCATCGTTGCAGCGCCCGCGGCAATCGTTAAGCTCATGCCGACGGCGCTTATCATCGCGCTATCGTGGAAAAGCTCACCATACCAACGGGTTGACCAACCCGCCCATACCGTCACCAGCTTCGAGCTGTTAAACGAATAGATGACCAACATCAGCATCGGCGCGTACAGGAAGGTAAAGCCCAGCACCAGGATAAAAATACGCCACGGCGAGCGAACGACCGGTAAGTTATTCATCCGTGTTCCCCCACGCTTTTTTGCTGATATTTGTGGAACCACATGATCGGCACAATCAGTAGCAACAACATAATAATGGCGACGGCAGAAGCCACCGGCCAGTCGCGGTTATTGAAAAACTCCTGCCAAAGTACACGGCCAATCATAATGCTGTCCGGGCCACCCAGCAGTTCCGGGATCACAAACTCCCCAACAGCCGGAATAAACACCAGCATTGACCCTGCGATAATCCCGCCCTTGGTCAACGGCACGATCACGCTAAAGAAGGTTTTCAACGGCCGGGCGCCTAAATCAAGCGCCGCTTCCACCAGCGAGTAATCAATACGCGTCAGCGCGGTATAAATCGGCAGCACCATAAAGGGCAAATAGGCGTAAACAATACCGATATAAACCGCCAGATTGGTATGCAGGATCGTCAACGGCTGGTCGATAACACCCAGCCACATCAGGAAGTTGTTCAACACGCCGTTATTTTTCAGGATCCCCATCCAGGCGTAAACACGAATCAAAAACGACGTCCAGGACGGCAGGATCACCAGCAGCAACAGAATATTGCGCGTCGAGGGCTTGCTGTGCGCGACCGCCCATGCCAGCGGATACCCCAGCAGCAGGCAACAGACAGTCGAAACTCCCGCCACCTGCAACGATTGCAGGTACGCATCAAAATAGAGCGGATCGTCCGTCAGTTGCAGGAAATTTCCTAAGTTGAGCGTGATGGCGAGCTGACCATCAGCCCATGAAACGAGGTCGGTATACGGTGGAATAGCGCGCGCCATTTCAGCCAAACTGATTTTGAAGACGATCAGAAACGGCAGCAGGAACAGGAGCAATAGCCACACATACGGCAGCGCGATCACCAGCTTGCGCCCGTGCTTCATTTGCAGCCGCGACATAAACAGCGTGAATCGCCCCGCTTTATCCACGCGTGCCGGAGGTTCAAGTGTACTCATCTTCGCTCCTTAAACCGTCAACACCACACAACTGTCCGCATCCCAACATAAACGGACTTCGTCACCCCAGGTTGGTAATCCTTTACGATAACGATGTTCATTTTGTAGCTGAGCGCTCAGCATTTGGCCACTTTTCAAACGTACGTGGTACACCGACAAATCACCCAGGTAGGCAATGTGCACCACTTCGCCTACCGCGAAGTTATATCCCTCTGGCGGAGGAGCTTCGCAGAGCATAATTTTTTCCGGGCGCAGCGCAACATACACCGGGACGTTATCGACAACAGAAGCATCGGCGTCAACTTTCAGTGGATGCACCAGACCTGGAGACTCAATAACCAGACCATCTTCCTGCCGTTCTTTCAGCAGCCCCTCAAAGACGTTAACCGAACCGATAAACTCTGCGCTGTAACGCGTGGTCGGATGCTCGTAGATCTCTTCCGGTTCGCCGATCTGGACAAATTTGCCACGGTTCATGATCGCAATGCGCCCCGCCATCGTCATGGCTTCTTCCTGATCGTGCGTCACCATTACGCAGGTCACGCCGACGCGTTCAAGAATATCCACCACTTCCAGTTGCATGCGGTCACGGAGCTTTTTATCCAGCGCTCCCATCGGTTCATCCAACAGCAGCAGCTTCGGCCTTTTCGCCAGGCTACGCGCCAACGCCACACGCTGGCGTTGACCGCCAGAAAGCTGATGCGGTTTACGTTTGGCAAACTCCTGCATATGCACCAGGCCCAGCATCTCATTCACCCGGCTGGCGATTTCAGCCTTCGGCAGTTTGTCCTGCTTGAGGCCAAAGGCAATGTTTTGCTCTACCGTCATATGCGGAAACAAGGCATAGGATTGAAACATCATATTAATCGGACGTAGATAAGGCGGAACATGCGCTAAATCGACGCCATCAAGCATAATTTGCCCGGTTGTCGGCTGTTCAAATCCCGCCAGCATTCGCAGCAGGGTCGATTTGCCACAGCCGGACGCGCCGAGCAGAGCAAATATTTCACCTTTGTAGATAGTAAGATTGACGTCATCAACGGCGTGCTGACCGTCAAATGACTTGGTCAGATTGCGAATTTCAAGCAGCGGGGTCAGCGCCTTGCGGATTTTCGCTTGTGGGCGTGGGGTTGCATCATTCACTCAGGTGCTCTCCGGCATAAAACAAAGAAACGGTGCAAATAACGCACCACGGTGGTGCGTATTGCCGGGTTTTGTGTGTCCGGGATCGATACTGCCCGGCAGGCGTAAATCCTGCCGGGTCACGTCCCGTACATCAGGTTATTTTCCGCTTTTTACCTTCGTCCAGGCGCGAGTACGGACACGATCGATCTTCGGATCCTGAACTTTCAGCGTGAACAGCTTGGCGCGAACATCCGCAGGCGGGTAAATGCCCGGGTTGTCACGAACTTCCTGGCTGACCAGTGCTGTCGCTTCTTTGTTGGCATTGGCATAGAACACGTGGTCGGAAATATGCGCAATCACATCAGGGCGCAGCAGGTAGTTAAGGAACTGATAGGCTTCATCTTTGTTTTTCGCATCGGCTGGCATCGCGAACACGTCAAAGAACGCCATTGCACCTTCTTTAGGAATGGAGAATGAGATATTGACGCCATTTTTCGCTTCTTTCGCACGGTTTGCTGCCTGCCATACGTCCCCGGCCCAGCCGATCGCGACGCAGGTATCACCGTTTGCCAGGTCGTTGATGTACTGCGAGGAGTGGAAATAGCGAATATTCGGACGCAGTTTTAGCAGCAGATCCGTTGCCGGCCCGGTGTAATCATCCGCTTTGGTACTGTTTGGGTCTTTACCCAAATAGTTCAGCACCGTGGCGAACACCTCTTCGGGAGCATCAAGGAAAGAGACGCCGCAGCTTTTGAGTTTTTCCAGATTTTCTGGCTTAAGGATCAAATCCCAGCTATCAACCGGCGCATCCGGCCCCAGCACCGCTTTGACTTTATCCACGTTATAGCCAATTCCGGTCGTGGCCCACATGTACGGCATCGCAAACTTGTTGTCCGGATCGTGTTTACCCACCAGCTTTAGCAGTTCAGGATCGAGGTTTTTCCAGCCCGGCAATTTGCTCTTATCCAGAGGCTGAAAGACGCCTGCAGTCAGTTGACGCTCAAGGAAACTGGCGGATGGAACAACAAGGTCAAAGCCGGTACTGCCAGCCATGAGCTTACCTTCCAGCACTTCATTGGAATCAAATACGTCATAGATAACCTTAATTCCGGTCTCTTTTTCAAAATTAGCCACCGTATCCGGGGCAATATAATCAGACCAGTTATAAATATGCAGCGTTTTTTGTTCAGCAGCGAGCGTACCGGCAGAGATAGCCATCAGAGTGCCCGCAACCAGGCCTGATAACCATTTTTTATTTAAGGCGGTCATAATCTCTTTCCTTCTGAAAGTTCGTTAACAAACGAACAAAAATGTCACACTCTAATCATATGCAAGAAACGTGCATATTCTTTCATGCGGCACCAATGAAAAGAGAGGCCTCTCCTCACGCCGCTATTGCTCGCTGGCATCCGCCTATGCATTCAACATACATTGTGGCCGCAGGTCAGGTCACAAGGGGCTGTTTAAATGATGGCGTTGGTAAGCTTCGCAAGAATAACTTTAGCCAGGAATTGTGGATATAGCCCAGATTAAAAAACGTCTTTTATCAATTTTTTATGCAAGAATTGTCTATGACATAAAGCGGAATGCGCTGAAACGAGGTGAATAATTCTTTAATGAAAGGTTAAACGCAGAATAAAAACGGGCAATACGCAACCGCTCTGGCAGCGGCTGCGCAATATATGTCCAGATTCAGGAAGAATTAATGGAGGAAATGAACTTCAGCGCTGCTGTTTTGCGCATCTTCTTCAGCGTTAAATAACAGCTGATGCGCACCGGCTTCGAGGATCACCATCGATATTTGCTCTTCACTCTGGCGAACAAAATATTCAAACTGCTCAAACGTCACGCCTGGCGTAACGGATAAAGACTGGCAAACCACCAGCTTTGGCAGATTATCATCCTGCATATCCAGAAAGGCTTTCACCGTCAGTGAACTGGCATTAATCGCAGACAGGTCGGCGGCCAGTGGCAGCAGTGCAGAAGGTCTGACTTCCGCCATCGCGGAAAACAGAATGACGTTATCGACCAAATCAACTTTTGCATCAAAGATGCCGTCAAAATTCTGCATATGCGGCAAATGCAGCGCCTGACAGGTATCGCATTCAAAAAAACTCATGCCCAGGTCGTCGAGCCATTGACGCAACGTATCCAGAGTGGGAACGACCAGTGATGTCATAATAATGTGCGACCTCTATTGATGAAAAAAATACCGGCACAGCTTACGCAAAAAGATCGTGTCATACCACGATCGAAATCGATATTGTGCTTAGCCGCCGATTTTAAGGCAAAATTCAGGCGTAGCGTGACGCTCGATCCACTGGATCATCTTGCCTGCAATATCTATTCCGGTGGTTTTCTCCACCCCTTCAAGTCCGGGAGACGCGTTGACTTCCATAACCAGCGGCCCACGTTCAGCGCGCAGAATATCAACGCCTGCAACGTCCAGGCCCATTGTCTGAGCGGCTTTGAGCGCAATTTCTCTTTCGCGCGGCGTAATGTTCGCAATCGTGGCAACCCCGCCGCGATGGAGATTAGAACGAAAATCGCCCTCTTTCGCCCGGCGCTCAATGGCCGCCACCACCTCGTCACCTACCACGAAACAGCGAATATCTCGCCCTTTCGCTTCTTTGATATATTCCTGAACCAGAATATGGGCATTCAACCCACGAAAGGCATCCACCACGCTTTCTGCGGCCTGGCGCGTTTCCGCCAGTACCACGCCAATCCCCTGCGTGCCTTCAACCAGCTTCACCACCAGCGGCGCGCCGCCAACCATATCAATCATATCGCTGGTATCGTCCGGAGAGTGGGCGATACCGGTGATGGGTAAATCGATGCCCTGACGCGCCAGCAGCTGCAGCGAACGCAGCTTGTCGCGCGCCCGCGTAATCGCTACTGATTCATTCAGCGGATAGCTACCCAGCATCTCAAACTGGCGCAACGCCGCCGTACCGTAAAAGGTAATCGCTGAACCAATCCTTGGGATCACCGCGTCGAAATGGGGAAGCTGCCGGCCCTTGTAATGAATAGAGGACGCCGCCGGGCTAATGTTCATATAGCAAGAAAGGGGATCGATAATTTCTACCAGGTGACCGCGATGCATCGCCGCTTCACGCAGGCGTTTACAAGAATAGAGCGTTCCGTCCCGGGATAAAATGGCAATTTTCACCCTGCACCTCTCTGAATGACCTGGTAAAAGCTGGCGTATCATACACTGGGTTAAAATCTTTAGCGCGTGGCCCATCCCTGTTTATGCAAATATTCCAGGATAAAGGGGCGACTTTCTTTAATGATGGTACGGCGAATATGGTCGCTCCAGGTGTCACGGCGCGTATTACTGCCTCGGGTCAGATAATACTGCGCGAGCTGCTCATCATATTGCGACAAAGCCTCTTTATTGAGCGGCTGATACTGGTTTTCGTGCACCACAAGCGATGCGGGCAGACGCGGCTTGATATCCGGGTTATCGGCAGGCCAGCCGAGACACAGCCCAAACAGCGGCAGAACGTGTTGCGGAAGCTTCAGCAGTTCGGTGACTGGCTCAATGTTGTTACGCAGGCCGCCAATAAACACGCCGCCAAGCCCCAAAGACTCTGCAGCTGTTAGCGCGTTTTGCGCCATCATCGCGGTATCAACCACGCCCAGCAGCAGCTGTTCCGCCAACCCAAGTTGCGCGTCAGGGCAAATCTGCAAATGGCGATTAAAATCAGCGCAAAATACCCAGAATTCAGCGGCCTGCGCCACATGTTTTTGTCCACCGGATAAAGTAGCCAGTGATTCACGCAGGGCTTTATCCGTTATGCGAACAATCGTCGTGCACTGTAAAAAACTGGAACTTGATGTACCCTGAGCGGCGGCAATTATCGCCTCTCGCTGCGCATCCGAAATGGTATCATCGGTGAAATGGCGAATGGAACGATGGCTACGAAGTAGATCAATGGTTGGCGTCATCTCTTTTTTCTCTGTCTGAACGGGAAGAATCGCCGGGGGCTCGTGACATCAGCTGCGGCGCAAGCCGTTGAGCAATACGCCACGTTAACACCACCGCAGCGGGGAGCATCAGCAGCACACCCAGAAATATCATCACCACGCAGGCTAACGGACTGCTAAGCGGCGCGGGTAAAGAGAGGTAATCGTTAAGCGATAGCAACGCCAGCGATAACAAAACCATCCCTATGATTTCCAGCATCAATACGCTTTTGGGTAATGTACCAATTGTGCGCATAAGCGGCCTCCCGGCAAAATGGCTTTCATTATAAAACGTTCCGGCTTGTCGTGTTTAACAGTTATAGCTTGAGGATATCAAAGCAACAGGCTGAACCTGCTTTTCATCCGTCACAAATCGCGGCATCATAAACAGTATTGCCATCCGGCCTGATAAGTTCGAGGAGAGAGAGATGTTTGCCGTTATTTTTGGTCGTCCAGGGTGCCCGTATTGCGTGCGCGCAAAAGAATTAGCAGAAAAATTAAGCAATGAGCATGACGATTTTAACTTCCGCTACATTGATATCCATGCCGAAGGTATTACGAAAGCCGATCTGGAAAAGACGGTAGGTAAGCCAGTCGAAACCGTTCCGCAGATTTTTGTTGATCAAAAACACATCGGCGGCTGCACGGATTTTGAAGCGTGGGCAAAAGAGAACATGAATCTGTTCGCCTGATAGCTGTTTCTACGCCCTCCGCTGGAGGGCGTCATCAGTTCTTTTTCCGTCGTTGATGCTGATTGAACAGGCTACTGATAAACAAAAAACATAATGCGCCAAGCGCGCACCAAAACACCGCACTAAACAACCACGCCAGCTCTTGCCACAATGAACGCGTCGGCATAAAAACGAACCGCATCAGTAACAGACAGCACGGCGCCGCCAACATGGCACCAAGAAGGGGTTTGAGCACCTCCCGACGATGGGAGAAAAAACTTGCTGCAGCACCAGGCAGGATAAAAAACAACAATCCGACCTCAGGATGCCCTGCCGCCCTGAATGCCCCTTTCACGTTCAGCGTTAATGAAAGACACACCACAATAAAGAGCACAAAGCAGCAGACCGCACCCGCCCAACTTTGCTTATGTTTCAATCGTTCCTCCTGACACATTCTCTATCGAACACTCTTTTCGCCCGCAGGCGTCCAGTCAGATAAAGTAACCTGGCATTCCATGCCAAAAACACACTCACACGATTCTTATAGCCGTTGATACGTAATGAGATTAAACTAGCCGCATATATTGTTACGCTGCATTATTCGGGGCTGTGTACGAAGCTGTCGCCCCCTTAATTTCTGGCAAAAACATTAGCGTAAATTGCCATTTCTTTCAATAGCTTACTAGTAAACAAGAAGTTAGTCTCCGTGAATATAAACGTCGCAGATTTGTTAAATGGGAATTACATCCTGTTATTATTTGTGGTCCTGGCACTGGGCCTGTGTCTGGGTAAATTACGCCTGGGTTCAGTCCAACTCGGTAATTCCATTGGCGTTTTAGTGGTGTCCCTATTATTAGGTCAGCAGCACTTTAGTATTAACACTGACGCATTAAATCTCGGCTTTATGCTGTTTATTTTTTGTGTCGGCGTCGAAGCCGGCCCCAACTTTTTTTCGATTTTTTTTCGCGATGGGAAAAATTATCTAATGCTTGCTCTGGTGATGGTCGGTAGCGCAATGCTGATCGCCCTGGGGCTGGGTAAGCTGTTTGGCTGGGACATCGGCCTGACGGCGGGTATGCTGGCTGGCTCGATGACCTCCACGCCGGTGCTGGTCGGCGCAGGTGACACCTTGCGCCATTCGGGAATGTCGGGAACATCGCTTTCAACCGCCCTTGATAACCTGAGCCTCGGCTACGCCCTCACCTATTTGATTGGTCTGGTCAGTCTGATTGTTGGTGCGCGTTACTTGCCAAAACTTCAGCATCAGGACCTGCAAACCAGCGCCCAACAAATCGCACGTGAACGGGGTCTGGACACAGACGCCAACCGCAAAGTATATCTGCCGGTGATCCGCGCCTATCGCGTTGGTCCGGAGCTGGTGGCATGGGCCGATGGCAAAAATCTGCGCGAACTGGGTATCTATCGCCAGACCGGTTGTTATATTGAACGCATCCGTCGCAACGGCATCCTGGCCAACCCGGATGGCGACGCGGTACTGCAAATGGGCGATGAAATAGCCCTGGTGGGTTATCCGGACGCACATGCCCGCCTCGACCCCAGCTTCCGTAATGGGAAAGAGGTGTTCGATCGCGATCTGCTCGATATGCGCATCGTCACTGAAGAAATTGTGGTGAAAAACCACAATGCCGTTGGCCGTCGCCTGGCCCAGTTGAAATTGACCGACCACGGCTGTTTCCTCAACCGCGTGATCCGTAGCCAGATTGAAATGCCTATCGATGACAACGTCGTGCTTAATAAAGGTGATGTGCTACAGGTCAGTGGGGATGCCCGCCGCGTAAAAACCATTGCCGACCGTATCGGCTTCATTTCCATTCACAGTCAGGTGACCGATCTCCTGGCCTTCTGCGCCTTCTTTATCATCGGTCTGATGATCGGGATGATCACCTTCCAGTTCAGTAATTTCAGCTTCGGCATCGGGAATGCGGCTGGACTGCTGTTCGCCGGGATCATGCTGGGCTTCCTGCGTGCCAACCACCCAACGTTTGGCTATATCCCGCAGGGGGCGTTGAACATGGTCAAAGAGTTTGGCCTGATGGTATTTATGGCAGGCGTCGGTTTAAGCGCGGGCAGCGGCATTGGCAATGGCCTTGGCGTTGTCGGTGGTCAAATGCTGATTGCCGGTCTGGTGGTCAGCCTGGTGCCGGTTGTCATCTGTTTCTTGTTCGGTGCTTACGTATTACGTATGAACCGCGCCCTGCTGTTTGGCGCCATGATGGGCGCGCGTACCTGCGCTCCGGCAATGGAAATCATCAGCGACACGGCTCGCAGTAACATCCCCGCATTAGGCTATGCCGGGACCTACGCGATTGCCAACGTTCTGCTGACATTAGCGGGGACACTCATCGTCATTGTCTGGCCTGGCCTTGGTTAGCGCTGAGATTTACCCTTTAACGAAAATTTTTTGCAGGTAAGCAGAACTTTTCTTCAAGGCGTCAGTCATAACTATTGCCACTGCTTTTCTTTGATGTCCCCAATTTGTGGAGCCCATCAACCCCGCCGTTTTGGTTCAAGGTTGATGGGTTTTTTGTTGTCTGAAATTTACAACCAGAAAAATCAATAATTTATACCACCACATTCTCATGTTTGGCGACAAAGTGGCGGCAGCGATTTCGGTTTATCGCATCCACCTTCCTGAATCAGACCATATCGGTTACAACTTCAACAGCTTCGCTTGTTCAGGATTCACGGTTTCGACGTAGTTTCTAACACCTATTTTATGTGGCTCATAATCACTCGCGTAGAAATCTATGAGAAAGTCACTCATTTTCTGTGGGGTAACTTTCATCCCCCCCCTGCCCAAACTCAGGTTGAACACTTTAATTAGTATTGATGGTGCTTGAGTTTTAACCAGATTGGGCTGATAGCCCGATTTATCCATTGCAACTAGAATTTCGTCGTAAACATTTTGCAACTGAACCAAATCATTTGAAGATATGATCACATCATCCATGTACACACTGAGTTTCACATTGGGATGCTTGTTTAAGCGACGCAGTAGACTACCCAAATGACTCTTATCCAAACAAAGGGTAGCAAGCATAGGAGACTGGACAAAACCAAAAGGGAGGACGTGCTTATGGGGACTATTAGACAGGTTTCTCACAGTTGAAATTTTTGAAATTTCTCTAGCCTGAGGATAGGTAAAGTAGGCTTTTAAATCACGGGTGACTCGGCTGCGACTAGTTGACTGAAAAAACTGTTTAATATCTATAACAGCAAGAAAATCACTTTTAAGGTGTAATCTAGCTGCTTTAAGATGCCCGCCGGTTCTTAAATGATAAAAATATAGTGGCGGAATCCACTTGTTTCTGATGGCTTGAAGTATGCGTTCCCCAACTTCACTTGCCTCAGCAGTTGGGACATAGACCCAAACCCCAGGCTTTATCTCAAACTTGTGTTCCCATCTTTGAACTTCTATTTCCATGGTGTAAACAATCGTAGTTGAAGACCATGTTAAGAACGGTGTAAACCGTACCAACTAACACTACAAATGCAGTTGCGCATTTGAGCATAGCGGTAATAAGTTCTACACGCGCCTTAACTAAGCCAAGTTCGTTGATTTCCATAACTTGTTACTCCGTAGAATCCTGACGTCTCTTAGCGCAAGCGCATGGCCTAACTAAATAATAAAACTTCAACAATTTGTAAGCCCAGTAAGCCCAGCAAATCGGCGTCCAGGATGCCCAGCATATCGGCATTCGGTACGCTAGTCGCAAAGCGACAAACTCCACTTCTACGGATAGGGGACATATCCCCGCTAACGTCAGGCAGATATAATTTAACGCTAATCATCTAAAATGAATAGTTTTTGATATCTCCAGAGGCCAAATCAGCTGACTAAATTTTTCAAAGTCTTCATGACCTCTCTATCAAAAAAAGGAAGTCTGGCCAGATTCTGAGGGATGAGGAGGTGCAGAGCTGATTTTTTGTGGGCGGCACACTGACCGAACAAACGTTTCATGGGTTACGAAGGTATGCCCACATTCGATGTTAGTGCACTGGTTGTAGCGTTCTTTGGTTTCATTGGAAACCTGGAAGCTGCTTCGGGTATGTGCAGCCTGCCCGCACATAGGACAATTCATCATAATAATCAGCCCTCATTATTAACCAGTTCTCAATAATGATACATCAATGTTCGCAATTTGGAACTAATCATTCAATGTCGAACTCATCTATTTTCACTTCAAGCTCCATGCTGGTCGTAAATCCATTATCCGGGCTGACAGAATGCGTCAGGGTGGTAATGGTCCATTCTGCATCATCGATTGGCTGCTTAATCCCCGTCACCTTCACCGGCATTTCCGTATAGAGATCAGCCCGCCCCTCAGCGAGCTGCAGGGAAAATGAAGCAACCCCACGCTGCAGACGTTCCCACTGCATTTTTGCTGCGCGCTCTGCATTGCTCCGGTTGGCGTAAGTACGATTAAGAACCAGCACGTTTTCATCCGTTCCCACCAGATAATCGCCCTGTTTTGCTTCCGGCTCTTTGGGTTTGGTGGTTTTCTTTCGACGACGCTTAACACTGGTTGTCTCTTTTTTCCTGGGTTCACGCGTATGCAACCAGCTGGCAATAACACCGGTATAGGCACCACGATCAGCAAGGGTGAACCGATGACCGTCACCGGCTTTGCGCGTGATGGTGATAACCGGCAGCGGCTTGCCGCTCGCCGTTCTTCCCTGTCCCTGCCGGATAAACAGCAGATTCCCGTCCTTAACGGAAGCAATCGCCCCATACTGTCTCGCCAGTTTCATCAGAAAACTTGCATCGCTTTCATTGGTCTGGTCCAGATGATCCAGCGCCTTATCCGTCAGGTCTTTACCCAGCGCCATTTTGAGGTTATGCCGGGCGGCTATTTCCTTTACCACCTCCCCTACCGTTGTCTGATGCCATGATTTTTCGCGCCGTGTATTGAGGGTTTCACGGAAATCTGCGCTTCGCGCCCGGATGGTCAGCCGGTCAGGGGCACCGCAGTGTTCGATTTCATCCACGGTAAAAGCCCCTTTAGGAAAAAGCGGCTGGCCTTTCCAGCCCAGCGCCAGCTGAATCACTGCCCCACGTCGCGGCAGGGCGATCAGCCCGTCGGCGTCGTCCAGCTCCAGATCAAGCTGGTCCGCTTCAAACCCCCGGTTATCCGTCAGCGTCAGACTCATAAGGCGGGTATCCAGCACGGTCGTCACGTCCTTACCTTCAATGACGATACTGAATGCGGGGCTTTTGCTGTTCAGATTCAGGAGATCAGAATTAACGTTCACTGAAGCAATCCTCCAGCCGTGTTTTTAATCCCCCCAATCGCAGACGCTGCAGAGTCCTGCAGGTTACTGAGCTGGTCACTCAGACTCCCGAACATGTCAGACAGCGACTCATCAACCCGTTTGAGGGTGATCGTAAACTCAATGCGCCTGGGCATGCCGCTGGTAAAAAACTCCGTCTTTGTCTGGCTCAGACTTTCAATAACAAACATGCCGTAAATGGTTCCGCTACCTTCAATCAAAGGCCAGGCTTTGCCCTGCTCTGCCATCAACTCCAGCGCCAGCAATGACAGCCTGCCTCCGGTCACTTCCGGCAGCAGGACCCCGGACAGTGTCAGTGAATCATTATCCGGGCCAAGAAACTGCGTTGACGGGCGGCGGTTCACCCGGCTGTTGGCTGCATGTCGCCAGCTGCGCTGATACTGCAGTTCCTGATAAGGGACAGTGCGCAACATAAATACATATAAACCCAGCACCATCATCATGATTCATATCCCCCCTGATCGCTGAAATTGCTGCGCGCTTTTGCCCTCGCCCTGCGTTCCCGCTCGTCAAGCTGGCGTGCCACTTCACGGGCAATATCCTGCGCACTCTGCCCCGGCTGCGCGACGATATGAATGGGCGCATTTATCTCATAACGAATAACCGACGGCGGGCTGTCTGCCTTAACAGGCTGTGTCTGGTATGCACTCGCAGGCAGACTGAAGGGATGAAGCGGAGCCGCTTCTGCAGGTGTCGCAGCTACCCCCATCACGCCAGCAACGACAGAGGCAAGCGCAGCAGTACGCCGCCTGCTGGTGACATTTGCTGGTCCGTTCACAATTTCAGGGCCATTTTCTCCAACAATGCCAAACTGCCCGCTTGGAATGATCCCGCCCGTGTCATACATCCCCGCGTAAGCCGGGAACCCGCCGGGCGGCAGCAACACTTTGCCGTCACTGTTCACCGTGGCGGGCTGCTGCTGCGTAACCTGCGCGGGCAGTTTCGCCTTTGCCGCCTCCTTACTGACAATACCGAGCTTTTCCAGCAGCCACGACACACCGGATTTAAGTGATTCCAGCGGGTGCATCACCATATTCAGACCTTCAGCCAGCGCCTCACCAAACCGGCGCCCCATTGCAGCTGCGCTGTTCAGTTCTTCGGAAGTGGATTTAACCGGCGTGAGTAAATCACTGAACCAGCCCCACAATGCCTGCACCCTGTCACCAATCCACTGAAACACGGGTCTGAGCGGCTCAAAGGCGGCGCTGATGGGTGCTGCAGCGGCTTTGAACCCTTCCACCACGCCCCCCAGAAATGCACCGATGGGCTGCCAGTATTTCCACACAACCAGCGCCACACCAGCCAGCGCAGCCACAACCAGCCCTATCGGACTGAGCAGCGCGCCCAGCAGGCCAGAAATGCCAAACAGCGCGCCGCGAAGTAATGCCAGCGGACCAGAAACAAGAAAACGCAATACGCCACCGGCAGCTGTCAGCCCACCCCGCAACACCGCCAGCGGGTTCATCACCATACCGATAACACCACGGATGCCTGACATACCGGCACGGAACATGGCAAGCGGCGCACCTGCCACCGTTTTCAGTGCATTACCCGCTATTCCGGCTGAGCGACGCAGAGAATTAAACGGGGCACTCAGCAACCCGACACTGCCACCGGATGACGCCATCCCCCTACGCAACAGAGAAAGTGGCGCACCTGCCAGCCATGACAGGGCACTGCCAGTACGTGTTACTGCTGCAGCAACGGAAGGTAATGTTTTTACACCCAGCACAGACAGGCCAAACCGGATCACCGCAACCGGCCCCAGCACAGCAGCCACCGCCACGGCAAGTGTACCCAGCCCGACAGTGATCACCGCCGTAGCCGCCGCCAATTTCATCAGCGTGCCAGCCAGCACGGGATTCTGCTCCACCCAGCGACGCAGCGCCCCAGTCACATCCTTAACCATGCCCATAATATCCATCAGCGGCTGACGCAACGTTTCCCCCAGGCTGCTGAAAGCGTTCTGCGCGCCCGTCTTAACCAGCAACCACTGCGCAGACAATGAATCCTTGTTAATGTCGGATTCTTTCTGCATGGAGCCATTAGCACCACTGCCTGATGTGAGTTTCAGCTGACGCTGTAGCTCCGGCAGGTTGTTAGCCAGCTTTGCCGCATCATCGCCAAACTCTTTACCAAAAATCATTGTCATGGCTGACAGGCGCTTGTCCTGCGGCAGATTGTTGACCTTCTCCAGAACCCGCTGAATGGTGCCCATGGCATCGGTGGTCATCTGCTTTTCAATCTCCGCAGGATTGAGTTTCAGCAGGTTCATACCTTCAAAGAAGCGCTTGCTTTGCATGGTGGCAATGGACAGCTCACGCACCATGGCATTAGAGGCGCTGGCGGCAATTTCCGGGGCAGCCCCAAGAGAAAGGAATGTTGAACCCAACGCAGCAGCCTTTCGGAAGTCAAGGCGGTCAGCCACGCCCCCCATACGCTGCAGGACGTTGATAATGTCCCCACCCTTTGACATGGCGTTATCGTCCAGGTAGTTCAGCGCATCGCCCAGTTGTTCAATATTGCGCGTCGGCACTTTATAGAGCTGCGCGATTTTCCCCAATCCTTCCGCCAGCTCATCGGCGGGCAGCTCAAAGGCCGTTGCAGCTTTTGCCGCCGTGGATGCAAAGGCCAGCAGGTCACGTTTCTGGTCCTCAAAGGGATCGTCCTGGTTGGTCACGCCCATACGCGCGCCCCCTTCAACCAGCGCGGCATAATCTATAGCGCCATTCTCCATCGGCAGTTGTTCACTGGCGGCCTTGATGGCATCCTGCATGTCATAAAACTGTTTTGTACGGTTGCCGTTATCGTCCCGCAGCCCGTTTACCTGCTTTGCCACGCCTTTCATGGCATCTTCCATGCTGGCGTAGCTTTTCACTGCAACCATAACCGGCGCACCCATTGCCAGCCCGGCAGCCGTAGTGGTGGCTCCGGCTCCGGCTATGCGATCCCGAACCTCAAGACGGCGCGAATACTGATCACGAACCGCATTCATTCTCGCCTGCTGTTCACCCAGGCGTTTCAGGGATTTTTGCTGTCGCTCCAGTGCCAGTCGGGTTTCATCGGCGTTCTGCCGTAGCTCACGCTGTGCGCTGCTCAGTTTCTTTGTATCAAGCCCTGCCTCATTCAGCGCAAGGCGCTGACGCTGCACTGACTGACGCAGCCCGTTATATTTTCCCTGTAAATCGGTGACGCGATTTTTAGCCTGCTCAAGCAGTCTGGCCTGTGCTGCCGTCGGGCGGTTGGTCGCAGTAAACTGCGTGGCGAGTTTTGCCGCTTCTTCGCGGGCGGCTTTAAGGCTGTTACCTGTGACTGCCAGTTGCGCGCTGGCCTTACGGAAGCCATCAATTCTGCCCGCCTGAGAATCTAACTCTTTCAGCCGGGCGCGGCTTTGCTGAATAGCGGCAGCCAGCTCTTTTGAGCTGGCCTGCGCGGATCGAAATGGGCGGGTGAGCTTGTCAACCGCATTCAGAATCACCTGCAGACGCAGGTTATTGTCACTCATCGCTGGCCCCGCTTCTCTGAATCGCTTTGTGCCGCCACTCCAGCACCTCAGTCAGCGGCATAACGTCAGTGATGGACGGCGACCAGTGAAAGATGGTGGCGATATCCGCCACCAGGTCATCAATCGTCAGGCTGTCGGTAAACCGGCAAGCACCGACTTCTTCAACAAAAAAGTCACCACCTCGACCGACAGCGCGGTGAGATCGGCGGGGTCCAGTTCAGCCATTTCCTGTGCGGTCAGCGTTGGGGTGGAAATACGCGGGATCACTGTCATCATGGCCCCCACGTCCATATCCATAATGGCCTGCAGGCGGGTGCCGCGCAGCGCACCGGACTGCGGCTTACGCAGCACAATTTCGGTGATTTGGGTTTTACCGCGCATGACTGGCGTATCCAGTTGTACGGTTTTTTCAGTCAGCTTGTCGCTCATGTTCGTTTCCTGTTAATCAGATACTGCCGCGGATCACCGCGCCGTTAAGTTAAATCAGAGGCCAAGGGCGTTACGGTGTGCTTCCATCAGGTCCACGCCGTCAACGATTTCAATCATGTTGACCAGATCAACCTCATAGAGCACTTCGCCGTTAATGGTCAGCTTCGCGTAGCTGTTGGTGCTGCTGACTTTGGTGGTGCTGCTCTCGCCGGTTTTCCACTCGCCGGAATCCACTTCTTTATGACGCCCGCGCACAACCAGCTCAATGGCCTGCACTTCGCCGGTATCGTCACGCTGAATGGAGCCGGTGAAACGCAGCTGGATGCCGTCAACGGTTGCCTTGCCCATCTGCTTGAATAACAACAGTTCGGTGCCGCCGATTGAAAATTCCGTGTCCAGTGCGCCGTCATCCAGCCCCATATCCACATCCACCGCGCCCGGCATACCGCCGCCGCGATACTTCTCAAACTTGCGGGTGAATTTCGGCAGAGTCAGGGACTCAACGATCCCCTGCCAGTTGTTCCCGTCGTTGAACAGGTTCAGGTGTTTTAACTTGCGTGGTAATGCCATGTATCCCCCTTATGCACTGACACGGCTGGCAAAATCGACCAGGTAGCGATCGGTGATGCGCTGGCGCAGCATCAGATTTTCAAGCGGCGGCACAGGCGTGTAGTCGTAGTCGATGGTGAGTTTCCCGTCTTTCAGGGAGTCTTTATCGTTCACTGACTCATCCAGCCAGCAGTCCGCCCCGATGAGGTATCCCTGATTCACCAGGCTGCGTAATTTGGCGCGGATACCTTCGATAATGTCGCGGGCCAGTGACGGATTCAGTGGCTTATCCACCGCCCACATATGCCCCTCTGCAATCGTGTCAGCCAGTACCTGCGCCGTGCGGGTGTAGCTCTCAAACGCAAACAAGGGATCGTCACTGAGGCAGCGGGAACCCCAGAAGCGGAAGCCGTCTTTGCAGATCAACGTGGTGACGTCGTTCTGGTTCAGCAGCCCCGCGTCCGTTGCCGGGTCCTGCAGATCCCAGAATACATCAGCGGAAAGACCGGTGACGCCATTCACACCCACGTTGGACAGGGTTTTGTGCCATCCGGTCTGTTCGTCTATTTTGGCGCGCAGACCGAGCGCACGGGCGGTAGCAAAAGCCGTTGCATCGGCTTTCAGAACGGTGTCAAAGTTGATGAAATCAGGCCAGATCAGCATCCCCTCGCGCTGGCTGAAATTGTCCCGGTAAGCAATGGCTTCTTCCACCGTCTTGCAGCCATAGGCGGACAGATAAGCAAAACCGCGCAGACTCTGCGCCACACTCATCAGCTCAGTGGCTACCGCCTGTGTGTCATGCCCCGGCACACCGAGAATGCGCGGCTTAACTTTCAGCTGCGACTGCGCAGAAAGCAGCGCTTTCATACCCGTTTTTTTACCGTCGGACGTGACACCACCGATAATATTGGAGGTGGTTTCCGCTTCGGTTTCGCCCTGCGCCACACGCACAACAACCGTCACGGGTTTTGACTGGTCGGCAATCGCATCCAGCGAACGGGCCAGCGTGCCGGACTCGCCTGCTTTACCGCTGGCCTCCAGCACATCCGTCAGCAGAACTGGCTTATTGAGAGGGAACACGGACGCATCAGCATCATCGCCGGTACAGACCATACCCACGATAGCAGTGCTTACCGTGGTGAGGGAGCGGGTGCCGTCGTTGACTTCAACAACGCGCACCCCGTGGTGGTAATCCTGAGCCATAAGGCATTATCTCCGGTTGACAGGGATGCCTTATGTTCAGTCTTAGATGTATGCTTAGCACGTACGATGCATTGTACTGGTTATGACACAATGTAAACGAGAAAAAAAAGAACTTGCTGGATTTGATTTAAGTTTATTGCTTACTCAAGCATCTGACTTAAACCAACTTAAGAAACCCCCAACAAAAATAGAACTGTGATATATCATCAACAAATTCAAAGATGGAATGTTAGAGAAAATTCGGATAATATTGCAAAATCAATATTTGAGTCCTAAGTAACTTAATAAAGCAAGCTCGGTGATCTGATGGAATGCATAGAAAAAGACTTGTCAAAAGGCATTAATTTTACTCGTTCAACAGCTTGCATTTTGGTTGTTATTCTACACATTGCCGGTTATGGTTTTTACGAAAATGGTGAAAACTGGCAAACCGCTAATATTATTGACTCTTTTACTAGAGTATGCGTACCTCTTTTCATAATGATTACGGGTACCCTTCTTATACAACAGAAATCAGTTAAACCTATTCGTCGCATTATCAAAATAGTATATTGTTTATTATTTTGGTCTATTTTTTATACATTCGCAGACGACCTACAATTTAATAATATTATTGACTGGTGTCTAACAATCGCTAAAGCACCAATAAAATATCACCTATGGTATTTATATGCCTGCATTGGTTTCTACTTAACACTCCCGGTACTGAGTGCATTTTATTGTAACTCTCATCTAAAATATTCCTTGGCATATATAGCAATATGGTTTTTCTTGTCAATACTCTCTATTTTAGATAAAGTTCTTAATTTAAATGTCGATTTATTCATAAATAACTATCAATTATCGACCTTCATAAACCTGACAGGTTACCTTCTTCTTGGCAAAGTAATTGCGCGAGCATCCATTCCTTATGGCAACAAATTAATCACAACTATTTCCCTATTAATATTCATTTCATCTAGTTTAATAACCGCATGGATAACATCATACTGGAGTGAGTACAATCAAAAACCAAATGCGTTATTTTACTCCAACCTTTCACCCTTGGTGATAATTGCATCCGCTTCATTATTCTTTTTTTTACTGAACATATCCAAAACGATTAAAGATTCAAATATAATTATATCTTTTATTCCTAAGTATACATTAGGGATATATTGCATTCACATATTCATCCTTGAAGCATTCATAAAATTTTCATTTAAAAATCAAGATATGAATTTATCATTCTTTAGCACCATATTTATTGCAGTGTTGATTTTTCTTACCAGCCTTGTAGTAACTTTTATTTTAAAGAAAATCCCAATACTGGATAAAGTATTATGAGCTAAGCAAAACATGCCACATCGCACCAGTTGATGCAAACTGGTGCGATAATTACATACAATTATTTACGGTTGATTTGGCCAACTGATGTCTGTAACGGTAGAGATTTCCATCCTCATCAATGTAATCCTATATTCTTTCCATAATTTTAATGCTGAAACTTCTTCCTCCGTTGCAATATCCATATCAAAAGCATCTTGTCTCCATGCAATCTCCGCATTGGCCTTATTCAGAAGAAATTGCTTCTGATTTGCAATCTGATTAAGTTGTTGTTCATCAGTTACTGAAACCCCATCAACAAGAATTGGCTTTCCATTATTATCCGCCTGAATAAAACGCCCCTTGCCCTGACCTTCAATTAGTTCTTGGTATAATTCATCAGCAATAGGAATTGCGTTTTCTGGAACATCATTACTCTCACTATTATATAAACCTAATGGAACGGCAGTGAAATATTTCATTTAATATCCTATTGCTAACCAAGCCCATGAAGATGGAGAAACTGGTGATGGATTGATTGCCATAGTCTGGCCAATCCATTCACACTGAAATTTTGTTGGAATGCCCAAACGCACTCGTGAATTATCTGTAACTGACGAGGCATAATCTATAGCTAAGACAATGAGGCACTCGTGATTAAACGCCTCTGGAAAAACTATCACACCACTGGACGAGTTACTTTGTATCTGTTGCATTTGAATAACATATTCCCCAGCAACACCATCAATAAATCCAGGAATACGGATCAGTTTACTCGTACCATTGATTGCATTTCTCAAACCAAGATATTGAAGAACGCCGACTACATCTACTTTACTCAACATAGGGCGAACAAAATCACTCAGGTCTGCCAAAGCTGCTGTTTTTTCAGCAGTGAAATATGGAAACTTTCCTTTAGCCGGTTTCAGCTCCGCCAGCGCGGTCAGGGTATCGCTTTTCTGCTGCCGGGTTTCAATGAGGTTATCGACATAGCCACGCGTTGCCAGCACGACAGATGGATCGATTTTCAGCGTGATGTTATCGGTGCTGCTGGTAATCAGTACCATACGCACGGTCTGTGTGCGTCCGCTGCCCTCCGCCAGCTTCGGCTTGTAGCTCTCCGGGCAGTTACCCACAGCAATCAGCGCACCGGTTTCATCAAACAGGCCGACTTCACGAATCCACCACCCGCCCTCATTTTCCGGGATCACCTGCTCAGCAATAATCTGGCTGCTGTTCTGCGGGTCGATATACAGCATATTCAGCGCTGCGCGGCGTTCCTCAGCCACTAACGCGGTCTGTTGCGCGTTGGGTGTGGGCAGCACACCACCACCGCTACCCACCGCCATATGGGTAATTTTCAACGGGACACCGAGCGCGGCGGCGCTTGCCAGTTTCGCCGCGCCGATATCCGTCAGCAGGGTGTAAAATTTTGCGCTCATGGGTTCACTCTCATCGTGTCAATAACATGGACCGCCCCGCCCTCATAAGCGGTGCCGCCGGAAATAATGGTTTCGTTGATATGGGGGTAGATCGTGATTTCTTCGCCGGTGTAGGTGGCTGCACCCACAAAATACGGGCCGCCTGTCTGCAGGTTGATGGACATACCAACCAGATGACGGCTGCATGGTTTGGCGTCACCGATCAGGCGCTCCAGTTCCAGATAGGTTTCTTCTGTTATGCCCTGGTCCTGCACGCCAATATCCAGACGGAACGTCCCCGGCGTTTCGCCGGTCTGCCACCACTCAATGATGCGGATCAGAAAGCCAAACGGCTCCACCACGCGCTGCACGGCGCTGGTTGTCCCCTTGTGCTGATGGATATAAAAAGCGTCCTGCACAACGCGGCGCTTGACGCTTTCTGTCCAGCTCTCATCCCAGCGGTCAACAGAAAACGACCAGGCCAGATAAGGCAGGAATCTGATCGGACAGGTTGCCGGGTTCCACAAATCACGCAGCGATACCTGCAGATCGGAAATCCCGCTGCAGGTCTGCGCCATTCGACGCTCAAGCGGCGACGAACCCGGCGGCAGCAGACTATTCATCCGTGCCCCCGTTGGTAACGCTCCATTCTGTACAGGATGCCGCCTGCGTCTTATCCAGCACCACATCATCCAGCGGGGACGACAGTTCCACACGCTGGACGCCCTCCACATGCAACGCGGCATAAATGGCGCTGCGGCGGATATCACATCCAAGCCGCGTCTGACTGGCGATGTATTTCTGCAGACTGACTTTTGCTTCTGCCATCACCGGCTCAGCCTCCGGCCCCGGATAAAGGAAGATCGTTGCGTCCACGCTGTACGGAATAATTTCTGCGCTGCGCACCGTCAGGCGGTCTGCCACCGGGCGAACCTTTTCACTGTTAAGCGCCTGCTCAACCACCGCCAGCAGGTCAGCCCCTGCCGTCCCGTCACCCTCGCGGCTCAGCACGGTAAGCACCACCTCTGCCGGTGCCGGACTGGTTGCGCTGGCATCCGCCACGCGCCCGTCGGCGCTTCTGGCGTGGAACTCATAGGCTCCCGTCGGCCCTGCAACGGATAGCCCCTCAAATGCTGCAGGAATGCGCTGGCGTAATGCTTCATCACTTTCCATCACTGCGGCGACCGGCGGCACCGCGTCATTATCGGCAGGGACTACCGTCAGGCGTTTCACGTTGCAGTTGCCTGCCAGTTGCTCAAGGTCATTTCCCATGGAATAGGCCACCATGACCGCCTGCGCAGCCTCATTAATTCGCTGACGCAGCAGGATTTCGCGGTAAGTATTTTCCTGCAGCAGTTTGGTGACAGGTTCTGACTCCAGCGCTAACGTGCGCATAACGGCCTCCTGTTCATCAGCCGGATGAAGGGCTACAAAGGCGGCCTTGCGTTCTGCCAGCAATGCCTCAAAGTCCGGCACGTCCACAATCTGCGGCGGCGGTAGTTGGGAAAGATCAATGACTGCCATTGTCTGCTCCTGTTGATACGGAAAGGGAAACTGGCGCGCCGTTATTGCTGTGTCCGGTAAGCTCAACCGCCATAGAGCCGTCAAAATTGCCGTTGATGGTGATGGAGTCCAGCGTAAGACGTGGCTCCCAGCGACTCAGGGCCACATAGACCGCAGCCATAATCTGCAGGCGCAGCGCCGGGTTCTGCGGCTGGTCAATCAGGGCAGACAGCAGGGAGCCATATTCCCGGCGGGCAAGACGGCTGCCCTGCGGCGTCAGCAGAATATCCCGCACCGACTGGCGCAGATGGTCGGTATCTGCAATGGCCTGCCCGTCATTCCTGCTCATACCGATATACAATGTCATACCGGACCTCCCGTGTTAGCACCGCCTTTCAGAACACCAGTATGCTCATGGTCATCAACAACGATCCCGTTGGAACTCATCGCGCCACCGCCCTGGGTGACGCCACCATTGATCACCACCTCGCTGTTAATGCGCGTGGTGTCAGCCTCCACCACAAACTCACCGGTTTTGTAGGTGACGCTGTCTGATGCCTCGATCACCATGGATTTGATGCCCCTGACATGCCATCGTCCGGTGGCGGGTTCATACTCAAACCATCCCCCGTCCGGGTACTCCGTCACGCAACCGTCCACCGAATCCGACGGCGGCGGAAACTGATTGGAGTAGATGGCGGGCAGCACAAAAGCTGTTTCCAGATTGCCCCCCATGCTCAGCACCACCACCTGCTCATCCGGCGACGGACACCACCATGTGCGGGCACCTCCGGCGCGCAACGTCAGCCAGTTAATCCAGTTGGTTTCAAGCTCGCCCACTTTCACCCGGCACAGCCAGTTTGCCCGGTCCACTTCGGTCACTATGCCGGTGCGGATCAGGTTGGTGATAAGGCGCATGATTTCTGTTAGTTGTGTGTTCATGGCAATAGGTTGCCATTAGTAGTGCGTTGAACGGCTATACACCACTTTGTATAGTTCCTAACACAATTAAAGATTAAAATAGGATCCTGTCATCAAGAACGATTGGTTATTGCAAAATGAAAAATAAAAACCCATACCAAGCTTTACTACGCGGAAAGGTAACTTCAGCAATTGCGCAAGCCAGAGCTGCGGCTCATATGACACATCAAGGAGTAAAAGGGAGCGTTCTTGAAATATTACTAAGTCAACTTTTCCGACCTCTTTTACCCGCAGATATTGGTGTTGGTACAGGGCAAATCATCGATGCCTTTGGTAATCCCCCCTCTCCACAAATTGACATTGTTATCTATAACAAAGCGATACTCCCCCCTGTTCTAGTTGATAATAATGTCGGAATATTTCCAATAGAATCTGTTTTATATACTATTGAAGTTAAAACAACACTAAACTCACGAGAACTTTCAATCGCAGAACTCAGCGCAAAAACGATAAATACGGTCTATAAATATCTTCCAGGAAAACTTGATGAAGAAGGTAATAGAATAAACCATTCCATTAGTAAACCTCGTGCGGTTGTGTTCGCATTGAACACTGACTTAAAAGCCAATGGAATGACGGAAGCAGAAAGATATAAAAAGATATACAAAAAAGAAACTCATTACCTAGGTGCTATATGTGTTGCAGGACGTGAATATTGTTATGAGAATGATGAACATTGGATTTCCATGCGAAACGAAGAAGACTTTGATGAAGTATTAGCATTAATTTCCGGAATCACAAACACCTATAGAGGAGTCTCAGATAGTCGAGGGTATCCATTATTAGGATATTATGTCGCGCCTGAAAATATAACATCTATAATCACTCCTTCAGTCGTTCTACCTGAGTTAACAGTCAAATGTGTTCAATGTGGCAAGGAGCTTAAAACCATACCGACTTTTGCAGGTTTCAAGGATCTAACCATTAACGGAGCCATCACTATTCCATCTTTATGTGAATGCGGTGGAAAATTGACCTCTGAAAAAGGCACTTACATAATAAAGAATGAAAGACTCAGAGAAATAAACCCTATATAGAATTTTAGTCATCTGGTTAACCAAAGCAATAAGGTGTCACGGGTGACGGTTTCCACTTCTTCATTCACGCCCAGCAGGTGGCGCTCTGCGTAGCGGACCTCCGGGCCTTTTCGGCTGACGCGATCCCGCAGCCCGTAATGGTGAACACGGGCAATGCGCTGCACCTTGCCATCAAACTGCACGCTGGCGGAGTCCGCACTGGCGGTGGTTTTCAGGTATTTTGTGGTGCGAAGCTTTGCAAACATCTGGCGTTTGATGCGTCCCTTCTTGCTGCGGGCAGTCACCCGGCGCGGCTCGTAACCGCTGCCGTCTGGGTTACGCTGCAGCCGGATGTTCTGCTGCTGATTCTGGCGCAACTCCTGCGCCAGTTCCCGCATCATACGGCTGCGCGCAGCAGGCTCCAGATTCGCCAGCAGCGCTGCCAGCCACTCATCCACTTTATGCAGATTATCCACGTTTCACCATCCACATTTCTTCTGGCTCGTCGGGTTCCGACTCTGCCTCGACCGTTGATATACCGCCGTCAGTGCTGACCAGTACACGCTCCGTCAGTTGCAGATTCAGACTGATATCGCATACATCATTGCGCAGAATGTCTACTTCAAAGGTGAACAGTTTTTCGCGCAACTCCGGGTTGTTGATGGCGTCCGGCTGGTTCTCTCTGAGCCACAGCAACACGGGAGCCATCAGCAGATTCTGGTCGCCGCTGAAATCCTCGATCACCACGTTCAGAGTGTAGCGGTATTCCCATGACATAGAGCTGGCACCGGTTGCCACCAGTGAGCCGTTATCAACGAAAAGGTGAAGCTTATCCGGGTTGTTGCGGACATACGCCACCGCTTTATTCAGGGCGCTGCGCAGGGACTGCGGTTTGTTCACTGTTTCGCTCCTGACACGCAACTATCGTGTCGACTTTGTCAGCACAGACCGCCCAGGCGGCCTCTGTTTCATCCAGCGCCGTATTCAAATCACCGTTACTGCGCGGCGCTGACCTTTCCAGGCGGCACTGCGTCACTCTGGGACAGCCATTCACGGTAAGCTGCACCTCCGGCAAGGGCCGGACGTTCGCGCAGCCTGATAATGTCAGCAGGCAAAGGAGCGTCAGCCCAGCGGCGCAAATCCTCGTTTTCACGTTTCAGTTCCTCGATCCGGCGCTGGCGGCTTCGCAGCAGTGCGGTGGTCTGCTCCGCTGCCGCATAAAGCCGCGTCTGCTCCCGGCTGTTGGTTTCGGTCAGAACGGACAGGCCGATCAACTGACTGTTTTTCTTCGTCAGTTCCTGCGTTTTGCTTTTCAGCGCGGCGCCCTGCGTCTCAATGGTGTGACTGGCATTGTTAAGCCGCCACGACTGCCAGCCCAGCGCCGCAATAGCCAGCGCCAGCCCTACTACCAATGCGCGTGTCACGCTCCAGTTCCTTTTAAGCACCAGGCCATTTCCCGCGCGCGGCGGTTCTCCAGACCTTTATTTTTCACACCATTAACGTAAATCCAGCGCGGTAGCTGGTTGCATGCCTGCCACCACTGCTGGCGATTGATATATGACACCATGGTTGACCTGCAGATCGCGCCGGTCCCCACATTGAAACCAATACTCACCAGCGCATCGTAGACATGCTGCGGGGGCTTAACCGTCAGGCAGGCATCCAGCCTTTTTTCAGTCAGTAGTACATTGTTTATTAACCCCTGCGCCGCCTGCCGTTCCGTGATAGCTTTCCCCGGCACCACCCCGGATGTATTTCCGATCCCGTCGGTCCAGACACCTGCGCTGCACTGATACGGCTGCAGGCGGCATCCCTCGTAATCGGCAATCAGTTTCAGTCCTTCAACTGAAGTTTTGAGCGACTGAAAACCGGGCAGCGTGGCGGCGATAGCCAGCACAGTCCCGACAAGGCAGCGCTTAACGATTGAAGGATTCATATTCCCCCCGTGAAATTTTGCCATCGCGCAGCAACCTGAAAGACTGGTGTTTGTAGTACCAGTTGATAGCCAGCATCAGCACACCAATCAACACGCCGCCAACCGTTGATGCATCCTTGAGCGACAGATCGCCCAGCCATGCCAGCAGCACGGCGATGCAGTAAGTAATAAAGGCGCTGATTCGTTCAAGCGTCATAATTCAGTCCCATAGCTGGACGGTCTGCGCCGTGGTTGACGCCGTAATGTCCGGCAGTTCCACCTGCAGCCCGTGCGGTAAAAATGGGCCGTACTCTGCCAGCCCCGGATTTGCCTTCAGAACCTGCTCAGTGACCCCCTGCGTGCGCCCGTAATGACGCCAGCAAAGCGCGTCCACCGTGTCATACTGATGCGCACGCACTTTCATCAGATAAGCTCCACCGTACAGTGCGGCGCATCCTGCACCCGGCTGATGGCCCAGCGGGCATCACGCCACAGATCACCGCTGGCCTCCGCCAGCTCCTCCCCCCGTTTCACACCTGACGCCGTGGCGTCATAATCCTGATAACGCTCATTGAGTACGGCACGCGTCCAGCAAAAAACGGCGTTATGGTAGTGCCGGATACGCTCGCTTTTACCGTCCAGCATGTCCGCCGGAACCTCAGCCAGTGCCCGGTAGCCCAGCAACTGCTGGCGGTTGCGGAAGTCGTACAGCTCAGCGTTAACCTCAGAAATAGCCGTCAGCACAATCTGCTTTAAACGCGGCTGCGTCACCGTGCCGTCAGTTCGCATCACACTGCGAAATTCCGACAGGTCCACATCAGGCCAGAACGGCGTATTTTTGATGACCTCCGCCTGTTCTGGTGCCTGTTCTGGCGCAACAAACTTCATGCGGCTTTCTCCTGAATAAGTGGGCGGTGGACGGAATTTTGATGTGGCAGTGCCTTTCGCCATCCCGTGCCGCCCGTGCGCGGGGCACGTTCGTTAGCGGCTGTCATTGCGCAGTCTGCGCTCCAGCTGCTGCTTTTCTTTTTTCACACCGCAGCGGGGATCAAGCTGCAGCGCATGGGTAAGGTGATTCAGGGCTGACGCCGGGTTGCTTTCGCTCAGTACAGCGCCGATGGCTTTATGCAGGCGCGCCCGCGACTGGTCCGGCATATCCATATCGGTTGTCAGGTCCAGCGTCTGCAGAAGCAGATCGGCATCAAAACCGGCAGCGGCCAGCAGAGCGCTTTGTGCCGCGTCTGCCATTTCTTCTGCCAGCACGGTCTGCACGTTACGGTTGCCTAACGGCATCACCCAGCCATGGCGCAGCGCATGACGCCCGATTTCCAGCGCACCGGCATAATCACCGGCGTCAATACGCCACAGCATCACGTACATCAGCACGTCATCCTGTTGCGCACCTCCGGCAGCCAGCACGCCCTCCGCCCAGGCGGAATATTTCGGCAGCAGCTCCACCTTGATTTCCGCCTTTTTCACCGTGGACTGGATGCCTTTAAGCCGGCGGCGATCTTCTGCCAGCTGCAGCAGCATCAGGTCATAACCCGACGCATGGCGAACACTGCCGCCCTCACGGGCGGCCTGTTCAGCCTGAATGCGCAGGCGGTGCTGCCGTGCGGGACTCAGGCTCATGCGTTACTCCCCACTTTCCGGTGCGGCAGGCGCGCTGAAATCACCGATTTCGATGTTTTCAACCAGCGCCGCGCAGCGGTAGTCCTCGACCACATACGCCTCGTTGACGGATTCAAAGTTTTCAATCCGGTCACGTTTCGGATTGTCGATAACAGAACGGCGGCGGGTGTCTTCTTGCCAGTAGATAGACAGGTTATCCAGACGGGTGATCAGCAGGGCATTTGCCGGGAAGAAAGGCGCGCGCACAGCCTGCAGGCCGCCCATGCGTTTCTGGCTGATGATCAGATCGGCGGCGATTTTCTCGCTGTTGTCCTGCTCTTTGTTGACCAGCGGAAAATACTTGTCAGACAGCAGTTCACGACCACAGACGACAACCAGCTCGTCATCATCCTGATACTCCACATCGATTAGCTCGTTGACGGTATCCATTACCACCGCATCAAGATTTAGATACTTACCACCCGGACCTACTTTTACCGGCTCCGCCGTAGTGGTGCCGTCTTCTGCGGTTTTGCTGCCCATGACATGATCCGGCGCGTCTTCGCGGATTTTCTGCAGCCAGCCTTTATTAACGTCCTGCAGCAGCGGGTTTTCAGCACGATTGGACGTTTTGGCACGCTTCACGCCATTGAAGCCGATCATGATGCGGTCCAGCGCCTGACGCTTGACGATAGCGTTGCGGATACGCACCTGGAAGTCCTGGAATTTCGCCCACAGGTCCAGTTTTGCGTAGGTCAGAACCGTATCAAAGTTGGTCTGCTCGCATTTGTATTCCACGTCTTCCATCAGCGTCGGATCGGTAGGCTCGCGCTCTTTGGTGGTGGTATCGGTGGTTCCGGCAATGGTGCTGCCCACGCCCAGCCCCAGCAACTGCCCGGACTGCTCAGTGACCGGCGTGATGTTAATCAGCGTCAGGAAAGCGGCGGACTGCTGGATCTGGTCTTCCAGCGTCTGCTGCACGGACGGCTCTACGGTGAACTTACTGGAGAGTTCTTCAATCTCCACACCATTCAGGCGCGCCAGCTGCTGCAGGTAAGCGTTAAAGGCAAAGCGGGTTTTCTTTTTCATCGGGTTTTATGCTCCATCAGCAATTGGTCAGGGTGCCTGCCGGTGCGTCACCGCCCGGCGCGCGCTGGCGGTAATCCTTGCGGCTGTCTTCAATGCTCAGCTTTTGCTCAAGCTCGGCAAAGGCGGCCTGCTGCTCCTCCAGGGAGGACTCCAGCTCAGAAAGGCGCTGCTCCTGATCGGACAGGGATTTTTCCGTGCGCTCACTCAGGTTCTGCTGCTCAGTAGCGACCAGCTCCACGGCTTTATGCACATCAGAGAATCGCGCATCGTCGGTCTGCTCTTTTTTGGTGAACAACGCGGTGACGCGGGCAAAGAGGGACGGCTTTTCGTCCTGGGCTTCTTCCAGTTCGATCTGCGTTTCTTCGGCAGCGGTAAACAGGTTTTCAGGGTTCTGCTTACGGTTTGCCAGCGGGTTATGCGCGGTACTGGCGCTGAAAGCCAACATTTCGGTGCCAAGGCTCGCAGGATCGTCAGTTGCCGCCAGCCCCACAAGATAGGCTTTACCGGTGTCAGCAAACTTCGGGCTGACCTCCATGGAGGTAAACAGCTTCTGACCCTTTTTCACCAGCGCCACCAGGGAATCCGTCGGTTCAACATCGGCGTAAAGCGCCATCTTGCCTGCAAGCGGACCGTCCTGGATTTCCTCTGCAACCAGCGCCGTCACTTTGCCGTAACGGTTGAAGGCACTGTCCGGGGAATAAGACTTGATGTGCTCCAGGTTGATCAGCGCGGTATAGACCGTCGGGTTGTAGCTGGCAGCCATCTGCTCCAGCCATTCACGCTGGATCTCGCGCCCGTCAGTGGTGGCACCTTCCACCCCGATACGGAAACGCTTTGCTTTCACTGTCATGAGCCGTGCTCCGTTAGAAATAACTTACTAGAGCCTTATGTTTGCGGTGATAGGGGGAGTGAGACAACGCACTGTATTTGTACGGTAAACCACACAAACCGCAGCCGGGGAAAGCCGCCATCCAAGGCCGTATGTTTGGGCCATGAACACGACACTGACCCCCGCAGACCTCGATCCCCGTCGGCAGGCCATGCTGCTGTACTTTCAGGGATACCGCGTAGCCCGCATTGCTGAAATGCTGGGCGAAAAAGTTGCAACCGTTCACAGCTGGAAAAAACGCGACAAGTGGGGCGACTATGGGCCGCTGGATCAGATGCAGCTCACCACCGCCGCACGTTACTGCCAGCTCATCATGAAGGAGCAGAAAGAAGGGAAAGACTTCAAGGAAATTGACCTGCTGGCGCGCCAGTCAGAGCGCCACGCCCGGATCGGCAAATTTAACGATGGCGGGAACGAAGCTGATTTAAACCCGAAAGTCGCCAACCGTAACAAAGGACCACGCCGCCAGCCCGAAAAGAATGTTTTCACCGACGAGCAGATCGAAAAGCTGGAAGAAGTCTTCCACGCCTCTATGTTCGACTATCAGCGTCACTGGTTTGAAGCCGGGAAAACAAACCGCATCCGTAATCTGCTCAAGTCGCGCCAGATTGGCGCCACGTTTTATTTTGCCCGTGAAGCCCTTGTTGATGCCCTGCTGACCGGACGCAACCAGATTTTCCTTTCTGCCAGTAAGGCACAGGCGCACGTGTTTAAGCAGTACATCATCGACTTTGCCAAAGAAGTTGAGGTGGAGCTGAAAGGCGATCCCATGGTGCTACCCAATGGCGCTGCATTGTACTTCCTCGGCACCAACGCCCGTACGGCGCAGAGCTACCACGGCAACCTGTACCTTGATGAATATTTCTGGATACCGAAATTCCAGGAGCTGCGCAAGGTTGCCTCCGGTATGGCCATTCACAAGAAATGGCGACAAACCTACTTTTCCACGCCGTCCAGCCTGACCCACAGTGCCTATCCGTTCTGGTCCGGTGCGCTGTTTAATCGGGGCCGTGCCAAAGCGGACAAGGTGGATATTGACCTGACCCACAGCAACCTTGCGCGCGGCCTGCTCTGCCCTGACGGACAGTACCGCCAGATCGTCACCGTGGAGGATGCGGTGCGCGGAGGCTGTAACCTGTTCGACCTAGACCAACTGCGCATGGAGTACAGCCCGGACGAATACCAGAACCTGCTGATGTGCGAATTTATTGACGATCTGGCGTCAGTATTCCCGCTCAGCGAGCTGCAGGCGTGTATGGTGGACAGCTGGGAAGTCTGGACCGATTTTCAGGCACTGGCACTGCGCCCGTTTGGCTGGCGGGAAGTCTGGATCGGTTACGACCCGGCGAAAGGTACGCAGAACGGTGACAGCGCAGGCTGCGTGGTTATGGCACCACCCACTGTACCTGGCGGAAAGTTCCGCATTCTGGAGCGTCATCAGTGGCGCGGGATGGACTTCCGCGCCCAGGCTGATGCCATCAAAAAGCTGACGCAGCAGTACAACGTGACTTATATCGGCATCGACTCAACCGGCGTCGGTCACGGTGTTTATGAGAACGTAAAAGCGTTCTTTCCTGCCGTGCGGGAGTTTGTCTACAACCCCAACGTCAAAAACGCCCTGGTACTCAAGGCGTACGACATTATCAGCCACCGCCGTCTGGAGTTTGACGCCGGACACACAGACATCGCGCAGTCCTTTATGGCAATCCGCCGCGCCACTACCGCCAGCGGCAACCGTCCTACCTACGAAGCTAGCCGCAGCGAAGAAGCCAGCCACGCAGATTTGGCCTGGGCAACGATGCACGCCCTGTTTAACGAACCGCTGCAGGGCGAATCCGCCAATACCAGCAACATTGTGGAGATTTTTTGATGAGTGAACACGACGCCCAGACCAGCACCGCGCAAGTGCAGGAGGCCGAACAGCAGAAGAATACAACTCACGCCGAAGCGTTCAGCTTTGGCGATCCGATCCCGGTACTGGACCGCCGCGAACTGCTGGACTATGTGGAATGCGTACAGATGGACAGATGGTATGAACCGCCGGTGAGTTTTGATGGGCTGGCTCGCACCTACCGTGCCGCCGTGCACCACAGCTCACCGATTGCCGTTAAACGCAATATTCTTACCAGCACGTTTATCCCTCATCCGCTGCTCAGCCAGCAGGCCTTCAGCCGCTTTGTGCAGGATTATCTGGTTTTCGGAAACGCCTATCTGGAGAAGCGCACCAACCGCCTCGGCGGCATTCTGTCGCTGGAGCCATCGCTGGCGAAATACACCCGGCGTGGCGTGGATCTGGATACCTACTGGTTTGTGCAATACGGCATGACCACGCAGCCCTACGAGTTTACCAAAGGCAGCATCTTTCACCTGATGGAGCCGGATTTAAACCAGGAAATTTACGGCCTGCCGGAATATCTGTCAGCCATCCCTTCCGCCCTGCTGAATGAGTCCGCAACGCTGTTCCGCCGCAAGTATTACATCAACGGCAGTCATGCGGGTTTTATTATGTATATGACCGATGCGGCGCAGAACCAAGAGGACGTGAACAATATCCGCCAGGCCATGAAAAGTGCCAAAGGGCCAGGTAACTTTCGCAACCTGTTTATGTACTCCCCCAATGGCAAAAAAGATGGGATTCAGATCATCCCGCTGTCAGAAGTTGCGGCAAAGGATGAATTTTTGAACATCAAGAACGTGAGCCGTGATGACATGATGGCGGCGCACCGCGTTCCGCCGCAGATGATGGGGATTATGCCGAGCAATGTTGGGGGCTTTGGGGATGTGGAAAAGGCTAGTAAGGTTTTTGTAAAAAATGAGTTATTGCCATTACAAAAAAGAATGAAAGAATTCAACTATTGGGCCAGAGAGGAGGTAATAAAGTTCGAAGAATATGAAATTTAATTTAGAGCCTCATTTGAGGCTCACATTAAATTCAGAGTGTTTTGTTTCTCTAGTCGCTTAAGACGCAACAAAGCATCTCTCGACTCATTTATAATCATGATGACACTTTCATAATCTCTCTTTGTCTTTAGCGGCCTTGCCATATTACTATTTACCAAATCAACCGTACCTTCACAATTAAGATTTAAAGGATTATTCGGTTGATGTGGTACAACAGCAAAAACTGGACGCTTAGCTTTATTTGCAAAATCTGCCTGCGTCATTGTTCCGCTATTAAGCGCAGCTTCGATCAGTATAGAGCCCGCCGATAAGCCTACTTGTATTCGATTCCTTTGAACAAAGGATTGTTTTTGAGCGGGACGTCCCATAGGATATTCTGAAATCCATGCCCCCCCCTTCTCAATGATTTCTTGAGCAAGCCTGCTATTTTGCTTTGGCTTAGCTTCTTCGAGCCCATGAGCTAAAACAGCTATGGTTTTCCCTTTCGCCTGTAATGCTGCTTTATGGGCATTTGCATCAGTACCTATAGCCAAGCCACTCACAACAATATATCCAGCAGCTACAATTTGGCATGTTATTCTTCTAGTTATTTCCTCTCCAGCAGGAGAGATGTCACGAGATCCTACGATTGCAACACCAGGCAATTGAGTGAGGATATCTTTACCACCTTTAACATACAATATTGCAGGAGGATTTGGAGTAAACGCTAAACTTAAAGGATAATACTCAGACCCGAATGGCACGAGTTCTATACCATGAGAATGATGATTTTCAAGCTCTGCATTTGCGATTAAAAAATCCGTTTCAGAAATAATTTCTTTCAACAAACCATGGCTGTTGACCATTTGAGTCAAATCGCGAATATCACGAATCCTTTCAAAATCAATAAGCTCAAAGAATTTCAATACACTTTGGTCAGATGCTAACTTTCCGATCTGAATTGCTAATCCTAGTGTATTTTTTAATTCATCTGAGTGCACTTCTTTACTCCTCATAAGTTGCCGTTTCCAACAGCGACAATGGAATTGTTACACCTGCACCTGCAGACTCCAGTAAATAAAAACAAGCAGACAGGCTCCCCCCTGTCGTTTTGACATCGTCTAGTAATAACACATTTCGTCCGCGCAAGTTACCGCCCTTAACTCTGATAGTCGACATATGACCAGAAATTGAACGATCTCCGCCCTCTCTGTGGGCGCTGGGGACAGTACGGGTTCTCTCTAAACAACAGTCCACATTACCACGACGATAAGTACGAACAACGCGCTCTGCAACTTCGATCAATGCAGGGGAAATCCGGCCTGCGGTATGTGAAGGAACAATAGCTATCGAAAATGGACTTTCAACAAAACGCCCACCACCTCCTCGAATCACCAATCGTCCAACTTTGTCGATAGCTAACTCAGAAAAACGGTTGATAGCTCTTTGATGATTGCGGTTATCCTCATCCTTGAAATCCATCATTTGTCTTGATAGCTCATCATTGTGGGGGTTGCGTTCCCCTTGATACCAATAAGGATGATAAAAGCCACATGATGTCACGCTCACGGGTAAAAGCATTCTTCACTCTCATTTTTGTCTCGATAACATCCATGTTAAGCGAACCGATGTTTCAAAAACAAATACAAAATTAAGAACATTCTTATCGATCACATTTTATTTATGAACAGCCAACTAACGTTGCGCGCGCTCGTATCCCCGCCACGCCTGCCCGCTTTATGGCGTGGTTTTCATGCAGGTGCATGACGGATCGGAAAGCGCGCCAGTTCTGGCGGCCCCGGTCCATTGCGATCCTTTTTGGATCATGCGAATCCATGCACCATAGACATGCACTGCGTTATCAAGTCGCCGTATGCTGTATGGGAGGGAGATTCCCACGGTGCAAAATCACTAATGCGTGTTTTCATCTTGCCTTACTCCGTACTCGTTTAGCCTGGTAACCAGATCACTCGTCAACTCCGACAGCCAGGAGATCGCCACCTCCTTGTCGTCATCGCTACAATCTGAGCTGGCGACCAGCCGGGCCATAAGTTCTATCCGTTGCAGTGCAAGTGACTCCATGAACAAATCGTTCACAACTCCCTCCTAATATTACTGTTTATTTATACAGTACATCATATGTATTTAAAGCTGAAATAGTTTTTTACTCGGCTAACCCTTTGATTAATAGATAGCCTCATTCCAGCCCTCTTAGTACCACTGCCGCCATTTATCATCTTCCTGCAGTCGCTGATTTCGGTAGAACAAACGCAGCCCGGCCCCGGACGGGATACTGCCGCCACGCAGAAGCAGATCCACCTCGGTATCATTCGCATCAAATCCCCTAGATCTCAGTTCAGCATCAAGCTGCTGGCGCTGATGATTGCTAATCTGCTGTTTGTACCCTTTCCGCCGCTTCGGTTTTACCAATCTCAGCCGCGCCGTCAGCTCCCGCCGTTCCTTCGCGCTCAGATTATGAAGATCCGGCAGCAGCTCCGGTCCACTGGCTTCTGGTAAATCGCCCCCTGATTGGTTCAAATTTTCAACAGGGGGACAGTTATTGCCACGAGTCCAAGGGGCGCAAGCGCCCTGGTCGGCTGTCGCCTCCTGAACGTCAACGGCCTTACGAACCTTTTTCCACTTCATCGCGTGCGTGCAAATCTTGCCCTCTACAATCGGGGACCAGATGCCATAGATACGGATACCGTGATCGCCGTAGGCGCTCGGTTCGTCGTTAAGCTCATAAGCCGTGCGGACAAGGTGATGTTTGCGGGGAACCAGTACACCGCCCTGCTTCATGATGTAGGTAGCAAAGCAGCCCGCATCAGCTGCTGCCAGCACCGCATCCAGACGCGGGTTATTCAGTACCGGCGCACCCACTTTGTGCTCGCCCTGCGCTCTCGCGACCTGACCAGCCAGCAAGCGCAACTCGCGATATGCCTGACGCCCCGGAATACCAAAGAAACGGAACTGCTGAACTCGGTGCAGCGACGCCCAGGCGGTGACGTGCTCGGCGCTGTCACGCAGTGACCGGCCTGTTTCTTTGCTGATCTCTTTAGCCAGCCCACGCCCGTCGATATTCTTACTGATGTATTTGGCAATGTAGCTGGTCGGCGTCCCCTTACGCGGGTTGATTAGCTCAGACTTAAAACGCGGTCCCGTATTGTTGCCCAGCTCCTCGCGGTCTTCACGTATGGAAAACTTACGCAGCAGCGCAGTGATGGAGCGGCGGTCTTTTTTGCGCATAAAACACAGCAGATGCCAGTGCACGGTGCCATCATGATGTGGCTCTGCAACGCGGACGCCGTACCAGCGCAGCCCGGATTTGTGCATGGCCTTGCGGAAAGCGGCGAATGTATCAACCAGATAGTCACTGCTCTGCCGGACCGTGGCGCTGGTCCATTTCGGATTAGGTCTGCCGTTGTTGAGGGTTGCGTGGAAGCGTGACGGGCAGGTGATGGTATAGAACACTGCGCAGTCTCCACGCATTTCCGCGATCAGCTCCAGCCCTTTAACACAGGCCATCATTTCATTACGGCGGTGCGCCGGGTTGCTGTTGCTGGCGTTCACCACATCTTCCATATCCAGCGTGTCACCGTCTTCGTTGACCAGTTCATGCGAGCGGAAGAACTCCAACGATTTGCGACGCTGCTCGCGTTTGTGTATCACGGCTTCATAGCTGACATACGGGGACGCTTTCTTGTTGACCAGGCAGACGGCGCGCAGCTGCTCCTCCCGCCACTCGCAGCGCATCTGCCACAATTTGCGATACCACCAGTCCGCGCACAGCATGCGCGCCAGCGACGGTGGGATAAGTTCATAAGGCACCGGCTTGCGGCGGCGCTTTTTGCGGCGCAACCTCTCAAAGGCAGGCGGGATGACCTCAAGGCGCATGGCTTCTGCAGCAACCCTTTCCCATGCCTGGCGGATTTCTTCTGGTTTAACATCGTCACTGACAAACAGATCACCGCAAGCCGCATCAAGACACATGCTCATATGTGCCGCAACCAGCGTGGAAAGGCGCTTGACCTGCTCCTGATTCATTTCAAGCAGTACCAGCAGCCCCTCCAGCCCGTCCTGGCTCGCCATGAACCGGAAAGACGCAGACACCTGGCTGTCACGCACGCGCTCCAGCCGCTCAAGACAAGGCCTGATTGTTTCGCGCAGATAGCGGGAGTAAGCTTTAGCCTTGCCCAGGCTATGGAAGTATTTAATCCGCTCCAGCAGAGGCTTGCTGATATGGGCAGGCATGGCGCTTACATCGGCAATAATCACTAAATCGGGATTAACGCGCTGCTGTTCGCGGGCCATTTTGGCATGGCTAATTAGCTGATCCTGCTCTATTTCACGCTGGACAGGATCACGGGATTCATTAAAGAAATAGCGTTCCCAAACCTCATCACTCAACACCTCACGGCGCAGTTGCTCCTGCTCGTTATCCGCAGCGTACAGAGTGATCAGGTTTGAAAGTGCAGACACCGGCGCAACGTCCGCCGGTTCCAGATACGGGTTAACCGCTTTTTTTGGGGTATTCCATGGAAAGGCCACGGCGGTCACAGTCGGACCGCCTTTATCTTTTAGTAGCTCAGACATCACTGGAAGACTCCGAAGCTCACAAAGCACCTCGGGTGTAGTGCATCCCTTTCAGCTCTGCTATTTCCTGACAGGTGACGCAGAGATCACAGCCCGGCACTGCAGCACGACGCTGTTCCGGGATGACGATTCCGCAACACTCACACTCCAGAGAAGAAGCCCCAGTCTTTCGGCTGCGAGCTGTTTGGATGTGGCGCTGGCGTTCTTCTTCAACGCGCTGTTGTACGAGGTCCATTGAATCAGCCATCAGTGGATCTCCTGCGCTTCGTTCTGAATATTTTCAGCCGCAATACGCAGCAGCTCCGCCGCTTCAACGTGGTTAAGCTGGCGTGACGTGATATGGCAAGCCAGGCTATCAAGACGGGCTGCCATTGCCGAGGCACGTGCCCAGCGTTCTTCCATGCGCGCATCAGTCAGCATCTGATTAAGGCCAGCATCATCTGGTCCTGTTTTGGTGATACGGGTTTCAATATTTCGCATTGTTGTTTCTCCTGAATTTGGGCAATAAGAAGCCCGGCGGGTTTACGCCATTAATTTCTGTTGTGGATTAATTCGGCATGGTTAGCCGTTTTGGAAATAAGCTCACCACTGCACGAAAATGATTCATTGCTTTAATCAGTTCCCGTTTTTCGTCAGTAGTCAGATCACTAATATTGACGCAATGACGTTCTGCCGGAATTTTTGCCATATAAAATATGGCTGCCAGTGCCCTCTCATTTTGTTTATTGTTAACATCTTTTTGGTCTCGCATATCTTCAATGAACCGTTCAAGCTCCGACTCAATATTCAGGCCGAACACTTTTGCACGTAGTTCTGCAATATGGTTCAGTCCGTCCAGGCGTTTGCCGGGGCTTAGTGGAACAGTTGCCGCCGAGCCATCAATAGCCATTACCCCCTCCTGTCTCATCGTACATATACCTATTTAAAGTTGTGCCGGGAATTTTTTCACACGCCCGGCGCGTGCCTTGGTGGTAGACTATTTGCGCCAACAATCATCTACCTCGCGAAGGAGAAATCTGATGTCAGACTCTGACAACTTCCATGTATTGCCTCGTCCTGCCCCTGCACCTAAGCCAGAACCGGGGCAAGATAAAAAATAGGAATCCGGCATGACTAAACAAAGCTCCGAATATTTCCAGTTGCATTACTGCTATTACCTTGAGGCAATGACGGCAACGCTTCACGGTAGGGCTGACAAATTGATGACAGCTATCCAGCTTATTAGCGGTACTGCAGTATTTGCCGATACAGGATTGGAATGGTTGTTCGCTTTGCCCGTTGTTGTAATCGCAACAATTCAACTTGTGTGGCAACCCGCAATTATTTCCGAGCGTGCTACCGTACAAAGCCGCCAGTACGGGGAATTGCTTTATGCTGGAGATGAACTGACCCCGGAACTGATCGCACAAAAATTGAAAACGCTGCATCACTCTGACTCCGCACCTTTCGGTTCTTTGTTAAATCCAGCCTACAAAAGAGCAGCTATTGCATGTGGTCGGACTGACGACACTAAGCTCAGCTTCCAGGAAAAGCTTTTCGCCTGGTTTGCAGGATGCTTGCCACGTTAAAACTTAGACGTTGTAGCAATCTCTTTTTACCTATTCCCCGGACAGCCTGCTTCCGGGGAGACTGTTCAATACACGGATGCCACTTTTTCCCATCAGGTAAGTAAATCCAGCCGTGACCGCAGTGCATTGCAGGACTTTGCTTAACGAGAAGTGATGCAAAAGATGGTTCTTTCGTCAGCATAAGCACCTCAGATCAGACCGAACGAAGCGCCGAGGCCCGTCACGGTGTCCACCGCACTAGCCATCGCTGGATTTACCTGTAGACGCGCCTGTAATGAAACTGCGGTCAGTGCCATCAAACGCGTAACTGAATTAATGCTGCTGATTACATCGCGACGGCCTGCAGTAGTTTTCACATCACCAGAGACAGCTCCGGCAGCAACACGACCTATTTCTGCGGTAGCACTCATGACGTAATGCGGTAATTTCTCTTTTGCAACTTCGTTTACCGGGACACATGGCAAGCAATGAATTTGCGCCAGAAATCCATCAACCAATGTTGAGTCTTCGGTGAGATCGGTGAGCAACCAGATATCTGGTGCGGTGAGCAAATGTGGTTGCTCAGGGTTTAGCTTATTACGTAGAGTCTGAACGTTCATACCTGCGCGTTCTGCCAGCTTCGACATGTTGTGACGCAAAGCGAAAGTCCGGCAGGCTTCATCAAAATGTCTTTGTTTGGAAACTTTATAATCAAACATAGTTTTCATCTCCGAACTTATCGCAAAATAGAACCTGAAAAAGAATTACGATAAGTAAACGTTTCTTAGGCCGAAAGAGCATCTACAGTCAGTGCAGCCATATTAATCATGACTTTTTCTCGTTTTTTATCTTTACGAAGACGATGGCGTGGAAGGCGACCATCAGCCAACATGTCATTGATCGTATCGACTGGAAGCCCAGTAAGTTCGCTATAGCGTTCAATTGTGACGTGTGGTGTGTTCAGAGTGATTGAAATGTTATGGGGCATGGTGCAACATTCCTTCTTTAGTTCGGCTTGTGGCGAGCCGTTGTTTAACGTGATTAGTTGTGAAGGCTCCAAAAGAACACTTCAAGTTCAACCTTAAGATCGCTTTTGGAATCTGTCAATGTATTTAAGATTGTTTTGGAGGTCTCTTGGATTTCAATGGCGGCGGAAAGAAAGTGATTGAGCGTTTGGTTGAGGCGTATGGGTTTACAACCCGACAGGCGCTATGTGACCACTTAGGGGTTTCAAAAAGTACAATGGCAACGCGCTACATGCGTGACATTTTCCCTGCAGATTGGGTGCTTCAATGCGTTGTAGAAACAGGAACTTCAATTGATTGGTTGGTATCAGGAAAAGGTGAGTTAAAAACCACAACAGTCAACTCGTTGATAGACGTTGAAATCCATGAGCTAAAAAATGGAGAGGTTATTGCACTTGGGACCCACAAGATTGCCCCAATTTTCCTTCTCAAAGAAATTAAATCTGTATTAGCGATAAAAACTAACCAACATATATACATCTGTGATCGAGAAGACAATACCATTTCTGATGGTCAATGGTTAGTTGAGATTGAAGGCAAACTAAGCATAAAAAAAATCAATTTGATACCTGTCAAAAAGGCAATGGTGTCTGAAGATGGTTTTTCTTTTGAGTGTGATGTAAATGTTATTAAACCTGTTGCAAAGATTCAAGCTGTAATAAGTGAGGCTTAAATGGATATTGAGTGGAATTGGGATCAAGATGACGAATTTCTTGGTGAAAAATTGCCTGCAGATACATTGGACAGAAAAAAGTACGCAAAATATCTTTATGAAATCTGTGCTGCACGCGGTGCTAAATCCAATCTCGTAGTTAACATTAATGCGGAATGGGGGGCTGGAAAAACATATTTTACTAAACGCCTAGCCAAGACAATTTCCCACTACCATCCCACAATATACATTGATGCTTGGAAAGAAGATTTTACTGAAGACCCATTGCTCACAGTATTTAGTGGAATTAAAGATCAATTATCTGGTCAATCTGATAGCTTTACTGCTTTAATCAATTCAACAATTGAGAATGTCGGTCCTTTGCTAAAAACAGCGGCACCAGTTATTATTGATGGATTAATACAAAAGTTCACAGGGGTTGACTCCTTTTCTGACCTAACTAAAGACTTATCATCTAAGCTAATAGAAATACACGCAGAAAAATCAACGAGAATAGAGACAGTAAGAAAAGGAATTAGTCGTTGGGTTGAATTCATTGGGCGAAAAGATGGAATAGATAAAGAGCTTCCATTATTTATAATAATTGATGAACTTGATAGATGTAGGCCCGATTTTTCCATTAGTCTTTTAGAAATCTCCAAGCATATTTTTAACATCCCTGGCGTAGTATTTATTATTGCCACTGACACCCAACAATTACAGCATTCAATAAAAGTTATATATGGCACTAATTTTTCAGCAAGTCATTATCTAAGCAGGTTTTTTGACCGTCGATTCCTTCTCCCAACGCCAGAATACAAAGACTTACTATTAACAAAAACAGGTGAAAACATAATTTCGGAATTTAATTCTTTACGTGAAAAATTAATTCCATGCCCACATGACATCACATCATTTGTTAAAAATTGTTCATCCATATTATTATCCATAAAAATAAACATCAGAGACGCTGTAAAAATATACGAGAGGCTAATAGACATACTTATCACGTCAAATAAAACATTTGACCCCAATCTAATGTTGATATTATCTGCATTTAATTTCAAAGATCATGATGTATATGCAAAAATAAAATCAAAAGAAAAGCTAATTCCTAGTCCTCTCAACACAGAGATAGATTTATCATTTGATTTATCTTATGAAACTACACAAGTCAAGTACTTCCAAGCTAATGGTGGTGTTTATAGTAATACGTATAAACAAAAAGAAATTTCAACAAATGTTCTATTTTACATAGAGACTGCTTGGAACACCTTAACGATAGCAAGAACCGCACCTGTTGGCACGCGACCTTACAATACTCCAGAACTTTGGATGGAAGGAGAATTGTCTCAGGAGGAATCATTAGCGAACTTTCTCAAAATGGGATACGCCAAAAGCCGGTACAATGAAAGTGAACTAAAAATTCATCAATATTTCGATTTAATTGAACTGAGCACAACATTTGATTGATGTATGAGTTCACCTAAACATACATTGACCACTGTTTAAATATACAGTTAAATTTAGCCCTCAGACATGAGGGCTTTTTTATGGCAGTACGAAAACTCGACACAGGTAAATGGATATGCGAATGCTACCCCGCCGGGCGCAGCGGACGGCGTGTGCGTAAGCAATTCGCCACCAAAGGTGAAGCGTTAGCATTTGAACGGCACATAATGGAGGAAACTGAAGCTAAGCCCTGGCTGGGTGAATCGGTAGATCGCCGAACTCTGAAAGACGTCGTTGAACTCTGGTTCAAACTGCACGGCAAATCTCTGACCGCTGGCGAGCATGTTTACGACAAGCTGATCCTGATGGTCGAAGCTCTCGGAAATCCCCTCGCCACCGATTTAACATCCAAAATGTTCGCGCACTATCGCGATAAACGCCTGACAGGTGAAATCTACTTCAGCGAAAAGTGGAAGCAAGGAGCCAGCCCGGTGACTATCAATCTTGAGCAAAGCTATATGAGCGGAGTCTTTAGCGAGCTGGCCCGACTAGGTGAATGGACAGCGCCGAACCCGCTGGAGAACATGCGCAAATTCACCATTGCCGAAAAAGAAATGGCCTGGCTGACACATGAACAAATCACAGAGCTTCTGTTTGACTGTCAACGCCAAAGCCCCCTGCTCGCTCTTGTCGTCAAAATCTGCTTGAGCACCGGAGCACGTTGGCGCGAAGCGGTGAACCTGACCCGTTCTCAGGTCACGAAATACCGGATCACGTTTGTCAGGACAAAAGGCAAAAAGAACCGCAGCATTCCGATTAGCAAAGAGCTGTATGAGGAAATCATTGCCCTGGACGGTTTCAGGTTCTTCACTGACTGCTACTTCCAGTTTTTATCTGTAATGGATAAGACTTCTATCGTGCTTCCACGCGGTCAGCTAACACACGTTCTGCGCCATACGTTCGCAGCACACTTTATGATGTCTGGCGGAAACATCCTGGCTCTGCAGAAAATCCTTGGGCATCACGACATAAAAATGACCATGCGCTACGCGCACTTAGCACCTGACCACCTCGAAACAGCATTGCGTTTTAATCCCCTGGCAACATTGCCTATGGCACCAACAAACGTTGACATGCCCCGGATATAGAGTGCTCATCCTGTACCAGCTTATTAAAAATTATTCATGGAATCATTGAGTCCTCTAGTGCGTGATCAATATCACATAATATTGGTTGGTAAATAATTACTGCTCACAATCCATAGAGACTGAGAAATGAATTTCAAAAAATTAATGATGATCGGCTTTACCGTAGCAGTTTTAGCAAGCTGTACTACTGGTGAAAAAATTCACAATGTTCAGGTTGGCATGACAAAACAACAAGTAATTGATTTGCTTGGAACCCCTGATGGTGATGCAGTTAAAGGTAACAGCGAACAAATCCAGTACAGCAACCGGTTAACATCTGGTTGGGGATGGGATAAGGGTGATTACTACGTTACCTTTGAAAACGGGAAAGTCGTCTCTTATGGAAGCGGCGAAATCCGTGGTGCAGGAGCTCCCGTCAAAGGTGTTGTGGTATTTTAATACGCGACATTAGTTAGTTAAACGTTAGTGGCGGCAAAGTGGCGGCAGCGATTGGCAATGCCCCCTAGTCGTCACTTCTTACCACCAAACTAACTTATTGATTATTCTACAAGTCATTGTTTTTACTAACCCGTTTACATAAATGGGTTTTTTGTTGCCTGTATTTTGCCTCCCTCCTTCCTCCCCCGGAAATATCGCTCTATATTTGCAGCACGCCGGTTATGGCACATACTTTTACTCGGTGCTTAATGGTGACGGGAGTAAGCTATGTTGCTCGCAGGCAAAGTCGCGGTGATCTTCGGTGGCAGCGGGGCTATTGGTAGTGCGGTTGCGCAGGCCATGGCGCGCGAAGGTGCCCATGTGTACCTGGGCGCGCGCAGTCAGGAAAAGCTGGATTGGACGGCCAGTCGCCTTCGAACAGCAGGCGGTACCGTCGATACCTTTATCACCGATGTACTCGACGAACACGACGCATCAAAACAAATTACTCAACTTGCGCAGCAAACCGGTGGAATAGATGTGGTAGTTAACGCGACCGGCTTTATGCATGAGCAGGGTAAGCGCATTGAGGCATTATCCCTCCCTGAGTTTATGGGCGGTATCACCCCTTTCCTCTCGGCGCAGTTCAATATCGCAAAATCTGTAACGCCGCACATGGGCGGCGATCGAGCGGGTGTCATTCTCACCGTTGTCGCGCCCGCGGCCCCGATGGCGATGCCTGGACATCTGGGTCACATCGTCGGCTGTGCGGGAACAGAGGCATTTATTAAAGCGCTCGCCAGCGAACTGGGGCCGGCAAATGTTCGGGTCGTCGGCGTGCGATCACATGCGATTGTGGACGCGGTAGCGGCCGGCTCGTATACCGGAGAGATTTTCTCCGCAAAAGCGCAATCAATGGGGATAACCGTCGATCAATGGTTAGCGGGCGCGGCGCAAAGCACCATGCTCGGGCGCCTGCCTACGCTTGCTCAAATTGCTGAGGTAATGACCTTTCTGGCTTCAGACCATGCAGCAGCAATCACCGCCACGGTGGTGAATATTACCGGGGGCGCTACCCAGAGCTGACTGTCGCGGACAAGCCCGCTATACGCTCCACCATCAGCAAAATATCTTCTCGCTGCAGCGGTTTTTTGTCCGTGACAAAATGCAGCGTCATCCCTTCAATAAACGCATCCAGCGCCCGCGCCGTCACCGGGTCAAACCACTGCTCCAGCGTTTGTTGGCTTCGTAGCATCCAGTTTTGCATCACCGTTTTTAGCGCCGGTTTACGGCTGGCGAAGGCATATAACTGATACATGAGCTCCATGTTGTCAGGCGTGGTGACCTGAGAGCTGTAAATCATATCGGTAATAGCCTGGCAAGCCTGCGACGCATCCTTAACGTCGGCAAAAAAGGCCTGATACTGCAGCAGCATCCTGTCAGTAAAACGGCCAAACGCCTCCATCAAAAGCTCATCGATACCCGAAAAGTAATAGGTCATAGACCCTAGGGGCACCTGAGCAATTGTCGCAATCTTGCGATGTGTAACCGCATGAATACCATGGGCTATTACCGCATCCAGAGTTGCCTGAACTATTTTTTCCCGCCGCTGCGGATCGTTCGCACGTCGCACTGCATTACCTCTTCTTGCATTTGTGTACAAATGTACACAACCTTGCTAATGTTGTCTTCTTTCCTCTTTTCTTTGGCTCGAATTCATGACTGGCATCTCATCACGCAAAGCCTTAAGACGTCGTACCTGGGCGCTGTTCACGTTCTTCTTTTTACCAGGATTATTAATGGCCTCCTGGGCAACGCGTACCCCTGCCATCAGAGATATTCTCTCCATCTCCACCGCTGAAATGGGCGCGGTGCTATTTGGACTCTCTATCGGTTCGATGAGTGGCATTCTTTGTTCGGCCTGGCTGGTGAAACGATTTGGCACGCGTAAAGTGATCCGCACCACCATGTCTTGCGCAGTTCTCGGAATGGCAATCCTCAGCGGGGCGCTCTGGCTGCATTCCGCCTGGCTTTTCGCGTTTGGCCTGGGCGTATTTGGTGCCAGTTTTGGCGCGGCAGAAGTCGCCATCAACGTCGAAGGTGCGGCAGTTGAGCGCGAAATGAATAAAACCGTGCTGCCGATGATGCACGGTTTTTACAGCCTGGGAACGCTGGCAGGTGCAGGGGTCGGAATGATGCTTACCGCCTTCAGCGTCCCGGCGACCGCGCATATTCTGCTGGCGGCGATGGTTGCAATCACCCCTATCTTCATCGCTATCAAAGCGATTCCTGACGGCACGGGTAAAAATGCCGCTGACGGAACTCACTCCGGCGAAAAAGGGTTGCCTTTTTATCGCGATATCCAGCTATTGCTGATTGGCGTCGTGGTGCTGGCGATGGCATTTGCTGAGGGTTCCGCCAACGACTGGCTTCCGCTGCTAATGGTGGACGGACATGGATTTAGCCCGACATCAGGCTCGCTGATTTATGCCGGCTTTACGTTGGGTATGACCGTTGGACGATTTACCGGCGGCTGGTTCATCGACCGCTATAGCCGCGTCGCGGTGGTGCGTGCCAGTGCGCTGATGGGCGCACTCGGAATTAGCCTGATTATTTTTGTCGACAGCTCCTGGGTGGCAGGTGTTTCCGTTATTCTGTGGGGACTCGGCGCATCACTGGGCTTCCCGTTGACCATTTCGGCTGCCAGCGACACCGGCCCCGATGCGCCAACCCGCGTCAGCGTTGTCGCAACGACCGGCTATCTGGCGTTCCTGGTAGGACCGCCACTGCTGGGCTACCTGGGTGAACACTACGGCCTGCGCAGCGCTATGCTGGTGGTGCTGGCGCTGGTGCTTGTCGCCGCCATCGTCGCAAAAGCTGTGGCGAAACCAGATCTCAAAAATACCACTGTGATGGAGAACAGCTAATGAGTATCAAATTAATTGCGGTCGACATGGACGGCACATTTTTAAGCGACCAAAAAACCTATAACCGTGAGCGCTTTATGGCGCAATATCGTCAGATGAAAGAACAAGGGATCCGCTTCGTGGTCGCCAGCGGCAACCAGTATTACCAGCTAATCTCCTTTTTCCCTGAACTGGCAAGTGAAATCTCATTTGTTGCCGAAAACGGCGGTTGGGTGGTCAGTGAAGGCGAAGATGTTTTTAACGGCGAGCTGGCGAAAGACGATTTTCATGCCATCGTGGATCATCTGTTGACCCGTACGGATATCGACATTATTGCCTGCGGTAAAAGCAGCGCCTATACGCTGAAGCAGTACAGCGACGAGCATAAAACTGTTTCCGCCATGTATTATCATCGTCTTGAATTTGTAGATAATTTTGACGATCTTAACGACGTTTTCTTCAAGTTCGGGTTGAATATTTCCGACGACCGTATCCCGCAGGTGCAGGCTGATCTGCATGAAGCCATTGGCGACATTATGGTGCCGGTGCATACCGGCTACGGCAGTATCGATTTAATTATTCCCGGCGTGCATAAGGCAAATGGTCTGCGCCTGCTGCAACACCGCTGGAATATTAACGACGATGAGGTTGTTGTGTTTGGCGATGGCGGAAATGATATTGAAATGCTGCGTCAGGCAGGATTTAGTTTTGCAATGGCCAACGCCCATGAACCGGTTGTCCAGGCGGCTAAATATCGCGCGGGGTCGAACAACGAAGAGGCTGTGCTGGATATTATCGACCGCGTGTTAAAGAATGAAGCACCGTTTACGCATTAATGCCTCAGCACAGACGGCAACAAAATAATGGCATGATCTATTCATAATCCGCCTCAAATTAACCCACTGGATTATTACTTCCGGTGAATATTTCAGGCGAGCGGATTATGAAGAAAAGTATACTGATGGCGACATTGTTGCTGGGTTTTGCGGGAACAGCATTTGCGCAAAGCGTTACTGTTGATGTTCCCAGCGGTTACAAGGTGGTGGTTGTACCCTCTTCCGTCAGCGTTCCGCAGGCGGTCAGTGTGACTTCCGCGCCGCAAACGGTGTATGTTGCTCCGGCACCTGCCCCGGCTCCTGTTTATCGCGCACATCCTTATGCGCGACATGTTGCAAGCGTCGGTGAAGGGATGGTTATCGAACATCAGATTGACGATCACCACTAAGTTGTCGCCAGGCCCGGGCAACCGGGCTTTAACCTTCCCGTGAATCCCCTACCCGTTTATCTTTCAGGAAGATAACCATCAGAATCAGCCACAGTACGCCGCTTGCCAGATTGAACAGGCTGAACAAACCGTTCCCTCCCAGCAGATAAGCATGTTTACTCAGCTCGATACCAACGGTAAAAATCAGCATCTGCAACATCCCCATGGCGGCGGAAACCGTACCTTTACTCATTTCACTGGCGAACAGCGTCAGACGTACCAGTCCCGCATTCGCCACGCCAATGCCAAACGCATAGATGCTCAAACCTGCCGTCATCCATAGATATGCATGGGATGATACCACCGTGGCCGCTGCGGCAATCACCAGCCCGACGGCGATTGGCCAGCCGCCCATGATAATCAGCGAACGTACGGTTTTTCGCGAAGTCAGGCGCGCCAGCACCAGGTTACCGGCAATCAGCGCGCCAAAAATCGGCACCTGCAACAGGCCATATTCGTAGCTGCTGAGATGTTCACCACTGATGATGATAATCGGCGACTGCGCAATCCACGCCAGTAACGGCAGGCTGACAAATCCCAATGCCAACGCGCCAGCCACGAAGCGTACGTTCCTCAGCACCAGCTTATAATCTTTGCCCAGCTCTTTAATGGATAACTTTTCGCCAAGTCGGGTTGCCGTTTCCGGCATCGCCCGTTGCAGACCAAAAAAGGAGATGGCGGCAAGAGCGGCAAACAGGATAAACATCCCTTCCCACGGCAGAATATGTACCCAGGCTGCGCCGACCAACGGACCCAGCAGTGGCGCAATCAGCGCTACGTTTGCCATCAACGCAGTTATTTTTATGCACACCGCTTCTTCAAAGGATTCCTGAATTGCGGCGTAACCCACCGCGCCAATAAAGCACAGGCTTATCCCTTGTAAAAAACGCAGGAAGGTAAACTGCTCAATATTCTGCGCAAGCAGGGTCGCAAGGCAGGTCACAATGAACCACAGCACACCGGTTAACATCACCGGGCGACGTCCAATACGATCCGACAGCGGTCCTAACAACCACTGCAAAAACATGCCGCCAGCCAGATAGGCGGTCATCGATGTGGGTACCCAATCTAATCCGGCGTTATATTGCTCCACCACCGCCAACATTCCGGGCTGGATCATATCGTTGCCGATATAAGTAGAGAATTCGTAAAGCACCAGACAGAGAGGGAAAAGTAATGCCTGACGCCCCAAACGGGCGCCTGAAGATAAACGGTTCTGCATGCAATCTCTTAACTATAGAAAAATCGCGCAAAGTGTAATAAATGCGCCGTACTGGTGATAGTGAATTATGTGATTTGAAAGCAAAATGCGCACATTTTTACACTCATTTGCTCACGAAGATTTGGCTTTAAGGTTAATTTAAGTTGAGGCCGCTATCATGCTCAATAAGTCTCATTAACTGTCTTAAAAATAGTCATTTAGCAGACAAATAAGACAAGACCGCTTTTTATTCCGCGAAAGCAATTTTATGCTCTCCCCCCTATGGGCCTTTAAACGATTACACTGAGTCTGGACGTTATGCTGGAAAATCTGAACAACTCACTTTTTTATCTCATCAATGCCACGCCGGACTCTGCGCAATGGATGATATCGCTGGCGATTTTTATTGCCAAAGACCTGATTAGCATCGTGCCGTTGTTAGCCGTTGTACTTTGGCTTTGGGGACCGCGCGACCAGGTTATGCTCCAGCGTCAGTTGGTCATCAAAATGGCGATTGCGCTCATCGTCGGGCTGACGATTTCATGGCTGATGGGACATCTGTTCCCCCACGATCGTCCGTTTGTTAACCACATCGGTTACAACTTCCTGCATCATGCAGCGGATGACTCTTTCCCGAGCGATCACGGTACGGTTATCTTTACCTTTGCCCTCGCTTTCCTGTTCTGGCATCGCCTTTGGACGGGCGCTCTGCTGATGGGCGTTGCCGTAGCAATTGCCTGGTCGCGGGTCTACCTTGGCGTACACTGGCCGCTGGATATGCTGGGAGGATTACTCGCCGGACTGATTGGCTGTCTGAGTGCCCAGATGATCTGGCAGCGCTTTGGCGCAACCCTGTATCTCGGCTTGCAAAATTGCTATCGCGCCTGCTTCGCTCTGCCCATCCGTAAAGGCTGGGTGCGTGACTAACCCACGGTAAAAAGAGTAATATTAAGCGCGGCACAGAGCACTTATTCTACTCTCCAGGGGAACTATGGAAACTCGACGCGATGAGCGTATTGGTCAATTACTGCAGGCGCTGAAACGCAGCGATAAATTACACCTCAAAGAAGCCGCGACGCTGCTGGGTGTATCCGAGATGACCATTCGTCGCGACCTGAATAATAACGATGCTCCCGTCGTCCTGCTCGGGGGCTATATTGTTCTGGAACCCCGCAGCGCAAATCACTATTTAATTAGCGATCAAAAATCCCGGCTGGTTGATGAAAAACGTCGCGCCGCCCAACAGGCGGCAAGCCTCGTTCAGGCACACCAGACCATCTTTTTCGACTGTGGCACCACCACGCCGTGGATCATTGAAGCCATCGACAATGAATTGCCTTTCACCGCAATCTGCTACTCGTTAAATACGTTTCTGGTGTTGCAGGAAAAACCGCAGTGCCGCGTTATTCTGTGTGGTGGCGAATTCCATGCCAGCAACGCGATTTTCAAACCGCTCGATTTCCAGGAAACGCTGAACAATCTGTGTCCGGATATCGCCTTTTATTCCGCGGCAGGCGTTCATATTGAGAAAGGCGCGACCTGTTTTAACCTGGAAGAGCTGCCGGTGAAACACTGGGCGATGTCGATGGCGCAGCATCACGTGCTGGTGGTCGATCACAGCAAATTTGGTAAGGTGCGCCCTGCGAGGATGGGTGAAGTAAAATGCTTTGATACCATCATCAGCGACAGCCGTCCTGACGAGGCGTTTGTTGAGTACGCGAAAGCGCAACGTATAAAGCTGATTTATTAAGAGATGCTGCCGGATGGCGATAGCGTCATCCGGCAAACGCGAAGATTAAGAGAACCAGCCACCAAACCACTGGTGGAATTTCATCATCACAAAGTCCCACATGCGGCTAAAGAATCCGCCCTCTTCAACGTCTTCCATCACCATCAGCGGACGCTGCTCGATAGATTTCCCGTTCAACTGGAAGTCGATAGTGCCCACAACCTGACCTTTCTTCAGCGGCGCGGTTAACTGTGGCTCGGTGAGGGTAAAGCTGGCCTTCAGGTTTTTGAGCTGACCACGCGGGATGGTCACCGAACCTGCTTCTCCAGCGCCCAAATTAACTTCGCTCTTATCGCCAAACCAGACGCGCTGGGTCACAAAAGTCGCATCCGGCTTGATCGGCGTAACGGTTTCAAAGAAGCGGAAGCCCCAGGTCAGCAGCTTTTCTGACTCATTAAAACGAATGCGGTCGGTTTTCGCCCCCAGCACCACGGAGATCAGGCGCATATCGCCCTGAGTTGCGGAAGCCACCAGGTTGTATCCCGCCCCGGCAGTGGTCCCGGTTTTCATACCGTCCACGTTCAGGTTGGTGCTCCACAACAGACGGTTGCGGTTCGGCTGGCGGATTTTATTAAAGGTAAATTCTTTCTCTTTGTGGATTGCATACTCTTCCGGTACATCGTGGATGAGTGCTTTCCCGAGCAGCGCCATATCACGTGCGGTACTGAACTGTCCTGCGGCATCCAGGCCATGCACCGTCTGGAAAGTGGTGTTGGTCAGCCCCAGTTTTTTTGCGTAGCCGTTCATCAGGCCAATGAAGGATTCCTGACTACCGGCAACGTAATCAGCAAGTGCGATACAGGCATCGTTCCCGGACTGAATAATAACGCCTTTGTTCAGATCGGACACCGCAACCTGATCGCCAGGTTTGAGGAACATGACCGACGAACCGCGCAGGGCCGGGTTACCGGTCGCCCAGGCGTCTTTGCCCACCGTGACCATGTCGTTGAGGTTAATTTTCCCGGCCTTTAGCGCCTGACCGACCACATAGCTGGTCATGATTTTGGTCAGACTGGCAGGATCCAGTTTCTCATCAGCATTACCTTCCGCCAGTACTTTGCCGCTGGCGTAATCCATCAGGATCCACGCGCGCGCGTCCACGCTCGGTGGGGCCGTCGGTTGCTCCGCCGCCTGTACGGTCGGCGCCAAGAGGATTAAGAGTGCAGAACCTGCAGCAAAGCTGCGAAGTGAAGAGAAGTATTGCGTCATAAATGCCACCCGAGTATCCATTCCAAAAAACCACGTCATACCACACCGTGTTTACACAAAACCGGCCAAACGACCTCGGCCAACCCATGCAGAAAAGGTCTGATGGATGACGTGTAAAATAAGTGCGGTGAGTAATAACGCACTAACGAGCTTAAAGAAACCGTAAGTTGGTAAAGTTTTTAAAGTTTATGCAATAACGCCGCGCTGCGCTGCTCCTGGCACGATTTTTTTAGACTTTGTTGCGTAAATATTAGGTTTACCCCACCATGTGAGCTCGTCAGATGGCATCTGCAGCCATAAAGCTGCTCAATTAATTTGCGGGGTTACTATGATTACACTGTGGGGTCGCAATAACTCGACCAACGTAAAAAAAGTATTGTGGACGCTCGAGGAACTGGAACTGCCGTATAACCAAATTCTGGCGGGCGGACAGCATGGCGGTAACCGCGATGCCGACTATCTGGCACTGAACCCCAACGGACTTGTCCCGCTGCTACGCGATGATGAAACGGGCGTTGTGCTATGGGAATCCAATACCATTGTCCGCTATCTGGCCGCTCAGTACGGACAAAAGCGTTTGTGGATTGATGCTCCGGCTGCGCGCGCTGTCGGTGAAAAATGGATGGACTGGGCGAACCAGACGCTAAGCCCTGCGCATCGGGTTATCTTATTTGGTCTGGTCAGAACACCTGCCGATCAGCGCGACACGGCGGCCATCGAGGCGGGCGCTCAGGTTTGCGATAACCTGTTTGCCATTCTGGATAACGCGCTGGCGGACCAGTCATGGTTCTCCGGAGCTGAATTTGGTACCGCAGATATTGCCGTTGCGCCGTTCATCTACAACCTGTTCAATGTTGGCCTGAGCTGGACCCCGCGCCCACATCTGGAGCGCTGGTATCAACAACTGACCGAGCGCCCGGCGTTTCAAAAAGTCGTGATGATCCCGGTCAGCTAACCAGGTCAGGGACTCACTTTTAGTAATTCCCCGTCGGACTCGTCGGTTAATACATATAAATAACCGTCTGGTCCGACGCGGACATCACGGATCCGCTGTCCCCGTTCCTGTAACAGACGACCGTCTTCGGTGACGGTATTCCCTTTGACGCTCAGCACAATCAGTTCTTTATCTTTCAACGCGCCGATGAACAACTTCTGCCGCCACTGAGGGAAGGCGTCGCTGTTATAAAAAGCCATTCCACTGACTGCCGGTGACTTTTCCCAGTAAAAGATGGGTTGCTCAGTGCCAGCAACAATTTGACCTTTTGCTTCCGGAATTTTAAGACCGCTGTAGTTAACGCCCCAGGTCGCGATCGGCCAGCCGTAGTTTTTTCCTTTCTCCAGGATATTGATTTCATCGCCCCCGCGTGGACCATGCTCATTGAGCCACAGGGTATCGCTCCAGGGATTCATCGCCATCCCCTGCGGATTGCGGATACCATATGACCAAATCTCTGCCCGCTCCCCCGTCTTGCCCACAAACGGATTATCCGGCGGAATTTTCCCCTCGTCGGTCAGTCGTACCACCTTACCCTGCAGCTTATCCAGATCCTGTGCGCTGGCTCGTTGGTTATTCTCACCGAGGCCAATAAACAGATAGCCGTTACCATCAAATACCATACGTCCGCCAAAATGGTTTCCGGTAGAGAGCTTCGGCTGTTGGCGAAAAACGGTCTGGAATCCTTGCAGATGTTTGAGATCGTCGCTCAGCCGCCCGTAACCTACCGCCGTGCCGGCTTTACCTTCACTATCAGCTTCAGCAAAGCTCAGCCATACCCGGCGAGATTGTGCAAAATCCGGTGCTAACGCCACATCAAGCAGTCCTCCCTGACCATTTGCCCAGACTTTGGGCACGCCGGTCAGTGGGTCGGAAATCCCCTTCTCTGGCTGCCAGAGTCGAAGCTGGCCGCCTTTAAGCGTAATGAGCATACCGCGATTGTCGGGTAAAAAAGCCAGCGACCACGGGTGATCGAGTTTGGTTTGCAGCACTTCCACTTTTACCGCGGCGGCATAAGTGGAAAATAGCGCAAGTGGAATAGCACAGAGAAAGAGTCGACGCATAACACCTCCTGAATAGCTCTGCATAAAGCGTAGCCAGCAAGGGGAATTATCCTGCCATATTTACATAATCTTAACGAAAAGGGGGAGCGCCCTCCCCCTGATTCAGACGTGTTCCAGCGTTGGATAAGATTGCAAACACTGGATACTCAGCGTCAGCGTTGTCAGGCAGTTTTCCAGTTTCTCTGCGTTAACGGCGATGAAGGTTGGACAATCGTGATGTCCACTCATAAGACAAACAGCGGCGGCGGCTAACGCCCCTTCAGCACGATGAAGGGCATTCCACTCTTCCTGATCAAGATGCATACCGTGAAGCTGTGATTGTTCGTGCAATTCGCGATTCAGCACAAAAAAATTATCACGCAGACGATCGCTCTCGCTAACTGACATGTAGCCTTTCGCTTTTCTCAACAGCAGATAAGCGGCAAGTTCGATACGGGCGTTTATCAATTTGTTGAGAAGATCGGTTCTCAGTCTGTCAACAACCATACTTTGTTCCTCCTCTTTCCAACCATGGTGCAACTTAATAGTATGGTTGTTTTTTGAACAAATAGATGTCCTACATCAACAAAGCTCAATTGATTAACATAATTTACAATGTTACAACTCCAGACGGTGTGCTCAGCGAAAATGGTCAGTGTCTGACTGGCCTGACATTTTTTGCTATACCTGATGTGATTACTGCCGTGGCGCTGATTATGAGGGGTGTATGTCGAAAGCAAATGATGCAGAGAAAATTCGCACGCTATCAAAAATTGATCTCAATCTACTGACGATTTTCTGCTTGATCTATAGCGTCGGCAGCATTTCCAGGGTCGCGGACATGTTGAACATTTCGCCCTCTGCCGTCAGCCAGTCCCTGAGAAAACTGCGAGAAATGATGGGGGATAATCTGTTCGTCCGCAGCGGAAATGCGCTGTTACCGACGGTCTACTCTGATGAGCTTTATGATAATACAATCCCAATTATCGACAAACTGTCGTCGCTGATGCCGCTTTCCACGCCTGCCGCCAAAAAAAGGCTAACGCTCTACACGGAATCTTTTATTTCCCCTATCGTCATTCCCGAAGTTACCGCCAGGATAATCGATACCGACGCCGATATCAGTCTCCTGCACCTCACCGCCGACCTGAATGAACAGAGCATTATTGAGTTATTGAATATGCGCCAGGCAGATGCCGTTTTTTCAACTTTTTCCGTTGAGTCAGCAAGCCTTTCATGCCAGAAAATATGCGATATGCGGCTGGTACTGGCGGCATCAAAAAATAACGCTTTATACGGCAGCACCATTAGCGAAGCGCAATTCAGAAACGCGAACCTGGTGGGTTATAATACCAAGAATGAAAAAATCATTTACCATCGCAGCATTGTGGATAAAAAATTCAGAACCGGGGAGCGCTGCCTGCTTACCTCATCATTTACGGCGATACTGACGATTGTCTCCAATACCCATTGTATAGGGGTGATCCCGGAAAAGGTATTTGCAACACATGCTCATCTGTATGGGCTGAAAAAAATAAACACGCCGTTTCCCCTGCCGCAATTTAGTGTGTTTGCTTCATCGCGCAAAGACAGCAATACCCATAAGATCCTCTCCCCCATTCTCGCCGATTTGCAAACTGCCTCCCTGTTATAAAATCCAGGGAGGCCCAGCGTTAGGGAAATTGCTATACGCGAATTTTAGCTATGCGCCAGATATGGTCGGCATATTCCTGCACCGTTCTGTCCGATGAGAAATACCCCATGTTGGCAATATTATGCATCGTCTTTGTCGTCCACTCGCGAGGAGTTCGATACAACTCATCCACCGCATCCTGGCAGTCCACATAGCTGCGGTAATCCGCCAACACCTGGTAGTTGTCACCAAAGTTGATCAATGAATCCAGCACGTCTCTGTAACGTCCAGGCTCCTGCGGGCTGAACATACCTGTACCGATTTGCGTCAGCGCCTGGTGCAGTTCTTCATCATTTTCAAAGATCCGTCGCGGGTCATAGCCATCACATCGTAAGGCTTCAACCTGATTAGCCGTGTTACCAAAGATGAAGATGTTATCTTCCCCAACATATTCGCGCATTTCAATATTCGCACCGTCGAGCGTGCCAATGGTCAACGCGCCATTCATACCAAATTTCATATTGCTGGTCCCGGAGGCTTCCGTCCCGGCCAGGGAAATTTGTTCTGACAGTTCGGCTGCCGGAATAATTAGCTGAGCAAGACTAACGCTGTAATCCGGAATAAAGACCACCTTCAGTTTGCCGCCTGTTTGCGGGTCATTATTGACTAGCTGCGCCACATCGTTAATTAAGCGAATAATTTGCTTCGCCATGTAGTAAGACGAGGCGGCTTTTCCGGCAAAAATATTGACACGTGGAACCCAATTGGCATCCGGCGCGGCTTTAATCCGGTTATAGCGCGTGATCACGTGAAGCACATTCATAAGCTGCCGCTTGTATTCGTGAATACGTTTCACCTGCACATCAAACAGCGCATTTGGATCCACCACCACGCCGTAATGGCTGGCAATATGTTGCGCCAGTCGCTGCTTATTTTCATGCTTCGCCCGGCGTACCGCCTCATTCACCGTCGGATAGTCTATATACTGCTTCAACTCGCCTAATTGCATTAATTGGGTCCGCCAGCTTTCACCAATATTATCATCCAGTACATTGGCTAGCGCAGGGTTTGCCAGCGCCAACCAACGCCGCGCCGTAACACCGTTGGTTACGTTGGTGAAACGCAAAGGAAAGATACGCGCAAAGTCAGCAAACAGGGAGTCGGTCATCAGCTTTGAATGCAACGCCGACACGCCATTTACCTTATGACTGACAACCACCGCCAGCCAGGCCATGCGCACCACGCGCCCATTAGATTCATCAATCAGCGATACGCGCTGCAACAGTTCGCTGTCATCGCGATAGCGCTCCTGTAACGTCTTCAGGAAGCGATCGTTTATCTCAAAAATAATCTGCAAATGACGCGGCAAAATTCGACTTAACATTTCTACCGGCCAGGTTTCCAGCGCCTCACTCATCAATGTATGGTTGGTATAAGAAAAAATCTGACAGGTCACGTCAAACGCGTTATCCCAACTAAACTGGTGATGATCAATCAGCAAACGCATCAGCTCAGGGATCGCCAGCACTGGATGCGTATCATTGAGGTGAATCGCGATTTTATCGCACAGATTATCGTATGTGCGGTGCAACTGATAATGACGGCTCAGGATGTCCTGAATCGTAGCCGATGCCAGGAAATAGGCCTGGCGTAAACGCAGCTCACGTCCTGCATCGGTCGAATCATCCGGGTACAGTACTCGCGAGATCCGATCAAAGTGGTATTTGTTTTCCACTTCCGTAGCAAAGTCTTCCTGCTGATTTAGTTTGCCCGCATTAACCTCACTATTTACCTGAACGTTCCACAACCGTAATGTGTTGGTGGTATCCGTCGCATAGCCGGGAATAATTTGGTCATGGGCCACCGCCAGAATATCTTCAGTTTCAAGCCAGCGGGTTTTATTCCCTTCTTGTTGCAGTCGCCCACCAAAACGCACTTTATAATGTGTATTATGACGTTTGAATTCCCACGGATTACCGTATTCTAACCAATAGTCCAGCGACTCTTTTTGTACGCCGTTGACGATATTTTGTTTAAACATACCGTAGTTATAGCGAATGCCGTATCCACATCCCGGCAGGCCAAGCGTTGCCAGAGAATCAAGGAAACAAGCCGCCAGACGACCAAGACCGCCATTCCCAAGTCCGGGATCGTTTTCTTCGTCAATCAACTCTTCCAGTTCAAGTCCCATTGCCTCCAGCGCGCTTCTGATTTCATCGTAAATACCTAACGACAGCAGCGCATTCGACAGCGTGCGGCCAATTAAAAACTCCATCGACAGATAATAAACCTGGCGCGCATCCTGAGAGAATTGAGCCCGATTAGAACGGTGCCAACGCTCGACCATTCGATCGCGAACCGCATATAACGTCGCATTAAGCCACTCCCGCTTCGTCGCGATGGCGGGATCTTTGCCAACAGTAAATAAGAGTTTATTAGCAATATCGTCTCTCAGTTTATCAACATCAGAGTCCGTCGCGAGCGGTAGTGGCGAAATATACATATTAACGTTACCTTTCAAATTTTGCAGGATGGGTAATAGACAGGTGAATTATTTAAACTCTGGGTTTGCGAGCGTCAGTTTTTTGTCGAATAATTTCATGACTGGCGATAAACGTTAATTCTGTCATTAATACACGCCAACTTAAGCCTGTAGCCAGTGAGATATAATATAAACTCACACCATTAGCATAAAGAGTTTTCGCCATTTCAAGTTTCGACTGCAAAACAATATCTTTCAAATTTAACCTCATTAATAACGCTCGACGAGATAAAATTTACGATAATTAATTTCTACAGCCAAGAAGTGGCACTTAAAGCCGGAATTAGACTCGCTAAACACCTTCCGCTAACCGATCCACTATTTATGGGTATTGGTCCTTATTCTCCCGGTCTTATGCTGATCAGATATAGATGTACCGTGAAGGCATCTGTATAATCGCCCGATTACGAGCAATGTACAGTATAAGAAAATGGCAAAAATTGGTTTTATATCACTAGGTTGTCCGAAAAACCTCGTCGATTCCGAGCGCATCCTGACCGAACTTCGTACCGAAGGCTATGATGTTGTGCCAAGCTACGACGACGCGGATATGGTTATCGTTAACACCTGCGGTTTTATCGACAGCGCGGTTCAGGAGTCTCTGGAAGCAATCGGCGAAGCGCTGAACGAAAACGGCAAGGTGATCGTCACCGGCTGTCTGGGCGCGAAAGTCGATCAGATCCGTGAAGTTCACCCAAAGGTGCTGGAAATCACCGGGCCGCACAGCTACGAACAGGTTCTGGAGCACGTTCACCACTATGTGCCAAAACCTAAGCACAACCCGTTCCAGAGTCTGGTTCCTGAGCAGGGGGTCAAGCTGACTCCGCGCCATTATGCCTATCTGAAAATTTCTGAAGGCTGCAACCACCGCTGCACGTTCTGCATTATTCCGTCGATGCGTGGCGATCTGGTGAGCCGCCCGATTGGCGACGTCCTCAGCGAAGCCAAACGTCTGGTGGATGCAGGCGTAAAAGAGATCCTGGTCATTTCTCAGGATACCTCCGCCTACGGCGTGGATGTGAAGCATCGCACCGGTTTCCATAACGGCGAGCCGGTCAAAACCAGCATGGTTGATCTGTGCGAGCAGTTATCAAAACTGGGGATCTGGACGCGTTTGCATTACGTCTATCCCTACCCGCACGTTGACGACGTGATCCCACTGATGGCGGAAGGGAAAATTCTGCCGTATCTGGACATCCCGCTGCAGCATGCCAGCCCGCGAATTCTTAAACTGATGAAACGCCCAGGTTCCGTGGACAGACAGCTGGCGCGCATCAAGCAGTGGCGTGAAATCTGCCCTGAACTGACGCTGCGCTCCACCTTCATTGTCGGTTTCCCGGGTGAAACGGAAGAAGACTTCCAGATGCTGCTCGACTTCCTGAAGGAAGCACGTCTGGATCGCGTGGGCTGCTTTAAATACAGCCCGGTAGAAGGCGCTGGCGCCAATGATCTTCCGGACCAAATCCCGGAAGAGGTGAAAGAAGAACGCTGGAACCGCTTTATGCAGTTGCAACAGCAGATCTCTGCTGAACGCTTGCAGGAGAAAGTGGGCCGCGAAATTCTGGTTATCGTTGATGAAGTTGACGAAGAAGGCGCGATTGGTCGCAGTATGGCTGACGCCCCGGAAATCGACGGCGCGGTATACCTGAATGGCGAAACTAAGGTGAAACCTGGCGATATCATCCGCGTGAAAGTCGAAAACGCAGATGAATACGATCTGTGGGGCACCCGCGTTTAAATAAGCGTAAGCCAACTGCAGACCGGATTAGGCGTTTCGCCGCATCCGGCAAGGCCTGATGACGATGCTAATGCGTCTTATCAGGCCTGTGATTTACCCTTTAATTTTCGGGTCCAGCGCGTCGCGCAGACCATCTCCCAGCAGGTTAAACGCCAGCACCGTCAGGAATATCGCCACTGCGGGGAAAATCGCCACGTGCGGCGCGATCACCATATCAGCGCGTGCTTCATTGAGCATGGCCCCCCACTCCGGGGTCGGCGGCTGCGCGCCCAATCCCAGAAATGACAAGCTCGCGGCAGAGATAATCGACGTGCCAATTCGCATGGTAAAAAAGACCACTATCGATGAAACCGTACCCGGCAGGATATGGTTAAAAATGATGGTCGCATCGCTGGCGCCAATACTGCGCGCAGACTCAATAAAGGTCTGCTGCTTCAGCACCAGCGTATTTCCGCGCACCAGGCGTGCGAAGGCAGGAATGGAGAAAACGGCCACGGCAATGATCACGTTCGCAATGCCGCTGCCCAACACGGCGACGACGGCTATCGCCAGCAAAATCCCCGGAAAGGCGAACAGCACGTCGCAGATACGCATAATCAGTCTGTCCCACCAGCCTTCATAGTATCCTGCCAGCAGACCCAACACCGTGCCAATCGCCGCACCAATAAACACGGCAAAGACCCCTGCCGCCAGCGAGATTTGCGCGCCAACCAGCACGCGGCTAAAGATATCCCGTCCCAGTGAGTCAACCCCAAACCAGTGCAGCATCGACGGTCCGTCATTCAGACGGTCATAATCGAAGTAGTTCTCGGCATCAAATGGCGTCAGCCAGCGCGCAAAAATCGCCAACGCTATCAGCAACAGGACAAACAGTCCCGCAAACATCGCCATGCGCTGACGGCGGAAACGACGCCAGAATTCATGCCACGGCGTGCGGATCTGCTCAGGCTTAACAAGGGGCATCGCATTTAAAATCGCCTGTCGGCGCCAGTTAAAAAATCGCATCCTTACTTGTACCTGATAGCCGGATTAATGGCGGCGTAGAGCACATCAACCACTAAGTTAATAAGAATAAACTCCAGAGAAAACAACAGCACCTCGGCCTGAATCACCGGGTAGTCGCGCATTTCAACTGAGTCCACCAACAGCCGCCCAAGCCCTGGCCAGTTGAATACCTTCTCAACCACAATAGATCCGCCGAGCAAAAACCCAAACTGTAGCCCCATCATGGTGACCACCGGGATCATCGCATTACGCAGACCATGTTTTAACACCACCCAGGTTTCACTCACTCCTTTAGCCCGCGCGGTCCGCATATAATCTTCACTGAGCACATCGACAAACGACGCGCGGGTAAACCGGGCCAGCACCGCAGCCACCGCCGCGCCCAGCGTAATAGACGGGAGGATATAGTGCAGCCAGGTGTCAGCACCAACGGTGGGTAACCAACCGAGCTCAACGGAGAATATCTGCATGAGCAGCATGCCAAGCGCAAATGCCGGGAACGAGATCCCGGTGACCGCCAGCGTCATACTCAATCTGTCCGGCCAGCGATTGCGCCATACCGCGGCAATAATCCCTGCCGTCATGCCAAATAACACCGCCCACGCCATACTGGCAATAGTCAGCCATAGCGATGGCATAAAACGACTGGCTATCTCTTCTGAAACAGGGCGACGAGAAACCATCGAGGTCCCAAAATCGCCTTGCAATACATTGGTCATGTAATGCCAGAACTGAACATGCAGCGGCTGGTCCAGACCCAGTTGCTTGCGCACCAGTTCAATCACCTCGGCGTCAGCTTCCGGTCCGGCAATCAGCCGGGCCGGATCGCCGGGTAGCAGGTGAACAAATAAAAACACCAGCACCGCAACAATCAACAGAGTTGGAATCAACCCCAGCAGGCGCTTGAAAACATAGTTAAGCATCACACTCCCTTCGTCGGCCCCTGGGCTGCGGGGCCGAATGAATAGCTTATTTTAAATCCGCATCATCAAAGCTAAATCCGGTATCCGGCATAATCCAGAACCCGGTCAACCTGGTGCTGTGCGCCGAAATCAGTTTTTCCACTACCAGCGGGATCCACGGCGACTCTTTCCAGATAGTATCCTGCGCATCCTTGTACAGCTTCGCTTTCTGCGCAGGATCGTTGGTTTGCAACGCTGCCGCTAAATCACTGTCCACCTGCTTGTTGCTGTAGAACGCCGTATTAAACAGAGTCGGCGGCCAGTTTTGTGATGCAAACAGCGGCGACAGCGCCCAGTCAGCTTCACCCGTAGAGGCAGACCAGCCGGTGTAGAACATCCGTACTCCGCTCTCTTTTTGCGCTTTTCCTTCAACTTCCGCGGCGCGTTGTCCGGCATCCATCGCTGTTACCTGAGCCTTAATACCCACCTGCGCCAGCTGCTGCTGGGTAAATTGCAGCACTTTCTGCGCCGTACTGTGGTTATGCGAAGACCATAACGTGGTGGTAAAACCGTTCGGATAACCTGCTTCTTTCAGCAGTTCCCGCGCTTTCGCCGGGTCGTATGGCCATGGCGTATAGCTTTGCGCATAGGCTATCGACGGGGGGAGAACGCCGGTTGCCGGCGTCGCGTAACCGGCAAAAGCCACTTTCACCAGCGCCTGGCGGTTGATGGCATAATTCAGCGCTTCACGCACCTTCGGGTTGTCGAATGGTTTTTGCGTGACGTTCATGCTGATATAACGCTGCATGATAGACGGACTAGCCACCAGTTCCAGGTTTTTGTTCTTCGCCAGTAACGCCGCCTGCTCGTAAGGGATCGGGAAAGCAAACTGCGCTTCCCCGGTCTGCAGCATGGCCGCACGCGTGTTGTTGTCGGTCACTGGACGCCATGTAATCGTATCCAGCTTTGGCAGCCCTTGCTGCCAGTAGCCCGCGAACTTCTTAACCTTCACAAAATCCGTCTGATTCCAGGTATCAAGCTGGTACGGCCCGGTCCCCACTGGGTGGAAACCTATCTCCTTACCGTATTTCTCCAGCGCGGCGGGAGAAATCATCGCCGTTGCCGGATGCGCCAGAATATTGATAAAGGCAGAGAACGGCTGTTTCAGCGTAATCTTCACCGTCGACGGATCGACGACTTCGGTTTTATCGATATTCTTATACAGATTGTAACGTTTCAGATGGTTTTCCGGATTACTGGCCCGGTCGAGGTTAGCTTTAACCGCATCGGCGTTGAAGTCAGTGCCATCCTGAAACTTCACGCCCTGACGCAGCTTAAGGGTGTAAGTCAGGCCATCATCAGAAACCGTATAGCTCTCCGCCAGCACGTTTTTCAGCTTCATCTCTTTATCAAGGCCAAACAGCCCCTGATAAAACGACTTCGCTACCGCCTGCGACAGCGTGTCGTTCGCGTCGTAGGGGTCGAGCGTGGTGAAATTAGATCCTACCGCCACCACCACATCCTTGGCGGCCCAGCCAGGTGTTGCGGCCAGCGCAGAGGCCACACCCACAGCAACCAGCCATTTTCGAGCAACAATTTTTGTCATGTTATTCTCCTTAAACCCTGCCTGCCTGTTATAAACGCGAAAGCGCATTTTCTGGTTGCCCACGCGCGACATAATGCCCCGGGCCAACTAACTGTAGTGAAACGGGGGGAATCTCTTCGCCGCGTTTGCGGATATTACTGGGGATATCATCCGACAACAGCACGCGCTGGGGCCGGTGATGCGATGGATCGGCAACCGGGACCGCCGCCATCAGTTTGCGGGTGTATGGGTGCTGCGGATTTTCAAACACCGCGCGCCGGGAGCCGATCTCGACAATCTGCCCAAGGTACATTACCGCCACACGGTGACTGATCCGCTCCACCACCGCCATATCGTGGGAAATAAACAGGTATGCAATCCCCAGTTCACGCTGCAGGTCGAGCAACAGGTTGATAATTTGCCCGCGAATCGAGACATCCAGCGCCGAAACGGATTCATCGGCAATGATCACCTTGGGATTGAGCGCCAGCGCCCGGGCAATGCAGATACGCTGACGCTGACCACCGGAAAACTCGTGCGGATAGCGCCAGGCATGCTCAGGGAGCAATCCTACGCGCTTCAGCAGCCAGGCAACTCGTTTTGCCGCCGCATCCCCTTGCAGTAATCCATGCACGCGCAACGGCTCTAAAATGGAATATCCTACGGTCTGACGCGGATCGAGCGAAGCATAGGGGTCCTGGAAGATAAACTGAATATCCCGACGCAGCGGCTGTAGCTTACTGGCGGCCAGGGTATCGATACGCTGGCCATTGAAGATGATTTCTCCACGCTGAGACTCTACCAGACGCAGTAGCGCCCGCCCGGTGGTGGATTTCCCGCAACCCGACTCCCCCACCAGCGAGAGCGTTTCTCCGGGCCACAGGTCAAAGCTGACGTTTTCAACCGCATGCACCTCGCGAGTCACCCGATTAAGAATGCCGCTGCGCAAAGGAAAACGCGTTACCAGATTACGTACCTGCAGAATAGGCTCGCCTTCAACCACGGTGTCCTGCTCGGTCTGCGGTTCTACATGACTGGGATCGTGTAATGATATAAGTGGGAAACGGCGCGGATACTCTTGTCCACACATCGCGCCAAGCTGCGGCACAGCGGCCAACAGCGCTTTGGTATAGGGGTGCTGAGGAGCATGAAAAATCTGCTCAACGCTGCCGGTTTCTACCGCCTCACCCTGATACATCACCAGCACGCGGTCGGCAATATCCGCCACGACGCCCATATCGTGGGTAATAAAAATCACGCCCATCGACATATCCTGCTGCAACACTTTTATCAGTTGCAGGATCTGCGCCTGGATAGTGACATCCAGCGCGGTGGTCGGCTCATCGGCAATTAAAACCGCAGGGCGACAAGACAGCGCCATGGCGATCATCACCCGCTGACGCATGCCGCCGGAAAGCTGGTGCGGATAACGCGATAAAATCGCCTTCGCCTCAGGGATACGGACCTGATCGAGCATCCGTTTAGCTTCCACCATCGCCTCTTCGTGGCTGGCCCCCTGATGCAAACGGATTGACTCGGCAATCTGCTCACCCACGGTGAATACCGGATTGAGCGATGTCATCGGCTCCTGGAAGATCATGGCGATATCCGCGCCGCGTACGTGACGCATCTGCGACGCGCTCTGCTCACCCAGCTCAATAACCTGTCGGTTACGGCGTCGTAGCAGCATTTCATCGCAACTCACCTCGCCGCCTGCCTGTTCAATCAGACGCATCAGCGACAAGGCTGTTACCGATTTTCCTGAACCGGATTCGCCCACGATCGCCAGCGTTTCGCCACGCTTCAGGCGAAATGACAGATTGCGCACCGCACTGACGCGCTGCTGCTCCTGTTCAAAGGCAATATTCAGATTGTTGACTGCCAGCACGTCGCTGGCGTCAAGCTCATCACTGTGTGGCAACGGTATCTCCTTTTTCCCGATAAATACCGGTGGTTGGCGTATCGCCTGCGTATCCCCAGGCGCGGTACATGCCTTCGCTGTTAAATGGCAGGGCGACGTTGCCCTCGTGGTCGATGGCAATTAAACCGCCGCTGCCGCCGAGCGCCGGTAATTTCTCCATTACTACGCGTTCACACGCCTCCGATAAACTCAGGCCGCCGTAGTCCATCAACGCCGCAATATCATAGGCCGCCACCGCACGAATAAAGACTTCCCCGGTTCCGGTGCAGGAGACAGCCACACTTGCATTATTGGCATAACAGCCTGCGCCGACCAGTGGACTGTCCCCCACCCGACCGGGTAATTTGTTGGTCATTCCGCCGGTCGATGTTGCCGCCGCCAGATTGCCATACATATCCAGCGCGACCGCCCCTACGGTACCCATTTTGGTGTTTTCATCCAGTGGGCTCGCGCTATGATCCAGTAGCGTTTCACCTGCCGCTTGCGCCGCCAGCAGTTGAGCATAGCGTTCTGGCGTCGAGAAAATATCCGCCGATACGTGCTCCATACCGTGCGCAATGGCAAATTTTTCAGCCCCTTCACCGATCATCATGACGTGCGGGCTGTGTTCCATCACCAGGCGCGCCGCGAGAATCGGATTTCTCAGATGACTGACCCCGGCGACGGCTCCCGCATTCAGCGTATTGCCGTCCATCACGCAGGCGTCCAGTTCATGGGTTTCATCACGGGTATATACCGCGCCAATTCCGGCATTAAACAACGGACACTCTTCCAGCAAGCGCACGGCTTCGGTCACTACATCCAGTGCGTTACGACCGTCCTCAAGCATCCGCTGGCCGGTTTCAACAATATCCGACAGCGCCTGTATATAACGCAACTCTTGCTCCTGGCTCAGCTGCGAACGGGTGATAGCCCCTGCGCCGCCGTGAATTGCAATGACTGCTTTACCCATTTTTTTCGTCCATCAGGTGGCAGATACCGGGGTTATAAATATCAGAATTTCTGTGACTTATTGATTCGATTTTTGAATATAGAAAGATGCAGACGTCATGTAAAGGTAAAGGCCAGCACCTAAGACTGAGGTGGCATACTGTCCGCGTCCATTTTCTGACATAATAAGCGGATTCGATTTTGCCCCGCAGGAGTCTTCTCATGGAATTTACCGCCGGACTGATGCCGCTTGAAACGGCTCTCTCTCAGATGCTGTCGCGTATTACCCCGCTTACCGCTGTTGAAACGCTGCCGCTGGTTCAATGCTTTGGCCGCATTCTGGCCACCGATGTCGTCTCCCCGATTGATGTGCCGGGATTCGATAACTCGGCAATGGATGGCTATGCGGTGCGATTAGCCGATTTACAGTCTGACCAGCCTCTGGCTGTGGCAGGCAAAGCTTTTGCCGGTCAGCCTTTCCATGGCGAGTGGCCTGCGGGAACCTGCATCCGCATTATGACTGGCGCCCCGGTGCCTGTCGGTTGTGAAGCGGTAGTGATGCAGGAGCAAACGGAACAAACCGACGACGGTGTGCGTTTTACCGCCGAGGTCCGCAGCGGACAAAATATTCGTTTGCGCGGCGAAGATATTGCCAATGGCGCGGTGGTGTTTCCCTCCGGGACGCGCCTGACCACCGCCGAGCTTCCCGTGCTGGCTTCGCTCGGTATTGCCGAAGTCCCCGTTGTGCGTAAAGTCCGCGTGGCGTTGTTCTCTACAGGCGATGAGCTGCAGTTGCCGGGTCAGCCGCTGGGAGACGGACAGATTTATGACACCAACCGTCTGACCGTTCACCTGATGCTGCAGCAGTTGGGCTGCGAAGTGATCAACCTGGGGATCATTCGCGACGATCCCAACGCGCTACGCGCCGCGTTTATCGAAGCCGACAGCCAGGCCGATGTCGTCATCAGTTCCGGCGGCGTTTCCGTAGGCGAAGCGGATTACACCAAAACCATTCTGGAAGAGCTGGGAGAAATTGCCTTCTGGAAGCTGGCCATCAAACCGGGCAAACCGTTCGCCTTTGGCAAACTGAGCAACAGTTGGTTTTGCGGCCTGCCGGGTAACCCGGTGTCTGCGGCCCTCACCTTTTATCAACTGGTACAACCGCTGCTGGCAAAACTCAGCGGCAACACCGCCTGCGGGCTGCCTGCGCGCCAGCGCGTACGTACCGCATCACGCCTGAAGAAAACGCCTGGCCGTCTGGATTTTCAGCGCGGTGTGTTGCAGCGCAACGCAGAAGGCGAACTGGAAGTCACCACCACCGGACATCAGGGCTCGCATATTTTTAGCTCCTTTAGCATGGGCAACTGCTTTATCGTACTGGAGCGCGATCGCGGTAACGTCGAAGCCGGAGAATGGGTTGAGGTCGAGCCGTTTAACGCACTGTTTGGAGGCCTGTAATGGCGGAACTCAGCGACCAGGAGATGATGCGCTATAACCGGCAAATCATTCTGCGCGGCTTCGATTTCGAAGGTCAGGAAGCGCTCAAGGAGGCGCGGGTACTGGTCGTTGGTCTGGGGGGACTGGGATGTGCAGCAACCCAGTACCTTGCGGGCGCTGGCGTCGGGCATTTAACCCTGCTCGACTTTGACACGGTCTCCGTGTCGAACCTCCAGCGCCAGACACTGCACAGCGATGCGACCGTTGGACAGCCAAAGGTGCTCTCCGCCCGCGACGCACTGACGCGGATTAATCCATACATCGCCATTACGCCGGTGAATGCGCTGCTGGAAGATAGCGAGATTCTCGCGCTTATTGCCGGGCACGATTTGGTGCTGGACTGTACGGATAACGTCAGCATCCGCAATCAGCTGAATGCCGGATGCTTTGCCGCCAGGGTTCCGCTGGTTTCTGGTGCGGCAATTCGCATGGAAGGACAAATTACCGTATTTACGTATCAGGAAGGGGAGCCCTGCTACCGCTGCCTGAGCCGTCTGTTCGGTGAAAATGCCCTGACCTGCGTCGAGGCCGGAGTGATGGCCCCGCTGATCGGCGTGATCGGCTCATTACAAGCGATGGAGGCCATTAAGCTGCTGGCAAACTACGGTAAACCGGCGTCGGGAAAAATCGTCATGTACGACGCCATGACCTGCCAGTTTCGCGAAATGAAGCTGATGCGTAATCCGGGGTGTGAGGTTTGTAGTCGGTAATAAAGTCGGGTGGNCGGCTCGAACGTAGGCCAGGTAAGCGTTAGCGCCACCCGGCAACAGCATCAGATCGATGTACGACCGAATGCACTCTGCCAGTCGTGCTCGAACTTCGCTACGGCAGCATCAACGGCCGGAGAGCTAATCATCTGCTGAGCGACATCCAGCGGCAGCGTGATGGACTCGCAACCCGCCAGCAGGCAATCCAGCGCCTGACGAGGTGTTTTGAAACTGGCTGCCAGGACTTTGGCGTGTGGGGCATGCATTTTCAATAAGGCCTGCAGATCGTTCACCGTCTGAATGCCGTCTCCCCCCTGCGCATCCACGCGGTTAACGTAGGGCGCCACGTATTCCGCCCCCGCCAGCGCAGCGAATAGCCCTTGAGCGGCGCCGTATACGGCGGTACCCAGCGTCGGGATGCCCTCTTCTTTCAGCAATTTAATGGCCGTCAGACCTTCTGCCGTCACCGGCACTTTAACTACGATATCCGCGATGATTGCCCGCAGTTTACGCGCATCGCTGACCATACCTTCGGCGGTGGTCGCCATTACCTGAGCAAACAGTCGTCCTTGCCCTCCCATCGCCTCCTGCAGTTGCGGCAGTAACACCTCCAGCGTCTGCTTACCTGCCGCCACAATGCTTGGGTTAGTGGTCACCCCTGCCAGCGGAAAAACACGCGCCAGCGCTTTTACCGCGGCAACGTCAGACGTATCTAAATAGAGTTCCATAACCTTTCCTTAAACGAATAATTGCATGGATAAAAGGTAGCACGGCGAAACCTCACAGTTAGTTGACGCACGTCAATATAACTTTCATTCGAAAGTAATTTAATCTTTATACGAAAGAAAAGAGGCCGCTTATGATTTTCAATATCCAGCGCTATTCCACGCATGATGGTCCCGGGATCCGTACCGTGGTGTTCCTTAAGGGATGCTCCCTGGGCTGTCGGTGGTGCCAGAATCCGGAAAGCCGCGCACGCACGCAGGATCTGCTCTATGACGCGCGTTTGTGCCTCGAGGGTTGCGATCTTTGTGCTCAGGCAGCACCGGAGGTGATTGAACGGGCGCTAAGCGGATTGCTGATTCATCGCGAAAAACTGACCGATGACGCGCTTACCGCGTTGACCCACTGCTGTCCGACGCAGGCACTGACCGTCTGCGGAGAGATAAAAAGTGTGGACGAGATCATGGCGACCGTAATGCGTGACAAACCGTTTTACGACCGCAGCGGAGGGGGCCTCACCTTATCCGGCGGTGAACCGTTTATGCAGCCAGAACTGGCGGCAGCGTTGCTCAAAGCCAGCCACGATGCCGGCATTCATACGGCGGTAGAGACGTGTCTGCATGTTCCGTGGAAGTATATTGAACCGTCATTACCTGACGTCGATCTGTTCCTGGCCGATTTAAAACATGTGGCCGACGCCCCGTTTAAACAGTGGACCGATGGGCGTGCCTCTCGCGTACTGGAAAATCTAAAAAAACTGGCCGCCGCTGGTAAAAAAATGATCATCCGCGTACCGCTGATTCAGGGATTCAACGCTAACGAAGCCGCTATTCAAGCCATTACCGATTTTGCCGCCGACGAGCTTCACGTCGGTGAGATCCATTTTTTGCCCTACCACACTCTGGGCATCAACAAATACCACTTACTCAGTCAACCCTACAACGCACCGGATAAACCGCTTGATGCGCCTGCGCTGCTCGAATTTGCCCAGCAGTACGCCAGCCTTAAAGGTTTAACCGCGACCCTACGAGGATAATCGCCATGACCACACTGAAACTGGACACACTCAGCGACCGTATCAAAGCGCATAAAACGGCCCTGATCCACATCGTAAAGCCGCCGGTTTGTACCGAGCGCGCCCAGCACTATACCGAGATGTACCAACAGCATCTGGATAAACCCATCCCGGTTCGCCGCGCGCTGGCGCTGGCCCATCATCTGGCGGAACGTACCATCTGGATTAAGCATGACGAGCTGATCGTTGGCAACCAGGCGAGTGAAGTACGTGCTGCGCCTATCTTCCCGGAATACACCGTCTCCTGGATTGAAAAAGAGATCGACGACCTCGCCGACAGGCCGGGCGCAGGCTTCTCGGTAAGCGAGGAGAATAAACGTGTGTTGCACGAGGTGTGTCCGTGGTGGCGTGGTCAGACCGTGCAGGATCGCTGCTACGGGATGTTTACCGACGAACAGAAAGGGCTGCTGGAAACCGGCATTATCAAAGCCGAAGGTAACATGACCTCAGGCGACGCACACCTGGCGGTAAACTTCCCGCTGCTGCTGGAAAAAGGTCTCGACGGCCTACGCCACAAAGTCGATGAACGTCGTTCCCGCATCAACCTGACATGTCTGGAAGACCTCCATGGCGATCAGTTCCTGAAAGCGATAGATATCGTGCTGGAGGCCGTCAGCCTGCACATTGAGCGCTTTGCCACGCTGGCACGTAAAATGGCATCCACAGAAACTCGCGCCAGCCGTCGTGATGAACTGCTGACCATTGCGGAAAACTGCGATGTGATCGCCCATCAGCCGCCAAAAACGTTCTGGCAGGCGCTGCAGTTGTGCTATTTCATTCAGTTGATCCTGCAAATTGAATCTAACGGTCACTCGGTGTCGTTTGGTCGTATGGATCAGTATCTCTATCCGTTCTATCGTCGTGACGTAGAACTGAACCAGAGCCTCGATCGCGAGCACGCCATTGAGCTGCTGCACAGCTGCTGGTTGAAACTGCTGGAAGTGAACAAAATCCGTTCCGGCTCCCATTCGAAAGCATCGGCGGGCAGTCCGCTGTATCAGAACGTAACCATTGGTGGTCAAAATCTGGTTAACGGTCAGGCGATGGATGCCGTCAACCCGCTCTCCTACGCGATTCTGGAATCCTGCGGCCGACTGCGTTCTACGCAGCCCAACCTGAGCGTGCGTTATCACGCAGGGATGAGTAATGACTTCCTGGATGCCTGCGTGCAGGTGATCCGCTGCGGCTTCGGGATGCCAGCCTTTAACAACGATGAAATCGTCATCCCGGAATTCATTAAGCTTGGCATTGAACCGCAGGACGCCTATGACTATGCAGCTATTGGTTGCATCGAAACCGCCGTTGGCGGCAAATGGGGCTACCGCTGCACCGGCATGAGCTTTATTAACTTTGCCCGCGTAATGCTGGCGGCGCTGGAAGGTGGTCGTGATGCCACCAGCGGCAAAGTCTTCCTGCCACAGGAAAAAGCGCTCTCAGCCGGTAACTTCAACAATTTCGACGAAGTGATGGACGCCTGGGATGCGCAGATTCGCTACTACACGCGTAAATCTATCGAAATCGAGTATGTCGTCGACACCATGCTGGAAGAGAATGTACATGATATTCTCTGCTCCGCGCTGGTAGACGACTGCATCGAGCGCGCGAAAAGCATTAAGCAAGGCGGCGCAAAGTATGACTGGGTATCAGGTTTGCAAGTGGGTATTGCCAACCTCGGCAACAGCCTGGCGGCAGTGAAGAAACTGGTCTTTGAACAAGGTGCTATCGGTCAGCAACAGCTGGCCGCCGCGCTGGCCGACGATTTTGACGGTCTGACCCATGAGCAATTACGCCAGCGACTGATCAACGGCGCGCCGAAATACGGCAACGATGACGATAGCGTTGATACGCTGCTGGCCCGCGCTTATCAGACCTATATCAGTGAATTAAAACAGTATCATAATCCGCGTTACGGACGTGGCCCGGTTGGCGGCAATTACTACGCCGGGACCTCGTCTATCTCCGCAAACGTACCGTTTGGCGCGGCAACGATGGCAACGCCGGATGGCCGTAAGGCGCACACCCCGCTGGCGGAAGGCGCAAGTCCGGCCTCCGGGACGGACCATCTCGGCCCAACGGCGGTAATTGGCTCGGTGGGAAAACTGCCGACCGGTTCAATCCTCGGCGGCGTGTTGTTAAATCAGAAACTGAACCCGGCCACGCTGGAGAATGAATCCGATAAGCAAAAGCTGATGATCCTGCTGCGTACCTTCTTTGAAGAGCACAAAGGCTGGCATATTCAGTACAACATTGTCTCGCGTGAAACGCTGCTGGAAGCCAAAAAACACCCGGATCAGTACCGCGACCTGGTGGTCCGTGTAGCAGGTTATTCCGCCTTCTTCACCGCGCTGTCACCGGATGCGCAGGACGATATCATCGCCCGTACTGAACACATGTTGTAAAAACCCCCGCCCGGTGACGCTGCGCTTACCGGGCCTACATATTCTCCCCCTTAGCCGGGTAAGACGAAGCTGTCACCCGGCCTTTTACTTTCATTCGAAATTAAATTTGTGCCACAGGTCACATTGTTATTAGAATGTTTCTGGTTGCAGTTATAAGCCAGGAGCAAATATGACCATCAAAGTTATCGTCACCGATATGGACGGAACTTTTCTCGACGATGCCAAGCAATACGATCGTCCACGTTTTATGGCGCAGTATCAGGAACTAAAAAAACGAGATATCGAATTTGTCGTGGCCAGCGGCAACCAGTATTACCAGTTGATCTCTTTTTTCCCGGAGCTCAAAGATGAGATTTCTTTTGTCGCCGAGAACGGGGCGTTAGTCTTTGAACATGGCAAACAGCTGTTTCACGGTGAGCTCACCCGCCACGAATCCCGCATTGTTCTTGGCGAACTGCTAAAAGATAAGCATCTCAACTTTGTGGCTTGCGGCCTGCAAAGCGCCTACGTTAGCGAAAATGCCCCAGAGTCCTTTGTCGCGTTGATGTCAAAACACTATCATCGCCTGAAACCCGTGAAGGATTATCAGGACATCGACGATGTACTGTTCAAGTTCTCGCTAAATCTACCTGACCAACAGATCCCATTAGTTATCGATCACCTTCATTCAGCCCTTGACGGTATTATGAAGCCCGTCACCAGCGGCTTTGGGTTTATCGACCTGATCATTCCTGGTTTACATAAAGCAAACGGGATCAGCCGTCTGCTAAAGCGCTGGAACCTGTCACCGCAAAACGTGGTCGCGATTGGCGATAGCGGTAATGACGCGGAAATGCTGAAAATGGCGCGCTACTCTTTCGCTATGGCCAACGCTGCAGAGAGTATCAAAGCGATTGCTCGCTATCAGACCGACGACAACAACCATCAGGGCGCGCTGAACGTGATTCAGGCGGTGCTGGATAACACTTCGCCTTTTAACATCTAATCCTGCCAACCGGGGTATCCCTTACCCCGGTTTTCACTCTTTTTCCATTTTGCTCACTCCATCAAGTTTTAAACTTGCGATAACTAAATTTTAACTTATATTATCATCTGTAAGTTAAATGAGTTTCGAATGAAAGTTAATGTGAGGTGGATATGGCTTTTACTTTTACCAGCGACACGTTGCCCGCCGATCACAAAGCGACAATCCGGCAGATGAAACAGCAACTGCGTGAACAGCTTGGAGATGTTCAGTTGATTTTCAATCAGTTGAGCGATGCCATTGCCAATCGCGTGGCGGAAATCAACGCCCTCAAAGCGCAAGGCTCCCCGGTTTGGCCCGTGGTGTCTTATGCAGATATCAACGCGGGTCGCGTAAGTGCAGAGCAGCGTGAAGAAATTAAGCGTCGCGGATGCGCGGTGATTAAAGGCCATTTCCCTCGAGAACAGGCCCTCGATTGGGATCGGTCAATGCTGGACTATCTGGACCGCAACCATTTTGACGATGTCTATAAAGGACCGGGCGATAATTTCTTTGGTACCCTGAGCGCATCGCGGCCTGAAATCTACCCCATCTACTGGTCCCAGGCGCAGATGCAGGCCCGTCAGAGTGAAGAAATGGCCAATGCACAGTCTTTCCTTAATCGTCTTTGGACATTTTCAAGCGCAGGTAAGCAATGGTTTAACCCGGATGTCAGCGTTATCTACCCTGACCGGATACGCCGTCGCCCGCCGGGAACGACGTCCAAAGGGCTGGGTGCGCATACGGATTCCGGCGCGCTGGAGCGCTGGCTTCTTCCGGCGTATCAGCAGGTCTTTGCTAATGTTTTCAATGGTAAGCTGGAAGATTATGATCCATGGCAGGCGGCGCATCGCACCGAGGTAGAAGAGTACACGGTGGATAACACCACCAAATGTTCGGTCTTCCGTACCTTCCAGGGCTGGACTGCACTGTCCGATATGCTGCCGGGTCAGGGATTGCTGCACGTGGTCCCTATTCCTGAAGCGATGGCATATGTGCTGTTACGCCCATTGCTTGATGATGTGCCGGAAGATGAACTTTGCGGCGTCGCGCCCGGCAGAGTCCTGCCGATTTCCACACAATGGCATCCGCTACTGATTGAGGCGTTAACCAGCATTCCGCAACTGAACGCCGGAGACTCCGTCTGGTGGCATTGCGACGTGATTCACTCCGTCGCCCCGGTAGAAAATCAGCAGGGCTGGGGCAACGTGATGTACATTCCTGCCGCACCAATGTGCGAAAAGAATCTGGCTTATGCCCACAAAGTGAAAGCCGCACTGGAAAAAGGCGCGTCGCCGGGTGATTTCCCGCGTGAGGATTATGAAACTAACTGGGAAGGACGCTTCACGCTGGAGGATTTGAATATCCACGGTAAACGCGCGTTGGGGATTATTTAATCTGTAACTTATACCCTTTTCCCTAAGAATCTCGCGTTACAGGTGTAGCCAACACACCTGTAACGCGAAAGACGGCGGGAAAATTATTCGACGCCTTTACTACGCAGATAATCTTCGTAGTTACCGGTGAAGTCGATCACGCGTTCCGGCGTAATTTCAATCACGCGGGTGGCCAGCGAGCTGACAAACTCACGGTCGTGAGAAACGAAGATCAGCGTGCCCTGGTACATTTCCAGCGCCATATTCAGCGACTCGATAGATTCCATATCCAGGTGGTTGGTTGGTTCATCCATGACCAGGATATTCGGTTTCTGCATCATCAGTTTACCGAACAGCATGCGGCCTTTTTCACCACCGGAGAGCACTTTCGCAGGTTTCTTGATATCGTCCTGGCTGAACAGCAGACGGCCAAGGAAGCTGCGCACAACCTGCTCATCATCGCCTTCTTGTTTCCACTGGCTCATCCATTCGAAAACGGTCAGATCGTTTTCGAACTCGTATTCATGATCCTGCGCGTAGTAACCGACCTGGGCGTTTTCAGACCACTTAACGGTACCGTTGTCCGGCTGCAAATCGCCAACTAACGTTTTCAGCATGGTGGATTTACCCACGCCGTTGGCGCCAATGATGGCAACCTTCTCCCCCACTTCCAGCAGCAGGTTGAAGTTTTTAAACAGCGGGCCTTCATCAAAACCTTTCGCCAGCGCTTCCACTTCCAGCGCGTTACGGAACAGTTTCTTATCCTGTTCGAAGCGAATGAACGGGTTCTGACGGCTGGACGCTTTCACTTCGTCGAGCTTAATCTTATCAATCTGACGCGCACGAGAAGTCGCCTGTCGAGATTTAGACGCGTTGGCGCTAAAGCGGCTGACGAAGGATTGCAGATCGGCAATCTGTGCTTTCTTCTTGGCGTTATCAGCCAGCAGACGTTCACGCGCCTGGGTTGCCGCCGTCATGTATTCGTCGTAGTTACCCGGATAAACGCGCAGTTCACCGTAGTCCAGATCCGCCATGTGCGTGCAGACCATGTTCAGGAAGTGACGGTCGTGCGAAATGATGATCATGGTGCTGTCACGCTCGTTCAGCGTCTGCTCCAGCCAGCGGATGGTGTCGATATCCAGGTTGTTCGTTGGTTCGTCGAGCAGCAGAATGTCCGGGTTAGAGAACAGCGCCTGCGCCAGAAGCACACGCAGCTTCCAGCCGGGCGCGACTTCGCTCATCGGGCCGTAATGCTGTTCTACCGGAATACCGACGCCCAGCAGCAGTTCACCCGCACGCGCTTCCGCAGAGTAGCCGTCCATTTCGCCGTACTGAACTTCAAGGTCAGCAACTTTGTAGCCATCTTCTTCGCTCATCTCAGCCAGGGCGTAAATGCGATCGCGCTCCTGCTTCACTTCCCACAGTTCGCCGTGACCCATGATCACGGTGTCAAGCACGGTGAACTCTTCAAAGGCGAACTGATCCTGACGCAGCTTACCGATGCGCTCGTTCGGATCGAGGGAAACGTTGCCCAGCGTCGGTTCGAGGTCGCCGCCGAGAATTTTCATAAAAGTAGATTTACCGCTACCGTTCGCGCCAATCAGGCCGTAACGGTTGCCGCCGCCAAATTTGACGGAAATATTTTCAAACAGCGGCTTACTGCCGAACTGCATGGTGACGTTGCTGGAAACTAACACTGGCGTATCCTGAAAGAGAAAGAAATATGTGACAAACCGCTTATTATGCCATAAGTCTGCAATAAGATCGCCCCCTGATGCTGAAGGGCTAAAATGAGAGTAAAAGGAAAAAAATGTGATTTAGTACACATCCGAATTCCTTGTTGCTCAGATTGCACATATAATGCGTGCCCAACACTACATAAATCTCAACCCACTAGCCTGCCTGGCACTGAATCTCGCATACATGAACATGAATATGAAATTAACAACGCTTTTCGCGGCGGCACTCGCAATAGTTGGTTTTTGTAACACAGCTTCTGCCGTCACGTACCCGCTGCCTACCGATGGCAGCCGTTTAATTGGGCAAAACCAGGTCATCACGATTCCTGAAGGCAACACCCAACCGCTGGAATATTTTGCGGCGGAGTATCAGATGGGTCTGTCTAACATGCTGGAAGCCAACCCGGGCGTGGATACCTTCCTGCCGAAAGGCGGCACGGTGCTGAACATTCCTCAGCAGTTGATCCTGCCGGATACCGTGCATGAAGGTATTGTTATCAACAGCGCTGAAATGCGCCTGTACTATTACCCGAAAGGCACCAACACCGTTATTGTTCTGCCGATTGGTATCGGCCAGTTGGGCAAAGACACGCCAATCAACTGGACTACTAAAGTAGAACGTAAAAAAGCGGGTCCAACCTGGACGCCAACGGCGAAAATGCATGCGGAATACCGCGCTGCGGGTGAACCGCTGCCAGCCGTTGTTCCAGCAGGTCCGGATAACCCGATGGGTCTGTACGCGCTGTATATTGGTCGTCTGTATGCCATCCACGGCACCAATGCTAACTTCGGCGTCGGCTTACGCGTCAGCCACGGTTGCGTGCGTCTGCGTAACGATGACATCAAATTCCTGTTTGAAAATGTACCAGTCGGCACCCGCGTACAGTTTATCGATGAGCCGGTAAAAGCCACTACCGAACCAGACGGCAGCCGTTACATCGAGGTACATAACCCACTGTCTACCACTGAAGCACAGTTTGAGGGCGGGGAAATCGTACCGATTACGCTGAACAAGAGCATTACCAGCATCACCGGTCAGTCTGACGTCGATCAGGCCGTCGTTGAGCAGGCGGTTCAGAACCGTTCAGGTATGCCGGTTCGTCTGAACTAAGCACATACCTGACACGAAAAAGGCGGATAATTCATCCGCCTTTTTATTGCCTCAATGCCGCTATTACATTAGTAACAACAAACCATATCCCACCAGCGCCGCCCATATCAGCATCGGCACCGAATACCAATGAAAACGCCACCAGATCCGTCGGTCGTTTGCCATCCGTAAAGCAATAAGATTCGCCAGCGACCCCGGCAACAGCCCAAAGCCGCCCACATTGACCGCCCAGGCTAACAGCAGCGTTGGCGGGACGTAGTTCAGCAGCAAAATCGTACTGGGAACATTACTGATAAACTGCGAGAGGCCAATGGCGGTCAACCAAAGCCCCGGCGCTGAGAGGATGCCAATCTGATGGGTCATCCCCTGTAAGGCCGGGAGCTGCGTCAGCAAATGCACATCAATGAACATCGCCATAAACACCAACAGCAACGTCCAGTCCACGCTGAGGATCACGCGGCGAGCCAGCACCATGAAACCTGCCGCCACAACCGCCAGGCCCCACAGCCCATGTTTTAACTCCAGTGCCGTCAGGAAGATGATATACAACGCAAGACAGCCCCACACCAGGCGCGGTTGCCAGTCAGGCGCGCGCGTACCGGTATGATAGTGCAAGGCTTTGTGTGGGAAACTGAACCAGCACAGCACCACCAGCGTCAGCATCATGGCCCCCGCAAGCGGTGCCATTTGCCAGATAAACGCGCTAAACGATAAGCCTGAGCGTCCCCACATCAGAATGTTTTGTGGATTGCCTATTGGCGTGAGTAACGATCCGGCGTTTACCGCCAGCGCCTCAAAGATAATCAGGCGATTCACCGGAATGGCGCACAATTTTTTCAGGGTGATGGTCAGCGGAACCACAATAAACAGCGCAACATCGTTGGTCAGAAACGTCGACAGCAGCGCCGCCGCCAGCACCATAAATATCGCCAATTGGCGTTCAGTATTGAAGCGGCGGGTCATCTTGCGCCCTAACACATCGAAGTAACCGCTTAGCTCCACCCCTTTGGTCAGTAACATCAGCCCGCTAAGCGTGATAATCGTGTGCCAGTCAATCGCCCCCGGCCACGACCGGGGCGCAAATGGCGTAAACAGGCTTAGTACAATCCCGACGATGATTAACAACTGAAAAAAACGATCGCGCTGTAAGGCGCGTAATAAAGGAAAACTCATTCAGAGCCTGTTCCTTGCTGTTGCGTAAACCGGCTAAAAGCTTCCAGCGTTTCCTTACTGACGTGGTGCTCCATTCCCTCAGCGTCGCGACGGGCAATTTCCGGGCTGATACCTAACATCAACAGGAAATTCTCTACAATCTGATGACGCTCCCGACTCTCCTGAGCCAGTCGCTCACCTTCTGCGGTTAAAAACACGCCTCGCCAGGGGATCATTTCAATCAATCCGACTGAAGCAAGACGCTTAAGCATTTTAGCAACCGTCGGCTGGGAAACCCCAAGCCGCGCGGCCATATCTACCTGGCGCGCTTCACCAACCTCAATAATGAGATCGGAAATCAGCTCTACGTAGTCATCAATCAGCTCACGGCGATGTGCCTCCCGGACCTGACGAAATCCTTCAACGTGTTCTTCGACATTCACCAATTGCGTCACTTTTTTTGTTGTTGGCGTACCTGCGCGACGACTCATTATGCTTCCTCGTTCCTGTGACGCGTTAACGGCATCTGATTAGAGAGCGCTCATTGTAAACCAGAGTTGCGTGGGCACAAAAAATTAACGTTTTAGCAATAGCTATATAATATAGCCTGTGCTATATCTGTATATAATAAAGACATCCCTCAAGGACTGATGGGATCGTGAAGTCAGGAGGTTTATATGAATGAATTTAAGAGGTGTATACGCGTGTTTAGCCACTCTCCCTTTAAAGTACGGTTAATGCTTATCTCTATGCTGTGCGACATGATTAACAGCAAACCAGAGCAGGATAAACCTTCAGAAAAATAATGCGGCGTCGCGGTACGCCGCTTCTTTTCCTGCCGTAACTCGGATACGGCTATCGTTTTCCTGCCAATAACCCTTCTTTTTGTCAGTTTTGCCACGTCCCTCGCAAAACAATTTCTTTGTAGTAGTTGACCTTCTCCTGCGCACACTCTATCTTTTCGCAGCCCTGCGTATATTGCGGCTCGCGGATGCGGACCCTATCCCTCTTCTCGCTCTCTCAGGCAGGCAATGACCCTTAGCGCCAGGGTAAGCACATGGCGTTTTTGTAACAGTGGCATATGAATTTAACCCTCAAAGATTCAATCATTGCTCGTAGCCGGGCAATTAGTCCGTGGACTGGCCTCTATTTCTTACAGTCTCTGCTGATCAACCTTGCGCTGGGCTATCCGCTTAGCCTGCTCTATAGCGTTGCTTTCACCTGTATATTGATGCTGCTGTGGCGTAGCGCGCCGCGCGTGCAGAAAGCACTGATTGGCATTTGCTCACTCATTGCGGCAATGTACTTTCCGTTCGGCCAGGCTTATGGTGCGCCGAACTTCAATACTTTGCTGGCGCTGCACTCAACCAATATGGAAGAGTCTACTGAAATACTGACCATCTTCCCCTGGTACAGTTATCTGGTTGGGGTATTTATTTTCGCCCTCGGCGTTATCGCCGTACGCCGTAAAAAAGATGTACAGCAGCGTGGCTGGAACAAGTTCGACAGCGTTTGTTTGCTGTTCAGCGTTGTCGCATTCTTTGTTACCCCGATGCAAAACCTGGCCTGGGGCGGCGTGTTCAAGCTGAAAGATACTGGCTATCCGGTTTTCCGCTTTGCCAAGGACGTTATCGTCAATAACAACGAAGTGCTCGATGAACAAGAGCGTATGGCGAAACTGTCGAGCGTAAAAGACAGCTGGACGGTAACCGCCGTCAAGCCGAAGTATCACACCTACGTCGTGGTGATCGGCGAAAGCGCCCGCCGCGATGCGTTAGGCGCGTTTGGCGGCCACTGGGATAACACCCCGTTTGCCAGCTCCGTTAACGGCTACATCTTCGCGGATTACATTGCGGCAAGCGGTTCGACGCAAAAATCACTCGGCCTGACGCTGAATCGGGTGGTCGACAATAAGCCCCAGTTCCAGGATAACTTTGTCACCCTGGCCAACCGAGCGGGATTCCAGACGTGGTGGTTTTCCAATCAGGGACAGATTGGTGAATACGATACGGCCATCGCCAGCATCGCGAAACGCGCTGATGAAGTTCAGTTTCTCAAAAGCGGTGATTTCGAAGCGGATAAAAACACCCGTGACGAAGCGCTGTTGAAGATGACCGCCCAGGTGCTGGCAACCGAGCGCACCCAGCCACAGCTCATCGTGCTGCATTTAATGGGCTCACATCCACAGGCCTGCGACCGTACGCAGGGTAAATACGAGACCTTCGTCCAGTCAAAAGAGACATCCTGCTACCTGTACACTATGACGCAGACGGATGACCTGCTGCGTCAGCTATACGATCAGCTACGTAACAGCGGTACCAGCTTCTCGATGGTCTATTTTTCCGATCATGGCCTCGCGTTTAAAGAGCGAGGAAAAGAGGTGCAGTACCTGGCGCATGACGATCAGTTCCAGCAGAATTTCCAGGTGCCTTTCATGGTGCTGTCGAGCGATGATAAAGCGCATCGGGTGATTAAAGCCCGTCGCTCTGCGAATGATTTCCTCAGTTTTTTCTCACAGTGGACAGGGATAAGCGCAAAGGAAATTACCAACAGCTACCGCTTTATTTCAGAGAAAAAGGCCGGCCCGGTGTACATCACCAACTTCAAACTGCAGAAGGTGGATTACAACCATCTTGGTACCGATATCTTTGAGACCAAATCTCGTTAATCTCTAAATTACACGCAAAAAAAATCCGCCCTAAAAGGCGGATTTTTCATATCACCGGAGTGATTAGAAGCGGTAACCCACGCCAGCGATCCAGGTGCCAACGTCAACGCTACGAATACGGCTCTGCTCGTAGGAGAAGTCCAGAGCAACGTTTTCGATCGGGTTGAACTGCAGACCAGCACCGTAAGAGAAACCGTAGTCGCTGGTGGTGTGGTTGTCAGCCGGGGATGCTGCGTTCTGGAATTTACCGTAACCAACACCCACTACACCGTAGATGCTTGCCCAGTCGTTCAGACGGTAAGCCGGACCAGCAGTGATGCCGTAGTACTGGGTTTTGTTGTAGTCGCCAGAAGCATCGGTACGATCTTTTTCAGTGTAAGTGAAGGAACCGATAACACCCAGCGGGTTGTTGTCCTGCTCGTAGCGATACTTCAGGTTGAAACCGTTCATTTTGTTCGCTGCGCCCTGAGCATCGCTCTGAGCGTAACCACCGGTAACGGTAGAAGTAGCAGCTACTGCAGTACCTGCGGAGAAAGCCAGAACAGCGGCCAGTGCTGAAAGACATGCAATTTTTTTCATAACCACCTCAAATGTGCTTCAAGTAAATCTTAAGTTTTAAATATACCAAAAATTGATGGGAAACTCTTTGCGATTCGCGATGTCTAACGGGGTCTTTCATGTAACAGAACATTTCAGAAACCCGCTATCTCTTTCAATTAACATCACTTTTCTAACGTAAAATGCCATTATTGCGCGCACAATATGGCACATTCATCCAGATTAATCCTAATCACACAGATTATTAATCCATCATTTTCATGCCATTGTACGGAACTGAGCAATTTTTTTTTCAACGAATAGTCAACCAGCGATGCGTATTTCCATTACACTCGCTGTTTTACTTTTCTATACATAAAGTCATCCGTGTCGTAGCAAAACTGCAACGTCGCGCAGATGAAGGCGTGTAATCATCATTGACAGGAGAAAGGATGCCGGGGTCGTCACGTAAAGCGCCAGTCTGGTTGCCTATTTTGGTTTTGCTCATTGCTATGTCATCCATTCAAAGCGGAGCATCTCTGGCGAAATCGCTGTTCCCGCTCGTTGGCGCGCCGGGCGTTACCGCGTTGCGCCTTGCGTTGGGCACCCTCATCCTTATCGCCTTCTTTAAACCCTGGCGTTTGCGATTCGCCAAAGAACAGCGCCTGCCCCTGCTGTTTTATGGCCTGTCTCTGGGCGGGATGAACTATCTCTTCTACCTGTCAATCCAGACCGTGCCATTGGGAATTGCCGTGGCGCTGGAGTTTACCGGTCCGCTCGCGGTAGCGCTGTTTTCATCCCGGCGTCCGGTGGATTTCATCTGGGTTGCACTGGCTGTTCTCGGGCTGTGGTTCCTGCTGCCGTTAGGTCAGGACGTTTCTCACGTGGATTTAACCGGCGCCGCGCTGGCGCTGGGGGCTGGCGCCTGTTGGGCAATCTATATTCTTACCGGGCAGCGTGCAGGCGCGGAACATGGTCCGGCGACCGTTGCGGTTGGGTCATTAATTGCGGCGCTGGTTTTTGTCCCCATCGGCGCGATCCAGGCTGGAGATGCCCTGTGGCACTGGTCCATTCTGCCGTTAGGCCTCGCCATTGCGGTCCTCTCCACTGCGCTTCCCTACTCGCTGGAGATGATTGCATTGACGCGGCTGCCAACCCGTACTTTTGGGACGCTGATGAGCATGGAGCCCGCACTGGCAGCGGTTTCCGGAATGATCTTCCTCGGTGAAACGCTGACGCTTATCCAGACGCTCGCTTTGGGCGCCATTATCGTCGCATCAATGGGGTCTACGCTCACTATTCGCAAAGAACCGCAAATTAAGCAAGTTGACGTGAATTAACCACTTAATATTCTGCATGGTTTGCATAATCATGCAGAATATCCAATTGTAAATCTGCGTGATAATTATTCTAATAAATATATTTTTCTCATCCGCATATTTCTTTTACTTTTTACATTAACATAAAAATAACATCGCCCCGGCAACAACCATCATATCACTATGATTTCATTAATTATTTTATACCAACCTCTCTCTTCGCTATTAAAGTGATAGGCAAGATCGGAAAAACAAATCCAAATTTAGCGCTATACTTAATCCCGTTGAAGAGCTGGGACATAAATATCAAGAGGATATGAAAATATGAGTACCGCAAAATTGGTAAAAACAAAAGCATCTGCCCTCCTATATACCCGCAACGATGTGACAGATAGCGAAAAGAAAGCGACCGTAGAGCTGCTGAATCAGCAAGTGATCCAGTTCATCGACCTGTCGTTGATCACCAAACAGGCTCACTGGAACATGCGCGGCACCAACTTTATTGCCGTACATGAAATGCTGGATGGCTTCCGCACAGCCCTGACCGATCACCTCGACACCATGGCTGAGCGCGCCGTACAGTTGGGCGGAGTCGCACTGGGTACAACCCAAGTGATTAACAGCAAAACGCCTCTGAAAAGCTACCCGCTAGATATCCATAGCGTGCAGGACCACTTAAAAGAGCTGGCCGATCGTTATGCCGTCGTCGCGAATAGCGTACGTAAAGCCATTAGCGAAGCTAAAGACGAAGATACTGCAGATATCTTCACCGCCGCGTCACGCGATCTCGACAAATTCCTGTGGTTTATCGAAGCCAATATTGAATAACAGCAGACATAAGAATTACCTATATAACCCTCGCCCTGGCGGGGGTTTTGCACTTCTATGGTGCATAACTTTGATCATTCGTCACTCCAAAGTAAATTAATTGTAATAATCACCTCACACAATCGTTAACGAAAGATTGTTTTATCAACAATTTTTACGCTAAATAGTCATACCGTTTGCACCGTGTCAGGTACGCACCAAATGAGTGCCCCAAAATAGTGCAGATCGCCCGCTTTGCCCTACTTATTGTGCAGAGAAACAAGACACCCTCTTGTTAAAACAATGAGTTGCAAAATTGGCACGATTTTTTCATTAAGCCATATGTTCTCGCAGGGGATCGCCCCGTGGATATAAAAGGAAATCCTATGAAGTCTGTATTAAAAGTTTCACTGGCTGCACTTACCCTGGCTTTTGCGGTGTCCTCCCATGCCGCAGATAAGAAACTGGTTGTCGCAACCGACACCGCGTTTGTACCGTTCGAATTCAAACAGGGTGACAAATACGTTGGTTTTGATGTGGATCTGTGGGCTGCCGTGGCCAAAGAACTGAAGCTGGATTATGAACTGAAACCAATGGATTTCAGCGGCATCATCCCGGCTCTGCAAACCAAAAATATCGACCTGGCACTGGCGGGTATCACCATCACTGATGAGCGTAAAAAAGCGATCGACTTCTCTGACGGCTACTACAAAAGCGGTCTGTTAGTGATGGTCAAAGCGAATAATAACGACGTGAAAAGCGTGAAAGATCTGGATGGTAAAGTCGTCGCTGTGAAGAGCGGCACCGGTTCCGTTGATTACGCAAAAGCTAACATCAAAACCAAAGACCTGCGTCAGTTCCCGAATATCGATAACGCGTATATGGAACTGGGCACCAACCGCGCAGACGCCGTGCTGCACGACACGCCAAACATTCTTTACTTCATCAAAACTGCGGGTAACGGCCAGTTCAAAGCCGTAGGTGAATCCCTGGAAGCCCAGCAGTACGGTATCGCCTTCCCGAAAGGCAGCGATGAACTGCGCGAGAAAGTGAACGGCGCGCTGAAAACGCTGAAAGAGAACGGCACGTATAACGAAATCTACAAAAAATGGTTCGGTACTGAACCTAAATAATAACCGGCAGCGTTGCCCGGTAGCGCGATGCTTACCGGGCTTACGCCGGGATTTTTGAGACCTGTAGGCCGAATAACCACACGGTGAATCCGGTAAAACAGGCATTTGTATATTTACACCACGGTAACAGGAACGACATATGCAGTTTGACTGGAGTGCCATCTGGCCCGCCATCCCGCTTTTGATTGAAGGCGCCAAAATGACCCTGTGGATTTCGGTCCTCGGTCTGGCTGGCGGTCTGGTAATCGGGCTTGCAGCGGGGTTTGCACGTACTTTCGGCGGTTGGATAGCCAACCACGTAGCGCTGGTGTTTATCGAAGTCATTCGCGGTACGCCAATCGTTGTGCAGGTGATGTTTATTTACTTCGCCCTGCCAATGGCATTTAACGATTTACGCATTGATCCCTTTAGCGCCGCCGTTGTCACCATCATGATCAACTCCGGGGCCTATATTGCGGAAATCACCCGCGGTGCGGTGCTCTCAATCCATAAAGGATTCAGCGAAGCCGGACTGGCGCTTGGACTTTCACGCACAGAGACTATCCGCCACGTAATTTTGCCTCTCGCGCTGCGTCGTATGCTGCCACCGCTGGGTAACCAGTGGATAATCAGCATAAAAGATACCTCGCTGTTTATTGTCATTGGCGTCGCTGAACTGACCCGTCAGGGCCAGGAAATCATTGCCGGTAACTTCCGCGCACTGGAAATCTGGAGCGCCGTTGCGGTGTTCTATCTGATCATTACGCTGGTGCTGAGCTTCATTCTGCGTCGTCTGGAAAGAAGGATGAAAATCCTGTGATTGAATTTAAAAACGTTTCTAAGCACTTTGGTCCAACTCAGGTGCTGCACAATATTGACCTGAACATTCAGCAGGGCGAAGTGGTGGTGATTATCGGTCCGTCCGGGTCCGGTAAATCTACCCTGCTGCGCTGTATTAACAAACTGGAAGAAATCACCTCCGGCGATTTGATCGTCGATGGTCTGAAAGTAAACGATCCGAAGGTAGACGAGCGGTTAATCCGCCAGGAAGCCGGGATGGTGTTTCAGCAGTTCTATCTGTTCCCGCATCTGACGGCGCTGGAAAACGTCATGTTCGGACCGCAGCGCGTACGCGGGGCGAATAAAGAGCAGGCTGAGAAACTGGCTAAAGAGCTGCTGGCGAAAGTGGGTCTGGCTGAGCGTGCGCATCACTACCCTTCTGAACTGTCCGGTGGTCAACAACAGCGTGTGGCTATCGCCCGTGCGCTGGCGGTGAAGCCGAAAATGATGCTGTTTGATGAGCCAACCTCAGCGCTGGACCCGGAACTGCGTCATGAAGTTCTGAAAGTTATGCAGGATCTGGCGGAAGAAGGGATGACCATGGTGATTGTAACCCACGAAATCGGCTTTGCCGAAAAAGTGGCTTCACGCCTGATTTTCATTGATAAGGGACGTATTGCCGAAGACGGTAATCCGCAGGCCCTGATTGAAAATCCGCCCAGCCAACGCTTACAGGAATTTTTGCAGCACGTTTCCTGATAGTTCAGCCTCCCTTCGCCCGAAGGGAGGTTTTTCACCAGAATCCTCTCATTTCATTTCTCCCCCGCCCTGACATCTATACTTATCCTTTTGAATTTATTTTCTCATGGGAGGAGTCATGCGCTGGATCCTGTTCATCTTTGTTTGTCTGCTGAGTATTCCGGCTCAGGCGGTGACGATACCTGGCGTCACCTCGCCAACGTCAACCAACGCACAAACCGCGCCAACGAAAGAGCCGGATGTTGAACAGAAGAAAGCGGCCTACGGCGCACTGGCGGATGTGCTGGAAAATGACGCCTCACGTCAGGAACTGATCGATCAGTTACGCAAAGTGGCGACAGCGCCCCCTGCCGAGCCGGTGCCAACCATTGTTCCACCCACATTAACAGAAGAAAAAACGGTGCTGGAAAACGTCACGGATGTCACACGGCACTACGGTGAGGCGCTCTCCAGCCGCTTTGCCCAACTTTACCGTAATATTACCGACGCACCGCATAAGAGTTTTAACCCACAAACTTTCACCAATGCCCTGACCCATTTTTTAATGCTGGCGGCGTCAGTGTTCGGTTTTTTCTGGTTGATTCGCCTGTGCGCGCTTCCGCTGTATCGCAAAATGGGGCAATGGGCACGACGGAAAAACCGTGAACGCAGCAACTGGCTCCAGCTTCCGGCAATGATAATCGGCGCATTCATTATCGATTTGCTTCTGCTGGCGCTGACATTGTTTGTCGGGCAAATACTGAGCGACCGAATGAACGCCGGCAGTCGCACGATCGCCTTTCAGCAAAGCCTGTTTCTCAATGCCTTTGCCCTGATTGAATTCTTCAAAGCCATTCTACGTCTGATATTTTGCCCAACGGTGGCCGAACTGCGCCCGTTTAACATTCAGGATGCTGGTGCTCGCTACTGGAATCGCCGTTTGAGTTCGTTGAGCAGTCTGATTGGTTACGGACTGATCGTTGCCGTTCCCATTATCTCCAATCAGGTCAACGTGCAGGTCGGCGCGATGGCAAACGTCATCATCATGCTGTGTATTACGCTATGGGCGCTGTACCTGATTTTCAGAAACAAGAAAGAGATAACACAGCATTTACAGAATCTGGCGGAAAGATCGTTAGCTTTCTTCAGCCTGTTTATCCGCGCTTTTGCGTTGGTATGGCATTGGCTGGCCAGCGCCTACTTCATTGTGCTGTTTTTCTTCTCGCTGTTTGATCCTGGCAACAGCCTGAAATTCATGATGGGCGCTACGCTGCGCAGCCTCGTGATTATCGGGATTGCTGCCTTTGTATCCGGCATGTTTTCCCGCTGGATAGCCAAGACCATTACCCTTTCGCCACACACCCAGCGCAGCTATCCGGAATTACAAAAACGACTGAATGGCTGGCTGTCGACGGCGTTAAGCGTGGCCAGGATCCTGACGGTGTGCGTTGCGGTGATGCTGCTATTGAATGCCTGGGGACTGTTCGACTTCTGGAACTGGCTGCATTACGGCGCAGGAGAAAAAACGGTGGATATTCTGATCCGTATCGCGCTGATTTTATTCTTCTCCGCCATCGGCTGGACGATCCTTGCCAGCCTGATTGAAAATCGTCTGGCTTCCGATATTCATGGCCGCCCGCTACCCAGCGCCAGAACCCGCACTTTGCTGACGCTGTTTCGCAATGCGCTGGCGGTAATAATCAGCACGATCACCATCATGATTGTGCTGTCTGAAATTGGCGTCAATATCGCCCCCTTACTGGCCGGGGCCGGGGCGTTGGGGCTGGCTATCTCTTTCGGCTCGCAAACGCTGGTAAAAGATATTATTACCGGGATCTTTATTCAGTTCGAAAATGGTATGAACACCGGCGACCTGGTGACCATCGGCCCACTCACCGGCACGGTTGAACGAATGTCCATCCGCTCTGTGGGTGTGCGTCAAGACACCGGGGCGTACCATATCATTCCCTGGTCATCGATAACGACCTTCGCCAACTTTGTGCGTGGAATTGGATCGGTCGTCGCCAATTACGACGTAGACCGTCATGAGGATGCGGATAAAGCGAATCAAGCGTTGAAAGACGCGGTTGCTGCGGTGATGGAAAAAGAAGATATCCGCGGTCTTATTATCGGCGAGCCGTCGTTTGCCGGGATCGTGGGATTAACCAATACGGCTTTCACGCTCAGGGTCTCGTTTACTACTTTACCGCTGAAGCAGTGGACGGTACGTTTTGCCCTCGACAGTCAGGTGAAGAAATACTTCGATTTGGCCAACATACGCGCCCCGGTACAAACGTATCAGGTCTTGCCTGCACCGGTGAATGGCCCTGTATCGACGGCAAGCGAACCGCTGCCGCCAACCGAGCCCACGCTTTAGCGTTTACGCGCCATAAAACGTCGGCGCTGATCGTTATCCATAAAGGTCCAGGCAATAAAGCGGCTCTGCTTTTGCCCCTGGGCCATCTCTTTCTTGACGACTTTCACCGCGCCCGCATCCGTTAATGCATGGTACAACGGCGGCAAATTCTCACCGCGCGAAACCAGCGTGGTGAACCACATCACCTGACGTCCAAAGGCCTGGCTTTCGGCGATCATTTTTTTGATGAACGCCACTTCGCCGCCTTCACACCACAGCTCCTGCTGCTGTCCACCAAAGTTCAGCGCATCATCTTTATCCTGGCCCAGGTTACGGCGCTTGCGCTCGCTTCCGGCGCGGGCTGAGGCCGCAGAATCATGGAATGGCGGGTTACACAATGTGGCTTCATACTGCTCATTTTTGTGAATGATACCGTTGAAGATTGCCGTAACATCTTTCTGGCGACGCAGGCGAATAGCACGGGTTAACCCCGGATTGGCATTTACGATCGCCTGAGCGCTGTTAAACGCTTCGTTGCTGGTCTCACTCCCGGTGAATCGCCAGCCGTATTCATGCACGCCGATCAGCGGATAAATACAGTTGGCCCCTACTCCCACGTCCAGTACGCTCGCATTTGCCGGAATGGTTCCATTGGTTTCACCTAACAGATCGGCCAAATGGTGGATATAGTCTGCACGACCAGGAACCGGCGGGCACAGAAAACCGTCTGGAATATCCCAGTGTTTCACCGCATAAAAATGCGCCAGCAGCGCTTTATTGAGCGCCTTCACTGCCTGCGGATTCGCGAAATCAACACTCTGCTCGCCGCCGGGCGTGAGGGTGAGAAATTGCGTCAGCTCGGGCGTAACCTGGCATAAAGTCGCAAGATCATAACGGCCGTTGTGGCGGTTGCGTGGGTGTAATCCCGGTTTCTGGGCGGACATAGCATTCTCCTTTTAACAGCGGCGTAAGATACCCGCATAACGCCACGCGGTAAACACATGCAACAAGGAAATTTGATTTTTCACGCCTGTTTAATGCCTTGCCAGTTGTTCAAAAAACAGACAGGTTTTCACCAGTTTTTTGCGGTAAATGTCCTGTGCTGACGACCTAAACTTATCAGGCACACCTGTTGTTTTTCAGAGGATATCACTATGAAGAAATGCCTCACATTACTTGCCGCTACCGTCCTGACCGGCATGACATTTGCGTCCTTTGCTGCACAGCCCTACACCAGCCCTGCTATCGGTCAGCTACAGGCTTCCGGCACAGTTTTCGCTACCGGCGCCTCTAACCTGAGCGATCTCGAAGACAAGCTGGCTGAGAAAGCGAAAGAGCAAGGCGCCAAAGGCTTTGTCGTCAATTCTGCGGGCGGTAAAAACCAGATGTACGGCACCGCAACTATCTATAAGTAACCCCCTCACCTTAGCCCAACTGCATTCATCCCGAATGCAGTTAGCTGTCCGCAATTCACGTCATTCCCGGTGCGAATTGTAATCACCGTGTAGTAATTTTGAATCCAATGTAAACAAATGTATTTATTTTTGAAGTAATGAATGCTAAAACGTCGCACTGATTAGTAATGCTTATCAAAATCATTATCAATTACAAGTCCACTTCCGCGAGGCCTGCAGGGTATAACATCCATAGAGATGTCCCTTCGCGCGAGTGAAACCGTTTACTCAAACAATAATAAGTCACTCATTAACATGGATAAAAATCGCAACTTGCCGTCCAGTAGTTTTCACTCACTGACTTTTTTTGCCGGTCTGTGCATTGGCCTGTCCCCGGTAGCTCAGGCTGTCGCCGCGGGCAATCAGGATAAAAAACAAGAAGACACTCTGGTCGTTGAAGCGGCCAAACCTTCGCTGTACGCCCCAACGCAGTCTGCCGATCCTAAATTCTCCCGCCCGGTGGCGGATACCACCCGCACCATGACGGTGATTTCTGAACAGGTGATTAAGGATCAAGGCGCAACAAATCTGACCGATGCGCTGAAAAACGTACCGGGCGTTGGCGCATTTTTTGCCGGTGAGAACGGAAACTCCAGCACAGGCGACGCGGTTTACATGCGTGGTGCGGATACCTCGAACAGTATTTATATCGACGGTGTCCGTGATATTGGCAGCGTCACGCGCGACACCTTCAATACAGAACAGGTGGAAGTGATCAAAGGTCCTTCCGGTACCGACTATGGACGTAGCGCGCCGACGGGTTCCATCAATATGATCAGCAAACAGCCGCGCACCGATTCCGGGATCGATGCGTCAGCCAGCGTCGGTAGCGCCTGGTTCCGTCGTGGTACGCTGGACATTAACCAGGTCATCGGCGAGACCACCGCCGCACGTTTAAACCTGATGGGTGAAAAAACCCATGATGCGGGTCGCGATAATGTTAAGAATGAACGTTATGGTGTGGCCCCCTCTCTCGCTTTTGGCTTAGGGACTGAGAACCGACTGTACCTGAACTATCTTCATGTCACCCAGCACAACACGCCGGATGGCGGTATCCCTACCATTGGCCTGCCGGGGTATTCCGCACCATCCGCGGGGACTTCTGCACTGAATCATTCAGGAAAAGTAGATACGCATAACTTCTACGGCACCAACTCGGATTACGACGATTCGACGACCGATACCGCAACGATGCGTTTTGAACATGACCTGAACGACAGCACCACTATTCGCAACACCACCCGTTGGTCGCGTATTAAACAAGATTATCTGATGACGGCGGTGATGGGCGGCGCGTCTAACATCACTCAACCAACCAGTAGTGTCGATACCTGGACCTGGTCACGCCTGGCAAATACCAAAGATGTCAGCAATAAAATCCTCACCAACCAGACTAATCTGACCTCAAAGTTTTACACGGGATCCATCGGTCACGACATCAGTACCGGCGTGGAGCTAACGCGCGAAACGCAAACCAATTATGGCGTGGCGCCGATCACCCCACCACCGGTGAATATCTATCATCCCGACAGCAATGTGAATATCGGCGGATTGTCGCGTAACGGCGCCAACGCTAACGGACAAACCGATACCTTCGGTATATACGCTTTTGATACGCTACAAGTTACCCGTGAGTTTGAGCTAAACGGTGGTATTCGCCTCGACAATTACCGCACTGAATATGACAGCGCCACCGCTTGCGGCGCCTCCGGGCGTGGCGCTGTCGCGTGCCCGACAGGTGTGGTCAAAGGTTCCCCGGTCACCACTGTGGATACAGCCAAATCAGGCAATCTGGTTAACTGGAAAGCGGGTGCGCTGTATCACCTGACCGATAATGGTAACGTGTACATCAACTATGCCGTTTCTCAGCAACCGCCAGGCGGCAGCAACTTTGCTCTTGCCCAGGGCGGCAGCGGTAACAGTGCGAACCGTACCGATTTCAAACCGCAGAAAGCGAAAACCAGCGAGATCGGCACCAAATGGGAGGTGCTGGATAAGCGCCTGCTGTTAACCGCCGCGATTTTCCGCACGGATATTGAAAACGAAGTTGAGCAGAACGACGACGGAACATATTCCCAGTACGGAGAGAAACGCGTTGAAGGCTACGAGCTCTCGGTAGCAGGCAACATCACCCCCGCATGGCAGGTTATTGGTGGCTACACCCAGCAACGCGCTACCATCCACAATGGTAAAAACGTTGCTCAGGATGGGTCTTCATCCCTGCCGTATACGCCTGAACATGCGTTCACGCTGTGGAACCAGTATCAGGCTACCGATGATATCTCTGTTGGCGCGGGCGCTCGTTACGTGGGCAGCATGCATCGCGGTTCCGACGGTGCGGTCGGTACGCCATCCTACACTGAAGGTTACTGGGTCGCCGACGCCAAACTGGGCTATCGCGTGAATCGCAATCTCGATTTCCAGCTAAACGTCTATAACCTGTTCGACACCGATTACGTATCCTCCATTAACAAGAGCGGATACCGTTACCATCCGGGCGAGCCAAGAACCTTCCTGCTCACTGCAAATATGCATTTCTGATCTTTTACGTGGGGCGTCAGCCCCACTTTCAGGAGAAACACTGATGATGTACCACATTCCCGGCGTTCTGACAGCTCAGGATGTTGCCTGGTTTCGCGAACAGTTGGACGCTGCCGACTGGGTTGATGGCCGTGCAACCACCGGCGCTCAGGGAGCACAGGTTAAAAACAACCAGCAGGTGGATACGCAAAGTGCGCGTTATGGCGCTTTACAACAGGCGGTACAAACTGCGGTGAATAGCAGCGCACTATTCTTCGCCGCAGCATTACCGAAAACACTCTCCACACCTCTGTTTAATCGCTACCAGGACAACGAGACTTACGGTTTTCACGTTGACGGCGCGGTGCGTAGCCATCCGGAAAACGGCTGGATGCGCACAGATCTTTCCGCCACCTTATTCCTGAGTAATCCTGATGATTATGAAGGAGGAGAGTTGTTGGTCAATGATACCTACGGCCAGCATGCGGTAAAGCTGCCGGCGGGCGATCTGGTGCTTTACCCTTCCAGCAGCCTGCACTGCGTCACGCCGGTGACCCAAGGCGTTCGTGTGGCGTCATTTATGTGGATCCAGTCGATGATCCGTGACGACAAAAATCGCGCCATGCTTTTTGAACTGGATAAAAACATCCAGTCCCTGAAAACACGTCATGGGGAGAGTAGCGAGATCCTCTCGCTTCTCAATCTCTACCATAACCTGCTGCGCGAATGGTCTGAAATCTGATAGTGGTAACGCGTGGTCGTTTTTCAGCCATCACATTCGCTATACTTATTCTGTAGACATCAGCAGGAGGTAAGCATGGCATCCGGATGGGCAAATGACGACGCGGTTAACGAACAGATCAACAATACTATTGAAGATGCTGTAGCCCGCGCCCGCGGTGAATTACCGACGGGGGAAAGTCTGTATGAATGCGAAGAATGTGGCAATCCTATCCCTCAGGCCAGACGTGAGGCCGTGCCAGGCGTACGCTTGTGCATCACTTGCCAACAGGATAAAGATTCACATAGTGCGGCATTTTCAGGATATAATCGCAGAGGTTCAAAAGACAGCCAGCTACGTTGACTTATCTTTACCAAAAGCTTTAGCGTATACAATTTCCTTTACGAGCACGCTTTTTTGCACTCTGTGTAGCAAAATGTGCCGTTGTCGGTGTCTCTGTAAAGCGCAATGACAAGAACTGTAAATCCCTCTTTCGAATTTATTAATATTCAATAAGTTATTTGTCATTCAATTTTTTTGATTGATGCCGTCAATTCTATTCGATTTTATCTCGCATAAAAAAACGTGATACTTCTCACATCGACGAAACAACGTCTTCTTAAAGAACACTGACTAACAGAACAACCCTGCGAGAAATTAATCATGAAAAATATCAAATTTGCTGTTGCCGCCATCGCTCTGTCTACCCTGTCATTTGGCGTTTTCGCTGCCGAGCCGGTTTCCTCTACTCAGGCACAAAACATGAACAAAATTGGTGTGGTATCTGCTGACGGCGCCACTACGCTGGACGGCCTGGAAGCCAAACTCGCTGAGAAAGCAAATGCTGCTGGCGCAACGGGATACAGCATTACTTCCGCTATCGGCAAAGATAAAATGAGCGGCACCGCGGTTATCTATAAATAACCGAGAAATTACCTGTACGACCCAATGCTCCAACCCTCATTGACCCTGTTTGTTACCCTTTGTTTGCCCGTCCGCCACTGGACGGGCTTTTTTTTGCTTAGTGTTCCAGACGTTGACGGAACTCCTGTAACACGACGTCTGGCATCCCTATTTGCAGCGCCGCCTCGCAAATCGCTTTCCAGCTCCCGGCATCCAGCGGAATACCTTGCGCCAGCCGTTCCTCACGCGTATTCACCTCCCACTCCCCTGGCAACAGGATCGGGTTACCTTCAGCATGCGGAGACGCTTTCACCCACTCAGCAAATGCCGCAACCTGGTTATCACAGTCCGGCGCGCCGAACAGTTGCGGATTTATAATGATGGTCGTCATGCAGTTGATGATGGCATCCGCGCTGGTCTGCAGACTTTCTTCATGTGTTGTTTTACCGCCAGAAAGCGCCCCGCCCATAATTTCGCACATCGCCGCCAGCGCATAACCCTTATGTTGGGCGAATGTCAGTAACGACCCCAGCGGAGAAACCTGCATTACGGCAGGATCGGTCGTGGGCACTCCATTTGCGTCAATCAGGCATCCAGGTGCCACCGGTTCGCCCTTATGCCATGCCACACGGGTTTTGCCAAACGCGATGGCGCTGGTCGCATAGTCCAACAACAACGGGAAAGTATTTTTACGCGGGAACACAACGCAGAAGGGATTGGTGCCAAAACGGCTATCGCGGCCATGAAACGGTGCGACCATCGGGATACCTACCACATTCACAAAGTGCACCGAAACAAAACCTGCCGCCGCACATTGTTCCGCCCAGTAGCCAATGCGTCCGATATGGTGCGAATTATGTAATGCCACGGCGGCGATACCGTACTGGCGCGCTTTTTCGATTCCATGCGTGATTGCCTCGTGCGCCGCCACCTGACCAAACGCACAGTCGCCGTCAAACGTTATCACCGCTCCCGCATCTTTGACCACTTTGGCATGACGGTTGATCTGCAGGTGCCCTTGTGAGAATGAGCGAATATAGCTTGGGATCATGCCAATGCCGTGGGAGTCGTGACCAGCAAGGTTAGAGGCTATCAGATGATCTGCCACCAGCCGCGCCTCCTGCTCATTGCTTCCCATCTGATGAAAAACGGCCTGGATAAAGGCGTGCAGTGTTGGCACATGGAAGCGATGTCCACTGTTCATTGTTATCTCCTGTTGTGTCGCGTGTTTGTTGTGTTTCTTATTTTTCAACAAACTATGCTGCGCCACGGCGCTCAGGAGGTCAATAAACGTGCAGAAATTTCACGTTGTTAAAATGAGAGAACCGACAGGCCTGGTAAATGGCCCGTCGGGATAACAAATTAATTAGAAACTTTGCTCGACGCGGGCAAGTCCTTCAGCCAGTGAGGCGGATTCACCGGTTGCCACCAGGCAACAGGCCATCTGGATTTTCAACGATGCCGGAACAGGCTCACTGCCCGCCAGACAACGCTCAATCCAGCGCGCGGTGGTTTCCGGGTCTTTTGCTACCGGTAGCGGTACCGGCTCATCAGGCATCTCGCTCTGTCGGTCCTGTAACACTCGCACACCGGATGAATCTATCAGACTTATCTGCGGGCAGCGCTGCGGGTTGGCATACACTTCGCCCTCGGTACCGTGCATCAACAGGCCACGCCCACCGATATCGCCGAAGAACTTCGCCACGCGCGAAACGTATTCCGGGTGGGACACGCTGGAAAGACGCAGCGCGGCATCTTCAGCAAACGGCGTGGCTAATTTAGCCAGCGTGTGCGCACTGTTACGCACGCCCATTCGCCAGCGCATCGCCAGCTGTTTCTCCAGCGGAGGACACAGCGCGCTCACCGGGATAAACACCGGCTCATGACCATCCAGCTTTGCCTGCGCCTGCCCGGCATGCAGCGTCGGCGCAATTCCCATCAGCTCGAAAATGGTTTCTGTCAGCACGCGGGTTGGATCCTCGCTGACGCCATGTACCACCACCGGAAAGCCGAGCTTATGCAGTAAAATCGCCAGCAGCGGAGTCAAATTCGCCTGCTTGCGCGCGCCATTATAACTGGGAATGACAATCGGCATGGGTTTCGCTACCGGCGGAGTCAGGCGAATGGTGTGGTTTTGCATCGCTTCGTAAAAGCCCAGCATCTCCGCTTCGCCTTCGCCTTTAATACGTAGCGCAATCAGTACCCCGCCCATTTCAAGGTCAGGTACGTCGCCGTTCATCATATGGGTATACAGTCCGCGAGCAGTATCCTTATCCAGGTCACGCGCGTGATTTTTTCCTCGCCCAATCTCTTTAATGATTTTGCGGTAATCCATCGTTAACTCCTTGCCTGTTGCTCGCGTCGTTAACGCCGACGGCGGCGTGTGGGTTTCGCTTTTTCTTTTGGTTTTACTATAACGTCTGGCACAGCAGGTTGCTCTATCGGAAATATGGGTAACGCATTCAGTAAACGCTTGCCATAGTTTTTGGTCAATAAACGCTTATCATAAATAACCACTTCTCCCCAGCAACTATGGCTACGGATGAGTCGCCCTACCTGCTGGATCAAATTGAACGACGCCGCGGGCAGGCTCTGCACCTCGAAGGGGTAGCGGTTCAGGCTTTTCAACCACTCGCCCTCGGTGATCACCACCGGGCTGTCGATAGGCGGAAAAGCAATTTTATGAATATGCACCTGAGTCAGCAGGTCGCCTTTCAAGTCCAGACCTTCGGCAAAAGATTGCAGCCCAACCAGCACGCTACGCTCGCCGTTGGTCACCCGCTTGCGGTGCAGATCCACCAGACGATAGCGCGGCTGGTCGCCCTGAACCAGCAACAGTAGGCGCAGATCGGTAACGTGCTCCAGAAAACGCTGCATCGCCCGTCCGCTGGCAAAGAGTACCAACATCCCCTGATGCTTCTTGCTTTCCAGCTGTTCGCGGAAATAGGCGGCCATTTCCGCGATATGCTGCTCTTCATTTTCAATTAGCGGTTCGTAGCGCATCTGCGGAATGACGATTCTGCCCTGTTCAACGTGATTAAACGGTGAATCCAGCGCAACAAACCGGTCCCCTGCTTTTTCCTTCAGGCCGCTCATTTCCTGCAGACGCGAGAAGCTGTTGAGCGAGCGTAGCGTGGCGGAAGTGACAATAATATGCGGTACGCTGCGCCACAGCAGTCGTTCGAGCTGATCGCTCACGCGGATCCCCACGCAGTGAAACCAGACGTGGATCTGCCCGTCACGCACCTCGCGCGTCGCCCATTTACTCACCGGCGCGCCCGATGATTGCGCGAGCGATGCCAGCCGCCACAATTTGCTTTGTGCCTCAAACATGCCCAGCGCCCGATTCATCTGCAAAATAACCCGATGCAGACGCACAATATCGTGAGTGCCGGTTTTTTCGCTGAGATCGTTGAGGAACAGTTCGGCCAGACCGCGCAGCATTTCCGTTAGTTTTGCCAGACGCTGACAAATCTCCATCACTTCCGCAGGTAGCTCCCCCATCGCGAAGCGGTGTTCCGCCTCCTGGGTAGCGGGCATGTACAGATTAAGAATGTTATTGAGCGAGGAAATCAGCTCATACAGTTCCTCACAGTGACCATTCAGACGCTCGGCATTCGCCAACGGAGGCGTGGTTTTTGGCCGAAACTGCTCCAGGCAGGTAGCCACTAATTTGCAAAACAGATCCAACTGCAGTCGGTACCAGGGGGCGCTGATTTCTGCGCTCATCTCCAGCGCATCGCGCGCGACGTCGGGCAAATGGTGGCCTTCATCAAGCACCAATAGCAGGTTTTTCGGCTCCGGCAAAACGGCTTCGCTTTCCATGGCCGCCATCACCAGCGCGTGGTTGGCAACCACCACTTCGGCTTCCTGAATTTCCCTGCGGGCAACAAAAAAAGGGCATTCACGATAGTAGTGACAGTTACGATTCAGACAGCTGGCTTTATCAGTGCTCAGACGCTGCCAGAGTCCGTCGTCGATAGCGATATCGGTGTGATCGCGCAGCCCGTCCCACTTGTAGCTGTCGAGATCGCCTTTTAGCCTGGCGCAGCGCTTTTGTTCTTCCTGGTTATTGGGCGTCAGGTCGTCGTCGAGAAAGGCCAGTAGATCCTGCTGATTGGGTTCGGTACTAGCCAGCGCCGCTAAGTTACGCGGACAGACATAGCGTCCGCGACCAAACGCGGCGGTAAAACGCAGGTCAGGAATAATTTTGCGTAGCAGCGGTAAATCTTTGCTGTAGATCTGATCCTGCAAAGCGACGTTGGCGGTACTGACCACCAGCGTTTTTTGTTCTTCACGCGCTATGGCAATACCGGGAATCAGATAAGACAGAGTTTTCCCCACCCCGGTCGGCGCTTCAATCGCCAGATGTCGCCCTTCTTCCCCGGAGAGTGTTTTCGCAACGTCAGCAATCATCTGCCGCTGCGGCGCACGGGGGATAAAGTCGGGGATCTGTTCCTGAAGCGCCTTATACCAGGCGGCGATTTGCGCTTTTAACGCAGCCGTTAGTGCCATGAGAAAACCTGAAGTACTGTATAAACAGCCACTATTGTGGCACATTTCAGTCGTTGAATGTACCTTTTTCCCCCATTCTGGAAAGCGCTTCGCAGCTTTGACTTAAATTGCCGGATGGCGGCTTATACGCTATCCGGCCTACAGCCAGGTTCATTGCAGGCCGAATAAACGTGTCGATTAATAGTACCCCAGCAGCTTCCACCACAGCATGCCCACGGCAAAAATGATGATCACATTTGCCGTCACCACGCAGAGGTTAATCTTGTAAAAGCGCGGCCGTTCAAAATAGCCCTGAGCAAAATAAATAGGGCCAGGTCCGCCGCCATACTCGGTATTCCCCCACATCAGGTTACTAAAGATACCGAAGCAAATAGCGACCATCATCGGCGGCGCACCTGCAGCGATCGCCGTGGCCGCGAAAGGGGCATACAGCGCAGCCACGTGCCCGGTAGCCGTAGCAAAGAGATAATGGACGTAAATGTAAAGGATCCCCAGGACAATAAAGGACTCGATCGCGCCAAACCCTTGAATACCGCTGCCTAGCTTTACGGTCATCCATTTAATAAAGCCCAGATCGGCAAGTCCGGTCGCCAGACTAATTATGACGCTAAACCAGATTACCGTATCCCATGCCGCATGGTCATTAAGCAGGCTTTTCCAGCTAACGGCACCCGAGGCGAACAGATAAGCAGCCAGCCCCAGTCCGACAGATGTGGCAGACAATCCAGTAATCAAGCTAGTGCCCCAGCCAACCAGCGCCAGCACAAACCCAAACGCAACCTTTTTCTCATTGCTGCTCATCGAACCGAGTTCACCGAGCGCCTGCTTACCCATCGCTTTTGCCTCTGGCGTACGCTTAAGCTCGGGATCCAATAACTTGTAAACCAGAAGTGGCATCAGGCAGAAACAGACCATCGCAGGGACCACTGCGGAAATAAACCATCCGCCCCAGGTTATCTCTATACCCAATGACGATTTAGCCAGACTGGCTACCAGCGGATTCGCCGCCATCCCGGTGAGGAAAATCGCCCCGGTAATCGGCGTAAACTGGAAGCACACCATGGTTAAGAAATCGCCAATGCGCTTGCCAGTAACCCCTGGAGCGGAACCCAATACATCATTGATGGAACGAGTGATGGGAAAAATAATGCCCCCGGACCGCGCGGTTACTGACGGCATTGCCGGGGCCATAATCAGATCGGAAACCCCCAGTGAGTAAGCGATACCCAGGCTGCTACCGCCAAAGAGCGATAACATTTTATACGCGATACGTTTCCCCAGTCCTGACGTTACAAACCCCAGAGACAAGACGTAGGCACAGAAAATGAGCCATACCGTACCGGACGCAAACCCTGACAACGCCTTTGCCTCTGGTAATGTTTTGGTGAAAATAACCACACAAAGTGCAACCAACATCACCGCCCCCGAAGGGAGCGGCTGAGTAAGAATAGCGGCAATGGTCGCGGCAAATATCGCGAACATATGCCAGGCCTGAGGCGTCAGACCATCAGGTACGGGATAAAACCAAACGATCGCGCCTATCGCCAGCGGTATCAGGAACGACAGAATGGATTTTCCCGTGACAGAATTCGTTGACATAAAAATATCCTTATTCCGTTAGCCCGAGAACGTTCATTTCCGCGACATATATCTTGCTAATACCTGATCCACCATCGCCGGTGCCATTCCAAGGTAATTTGCCGGGTCGGTCAGTTTTTCAATCAACTGTGGGTCCAGTCGTTCAGAGACAGAGGGCATCGCATTCAGCACATCAGCCAATCGCCCACCCTGTTCGTTGACGATACGGCAGGCGTCGTACACCACGTCATGTGCATCCTGACGACCGATGTACGGGGCCAATCCCATCATGACTGCCTCAGCTACAATCAATCCGTTGGTCATACCGAGGTTACGTTTCATCGCCGCTTCATCGACCACCAGCCCCGCCAGCATAAAATTGGCCTGATGCAACGCCCCCGCGCTGAGAACGAAACTTTCCGGGATGGCAATCCATTCGGCATGCCACGGCCCGGTTGCACGCTCCAGATCTTGTACCATCGCATCAAGCATCAACCCTGCCTGTTGGCGAACACCTTTGGCACAGGCCAGCATCAGCTCGCTGGAAATAGGGTTGCGTTTCTGCGGCATGGTACTGCTGGCGCCACGCCCTTTAACAAACGGCTCATACAGCTCACCAAACTCGTTAGCTGCCAGCAGCATTACGTCGTAGGCAATCTTACCCAGCGACCCGGTTATCACCGCTAACAGGTTCACCGCTTCGGCAAAACCATCACGCGCGACGTGCCAGGTGGAGGTTGGAACATTCAGACCAAGCTCTTCCATCATCGCTTTTTGTACCGCCAGCCCTTTATCCCCCAGCGATGCCAGCGTACCGGCCGCCCCCGCAAATTCGCCAACCAATACACGAGGACGCGCCTGGGTAAGACGTTCCGCGTGGCGTTCAAACATATCCAGCCAGATGGCCGCTTTGTAACCGAATGTCACCGGCAAAGCCTGTTGTAAATGGGTTCTCCCGGCCATCGGCGTATCACGGTAGCGGCGTGAAAGATCGGCCAGCGTGGCGCGGAGTTTGTCCATATCGGATTCAATGAGCGCAAAAGCATCACGAATTTGCAGGACCACTGCGGTGTCCATAATGTCCTGAGTGGTTGCCCCCCAGTGCACATAACCGCCGGACTCGCCAGCCTGTTTAGAAATCTGGTGGACCAGCGGTAGGATCGGATAACCCACAATTTCGGTTTCATGGCGCAATAAATCAAAATCGAGCGTGTCGGCATTACATTTTTCAGCAATTTCCACCGCAGCAGCCTCGGGTATCACACCGCAGCGTGCCTGGGCTTTGGCTAATGCCACTTCCACTTCCACGTATTTGCGCACCAGTTCGCGATCGTCAAACACCGCGCGCATCGCCGGTGTACCGAAAGAATCCCTGAACAGAACAGAATCAAGTACATTCGAAGCCATAAATCCCCCTGGAAAATCTGATAATGATAAGATGCGTGTTTACGGCAGTTTGTTGAATGCCCAAACGCCGCCATAATGTCCAGACATAACAAAATGTCCGTACATTTAAATGTACGGACATTTATAGTATTCGTAAGAAATGTAGGGAATAGTCCGTACAAATTTTCGTGATAAAGATCACTAATATTTTGATGAAACTGCGATGAAAGAATCTCTGTACAAGCGAATAGCACGTGAACTGGCGCAGCAAATTGCGGTGGGAACCTTCGCCCCCGGCTCGCTGTTTCCTACGGAAATGGAACTGTGCGAAACATGGCAGGTCAGCCGCCACACCATGCGTGAGGCGTTAAGGGAATTAACAGAGCAAGGTCTGATTTCACGGCGTAAAGGTGCGGGTACTCGCGTTTGCGAACCTAAGGCGAACGGCGTCAATCACCCGCTATCGCATCTTGAGGATCTGTTGCTGCTGGCCAAAAACAATCTGCGCGTCATCAAGAAAATCGATGAGATTGTGGCGGACATAGAGTTGTCCCAGATGATTGGCTGCCCGCCAGGTTCTCGATGGCTGCACATTGCCAGCACTCGCGAAGATGCGCACAACCCCGACGCGCCAATCTGCTGGACGGACAGCTATGCCAGCACGGATTACGCCAAGTTGCGCACGTACATCCGTGACGATCCACACTCATTAATCAGCGATTTGATCGAAACGCATTACGGTATCAAAAGTCATGAGGTGCATCAGACCATTACGGCTGTCGGAGTGCCCAAAAAGGTGGCAAAGATTCTCAATGTAGCGCCTGATTCGCCAGCGATGAGAATTGTGCGTCGTTATCTGGACAGGGACGGGAAAGTATTTGAGACGACGATTTCGATTCACCCGGCAGGACGATATACCTGCTCGATCGTGCTGAAATCGCAAAGTTCGGGGGAGTGATTGACCTATCCGGCCTACACAGTGTGTAGACCGGATAGCGTGTTTATACAGCCATACAGTAAGGGAATTACTGCGCTGTAGACGGTTTGCGCGGACGGCGCGGTGGACGAGGCTTGTCGCCTGCCGGTTTGCCTTCACCGCTACGCGGTTTCGCTTTTGGCGCACCGCCATCCTGACGACGCGGCTGTTGGCCACGCCCTGCTCCACCCTGACCACGGCCGCCGCCGCCACGCTGCTGGCGACCATTCTGGATCGGCTCGGCTTTGATGGACGGGTCTGGCTCATAGCCTGGCGTTGCAATACGCGGGATCTCTTTTTTCAGCAGCTTCTCGATGTCGCGCAACAGCTTATGTTCATCGACGCACACCAGAGACAACGCTTCGCCAGTAGCGGCCGCACGACCGGTACGACCAATACGGTGCACGTAATCTTCCGGGACGTTTGGTAACTCGTAGTTCACCACATGCGGCAATTCTTCAATGTCCAGGCCGCGCGCGGCAATGTCGGTCGCCACCAGCACGCGAATATCACCGGATTTAAAATCAGCCAGCGCACGCGTACGCGCTCCCTGAGATTTGTTACCGTGGATCGCCGCGCTGCGGATACCGTCTTTATTCAGCTGTTCCGCCAGATGGTTCGCACCGTGTTTGGTACGGGTAAACACCAGCACCTGCTGCCAGTTGCCCTGACCTATCATCTGCGACAACAGTTCGCGTTTACGCTTCTTATCTACGAAATGAACGTGCTGAGTCACCTGCTCGGACGCGGTATTACGACGCGCCACTTCGATTTCCAGCGGATTGTGCAGCAGCTTTTCGGCCAGCGACTTGATATCGTCAGAGAACGTGGCTGAGAACAGCAGGTTCTGACGTTTTGCCGGCAATTTCGCCAGAACGCGACGAATGTCGTGAATAAAGCCCATATCCAGCATGCGGTCAGCTTCATCCAGCACCAGAATTTCAACCTGATCCAGTTTCACCGCATTCTGGTGCTCCAGATCGAGCAAACGACCCGGAGTGGCAATCAGCACATCCACGCCGCCACGCAGCTTCATCATCTGCGGGTTAATACTGACGCCGCCGAAAACCACCAGCGAGCGAATATTCAGATACTTACTGTAATCACGGACATTTTCGCCAATCTGGGCTGCCAGTTCGCGGGTTGGAGTAAGGATCAGCGCACGAACCGGACGACGGCTTTTACCATGCGGCTGATGAGTAATCAGGTGCTGCAACAGCGGCAGGGTAAAACCTGCCGTTTTCCCCGTGCCGGTCTGGGCGCTGGCCATCAGATCGCGGCCTTCCAGCACGGCAGGGATCGCCTGCTGCTGAATAGGGGTAGGTTCACGGTAACCCTGCTCGGCAACGGCACGTAAAATATCAGGGTTTAAACCAAGGGAATCAAAAGACATAACAACTCCGAACCACCCTGACCGTTACCGGTGTCGTTTTCAGGGAGATACATATAATAGAGATGACAAAAACCACAATGTCATGAAGGGGCGGAGTGTAGCAGTTTTTGTGATGTGCCGCATAAATTATCCCTGTGCAGGAAAATAACGGTCTGGACTGGACAAGGTTGCACATCAGTCATAATCTTAATCAATCGATTGATTAATATTAGAGTTGTGCCATGAATACACCCACCATGACAACCAAAGGTGAACAGGCGAAAAATCAGCTCATTGCCGCCGCGCTGGCGCAGTTTGGCGAGTATGGTCTACATGCCACCACGCGCGATATCGCCGCGCAGGCCGGGCAAAATATTGCGGCCATCACCTACTATTTTGGCTCAAAAGAGGATTTATATCTCGCCTGCGCCCAGTGGATTGCAGATTTTATCGGCTCACAGTTTCGCCCGCACGCTGAAGAAGCCGAGCGTCTGTTTGCGCAGCCGGAGCCTGATCGCGGCGCGATGCGCGAACTGATCCTGCGCGCCTGCAAAAATATGATCATGCTGTTAACTCAGGACGACACCGTTAACCTGAGCAAATTTATCTCGCGTGAACAGCTTTCCCCCACCGCAGCTTATCAACTGGTGCACGACCAGGTTATCAATCCGCTGCATACACACCTGACACGCCTGATTGCCGCCTATACCGGCGGCGATGCCAACGATACCCAAATGATTCTGCACACCCACGCCATACTCGGCGAAGTGCTGGCTTTTCGTCTGGGGAAAGAAACCATTCTGTTGCGTACGGGCTGGTCACAATTTGATGAGGATAAAACCGCGCTGATTGACCAAACGATCACCTGTCACATCGATCTTATTCTGCAAGGTTTAACGCAAAGGAGTCTGGAGTCATGAAAAAACCTGTCGTTCTCGGGCTGGTCATCGCGGCCCTCGTTGCCGTGATTGCCGGTGGAACGTGGTGGTATCAAAGCCGGCAAGATAACGGCCTGACGCTGTACGGCAATGTCGACATCCGTAGCGTCAACCTGAGTTTTCGCGTCGGCGGCAGGCTGGCCTCGCTGGCTGTTGACGAAGGCGATGCGATTACCGCCGGTCAGGTGCTGGGCGAACTGGATCGCGCGCCGTATGAAAACGCATTAATGCAGGCAAAAGCCAACGTTGCCGCTGCGCAGGCGCAATACGATCTGATGCTGGCAGGATATCGCGAAGAAGAGATCGCGCAAACCGCGGCGGCTGTCAAACAGGCGCAGGCGGCCTATGATTACGCGCAGAACTTTTACAATCGGCAGGTAGGATTGTGGAAAAGCCGCACCATTTCTGCCAACGATCTGGAAAACGCCCGTTCATCACGGGATCAGGCGCTGGCCTCACTGAAATCCGCGCAGGATAAGCTCACGCAATATCGCAGCGGTAATCGTGTACAGGACATCGAACAGGCAAAAGCCGCGCTCGAACAGGCCCAGGCCGAGCTGGCGCAGGCAGAGCTTAATTTGCATGACACCACGCTGACCTCGCCGTCAGATGGCACGCTTCTCACCCGTGCGGTTGAACCCGGTAGCATGCTGAACGAAGGGGGCACGGTACTGACGCTGTCGCTCACGCGTCCGGTATGGGTTCGCGCCTACGTTGACGAACGAAATCTGAGCCAGGCGCAGCCAGGACGAGAAATCCAGCTCTATACCGATGGTCGCCCGGACAAACCGTATCACGGTAAAATCGGCTTCGTATCCCCTACCGCCGAGTTTACGCCGAAAACGGTTGAGACCCCTGACCTGCGCACCGACCTGGTTTATCGACTGCGAATTGTCGTCACCGACGCGGACGATGCGCTACGCCAGGGAATGCCGGTAACAATTAAGTTTGGCGATGAGGCACGGCATGAATGACGCCGTCATTACGCTTAAAGGGCTGACGAAAAACTTTGCCGGAATGGAAAAACCGGCCGTCGCCCCACTCGACTGCACCGTCCATGCGGGCTACGTGACCGGACTTGTCGGACCCGACGGCGCGGGCAAAACTACGCTGATGCGAATGCTGGCAGGGTTGTTAAAACCCGATGCCGGAAGTGCTGCGGTGATTGGTTTTGATCCCATCAGAGACGACAGCGCGCTGCATGCAGTGCTCGGCTATATGCCGCAGAAATTTGGTCTGTATGAAGATTTGACGGTCATGGAGAACCTCAATCTCTATGCTGATTTGCGCAGCGTCACCGGTGAAACGCGAGAAAAAACCTTTGCCCGGCTACTGGAATTCACCTCGCTGGGGCCGTTTACCGGACGACTGGCTGGCAAGCTTTCCGGTGGCATGAAACAGAAGCTCGGGCTTGCCTGTACGCTGGTCGGCGAACCCAAAGTGTTGCTGCTGGATGAGCCAGGCGTCGGCGTCGACCCTATTTCCCGTCGCGAACTGTGGCAAATGGTCCACGAACTGGCCGGGGACGGCATGCTGATCCTCTGGAGTACATCCTATCTGGATGAGGCTGAACAATGCCGTGATGTGCTGTTGATGAACGAAGGGGAATTATTATACCAGGGCGATCCCACTCAGCTTACGCAAACCATGGCAGGTCGCAGCTTCCTGATGAGCAGTCCGCAGGAAAACAACCGCCGGCTGCTGCAACGCGCATTAAAACTGCCGCAGGTCAGCGATGGGATGATTCAGGGGAAATCAGTCCGTTTAATCCTGAAAAAAGAGGCTACAGCTCAGCAGATTCAACGCGCTGACGGCATGCCGGAGATAACCATCAACGAAACTGCGCCGCGCTTCGAAGATGCTTTTATCGATTTACTCGGTGGGGCCGGAACATCAGAGTCCCCGCTGGGGGCTATCCTGCATACCGTGGAAGGCACGCCTGGCGAAACGGTGATCGAGGCCAAAGCGCTGACCAAGAAATTTGGCGATTTTGCCGCTACCGACCAGGTAGACTTTGCCGTGCAGCGCGGCGAGATTTTTGGTCTGTTAGGACCCAACGGCGCCGGTAAGTCTACCACGTTTAAAATGATGTGCGGCCTGCTGGTCCCCACTTCCGGCAAAGCGCTGGTGCTGGATATGGATCTGAAAGTCAGCTCCGGCAAAGCGCGTCAGCATCTGGGCTATATGGCGCAGAAATTCTCCCTGTATGGCAACCTGACGGTTGAACAGAATCTGCGCTTTTTCTCCGGTGTCTACGGCCTGCGCGGTCGGGCGCAGAAAGAGAAAATTGACCGTATGAGCGAGGCATTCGGCCTGAAGAGCATCGCCTCCCACGCCACCGACGAATTGCCGCTGGGCTTTAAGCAGCGTCTGGCGCTGGCCTGCTCACTGATGCATGAACCCGACATTCTGTTCCTTGATGAACCCACTTCCGGGGTCGATCCCCTCACCCGCCGCGAGTTCTGGTTGCATATCAACAGCATGGTGGAAAAAGGCGTCACGGTGATGGTGACCACCCACTTTATGGATGAGGCGGAATACTGCGATCGCATCGGGTTGGTGTATCGCGGCAAACTGATTGCCAGCGGTACGCCGGACGACCTGAAAGCTCAGGCTGCCGACAGCGACACGCCGGATCCGACCATGGAGCAGGCGTTTATTACGCTAATCAATGACTGGGATAAGGAGCATACGCATGAGTAACTCCGCTCTCTCCTGGCGTCGCGTACGTGCGCTGTGCGTAAAAGAGACGCGCCAGATCGTCCGCGATCCCAGCAGTTGGCTGATTGCGGTGGTGATCCCGCTGCTGCTGCTGTTTATCTTCGGCTACGGGATCAACCTCGACTCCAGCAAGCTGCGGGTAGGGATTTTGCTCGAACAGCAAAGCGAAGAGGCGCTGGATTTTACCCATACTATGACCGGTTCGCCCTATATTGACGCCACCATCAGCGATAACCGTCAGGAACTGATTGAGAAAATGCAGGCCGGGCGCATTCGCGGGCTGGTGGTGATCCCGGTGGATTTCGCCCAGCAGATGGCGCGGCCCAACGACGTGGCGTCGATCCAGGTGATTACCGACGGCAGTGAGCCGAATACCGCCAACTTTGTGCAGGGTTATGTCGAAGGCATCTGGCAAATCTGGCAGCAACAGCGGGCGGAAGATCGTGGAGAATCGTTCAAGCCATTGATCGATGTGCAGACCCGCTACTGGTTTAACCCGGCGGCCATCAGCCAGCACTTTATTATTCCTGGGGCAGTAACCATCATAATGACGGTCATTGGCGCCATCCTCACCTCATTAGTGGTGGCACGCGAATGGGAGCGCGGAACCATGGAAGCGCTGCTGTCTACCGAAGTCACCCGCGTCGAACTCCTACTGTGCAAACTGATCCCCTATTACTTTCTGGGCATGCTGGCGATGCTGCTGTGTATGCTGGTATCGGTGTTTATTCTTGGCGTGCCCTATCGTGGCTCGTTGCTGATCCTGTTTTTTATTACCAGCCTGTTTCTGCTCAGTACGCTCGGCATGGGGTTGCTTATTTCCACCGTCACCCGCAACCAGTTTAACGCCGCGCAGGTCGCGCTGAATGCCGCCTTCCTGCCCTCGATTATGCTGTCGGGTTTTATCTTCCAGATAGACAGCATGCCCGCGATTATTCGGGCGGTGACCTACATTATTCCGGCTCGTTATTTCGTCAGCACCCTGCAAAGCCTGTTTCTGGCGGGAAATATTCCGGTAGTGCTGATTGTCAACGTGCTGTTTTTAATTGCTTCGGCAGTGATGTTTATCGGCCTGACGTGGCTTAAAACCAAACGTCGGCTGGATTAAGGGGACGGGCATGTTTCATCGATTATGGACATTAATTCGCAAAGAGCTGCAATCGCTGTTACGCGAACCGCAGACGCGAGCCATTCTGATTTTACCGGTGCTGATTCAGGTTATCCTGTTCCCGTTCGCGGCAACGCTGGAAGTCACCAACGCGACTATCGCTATCTATAACGAAGATAACGGTAAACATTCGGTGGAGCTCACCCAGCGCTTCGCCCGCGCCAGCGCCTTTACGCATGTTTTGCTGCTGAAAAGTCCGCAGGAGATCCAGCCCACCATCGACACGCAAAAAGCCCTGCTGTTGGTGCGTTTCCCGGCTAACTTTTCGCGTAATCTGGATACCTTCCAGCAGGCTCCCATGCAGATTATCCTCGACGGACGTAACTCCAACAGCGCGCAAATTGCCGCGAATTACCTGCAGCAAATCGTTAAGGAGTATCAGCAGGAGCTGATGGACGGCAAGCCGAAGCCGAATAACAGCGAGCTGGTAGTGCGTAACTGGTATAACCCGAATCTGGATTATAAATGGTTTGTGGTTCCGTCGCTGATCGCCATGATCACCACTATCGGCGTAATGATCGTCACCTCGCTCTCGGTTGCCCGCGAGCGCGAGCAAGGCACGCTGGATCAACTGCTGGTTTCCCCGCTTACCACCTGGCAGATTTTCATCGGCAAAGCGGTGCCTGCGTTAATTGTGGCAACTTTTCAGGCCACCATTGTGCTGGCGATCGGCATCTGGGCTTATCACATCCCATTTGCCGGTTCACTGGGGTTGTTCTATTTCACGATGGTAATTTACGGGCTGTCGCTGGTCGGCTTTGGTCTGCTGATTTCATCGCTGTGCGCCACCCAGCAGCAGGCGTTTATCGGGGTGTTTGTGTTTATGATGCCAGCGATTTTACTCTCGGGCTATGTTTCACCGGTCGAAAACATGCCGGTCTGGTTGCAGAATCTGACGTGGATAAACCCAATCCGTCATTTTACGGACATCACCAAACAAATTTACCTGAAGGATGCGAGTCTGCAGATTGTCTGGGGAAGTTTGTGGCCGCTATTAGTGATAGCGGCCACGACCGGCTCAGCGGCGTATGCGATGTTTAGACGCAAGGTGATGTAGCTTTTTGTCTTTCGCCAGCAGCGAGACCACGGCGGGTCCGGCAAGGATCACCAGCCCCGCCAGTGCCAGCAAGACGTTATTTTGCAACACACGCGACAGCAGCCACAGTACGATCATTGCGGCACCGAAATACCACGTGGTAGTCAGCTCTTCCAGCACGTCAGCGACGTCGCGCCAGCGCTGTTCATGGTGACGTTGCAAGGCCAGCATTAATAAAACCGTTACGCCGTAAACGACGCATAATCCCAGGCCGACGCGCACCAGCGTGCCGCTCATCCAGCCCATTACCAGCAACGCCACTACCAGTAAATGCAACACTATCTGCCAGCAACTTAGACCCGTTGCGACACGAACACGTTGTTGCCACCTCATGGCTATTCTCCTGAAGGATTTTCGACTAATTGTTCAGAGTACCGGACTTTACGGAAAATTCCGCAACACCGCATCTTTTTGTGACGACGACTACACTATTTTATTTAGGAAGTGACGCCATCGGGAGGCTCATGAGCGGATCGGGAGTTCAATTTTCATTCAATGTGCTCACCATTAATACTCACAAAGGGTTCACCGCCTTCAACCGGCGTTTTATTTTGCCTGAGCTACGGGAGGCTGTCAGAACGGTTGGTGCAGACATTGTGTGTCTGCAGGAAGTCATGGGCGCGCACGAAGCTCATTCGTTGCATATTGAGAACTGGCCGGATACCAGCCACTACGAATTTCTGGCGGACACGATGTGGAGCGACTTCGCCTACGGGCGTAACGCCGTATACCCGCAGGGACATCACGGTAATGCGGTGCTGTCGCGGTATCCCATTGAGCATTATGAAAATCGTGATGTTTCCGTCGGCGCGAGTGAAAAGCGCGGGGTCCTTTACTGCCGAATCGTACCGCCAATGCTCTCCCACCCCATCCATGTGATGTGCGTGCATCTCGGTTTGCGTGAAGCTCACCGCCAGGCCCAGCTCGCTATGCTGGCAGACTGGGTCAACGCCCTGCCCGACACGGAGCCCGTGGTGATCGCCGGAGATTTTAATGACTGGCGGCAAACGGCCAATCGCCCGTTGAAAGCCAGGGCCGGCCTTGATGAGATTTTTACCCGCGCCCACGGTCGCCCGGCGCGAACCTTTCCGGTGCAGTTTCCCCTGCTGCGTCTGGACAGGATCTACGTGAAAAACGCCAATGCCAGTACTCCAACGACGCTGGCGCTGCGCCACTGGCGACATTTGTCCGATCATGCCCCCCTGAGTGCGGAGATTCATTTATGAAATATGGCTGGCGTGAAGGCAATCAAATACAACTGCTGGAAAACGGCGATCAATTTTATCCCGCCGTCTTTGAGGCCATTGAGCAGGCGCAGCAAAAAATTATCCTCGAAACCTTTATCTGGTTTGAGGATGCGGTCGGAAAACAGCTGCATGCCGCGCTACTCGGGGCCGCCCAGCGAGGAATCAAAGCAGAGGTGCTGCTGGATGGCTACGGCTCGCCGGATCTTAGCGACAGTTTTGTCGAAGAGCTCACCGTAGCCGGCGTTGTTTTCCGCTACTACGATCCGCGTCCACGTTTGTTTGGAATGCGCACCAATCTCTTTCGCCGTATGCATCGCAAAATTGTGGTCATTGATGATCGTGTTGCCTTTGTCGGCGGCATCAATTACTCCGCTGAACATATGTCTGATTACGGCCCTGAGGCCAAGCAGGATTACGCCGTGCGTGTTGAAGGTCCAGTCGTTGCTGACATTCTGAATTTTGCACTGGAAAACCTGCCCGGGCAAAGCGCCGTACGCCGCTGGTGGCGACGTCATCACCGGGCAATCGACAATCATCGTCCCGGCGAAGCGCAGGCGCTGTTTGTCTGGCGCGATAACGAAGAGCATCGCGATGATATTGAACGCCATTATCTGAAAATGCTGACCCAGGCCCGGCGGGAAGTGATTATCGCCAATGCCTATTTCTTTCCCGGATATCGCCTGCTGCATGCCCTGCGTAAAGCAGCGCGGCGCGGCGTTCGGGTAAAACTCATCGTGCAGGGCGAACCGGACATGCCGATTGTAAAAGTGGGCGCCCGCCTGTTGTATAACTATCTGGTCAAGGGCGGCGTCCATGTCTATGAATACCGTCGTAAACCTCTGCATGGCAAAGTAGCGCTGATGGACGATCACTGGGCGACGGTGGGCTCCAGCAATCTCGATCCGCTGAGCCTGTCGCTGAATCTGGAAGCAAATCTGATTATTCATGACCGCACATTTAACCAGACTCTGCGTGACAACCTGAATCCCATTATTGCCAAGGACTGCAAGCGGGTTGACGAATCTATGCTGCCAAAACGCACCTGGTGGAACCTGACAAAGAGCGTGCTGGCCTTCCACTTCTTACGCCACTTCCCGGCGCTGGTCGGCTGGCTGCCGGCGCATACCCCGCTTCTGGCCGAGGTAGAGCCGCCCGCACAGCCCGCTCTGGAAACCCAGGACCGTATACAAACTGAGGATGCAGGAGGGAAAACCTGATGACAAAAAACCACCGACGCTGGCGGTTAGCGAAAAAGATCCTTACATGGCTTTTTTTTATTGCGGTGATCGTATTGCTGGTCGTTTATGCCAGCAAGGTCAACTGGCAGGAAGTATGGACGGTAATCCGCGATTATAATCGGATTGCCCTGCTCAGTGCCGTGGGGCTGGTGATCGTCAGTTATTTACTTTACGGCTGTTATGACCTGCTCGGGCGCTACTACTGTGGGCACAAGCTGGCAAAACGCCAGGTCATGCTGGTGTCGTTTATCTGTTACGCCTTCAACCTGACGTTAAGCACCTGGGTGGGCGGTATTGGGATGCGCTATCGGCTCTACTCGCGTCTCGGGTTGCCGGGGAGCACAATTACCCGAATTTTTTCACTGAGCATTACCACCAACTGGCTGGGCTATATTCTGCTGGGCGGTTTTATTTTTACTTTCGGCGTCGTCGAACTGCCCGCGCACTGGTATATCGATGAAGGTACGCTGCGTATCTTAGGCATTGCGCTGCTGTTGATAATTGGCGTTTATCTGTGGTTTTGCGCCTTCGCTAAACATCGCCACATCACCATCAAGGGCCAAAAACTGGTGCTACCCTCCTGGAAATTTGCCCTCGCACAAATGGCGATATCCGGGGCTAACTGGATGGTAATGGGGGCGATTATCTGGTTGTTGCTGGGTCAGAATATTAACTATTTCTTCGTGCTGGGCGTGCTACTGGTGAGCAGTATTGCCGGCGTTATCGTACATATTCCGGCGGGAATTGGCGTGCTGGAGGCGGTGTTTATGGCGCTGCTGGCAGGAGAGGACACGTCTCAGGGCACGATCATTGCCGCACTGCTCGCGTATCGCGTGCTGTACTATTTTATTCCGCTACTGCTGGCGCTGGTGTGTTATTTGCTGCTGGAGAGTCGGGCGAAAAAGCTGCGGGTAAAAAACGAGAAGGCGATGGCGAAATGATTTGCCGGATGCGGCTTAACGCCTTATCCGGCCTACTTTCGATACACAACTGTAGGCCGGATAAGCGCAGCGCCATCCGGCAACAGACGATTAACGACGATTGCCAAAAATACGCAGCAGCATCAGGAACAGGTTGATGAAGTCCAGATACAGCGTTAGGGCTCCAAGAATCGCGTATTTACGCAGATTGGAGCTGTCGCGCAGGTCGATCTGCTCACCGATATTTTTCAGCTTCTGCGTGTCATAGGCGGTCAAACCAACAAACACAATCACCCCGATATAGGTTACCGCCCACATCAGCGCTTCGCTCTTGAGCCAGAAGTTAACCAGCGAGGCCAGCACAATACCGATCAGCGCCATGAACAGCATATTGCCGAAGCCGCTCAAATCGCGTTTGGTGGTGTAGCCATACAGACTCATGATCCCGAACATCCCGCCGGTGACCACGAAAGTGCTGGCGATAGACGAGTAGGTATAGACGATAAAAATGCTTGATAGCGTCAAACCAGTTAATGCCGAATAGAGCATAAACAGCGTTGTCGCCATACCTGCGCTGAGCCTTTGCACCATGCCGGACAGGACAAACACCAGTGCCAGTTGAGCGATGATCAGGCCAAAGAAGGTGATTTTGCTGGAGAAGACAAACATCATCACCGCGGGCGTATTTGCCGCATACCAGGCGATAAACGCCGTCAGCAACAGTCCGCAGGTCATCCAGCCGTACACCTGCGCCATATACGTTTGCAGGCCGGAACGGGCCTGTACAATAGAATCGGATCGTGGGAATCGGTCCATGACAATCTCCTGAATCAGTATGAGCCTACAACAATTGTACTCTACCAGCGTTTTGCTGCTAGCTTATCACTGTCGCGGGCATCAACCCAGCGCTCACCTTCCGGCGTAGCCTCGCGCTTCCAGAACGGCGCGCGAGTTTTCAGGTAATCCATAATGAACTGCCCGGCATCAAACGCGCTGCTGCGATGCGCACTGGTCACGCCAACAAAAACGATTTCGTCACCCGGCCACAGTTCGCCAATGCGATGAATTACCGTCACCCGACCCAGCGGCCAGCGCGAACGCGCCTCGTCGACAATCTCCGCCAGCGCTTTTTCAGTCATTCCCGGATAGTGTTCCAGCGTTAACGCCCGCACGCTATCACCGAGATTGTGATTGCGCACTTTACCGGTGAAAGTGACGACCGCGCCGTCTTCATCACGCTCGGCCAGCCAGGGATACTCATCCCCAACGCTGAACGGCGCAGGGCCAACAACAATTCGCGTTTCAGCCATCTTAGCCTCCGGTTACCGGCGGGAAGAAAGCCACTTCGTCACCCGCGTTAAGGGGATGGTCAAAACTGACCAGCGTCTGGTTTACCGCCGCCAGCAGCTTACCGTCTTCCAGGGCCAGCGCCCAGCGATCGCTTTGCGCTGCCAGATGCTGGCGCAGGGCTTCTACCGTTGCAAACCCGGCAGCAACCTCTAACGCATCCGTGTTCACCAGTTCCCGTACCTGAGCAAAGAAAAGAACCTTAATCATGCGCATCCACCTTAAAATCGCCCGATTTTCCGCCGCTTTTTGCCAGCAGACGCACCGGTCCAATCACCATATCCTTTTGCACCGCTTTGCACATATCGTAGATGGTCAACGCCGCCACGGAGGCCGCCGTTAACGCTTCCATTTCAACGCCGGTTTTACCGGTCAAGCGACACAGCGTTTCAATACGTACGCGGTTATGTTCCGGTTCAGCGTGCAGATTGACTTCAACCTTGCTCAGCATCAGCGGATGACACAACGGGATAAGATCCCAGGTGCGTTTGGCAGCCTGGATACCGGCAATACGCGCCGTGGCAAAAACGTCGCCCTTATGGTGGCTGCCGTCGATAATCATCGCCAGCGTTTCGCTACGCATGGTCACGAATGCTTCTGCACGCGCCTCGCGTACGGTTTCCGCCTTGGCGGAGACATCCACCATATGCGCTTCGCCAGCGGCGTTAATATGAGTCAGTTGCGACATACTTATTTCTTCAAATGTGGGTGGAAATTACACGGACGCGTACGGGCATCGAGTTGCGGCGCAATGATATTTTCCCAGGCGGTACGACACGCTTTCGTCGACCCCGGCATGGCGAAAATCAGCGTTTTATTGGCTACTCCGGCAATCGCCCGGGATTGCAGCGTCGCGGTGCCAATCTCTTCAAACGACAGCATACGGAATACTTCACCAAACCCTTCGACTTCTCTGTCGAACAGCGGCTGCAGCGCTTCTGGCGCCTGGTCCCCTTCGGTTAACCCAGTGCCGCCGGTAATAAGCACCACCTGAACATCGTCACTGGCAATCCAGGCAGAAACCTGGGCACGGATGGCGTAGCGGTTCTCTTTGACAATCGCCTTGTCGACAATCTGATGACCCGCTTCTTGCGCCGAGTCACGCAGATAATGGCCGGAGGTATCATCCTCTTCGCCGCGACGGCTTGAAACGGTAAGAATAGCAATGCGTGTCGGGATAAATTCAGCGCTTACCTGACTCATGAAAAACTCCTTTTAGCGATCAGCCGCCAATGTAAGATAAGTTTTGCGTAATACCGGTATTGTTCTGATGCAGGAAATGGGTCTGCTTTTTCTCCAGCAGCGCGGCTGAAATGCGTTCTTCCAGCGCTGGCTGCTGAGCGTCGTTTTCCAGCAAATCTCGCAGGCTTACGCCGCCTTCACCGAATAAACACAGATGAAGCTTGCCGACAGATGAAACGCGCAGACGGTTGCAGGTGGCGCAGAAGTCTTTCTCATAAGGCATGATCAAACCAATTTCGCCGGCATAGTCAGGATGACAGAAAACCTGAGCCGGGCCGTCGCTGCGCTGTCGAATCTGGTGGATCCAGCCGCGACGCAGCAGCTCATCGCGCAGTACCTGGCCTGAAATATGGTGTTTACGGAAGAGAGAACTGCCCTCGCCCGTTTCCATCAGTTCAATAAAGCGCAGTTGGATAGGACGGGGCTGAACCCACGCCAGGAAGGTGTCCAGTTGATGATGATTCACGTCGCGCATCAGCACGGTGTTGACTTTCACTTTTTCAAAACCGGCTTCAAAGGCGGCGTCAATGCCCGCCATCACCTGCTGAAATTTGTCCTGCCCGGTAATGGCGTGAAACTGGCGGGCATCGAGGCTGTCGACGCTGACGTTAAGCGCGGTCAGTCCGGCATCGCGCCAGGCAGCAGCATCGCGCGCCAGACGATAACCATTGGTGGTTACCGCAATCTGACGGATGGCGTCGTTTTCGCGCACGGCGGCGATAATGTCAGTGAAGTCGCGACGCAGAGACGGTTCGCCCCCCGTCAGACGCACTTTTTCCGTTCCCAGGCTGGCGAATGCGCGCGTAACGCGGCGAATTTCATCAACGGTCAGAAAGCCGTTATTGGTGACCCCACCGGGCTTATAGCCATCCGGCAGGCAGTAGGTGCAACGAAAGTTACACACATCGGTAATCGACAAACGTAAGTAGTAAAACTTACGTGCGAAAGCATCGGTAAGTTGAGAGCCCATGTACACCTTTCCAAATACGGGAGACGTAGTCATTTCTTCCTGCGCCCTGGTGACAAACTTTTTCAAGTATTGTCACGGCCAAAGCACCGTATCATTTGACCCAGGTGCAGAGGCTAGAGTGTTTATACTCGTCATACTTCGTGTTGCAGATGCGTTGGCTTCCGGCAACTCAAATTATTTAGAGTACTTAGTGGTTATGCCGATACTAGCGTGTAAATGACGCTTTTGCCATGTACACTTTCGTTGTATAAATACATACATAACGACATGATCGTGCAATTTCGCTACAGAATAAGCAAAAACCACAGTTTTGCATTGATATACATCATCTTGCCGTCAGGTGGATCTCGTCAGAAAGGAGTAGATGGCAGAAAAAAATTACGGCAGATGTCGACTGGATAATTGCTGAAAACACGCTATTTACGTTACTGTAGCGCCGATTAATTGATATCAGGAAAATTTATGCGCACTCGCACGCTGGCAGATCTGGACCGCGTTGTCGCTCTCGGCGGAGGGCATGGACTGGGACGCGTTCTCTCCTCACTTTCTCCTTTAGGTTCGCGCCTGACGGGTATCGTCACCACGACCGATAATGGCGGGTCGACAGGTCGTATTCGCCGCTCTGAAGGCGGGATTGCCTGGGGAGACATGCGTAACTGTCTGAACCAGTTAATCACTCAACCCAGCGTTGCATCCGCCATGTTTGAGTATCGTTTTGGCGGTAATGGCGAACTTTCCGGGCATAACCTCGGAAATCTGATGTTAAAGGCGCTCGATCACCTCAGCGTGCGGCCTCTGGAGGCTATCAATTTAATTCGTAGTCTGCTGAAAGTTGACGCGCATTTAATTCCGATGTCGGAGCTGCCGGTAGATCTGATGGCTATCGACGATCAGGGGCATGAAGTTTATGGCGAAGTGAATATCGATCAGCTTACCATCCCACCTCAGGAACTGATGCTGTCGCCAAAAGTTCCCACCACGCGGGAGGCGGTAGAAGCTATCGCCGAAGCGGATTTGATTCTGATAGGTCCCGGCAGTTTTTACACCAGCCTGATGCCGCTCCTGCTGCTCGACGAACTGGCGCAGGCATTACGTCGCACTCCCGCTCCGATGGTGTACATCGGCAATCTGGGCCGCGAGTTAAGCCTGCCAGCAGCCGGCCTGACACTTAACGATAAGCTGGCAATCATTGAACAGTATGTTGGCAGAAAAGTGATTGATGCGGTGGTTGTGGGCCCGAAAGTAGATGTATCCACCGTTTCCGACCGCGTGGTTATTCAGGAGGTGCTGGAAGCCAGCGATATTCCCTACCGCCATGACCGCCAGCTATTGCACAACGCGCTGGAGAAAGCGGTACAGGCGTTAGGTTGAACGTATTTGCCTGATGCGTTGCGCTTATCAGGCCTACAAAACGAATTGCTCCGGCATCAAACAATGCCTGATGCGCTTTGCTTATCAGGCCTACAAAACGATTTGCTCCGGCATCCGGCCTACGAATGCTATCCACCCCGCATCCGACACCGCCTTACGATGCCGCAATAAACAACTCGCGCAGTTGATGCAACTGGTCGCGGATCGTCGCTGCCTCTTCAAATTCGAGATTCTGCGCGTGCTGCATCATCTGCCCTTCCAGCTCGTGAATCTTCTGCTGCAGCGCTTTTGGCGTCATATCCAGCTCGACAACTTCAGACTTCGCGCCTGCGCGTGACTTCCCTTTGCCTTTCGCTTTGGTCTTCGCGATATTCTGACCCAACGCCAGAATATCGACCACTTTCTTGTTCAGGCCCTGCGGCGTAATACCGTGTTCTTCGTTGTAGAGTTGCTGTTTCTCACGACGACGTTCGGTTTCACCAATCGCTTTGGCCATTGAGGCGGTAATTTTATCGCCGTAGAGAATCGCCTTACCGTTGATATTACGCGCCGCACGACCGATGGTCTGGATAAGCGAACGTTCAGAACGCAGGAACCCTTCTTTGTCTGCGTCCAGAATCGCCACCAGTGAGACCTCAGGCATGTCCAGACCCTCACGTAACAGGTTGATACCCACCAGCACGTCAAACTCACCCAGACGCAGGTCACGAATGATTTCCATACGTTCCACGGTATCGATGTCAGAGTGCAAATAACGCACCCGTTCACCGTGCTCTTCGAGGTACTCGGTGAGATCCTCCGCCATCCGTTTGGTGAGCGTGGTGACCAGCACACGTTCGTTAATCGCCGCACGAATGCGGATCTCAGACAGCAGATCGTCGACCTGCGTCGCCACCGGACGCACCTCAATAACCGGATCCAGCAGGCCGGTCGGTCGTACGACCTGATCGACCACTTCATCACCGGATTTCTCCAGCTCATAGTTGCCCGGTGTCGCTGAGACGTAGATGGTCTGCGGTGCCAACGCCTCGAACTCTTCAAATTTAAGCGGACGGTTATCCAGCGCCGACGGCAGACGGAAACCGTACTCGACCAGGGTCTCTTTACGCGCCCGGTCACCGCGGTACATGCCGCCAATTTGCGGAATAGTGACGTGGGATTCGTCCACCACCAGCAGGCCATCGGCAGGCAGGTAATCAAACAGCGTCGGCGGCGGCTCGCCGGGGCCACGCCCGGAGAGATAGCGGGAATAGTTTTCAATCCCCGAGCAGTAACCCAGCTCGTTCATCATTTCCAGATCGAACTGCGTACGCTGGCTGAGCCGCTGCTCTTCGAGCAGTTTGTTATTTGCCAGCAGAATTTTACGCCGCTCTGCCAGTTCAACTTTGATTTCTTCCATCGCCTGCACGATACGTTCACGCGGCGTCACATAGTGCGTTTTAGGATAAATGGTGTAGCGCGAAATAGTGGATTCGACCTGCCCGGTTAACGGGTCAAACAGCGATAAACGTTCGACCTCTTCATCAAACAGTTCCACACGCAGCGCGATGTCGTCGGATTCTGCCGGGAAAATGTCGATCACTTCACCGCGCACGCGGAAGGTTCCGCGCTGGAATGCCTGATCGTTGCGGGTATACTGCAGTTCCGCCAGGCGGCGCAGGATCGCGCGCTGGTCGATAATCATCCCCACCGTCAGATGCAGCATCATTTTCAGATACAGATCCGGGTCACCCAGACCATAGATAGCGGAAACCGACGCCACAACAACGACGTCACGACGTTCCAGCAGCGCTTTGGTCGCCGACAGACGCATCTGCTCAATGTGTTCGTTGACCGAGGCATCCTTCTCGATGAAGGTGTCAGAACTTGGCACGTAGGCTTCCGGCTGATAATAGTCGTAGTAGGAGACGAAATACTCAACCGCGTTATCAGGGAAGAATTCTTTCATCTCTCCATACAGCTGCGCGGCAAGCGTCTTATTGGGCGCCAGCACCATGGTAGGACGCTGCAAGTCCGCAATCACGTTAGCGATGGTGAATGTCTTCCCCGACCCTGTCACCCCCAGCAGCGTCTGATGCGCCAGACCATCCTCCAGCCCTTCTTCCAGACGACGAATTGCCTCAGGCTGATCGCCAGAGGGTTTAAAAGCGGAATTTAGTTTGAACGGTTTACTCATGAGCAGCTACCTGAAGCAATGGGCGGGCAGGTGTGTAATTTTACTCGCAGTGGTATATTTTGCCAGTAAAATATACTGGATGAAAAAACAGTAACGCGCCATAATATTTCTGATACGCCATCAAAACGGCCGTGACGGGCGACTAAAATTTGGCCTCAGGCGAGATAAAACACCAGTAAAAATGCGTTATCCCCAAAGCAATGACTTTTTTAACATTTGTCAAGCCACTCGATGAAAGTTTTGTGGCAACGCATGACACTTCTGCGACAGCCATTGATTTTATCTAACATCCTGTAATTTAATGACTATTATCCCGAGCCGTCTTTCGCACCAATTTAGTCGCAGGCCGCGTCTTCTCTCGCTTACATTGTGTTTTCTAACTCTAATACACAAGGTTATCCACAGGAATAGTGGATAACTGCCTCCAGCCCGTATGGACTGTAGCCTGGCAAAAACGCCCTTACTCCCTTTTCCGGTGGCATAAAAAAAAATTATCGCTATTTTTTGATATTTATCAGCTAACGAAGCGGCCTGGAATGGCCGGGATCTTGCTCGCATTTTCATCATTTTCCTGCCTGCACCATCACGGCACCGCCAGGCACTGGTAATGTGCACAAAACAGCGCTCTCCTTCTGACAAACCAGATATTTCGACCCACTTAGCATGTTATCCCATTGTTTTTGTCCCGAAGCCCTCTTCTGGCAAGAGAATTGCAGTTTTCTTCCGACGACCTGTCCGTGTGCCGGATAACATCATGATGGAGAAATCTATGTTGAGTCTTCGCGCAGTGAATCACTATTACGGCAATCAGCACTCATTGTGGGATGTGGATCTCGACCTGCTGCCCGGCAAATGTACCGGCGTGCTGGGGCTTCCGGGGATGGGAAAGACTACGCTGGCCAATTGCATCATCGGCAACCTACCGATCGAAAGCGGCACCATGTTCTGGCATCAGGCAGGCGCGCCGCCACGCGATCTGAGTCCGATCCCGGCGGCAAATCGCATTGCGCTGGGTATTAACTCCGTTTCACAAGAAAGACGGATTTTTTCGCAACTGACGGTCGAGGAAAATCTGCATATTGCCCGCCAGGCTGTTGAAGAAAGCGAAACGATGAACAGTAGCGATATTTACCGCCTGTTTCCACAGCTGTTTGTACTACGTCAGGCCAAAGGAGCGGCATTATCAGAGGATAATCAGCACCAGCTTGCGCTCGCCAGCGCGCTGGTCACACGCCCTCGCCTGCTGATCCTCGATGAGCCCACGCGAGGCAGTGGCCAGGCGTATATCCACAAGTTGGGAAACCTGATTGTGAGGCTAAGCCAGGAGCTTGGCATCGCCATTATGCTCGCGGAGCAGAGCCTGCCGTTTATTCGTCGGGTCGCCGACTGCTACTGCTTGTTACACCGGGGGCGCAACGTGGCTCAGGGGGAAATAACACCGTTCGGCGACCCGTTAATCAATGACTGGGGGACGCCAGAGATAAAACGCTAAGATCGATATAACGCCCTGTCGATGCCTGCTCCGGCTCTTCTGCCAGCCAGGGAATTTCCCCCAGCATTGGAGCCGCAAGTACACGTCTGAGCGTTGCCATATATTCAGCATGACGCTTGCCGGGTGGCGTCACATCATTGGCAACCCATCCGGCAAGCTTTAGTCCGGCCTGCTGCACCGCCTGGGCGGTCAGCATAGCGTGGTTGATGCAGCCGAGCTTAACGCCAACCACCAGAATCACCGGCAGTTGCTCTGCTGTTACCCAGTCAGCAAAACTCAGCGTTGGCGAAAGCGGCGTAAACCACCCGCCAGCGCCCTCCACCAGCACCCACTCAGCCTGCTCTTCCAGCGCGCGTAAACCTGCAGACATCACTGAGGCCTGAATCGGGCGGCCTTCGTCAGCGCTGATGATATGCGGTGAGGTAGGTTCTGCGAAGGTATAGGGGTTGATAGCCGCATAATCCACCGGCACAACGCTGTTGCGCTGTAATGCCAGGGCATCGCTATTACGCAGACCTTCAGTCGTCATTTCACTGCCTGACGCCACGGGTTTATAACCAACGGTTCGTAACCCCAGCTGTCCCGCCGCCTGAAGCAGCGCACAGCTGGCGATAGTTTTACCCACCTCAGTATCCGTCCCGGTGACAAAATAGGTGTTAGTCACGTTGAATCACTCCCAAAAATAGTTGATAAGTCAGCGGATATTTCCCCTGCTGACAGGGCCAGGCTAGCTGTAGCTGACGCAACTGCGAACGGGTAAGCACGCGCTGCTCGCGTCCATCATGCAAATGCGTCGCGCCGATGCCTTTTAGCGAGCGCATGGCGCTCAGCGCATCATCAAACCACAGCGTGACGGCATGAGACTGGTATTCCGCATCCCAGCCATGCAGCGCGTTTTCCAGTTGTTCCACGGGCAAAAAACGGTTGGCATGCTCCCGATCGTCAACCGCCTGCCAGGCCTGACGAAGCTCCGGCATTGAACCCTGCGCCAGAGTACTAAACGCCACCACCCCGCAAGGGCGCACCACACGGTAAAGCTCGCTTAATGCGCCTCGAAAGTCGCTGCACCACTGTACGGCCAGATTGCTCCAGGCCAGGTCGAAAGTACCGGCGGCCTGCGGAATGGCTTCGATATCCGCCAGCAGATAGCGGTGGGCGACATCATGACGCTGCGCTTGCGTCAGCATTTGCGCCGACAGATCCAGCGCGCAGACCTCGCTCCCCTGCTCCCGCCAGTAACGACTCATACGTCCTGGCCCACAGCCCGCATCCAGTACCTGAGAGAACACCCGACCATCGAGTCGCGCCAGTAACGCATCGGCGCTCTGACGCTGAAGCTCAGCGTGTTGCTCATAGTGCGTGGCCGCACGACCAAACGCCGCGGCAATCGCCTGCTTATTGATCTGCGCCATGCAGCACCTCCAGTAAGCTGTCGATATCCTGGGCTTCATGCGCCTGAGTCAGCGTAAGCCGCAGCCTGGCCGTACCCGCCGGCACCGTCGGTGGACGAATCGCCGTCACCCAGCATCCCTGTTGCCGTAACGTCTGTGCCAGTTGCAAGGCCTTATGGTTATCGCCAACGATCAGCGGCTGAATAGCGCTGTCTGAATGCGCCAGCGTTAAGTCCGGCGTATTAATCCCAGCACGAAAACGCTGGATCAGCATCGCCAGCTTTTCTCTGCGCTCATCGCCTTCGCGGCTGCGGATCACCGCCAGCGCGGCGCGCAAGGCCTGAGCCTGTGCCGGGGGCATACTGGTGCTGTAGATCAGATGCCGGGCAAACTGCAGCAAATAATCGGCTACGCTATCTGAACACAGGATTGCCGCGCCGCTAACGCCAAACCCTTTGCCAAACGTCACCACTAACAGCTCAGGTTTTACCTGCTGTCGAGAGCAGGAGCCGCGCCCTTCCTCGCCGCACACGCCGATCCCGTGTGCGTCATCCACCAGCAGCCACGCGTTATGTCGTTTCGCCACCGCGTGAATTTCAGCCAGCGGCGCGCTGTCGCCGTCCATGCTGAACACGCCTTCAGTCACCACGAGCTGCTGCCCCGGACAGGGAGTAGTCAGCAAACGCTCCAGATGTTGCGAGTCGTTATGGGTAAAGCGACGTAACACGGCGGGGCTAAGGCTGGCAGCTTCCAGCAGCGAAGCATGGCTGAGCCGGTCTGCAACAATCCGATCCTCTTTTCCCATCAATGCGGCAATGACCGCCTGATTAGCGGCAAAACCGGAGATAAACAGCAGCGCCCGGGAGTAGCCGAGCCACTGCGCCAGCTCTTCTTCCAGTGCCTGATGAGCAACGGAATAACCGCTGACATGGCCCGAGCCGCCGCTACCGACGCCAAAACGCTCAGCACCCTGCTGCCACGCGCAGATAATCTGCGGATGGTGGCTCAAGCCAAGGTAGTCGTTGCTGGAGAAATTCAGATACTGGCGACCATCAGCCTGCAGCCAGCGACCGGCGCCCTGCGTCACCGCATAGCGCTGACGCCACGCATCAGCACGGCGACGCGCCGTTAGCGCATCGTCTATTTTTTGCTGCCAGGTCATACGGTTGCCGCGTTGTAGTAATCGTCAGTATCCGGAGTACGCAGCGCCTGCTCCAGGCGTTGCTGCTGTTCGTTATCGCCCGCCAGTACCGCCGTTTGCTGCGGATTAAGGCCCAGCTTGCGAAACAACAGTAAATCTTTGTCTTCGTTCGGATTGGGTGTAGTAAGCAGTTTGCAGCCGTAGAAAATCGAGTTGGCCCCGGCCATAAAGCACATTGCCTGGGTTTGTTCGTTCATTTGCTCGCGCCCGGCAGAAAGACGCACGTACGAGGTCGGCATCATGATGCGCGCCACGGCAATAGTACGAATGAAATCAAAGGCATCTACGTCGTCATTATCGGCGAGCGGCGTGCCCTTCACTTTTACCAGCATATTGATCGGCACGCTTTCCGGCGGCGTCGGCAGATTAGCTAATTGCAGCAGTAAACCCGCGCGATCGGTCACCGTTTCCCCCAGCCCCACAATTCCGCCGGAACAGACTTTAATGCCCGCCTCACGCACTTTATCCAGCGTATCCAGGCGCTCCTGGTACGAACGAGTGGTGATAATATTGCCGTAGAATTCCGGCGAGGTGTCGAGGTTGTGGTTGTAGTAGTCCAGACCCGCATTGGCCAGGCGCTGGGCCTGAGTTTCGTCCAGCGTGCCCAGCGTCATACAGGCTTCCAGCCCCAACGCTTTCACGCCTTGAACCATCTGTTCCAGGTAAGGCATATCGCGTTCGTGAGGGTTCTTCCACGCCGCGCCCATGCAAAACCGCGTTGAACCGGCCTGTTTCGCCTTACGCGCCGAGTCCAGTACCTGTTCAACCTCCATCAAACGCTCCGTTTCCAGACCGGTTTTATAGCGGGAACTTTGCGGGCAGTATTTGCAGTCCTCCGGGCAGGCGCCGGTCTTAATCGACAGCAGCGTACTGACCTGAACCTGCTGCGGATCGAAGTGCTGGCGATGAACCTGCTGCGCTTCAAATAGCAGATCCAGCAGCGGTTTTTGAAATAATTCGGTGACTTGCGACATTGTCCAGCGAGAAGAATGAGCCATATTGGTATACGTTTCGTTGTTAGTTTGGTGTAGACTCGTAAACCTAAATCTTTTTAATTTGGTTTACAAGTCGATTATGACAACGGACGATCTTGCGTTTGACCAACGCCATATCTGGCACCCTTACACCTCCATGACCTCCCCGCTGCCGGTTTATCCGGTGGCGCGTGCCGAAGGCTGTGAATTGATTTTAGCCAGCGGTGAGAAGCTGATTGACGGCATGTCGTCCTGGTGGGCGGCTATCCACGGTTACAATCACCCACAGCTGAACGCCGCGATGAAAACGCAGATTGATGCCATGTCGCATGTGATGTTTGGCGGCATTACCCATGCCCCGGCCATTGCGCTGTGCCGTCAGTTGGTGGCGATGACGCCAGAGGCGCTGGAGTGTGTTTTTCTCGCGGATTCAGGGTCGGTCGCCGTAGAAGTAGCAATGAAAATGGCGCTGCAATACTGGCAGGCTAAAGGCGAATCCCGTCAGCGTTTCCTGACGTTTCGTAACGGCTACCATGGCGATACCTTCGGCGCGATGTCGGTCTGCGATCCCGACAACTCGATGCACAGTCTGTGGAAAGGATATCTGCCGGAAAACCTGTTTGCACCCGCCCCGCAAAGCCGCATGGGCGGCGAGTGGGACGAACTGGATATGGTGCCTTTTGCCCGCCTGATGGCCGCGCATCGCCACGAGATTGCGGCGGTGATCCTTGAGCCAATCGTACAGGGCGCTGGCGGTATGCGCATGTATCATCCCGAATGGTTAAAGCGCATCCGTAAAATGTGCGACCGTGAAGGGATCCTGCTGATTGCTGATGAAATCGCCACCGGATTTGGCCGTACAGGTAAGCTGTTTGCCTGCGAGCACGCCGACATCACTCCGGACATTTTGTGCCTGGGTAAAGCGTTAACCGGTGGGACAATGACTCTTTCAGCAACCCTGACCACGCGTCAGGTCGCAGAAACCATCAGCAACGGCGAAGCGGGCTGCTTCATGCACGGCCCAACCTTTATGGGCAATCCGCTGGCCTGCGCCGTCGCCTCCGCCAGCCTGTCATTACTCGAAACCGGCGAGTGGCGCTCGCAGGTCGCGGCCATTGAAGCGCAGCTGCGGGCAGAACTTGCCCCGGCGGCGGATTCCAGTTGGGTAGCGGACGTACGCGTACTCGGCGCCATCGGCGTCATCGAAACTACCCATCCGGTGAATATGGCGGCGTTACAGAAGTTCTTTGTCGAACAGGGCGTCTGGGTACGACCATTTGGTAAACTGATTTATCTGATGCCGCCGTACATTATCAAGCCCGATCAGTTGCGTCGCCTGACCCTGGCCGTGAACGATGCTGTGCGCAGTGCAACATTTTTTAGCGATTAATCAGCGGTAAGCTCCACAGTTTCTGGCTACACTTTTTGGCTAACGAGAGGAGTCAGCATGAAACTAATCAGTAACGATCTGCGCGATGGCGATAAGCTTGGACATCGCCACGTCTTTAACGGCATGGGGTATGACGGGGATAATATTTCCCCACATCTGGCGTGGGATGACGTGCCCGCAGGAACCAAAAGCTTTGTCGTGACCTGCTTTGATCCTGATGCGCCAACTGGCTCCGGCTGGTGGCATTGGGTGGTGGTAAATCTGCCGGCTGATACCCGCGTACTGACGCAAGGATTCGGCTCCGGGCTGGTTGCAGTGCCGGATGGCGTGATTCAGACCCGTACGGATTTTGGTAAAGCCGGTTATGGTGGAGCAGCCCCGCCGAAGGGGGAAACCCATCGCTATATCTTCACGGTTCACGCGCTGGATGTGGAGCGTATTGATGTCGATGAAGACGCCAGCGGCGCGATGGTCGGATTTAACGTTCACTTCCATTCGCTCGCCAGCGCCTCGATTACGGCGATGTTTAGCTAAGCTTTGTTGTGCCGGATGTCGGCTTCGCCTCATCCGGCCTGGTTTTACAGAAATTCAGGCAGCAATTTCAGCAACGCTCCTTGCGCTAACAGTTCGGTCGCGCACTCAATATCCGGGGCGAAAAAACGGTCCTGGGTATAGTGGGCAACTTGTTCACGTAATGCCTGACGCGCCTGCTCCAGCAGCGGACTTGAGGTTAACCCTTCGCGCAGGTCGATCCCCTGGCACGCCGCCAGCCACTCCACGGCAATCACGCCGCGCGTATTCGCCGCCATCTCCCACAATCTGCGACCCGCCGCAGGCGCCATAGATACGTGATCTTCCTGGTTGGCGGAGGTCGGCAAGCTGTCCACGCTGTGCGGATGCGCCAGCGCTTTGTTCTCGCTCGCCAGCGCGGCGGCGGTTACCTGAGCAATCATAAAGCCGGAGTTAACCCCACCGTTTTTCACCAGAAACGGCGGCAACTGCGACATATGTTTGTCCATCATCAGCGCAATGCGCCGCTCTGATAACGCGCCGATTTCCGCAATCGCCAGCGCCAGGTTATCTGCCGCCATCGCCACCGGTTCGGCATGGAAGTTGCCGCCTGAAATCACATCGCCCTCTTCGGCAAACACCAGCGGGTTGTCGGAAACCGCGTTAGCTTCCACCAGCAGGACATCCAGAACCTGGCGCATTTGCGTCAGACACGCCCCCATCACCTGCGGCTGACAGCGCAGAGAATACGGATCCTGCACTTTTTCACAGTTATGATGCGACTGGGAAAGCGCGCTGGTGTCGGTCAACACATGGCGATAAAGTGCAGCGGCATCAATCTGCCCACGCTGTCCTCGCGCCACATGAATGCGGGCATCAAACGGGCGGCGGGAACCGAGCACAGCTTCGGTGGTTAACGCCCCACACACCGTCGCAGACGCGAACAGCTCCTGAGCTTCAATTAACCCGCGCAGGGCAAAGGCGGTGGACGCCTGAGTTCCGTTGAGCAGTGCCAGCCCTTCTTTCGCTTCCAGCGTTATCGGCTCCAGCCCGGCCTTTTTCAGCGCTTCGGTCGCCGGGAGCCATTCCCCCTGCCAGCGCGCTTTACCTTCACCCAGCAACGTCAGAGACATATGCGCCAGCGGGGCCAAATCGCCTGAAGCGCCCACCGATCCTTTCGCCGGGATCAGCGGATACACCTCAGCATTTACCAGCGCAATCAGCGCCTCAATCACGCTCAAGCGAATGCCGGAAAAACCACGCGCCAGGCTGTTGATTTTCAGCACCATAATCAGGCGAACCATCGCGTCGTCCAGCGCCTCGCCAACGCCTGCCGCATGGGAAAGCACCAGCGAACGCTGTAAATTCTGTAAATCTTCCGTGGCGATACGGGTTTGGGCCAGCAGGCCAAAGCCGGTATTAATGCCATATGCCGTACGGCCTTCAGCGACAATATTATTGACGCAGGCGACGCTGGCGTTGATAGCATCAATCGCTCCGGCATCCAGGCTCAGTTTAACCGGCTGCTGCCAGATGTCGCGTAGCTGGGTAAAACTCAGATGGCCCGGCGTGAGTGTCATGGCGTTCATATCAGCGTTTCTCCTGCGTCGCAGCAACCATCGGCAAATTCAGCCCTTCTTCGACGGCGCACTCAACCGCAATATCATACCCGGCGTCAGCGTGACGCATTACTCCAGTGGCCGGATCGTTATGCAATACCCGGGCGATACGCGCGGCTGCTTCATCGGTGCCATCGCAAACAATGACCATCCCGGCATGCTGGGAGAAGCCCATGCCGACCCCGCCGCCATGATGCAGCGATACCCAGGTCGCGCCGCTGGCGGTGTTAAGCAGCGCGTTCAGCAGCGGCCAGTCGGATACGGCGTCTGACCCGTCGCGCATAGCTTCGGTTTCGCGGTTCGGGCTGGCAACAGAGCCGGAGTCCAGATGATCGCGACCAATAACAATCGGCGCAGATACTTCACCACTGCGCACCATTTCATTAAACGCCAGCCCCAGTTTCTGACGCCACTCCAGGCCGACCCAGCAGATACGCGCCGGTAAGCCCTGGAAGTTAATCCGCTCACGCGCCATATCCAGCCAGTGATGAAGATGCTTATCATCAGCCACGATCTCTTTCACTTTGGCATCTGTCTTATAAATATCCTGCGGATCGCCGGACAGCGCCACCCAACGGAATGGCCCTATGCCGCGACAGAACAGGGGGCGAATATAAGCAGGTACGAAGCCAGGGAAATCAAAGGCGTTTTCCACGCCCATCTCTTTGGCCATCTGGCGAATGTTGTTGCCGTAATCAAACGTCGGCACGCCCATTTTGCTGAAAGCCAGCATCGCCTCGACGTGCGTTGCCATTGAACGTTTCGCCGCCTGTACCGTGCCCTGAGGATCGGACACCGCTTTCGCCTGGTATTCTTCCCAGCTCCAGCCGGACGGCAGATAACCATGCAGCGGATCGTGGGCGCTGGTCTGGTCGGTGACCATATCCGGGCGCACACCGCGTTTCACCATTTCCGGTACAACGTCGGCGGCGTTAGCGCACAGCGCAATAGAGACCGCTTTACCCTCACGGGTATACTTGTCGATACGCGCCAGCGCGTCGTCAAGCGATGTCGCCTGCTCGTCCACGTAGCGGGTACGCAGACGGAAATCGATTCGGCTTTGCTGGCATTCAATGTTCAGCGAACAAGCGCCTGCCAGCGTAGCGGCTAACGGCTGCGCCCCGCCCATACCGCCCAGTCCGGCGGTCAGTACCCAGCGTCCGCTCAGATTCCCCTGATAATGCTGACGCCCGGCCTCAACGAAGGTTTCATAAGTCCCCTGCACGATGCCCTGGCTGCCGATGTAGATCCAGCTTCCGGCGGTCATCTGGCCGTACATCGCCAGCCCTTTGGCGTCCAGTTCGTTGAAGTGTTCCCAGGTAGCCCAATGCGGCACCAGGTTGGAGTTAGCAATCAGCACGCGCGGCGCATTGTCATGAGTTTTGAACACGCCAACCGGTTTACCGGACTGGACCAGCAGGGTCTCATCGGTCTCCAGTTTGGTCAGCGCGTTGACGATGGCGTCATAGCACTCCCAGTCCCGCGCCGCACGACCGATCCCGCCGTAAACCACCAACTCATGGGGATTTTCCGCCACGTCAGGATCGAGATTGTTCATTAACATGCGCAATGGCGCTTCGGTCAGCCAGCTTTTGGCCGTTAAGGCAGCGCCACGTGGGGCACGAATATCCTGCTGACGATATTTGCTATGGGACATGACAGAAAACTCCTCGCGAACGTCGGATAGATAAGTAACATATACTTGTCTATACAAGCTCCCGCAAGGGTGATTTTAACAATTAAGATACATTTTTATTATATTGCGTCAGCAATCACGGTTTTCACGTCCTGTATCAGGACATAAACCGCCCTTGCAGACGATAGCGGGAACCCGGGAACAGCAAACGGGCATGAGATACAATGGATGACGCAGACCAGGTTTTACGACGGATCAGCAGGCAGGGATCGTGTTCTTTGATATTCAGCAGTACACATTCTTCGGCGCTGGCACGCACCGCTTCAACAATATGTTCACCTTCCGTTAAAGGGGCTATCAGCGACAGGTAAGCGTGCGGCGTGGTCTGGCTGTAATCCTGCGCCAGATACTCCGGCACAATTTCGGCATTCACGCAGCGATCCTCAATCTGCACCGGCAAATCGTTCTCGAAGTGCACCATGACAGAGTGAAAAATGGAGGTGCCTTCTTTGACGTTTAACACCAAAGCCTGCTGCGCGTTTGCCTGGGTTCTTTCCAGCGTCAGCACTTCGCACCGGTGCTGATGCTGACGGGCGTTGATTTCATCCGCGATGCTGCGGATTTCAAACAGCGCGGACTGGCCTTTTGGTTCGGCGACAAACGTCCCCACGCCCTGTAAACGCACCAGTAGACCTTCATCCGTTAACTCACGCAGCGCACGGTTGATGGTCATGCGGCTGAAACCATACTGCGCCACCAGCTCAGCCTCAGACGGAATGCGATCGTGAGGTTGCCAGATACCACCGGCAATTTTTTCGCTGATCTCCTGTTTGACCTTTTCGTAAAAAGGAGCCGGAGCAGAACGGGATGGGAGCATGCGTGAGCCTTCCTTAAGCTGAGAATGTGAGTGGGTACAGTTTACAGGCATTACCCGAACCTGATAAGCGCAACGCCATCAGGTATGTCAGTGCCACCAGTGTGCGATTTGCCAGCCTAATCGCGCCGAAACCCGCGCCGCCCTGCCATCATCGTCAAAGCGTGGATTAAATTCAACCATATCCACCGCCTGTAGTTTACCGCTACGGCACAGGGGCTCAATCAGTCTCAGCAGCGTCGCCAACGGTACGCCAAGCGCGGCGGGGGCCGACACGCCGGGCATTTCCCATACTGGCATCACGTCGAGGTCGATAGTCAGATAGACGACATCCAGGTTGGCGGCAAACTGTGCCAGCTGAGCCTGCGCCGTATCACAATGCAGATCCTCCACTACGGTCACACCGAGTCGCAGGGCTTCATCCCATAGCGCCTGGGTATTTGCCGCCCGGCTGACGCCGATACAGGCATAGTGAAATTCACGCTGCTGTTCGTCGCACAGTTGCGCCAGTTGGCGAAATGGCGTACCGGACGTGGCCTGCCCGGCATGGCGCAAATCGAGATGCGCATCGAAGTTGACTATCCCCACTTTCGCCTGCGGAAACGCATCCAGTACGCCAGCGCCGTGCGCAAAGGCGGTTTCGTGTCCTCCACCCAGAACGAAGGTACGCATGTTCTCCTGCTGACAGCGCTGTACCGCATTGCGTAACGCCTGCTGCGCGCCCTCAAGATCGGGAGCCTGCGCCACAATATTTCCCAGATCCACCAGCCGATGATGCCCATCGTGGCTGGCTAAATTTGCCAGCGCCTTGCGCAGCACATCGGGCGCACCGGCGGCTCCCGTGCGCCCCTGATTACGTTTCACGCCTTCGTCGCAGGCAAACCCGAGCAACGCTATCTGCTCGCGATACATTTCCGGGCTAAACGTCGGGCTCAGGATGATAGTCTGAAACAGGCGCAGCGCATTCGGCGATTCGGCGCGGTCATCACGTCCCTGCCACAGCGCAGGTGAAGCAGGTTGCCAGTTAGTCATGCTATTTGTCCTTTGAATACGCGTTGGTAGAGCGGGTTGCGTCCGGGTTCATACAAGATCTCGACCGGGAGAGTTGCGTCCCACACCACAAAATCGGCCACAAACCCGGCCTTCAATTGACCGTGAGTGGCATGACGCCCCAGTGCCCGGGCCGCATGACGGGTTACGCCCGCCCATGCTTCTTCCGGCGTTAGGCCAAACTGAACACAGGCCATATTCATCGCCCAGTGCAAGCTGATAAACGGACTGGTTCCGGGGTTAAAATCTGTCGCTACCGCCATCGGTACCTGATATTGTCGCAGCAACGCTACCGGTGGGCGCTGCTGCTCTTTGAGGAAATAGAACGCGCCGGGCAGCAGCACGCCGACCGTACCGCTTTGGCTCATCGCCGCCACGCCCGCTTCATCGAGGTATTCAATATGATCGGCGGATAGCCCGTGGTAGCGGCTTACCAATTGCGCACCACCAAGCAATGACAGTTGTTCGACATGACCTTTAATCGGGATGCCCAGCGCCTGCGCAGCCTGAAACACCCGCTCACTCTGCGCCAACGAAAAACCAACGCTTTCACAGAACAGGTCGACGGTCTCGAAAAGCCCTTGTTCCCACAACTGCGGCAAAATGGTCTCGCAAACCAGCGTAATATAGCCGTCAGGGTCATCACGGTATTCCGCTGGAGTCGCATGCGCAGCCAACAGCGTCGGGCTGATTTCAACGATATTCTCTGCCGCCAGCGCCGCCGCCACGCGCAATATTTTCTCTTCTGTCTGTAAATCCAGGCCGTAACCCGATTTTATTTCCAGCAGCGTAACGCCTTCTTCGATCAACTGTTCCATCCGCTGATGGGCTACGTGTAAGAGTTGTTCATCCGTGGCGCTGCGGGTCGCCGACACGGTGGCATTAATCCCCCCGCCCTCGGCGCTTATCTGCTGGTAGGAGACACCGTTTAGCCGTTGCTCCCATTCACCTGCGCGGTTTCCGCCAAAAACCAGATGCGTATGGCAGTCAATCAGGCCAGGCGTAATCAATCTGCCCTGCATATCAAAGGTATTATCATGAGTCAGATATAACGATGACTCCGGGACGATATCGCGAATCTTACCCTGGCGGACGATCAGCGCATGGCCATCCACCAGCCCATACGGGGTGCCTCGTTCAGGATCCATAGTCGCCAGACGAACATTGCGCCAGATAACATCATCAGGGAAGAATTGCTGCATTCGACTCACCACTTGTCATAGGTTGTATAGACATTTATTTTTGATTATAGGGATGTTGTCAACCTGAAGGACCGTAATTGTTATGTATTTGTGATATAAGGACTCTCCGCGCCGGGCTTTGTGGTGATAAAAACAACTTTTTACCTTTTAACCTTCCCGTTTCGCTCAACTTAGTATAAAAAAGCAGGCTTCAATGGATAACTTTTCAAAGCCCGGAGCAACCTGTGAACATATCATCAGTTTCCCGTCTGGCGCTGGCTATGGCTTTTGGCGTGACGCTGACCGCCTGTAGCTCTACGCCGCCCGATCAAATTCCTTCCGATCAGACCGCGCCAGGCACCTCTTCGCGCCCGATCCTGTCGGCCAATGAAGCGAAAAACTTCGTTGCTGCGCACTATTTTTCCGCACTGACGCCAAACACCGCGCCGTGGAGCCCTTCTGCTATTTCTTTGCCTGCGCAGCCTGACTTCGTCGTTGGCCCGGCAGGCACTCAGGGCGTCACCCATACCAGCATTCAGGCTGCGGTTGATGCGGCAATCATCAAACGTACTAACAAACGTCAGTACATCGCGATTATGCCGGGCGAGTATCAGGGTACGGTATACATTCCGGCAGCAACGGGTAGCCTGACGCTGTACGGTATGGGCGAAAAACCGCTGGATGTAAAAATCGGCCAGGCCATTGACGGTGACATGAGCACCGCAGACTGGCGTCGTACGGTGAACCCGGGCGGTAAATACATGCCGGGTAAACCTGCGTGGTATATGTTTGATAATTGCCAGAACAAACGTGGCGCAAATATTGGCGTGATGTGTTCCGCCGTCGTCTGGTCGCAAAATAACGGTCTGCAATTGCAAAACCTGACCATCGAGAACAACCTCGGTGACAGCGTTGATGCGGGCAACCACCCGGCCGTTGCGCTGCGTACCGATGGCGATAAAGTGCAGATTAACAAGGTTAACATCCTGGGCCGCCAGAATACCTTCTTCGTGACCAACAGCGGCGTGCAAAACCGTCTGGAAAACGATCGTCAGCCGCGTACGCTGGTTACCAACAGCTACATTGAAGGCGATGTGGATATTGTGTCCGGTCGCGGTGCAGTGGTGTTCGATAACACCGAATTCCGTGTAGTGAATTCCCGTACCCAGCAGGAAGCCTATGTGTTCGCACCGGCTACCCTGTCAAACATCTACTACGGTTTCCTGGCTATCAATAGCCGCTTCACGGCAAGTGGTGATGGGGTGGCGCAACTGGGCCGCTCGCTGGATGTCGATTCCAACACTAACGGTCAGGTCGTGATTCGTGACAGCGTAATTAACGAAGGCTTTAACATGGCAAAACCATGGGCTGACAGCGTTATCGCAAAACACCCGTTTGCCGGAAATACGGGTGCAGAAGATGATAAAGGTGAAATTCAGCGTAACCTGAACGACACCAACTTCAACCGCATGTGGGAATACAACAACCGCGGTATCGGTAGTAAAGTGGTTGCTGAACCTAAGAAGTAAACGTCATTCTCTTATGTAAACCCGGCAGAATCATGCTCTGCCGGGCAGTATGCCGGATGCTCATCCGGCATTCGACGCAGAATTAATACGCGTTAACCACGACCCACATTGGGCCCTGACCTACTGCATAACGTCCTTTCTCTGTCAGCAGCCCTTGCTCGCCTGCAATCTCGTACACCGCGATATGGTGCGATTTTTGCCCGGCGGCAATCAGGTATTTACCACTGTGGTCGACATTAAAACCGCGCGGCTGAGTTTCGGTAGGCTGGAAACCCTCTTTGGTCAGCACGCTGCCATCTTCAGACACGCTAAAGACCGTAATCAGGCTGGCAGTGCGATCGCAGGCATACAGATGACGCCCATCCGGCGTGATGTGAATATCTGCGGCCCAACGGGTATCAGCGAAATCAGCAGGCATCATATCCAGCGTCTGCACGCACTCGATCTTACCGTACGGATCTTTCAGCTCCCAGACGTCAACGGAGCTGTTCAGTTCATTCACACAGTAGGCATATTGTTTATTCGGATGGAACGCCATATGACGTGGGCCCGCACCTTCAACGGTGTTTACTTCAGCCGGTTCCTGCGCGACCAGATGACCATCATCGCTTACCTCAAACAGGCAGATACGATCCTGCTTCAACGCAGGAACCCACAGAATACGGTTATCCGGAGAGATGTTGGCCGAGTGACAGCCATCCAGACCTTCAACCACGTCAACCAGTTCCACCGGCAGACCATCTTCCAGACGCGTGACGCTCACGCTGCCAGCGTTATAAGAGCCAACGAACACGAAACGTCCCTGATGATCGGTAGAAATATGCGTCGGGCTGCCCGGCAGCGCAGACTCCGCCGTGAAGGTCAGCGCACCGTCATCAGGCGCAATACGGTAAGCCAACACGCGAAACTCCGGGCGCACGCCTACATACAGGTAGCGCTTATCCGGGCTGACGACCATCGGCTGTACCTGACCCGGCACATCAACCACCTGCGTCAGCGTCAGAGAACCATCGTGATTCAGGCTCCAGACGTGGATTTGCTGACTTTCAGGGCTGGCGGTATAAACGGTTTGCTTCATGAATACTCCTTTGCTTTTTGGCAGGTGGCTGCAATTGCCTGACACACGCCTAAGGTAGACGCTTTTAACGGTGAATGCTTAATTAAGGCTCAGAATTTTGTCCGGCTCCCGTCTCGGTGTACCATTCCAGCAGACGAAATTCTCAACCTTAATCTGGAAAAAACTATGACCGCACGCGTGATTGCCCTGGATTTAGACGGTACCCTGTTGACCCCGAAAAAAACCTTGCTGCCATCCTCTCTGGAAGCGCTCTCGCGCGCCAGAGAAGCAGGCTACCAACTTATCATTGTCACAGGTCGCCATCACGTTGCTATTCATCCTTTTTATCAGGCACTGGCGCTGGATACACCTGCAATTTGCTGTAACGGTACCTACTTGTATGATTATCAGGCAAAAAAGGTACTGGATTCCGATCCTCTTCCGGTAGACCAGGCATTACAGCTGATCGAAATGCTGGATGAACATCAGATCCACGGGCTGATGTATGTCGATGAGGCCATGCTGTATGAGCGCCCGACCGGGCATGTAGTACGTACCGCTAACTGGGCGCAAACTCTGCCGCCGGAACAGCGCCCAACCTTCACCCAGGTGCCTTCGCTGGCACAGGCCGCACATGACGTTAACGCCGTCTGGAAATTTGCGCTGACCGACGAAGATATTCCGAAACTGCAGCAGTTTGGTCAGTACGTCGAGCAACAGTTGGGGCTGGAGTGTGAATGGTCCTGGCACGATCAGGTCGACATTGCCCGTAAAGGCAACAGCAAAGGACGACGCCTTACCCAATGGATTGAAGCACAGGGCGGATCAATGGAAAACGTGATTGCCTTTGGTGATAACTTCAACGATATCAGCATGCTGGAAGCCGCAGGCACTGGCGTGGCGATGGGCAATGCGGATGACGCGGTAAAAGCCCGCGCCAACATCGTTATTGGTGACAACACCACCGACAGCATCGCGAAATTTATTTACTCGCACCTGCTGTAATCAGGCGGTAATCGACACGCTCTTAATTTGCGCGTACAGCCACAGGCCAGGTTTGATACCCAGTTCATCCCTGGCCCATGGGCTAATCCTCGCCCACAGCGTCCTGCCGCCCACTTCAAGCTGAACTTCCACCTGGCCGTTATCGTCATAGCACTGCGCGACTTTCGCCCGGAGAACGTTACGAATACTGGTCTGCTGCGGCGGTTGGAGCACCAGTGAAACATCAGATGCCTGAATACGAATACGCAGCGCGGTTTGCAGCGGTTGATCCAGCTTATTGACCCACAAATGCTGATCGCCAAGCGCCAACGCGGTCATCGCGTAGTGTGGATGATGTTCCAGCACGCTGACTTTCAGAATACTGCTTTGCTGTTCCTTAGGCAGCCAGGGATGCATCACGCTGCTGCCCCAGACATCTTCCAGCGAACCAAACGCTTTGACCTGCCCGTTTTCCAGTACCATCACTTTATCCGCCAGGTGCAAGATTTCATCGAGCGAGTGGCTGACGTACAGCATCGGAATATTGATTTCTCGCGCCAGGCGTTGCAGATAAGGCAGCAGTTCGCGCTTACGCGGAATATCCAGCGAGGCTAACGGCTCATCAAGCAGCAACAGTTCCGGAGCGGTAAGCAACGCCCGGCCAATCGCGACGCGCTGCTTTTCGCCACCAGAAAGACCGCCGGGCAGACGGTCAAGCAGCGGCTCAATGCCCAACAGCGTCACCAGCTTGTCAAACTGTCCGGCCATGCTTTTCGCCATTCCGTAACGCAGGTTACCGCGTACTTTATAATGCGGGAACAGGCGCGCATCCTGGAAAACATAGCCCACCCGGCGTTTTTCAGGCGTTAAACAGACACCGTTCTCGACGTCGTTTAAGACTCGACCGTTGAGCACGATACGCCCGGACTGCGGCTGGGTCAGACCGCTGATGGCGTTAATCAGTGAGGTTTTTCCCGCGCCGGAAACACCGAAAATAGCGGTGATCCCGCTGGCTGGCAGCGTTTCGTTGAGCGTCAGGCAATGCGTTCCCAGCGTCTGAGAGAAATTAAGTTCCAGCATGGTTATCGCCCCGTCCGTTCACGGCTAATACGCGCCAGCCATTCAGAGATCAGCAGTGAAATCAGCGCTAACACAATAGAAATAATACATAACCTTGCCGCCGCGCTTTCGCCGCCGGGGGTCTGGATCAAGGTATACATCGCCGAAGGGATAGTGCGGGTTTCGCCAGGAATATTGGAGACAAAGGTAATTGTTGCGCCGAATTCCCCGAGGGAACGCGCAAACGCCAGCACCGTACCGACAATAATGCCGGGTAGCATCAGCGGTAGCGTAATGGTCATAAATACGCGCCAGCGTCCGGCTCCCAGCGTGCGGGCCGCCTGCTCCAGCTTGACGTCAACACCTTCCAACGCCAGACGAATAGCCCTTACCATCAGAGGGAAAGACATCACCGCTGCGGCCAGCACCGCACCGCGCCAGCTAAAGGCAAAGGTGATGCCAAACCAGTCGTACAGCCATTCGCCAATGAATCCGCGCCGCCCCATAGCAATCAACAGCAGATAGCCCACCACCACCGGCGGCAGAACCAGCGGCAAATGCAGAACGCTGTCGAGCAGTGCTTTGCCCGGGAACTTGCATCGCACAAGCAGCCAGGCAAAGAAGATCCCAAACGGCAGGCTAAACAAGACGGCCAGGGAAGAAACTTTCAGGCTCAGTATGACGGCCTGCCATTCAGGATCGGTCAGTATCATTACTTGGTCGTAAATCCATAACGTTTAAAGATTTCAGCAGCCTGCGGTCCTTTCAGGTAATCATAGAACGCGCTAACCGTTGCGTTTTTGTGCCCATCAACAATCGCGATAGGGTATTCCACTTTTTTGTGCGAATCTTCCGGGAAAGTCGCAACGACTTTTACGCCTTTGCTGGCGACGGCATCGGAACCATAGACGATACCCAGCGGCGCTTCGTTACGCTCTACCAGCGCCAGCGCACCGCGCACATCTTCAGCAGGTGCCAGTTTCGGGGCCAGGGTATCCCATGCACCCAGTTTTTGCAGCGCTTCTTTGGCATAAATGCCCGCCGGAACATGTTCCGGATCGCCAACGGCCAGACGTCCACCGTTCAACAGGCTGGTCCAGTTGGTTTTGCTGTCAATAGTGAAGTCTTTCTGTGCACTGGCTTTCGGCGCGACCACCACCAGGCTGTTACCTAACAGCGTTGCACGCGTTGCGGTATCAATCGACTTTTTGTCTACCGCGTAATCCATCCATTTCTGATCGGCAGAAATAAACAGATCGGCCGGTGCGCCTGCTTCAATCTGACGCGCCAGTGTGGATGAAGAGGCAAAAGAGGAGACAACATCAACGTTCTTCTCTTTTTTGTATTGCGTCGCAATGTCCTGCATCGCGTTGGTCAGTGAAGCCGCGGCAAACACCGTAATTTTGCCTTCATCCGCCAGCGCATGCCCGGCAACGGTAAGAGAAAGTGTTGCCCCTGCAAACAAGCGTAACCATGTACGTGCCATCTGTAACTCCTTTGCGTTTCGTTATGTAGGCGCAAATATAACGAGTAAATCAGGATTTTCCCAGAGGTTATTGATACCAATTAGAGGTTAGACAAAGAAAATATCGGCAGGGAAAGCAGGATCTTGAGAAACTGTAGTCAGCGAAAACGGGTTGGCAGGCGAAAAATATAAACGCCCGACTGAGCGGGCGTTTGGGGAATCAATGATTCTGTCTGGACTGGTCTTTCTGACCGATACCGGAGAAAATGTTGAACACTTCACCCAGTCCGTAAATCAGACCCAGAATGATGGCCATTACCACAGGTACCATGATTACGGCGAATACCAGACTTTTCAATAACTCTAACATGGTCAACTCCAGATATAGTCCTTAGCTGTATTCTAACCACATAACGCAGAAAAGCACTCCCCTTTTGTGCGGTCGGCTTTGCTCAGGCGCGGTTTTCCGTCACAATACCCTTTTTTGCCAGGAGCTTGTGATGCAGGCCGAAATCCTTCTTACGCTGAAACTTCAGCAAAAACTGTTTGCCGATCCCCGTCGCATTTCTCTGCTTAAGCACATTGCGCTTTCCGGCTCCATCAGTCAGGGCGCGAAGGATGCAGGTATTAGCTACAAGAGCGCCTGGGATGCGATTAATGAAATGAACCAGCTCAGCGAGCAGACGCTGGTTGAGCGCGCCACAGGCGGCAAAGGCGGCGGCGGCGCGGTGTTAACACGCTACGGCCAACGCTTAATCCAGCTGTACGATTTACTGGCGCAAATCCAACAAAAAGCCTTTGATGTTTTGAGCGATGACGATGCGCTGCCGCTCAATAGCCTGCTGGCGGCTATCTCTCGTTTTTCACTGCAAACCAGCGCCCGTAACCAGTGGTTTGGCACAATAACCGCACGCGACCACGATCAGGTTCAACAGCATGTCGACGTCCTGTTGGCCGATGGCGAAACGCGCCTGAAAGTCGCGATCACTGCGCAAAGCGGCGAGCGTCTGGGCCTGGAGGAAGGCAAAGAAGTGCTGATTCTGCTGAAAGCACCATGGGTAGGAATTACTCAGGACGACGCCATTGCCCAAGCCGCCGATAACCAGTTGCAGGGTACGATCAGCCATATAGAACGCGGAGCGGAACAGTGTGAAGTGCTGATGACGTTACCAGACGGCCAGACGCTGTGCGCCACTGTCCCGGCCCAGGACGCCACAACGCTGCAAGAAGGCGCTAACGTCACCGCATGGTTTAATGCTGACCGGGTGATTATCGCCACACTGTGCTGAGTTAATTGACATCAGCCTGAAGAACACGTATCCCTGTTATCAATCGCTGCAAATAATGGGATGCAAAATGTCATCGTTGCAAATTTCGCAAGGCACGTTTCGTCTTAGCGACACAAAAATGCTCCAGATAGATGCGTTGACGTTAAACGCGGGTGATAGCTGGGCGTTTGTTGGTTCCAACGGTAGCGGGAAATCCGCGCTGGCCCGCGCGCTGGCGGGAGAGTTGCCGCTCCTGAAAGGCGAGCGCCACTGTCAGTTCGCGCGTATTACCCGACTCTCTTTTGAGCAACTCCAAAAGCTGGTCAGCGACGAATGGCAGCGAAACAACACCGACCTTCTTAGCCCCGGCGAAGACGACACCGGGCGCACCACCGCTGAAATCATTCAGGATGAGGTCAACGATCCCGCCCGCTGCGCTGTGCTGGCGCAGCAGTTTGGCATTTCAGCTCTGCTTAACAGACGTTTCAAATACCTTTCGACCGGTGAAACACGTAAAACCCTGCTCTGCCAGGCGTTAATGTCCTCGCCAGATTTACTGATCCTGGATGAACCCTTTGACGGGCTGGACGTGGCGTCCCGTCGGCAGTTAGCAGAACTGCTCGCTGAACTGCACCAGGCCGGTTTAACGCTGGTGATGGTGCTTAATCGTTTTGATGAAATTCCCGAATTCGTGCAGTTTGCTGGCGTACTTGCCGATTGCACGCTGACGGACACCGGCGCAAAAACCGACCTTCTGCAACAAGCATTAATCGCTCAGCTTGCCCATAGCGAGCGGCTGGAAGGCATTCAGTTACCCGAGCCGGATGAGCCTTCGGTGCGGCGCACATTGTCAGAAAACGAGCCGCGAATTGTGCTTAACGATGGCACCGTCTCGTATAACGATCGCCCTATCCTTCATCATCTGAGCTGGCGGGTAAATCCGCGGGAACACTGGCAAATTGTCGGCCCCAACGGTGCGGGAAAATCAACCTTGCTCAGTTTAATCACCGGCGATCATCCCCAGGGTTACAGCAACGACCTGACCCTGTTTGGCCGCCGTCGGGGCAGCGGTGAAACTATCTGGGATATCAAAAAACACATCGGCTACGTCAGCAGCAGCCTGCATCTGGATTACCGGGTAAGTACGACGGTACGCAACGTTATTCTCTCTGGTTATTTTGATTCAATCGGCATTTATCAGGCCGTCTCCGACAGGCAGCACAAGCTGGTACAACAGTGGCTGGAAATCCTGGGCATCGATAAGCGTACCGCGGATGCGCCGTTTCATAGTCTTTCCTGGGGACAGCAGCGGCTGGCATTGATTGTTCGCGCATTAGTTAAACACCCTACGTTGTTGATTCTTGATGAGCCCTTGCAAGGATTAGATCCTCTCAATCGCCAACTGATTCGTCGGTTTGTGGATGTGCTAATCGGTGAAGGTGAAACTCAACTGCTGTTCGTCTCTCATCATGCCGAAGATGCCCCAGCCTGTATTACCCATCGACTGGAGTTTGTCCCCGAGGGCGATATCTACACCTATCGACAAACCTCTCTGCGTTAATTTTCATACCAGGGCGTTGAATACGCCCTTTTTCTGGCCTTTTTTTCAGACAAACGCTGAGAAAACAATCTAACGTAATGATTTAAAATATAATAACCACTACGTACACCTGAAAATGCCAGTGTGTAAACGATTCCACTATTTTATTCCATGTCACACTTTTCGCATCTTTGTTATGCTATGGTTATTGCATACCATAGGCTTAACGGAGCGAATTATGAGAGTATTGGTTACAGGTGGTAGCGGTTACATTGGAAGCCACACTTGCGTGCAGTTGCTGAAAAACGGTCACGAAGTAGTGATCCTGGATAATCTCTGCAACAGCAAGCGTAGCGTTCTGCCCGTCATCGAGCGTTTAGGCGGCAAGCATCCAACTTTCGTGGAAGGAGATATCCGTAACGAGGCGCTGATAACCGAAATTCTGCACGATCATGCCATTGACACGGTCATCCACTTTGCTGGTTTAAAAGCCGTGGGAGAATCCGTTGCCAAGCCGCTGGAGTATTATGACAACAACGTCAACGGCACTCTGCGTCTGGTGAATGCAATGCGCGCCGCCAACGTGAAAAACTTCATTTTCAGCTCCTCCGCGACCGTCTATGGCGATCAACCGCAAATTCCTTATGTTGAAAGCTTCCCCACCGGCACGCCGCAAAGTCCGTACGGCAAAAGTAAGCTGATGGTGGAACAGATCCTCACCGACCTGCAAAAAGCACAGCCCGACTGGAGCATCGCCTTGCTTCGCTACTTTAACCCAGTTGGCGCTCATCCGTCGGGAGATATGGGGGAAGATCCGCAAGGTATTCCAAACAACCTGATGCCATACATCGCACAGGTTGCCGTAGGTCGCCGCGAATCCCTTGCCATATTTGGCAACGACTACCCCACTGAAGATGGCACCGGCGTTCGCGACTACATCCACGTGATGGATCTCGCCGACGGCCACGTTGCCGCCATGGAAAAGCTGGCTGGCAGACAGGGTGTACATATTTACAACCTTGGGGCAGGCATCGGCAGCAGCGTGCTGGACGTGGTCAACGCCTTCAGCAAAGCCTGCGGTAAACCCATTAATTACCATTTCGCTCCGCGCCGTGATGGCGATCTTCCGGCCTACTGGGCTGATGCCAGCAAAGCCGATCGCGAGCTCAACTGGCGCGTGACCCGCACTCTGGATGAAATGGCACAAGACACCTGGCACTGGCAGTCACGCCACCCACAAGGATATTCGGATTAAGGACCAATCATGACGCAATTCAATCCTGTCGATCATCCACATCGTCGTTTTAACCCACTCACCGGGCAGTGGATCCTCGTATCACCGCATCGCGCCAAACGCCCCTGGCAAGGGGCGCAGGAAACCCCGTCTAAGCAGGTACTGCCTGCGCATGACCCGGACTGCTTTCTGTGCGCTGGTAATACGCGCGTTACCGGTGACAAAAACCCGGATTACACCGGGACCTATGTCTTCACCAATGACTTTGCGGCGCTGATGTCCGATACCCCGGACGCGCCGGACAGTCACGATCCGTTGATGCGCTGCCAGAGCGCGCGCGGTACCAGCCGCGTGATTTGCTTCTCACCCGATCACAGCAAAACGCTGCCGGAACTCAGCGTCCCTGCGCTGGCAGAAATCGTAAAAACGTGGCAGGAGCAGACTGAAGACTTAGGCAAAACCTATCCCTGGGTGCAGGTCTTTGAGAATAAAGGCGCAGCGATGGGGTGCTCGAACCCGCACCCACACGGACAAATTTGGGCCAACAGCTTTTTGCCTAACGAAGCCGAACGTGAAGATCGCCTGCAGAAAGCGTACTTCGCCGAACAAGGCGCGCCGATGCTCGTTGATTACGTCCAGCGTGAACTGGCGGACGGCAGCCGTACGGTCGTTGAAACCGAGCACTGGCTGGCAGTTGTACCTTACTGGGCCGCGTGGCCGTTCGAAACGCTGCTGCTGCCGAAAGCGCACGTGCTGCGTATTACTGATTTGACCGATGAACAGCGTACAGACCTGGCGCTGGCGTTGAAAAAACTGACCAGTCGTTACGACAACCTGTTCCAGTGCTCATTCCCCTATTCTATGGGCTGGCACGGCGCACCGTTTAACGGTGAAGAAAACGAACACTGGCAGTTGCACGCACACTTTTACCCGCCGCTGCTGCGTTCTGCGACCGTGCGTAAATTTATGGTCGGTTATGAAATGCTGGCGGAGACCCAGCGTGACCTGACGGCAGAACAAGCGGCTGAGCGACTGCGTGCAGTCAGCGACATCCATTTTCGCGAATCCGGAGTTTAAATAATGAGTCTGAAAGAAAAAACACAATCTCTGTTTGCAGAAACGTTTGGCTACCCTGCCACCCATATTATTCAGGCGCCGGGTCGCGTAAACCTGATCGGCGAACATACCGATTATAACGACGGCTTCGTTCTGCCCTGCGCCATCGACTATCAGACCGTCATCAGCTGTGCGGCGCGCGACGATCGAAAAGTCCGCGTAGTCGCCGCTGATTACGACAATCAGATTGATGAGTTCTCTCTCGATGCGCCGATTATCGCCCATGACACCCAGCAGTGGTCAAACTACGTGCGTGGCGTGGTGAAACATCTACAAAAGCGCAATAATGCTTTTGGCGGCGCGGATCTGGTGATTAGCGGTAACGTCCCGCAGGGTGCGGGTTTAAGCTCTTCCGCCTCGCTGGAAGTCGCTGTTGGTACGGTATTCCAGCAGCTCTATCATCTGCCGCTCGACGGCGCGCAGATTGCCCTGAATGGTCAGGAAGCTGAAAACCAGTTTGTCGGTTGTAACTGCGGCATTATGGATCAGTTGATCTCTGCGCTTGGCAAGAAAGATCATGCGTTGCTGATCGACTGTCGTACGCTGGGCACTAAAGCCGTTTCGATGCCTGAGGGTGTCGCGGTGGTAATCATCAACAGCAACTTTAAACGCACATTGGTCGGCAGCGAATACAACACTCGTCGCGAACAGTGTGAAACCGGCGCGCGTTTCTTCCAGCAACCAGCGCTGCGTGATGTCAGCCTTGAAGCGTTTAACGCCGTCGCCCACGAACTGGATCCGATTGTCGCCAAACGCGTCCGCCACGTCATCACAGAAAATGCGCGTACCGTTGAAGCCGCGCAGGCGCTGGAAAAAGGCGACCTGCTGCGTATGGGCCAACTGATGGCGGAATCTCACGCCTCAATGCGCGATGACTTTGAAATTACCGTGCCGCAAATTGATACGCTGGTAGAGATTGTCAAAGCGACCATCGGCGATAAAGGCGGTGTACGTATGACTGGCGGCGGCTTCGGCGGCTGCATCGTGGCGCTGATCCCGCAAGATTTGGTACCTGCCGTTCAGCAGGCTGTCGCCGAGCAGTACGAAGCAAAAACCGGTATCAAAGAAACATTCTACGTCTGCAAACCTTCTCAAGGAGCCGGACAATGTTAAACGAAATCCCTGTGCAGGCTCCGGACGGTCAGCCGTTTCGCCTGCTCACCCTGCGCAATGACGCAGGGATGGTGGTCACGCTCATGGACTGGGGCGCAACCCTGCTCTCTGCGCGTATTCCGCTTAGCGATGGTAGCGTGCGCGAAGCCATACTCGGGTGCGCCAGCCCGGAACAATACCCGGAACAGGCTGCATTTTTGGGGGCCTCGATTGGTCGCTACGCTAACCGTATCGCCAACAGTCGTTATACCTTTGCCGGCGAAACCGTCGAATTAATACCAAGTCAGGGCGACAACCAACTGCACGGCGGGCCGGATGGTTTCGACAAACGCCGCTGGCAGATAGTCAATCAGAATGACCGTCAGGTACTGTTCGCCTTAACGTCTGATGATGGCGATCAGGGCTTCCCTGGCCATCTATGCGCTACCGCGCAGTATCGCCTGACTGACGATAATCGTATTTCGATAACCTACCGCGCCACGGTCGATAAGCCCTGCCCGGTAAATCTGACAAATCACGTCTACTTTAATCTCGACGGCGATAAAACGGATGTGCGCCAGCATAAGTTGCAAATTCTGGCGGACGAGTACTTACCGGTGGACGAAATGGGCATCCCGCATGACGGGCTGAAATCCGTCGCCGGTAGCACTTTCGATTTCCGCACGCCTAAAATCATCAGCAGTGAATTTCTGGCCGATGACGATCAGCGCAAGGTGAAAGGTTACGATCATGCCTTCCTGCTTCAGGCTCAGGGCAATGCACGTACACCGGTCGCTCAGCTATGGTCACAGGATGAAAAACTGCAAATGGTGGTCTACACCTCGGCCCCGGCATTGCAGTTTTACTCCGGCAACTTCCTCGGCGGTACGCCATCTCGTGGGCCAGACGCCTACGAAGACTGGCAAGGTCTGGCGCTGGAAAGTGAGTTTCTGCCTGACAGCCCGAACCATCCAGAGTGGCCGCAGCCGGACTGCTTCCTGCGTCCGGGGGACGAGTATGCCAGCGTAACGGAATATCAGTTTATTCCCGTCTGAGCCTTCCCCGTCACAGGCCCGATGACGTAACGTATCGGGCCTGTTGCCTGTTTATCACAACAGACCCGCTCAAATCCCCACCACTCAAAGACAAAATCGCAACCTTGAATTCACAAGAACCTTACACTGTGGCGCTATTTTCGCTATGGTTATGCGTAAGCATTGCCGCTGACGAATTACGGCAATATAATGAGAATTATTATCATTCAATATGATTTATAGGAGTGAGTGTATGGCTGTAACTAAGCTGGTTCTGGTACGTCACGGTGAAAGTCAGTGGAACAACGAGAACCGTTTTACCGGTTGGTATGACGTTGATCTGTCCGAGAAAGGTGTAGGCGAAGCAAAAGCGGCAGGTAAACTGCTGAAAGAGGAAGGCTACAGCTTCGATTTTGCTTATACCTCTGTGCTGAAACGTGCCATCCACACCCTGTGGAACGTACTGGACGAACTGGATCAGGCGTGGCTGCCGGTTGAGAAATCCTGGAAACTGAATGAACGTCATTACGGCGCGCTGCAGGGTCTGAACAAAGCGGAAACCGCAGAAAAATACGGTGATGAGCAGGTTAAGCAATGGCGTCGCGGCTTTGCGGTTACCCCGCCAGAACTGACCAAAGACGACGAGCGTTATCCGGGTCACGATCCGCGTTATGCGAAGCTGACCGACAAAGAGTTACCGGTTACCGAAAGCCTGGCGCTGACCATCGATCGTGTTATCCCTTACTGGAATGAAACCATTCTGCCGCGCATGAAAAGCGGTGAGCGTGTGATTATTGCCGCTCACGGCAACTCTCTGCGTGCGCTGGTGAAATATCTGGATAACATGGGTGAAGATGAGATCCTTGAACTGAACATCCCGACCGGCGTACCGCTGGTGTATGAGTTCGACGAAAACTTCAAGCCGATCAAACACTACTATCTGGGTAACGCTGACGAGATCGCAGCAAAAGCCGCCGCCGTGGCGAACCAGGGTAAAGCGAAGTAATTTCTTCGCAGAATACAAAAAGCGCGGATTATCCGCGCTTTTTTTTGCCTATGAGAGAGGCATTAAAACTTAACCGCGGCGCGCTTTTACCGCATCCGCCAGTTGGCGCAGCACCGCATCGGTATCTTCCCAACCAATGCAGGCGTCGGTGATGCTCTTACCGTAGGTCAGCGGTTCGCCGCTATCCGGGTTCTGGTTGCCTTCTACCAGATGGCTTTCAATCATCACGCCAATAATCGCTTTTTCGCCACCGGCGACTTGCCCACAAACATCTTTCGCAACATCCATCTGCTTTTTGAACTGCTTGCTGGAGTTGGCATGGCTAAAGTCGATCATCACTTGCGCTGAGAGTCCTGCCTTGATCAGACCTTCTTTCACCTCGGCAACATGCTGAGCGCTGTAGTTCGGCTCTTTGCCGCCGCGCAGAATGATATGGCAATCGCCATTGCCACTGGTATTCACGATCGCCGAATGACCCCATTTGGTCACCGACAGGAAGCAGTGTGGCGCTCCTGCGGCGTTGATTGCATCAATCGCCACTTTGATGGTGCCATCGGTACCGTTTTTAAAACCAACCGGGCAAGACAGACCAGATGCCAGTTCGCGGTGCACCTGAGATTCAGTAGTTCGTGCCCCAATCGCGCCCCAACTCATCAGGTCGGCGAGGTATTGCGGGGTGATCATATCGAGGAATTCACCCGCAGCCGGCAATCCGCTGTCGTTGATATCCAGCAGCAGTTTACGCGCAATGCGCAGCCCATCGTTGATCTGGAAGCTGTTGTCCATGTGCGGATCGTTGATAAGCCCTTTCCAGCCAACGGTAGTACGTGGCTTTTCAAAATAGACGCGCATGACAATTTCAAGCTCGCCTTTTAACTCTTCGCGCAGCGCCAGCAGGCGAGCGGCATACTCTTTGGCAGCGGCCGGATCATGAATTGAACACGGTCCAATCACCACCAGCAGGCGATCGTCGCTTCCTTTCAGAATTTTATGAATCGCCTTACGGGCATGAGCCACCGTATTTGCGGCATTTTCAGTAGCGGGGAATTTTTCCAGCAGTGCGACTGGCGGTAATAACTCGTTGATCTCTTTGATGCGTAAATCGTCGTTCTGATAATTCATGATTATTCCAGCGTTGCCATACTTATATAAATGAATGCAATCCCTCCAATCTATATCTTCAGTCATAAAGTGTAAACGGGGTTTTACACTTTGGACGGATTAATCCTGGAATTGGCCAAAAAAACGCAATAAAGTAGCGAAAAACGAGATCCAATCTACAATTTATAACTGTAACAGCTTTAATTTTCATAATTTTCAAGATTCTATGCTGGTTTTAATTTCAACAGCAAAACTATTAACCACATATTGATGATGTATCTGCCACATGCACTGTTGGAAGACGTTATCCGACATATCGACCTTAACAGGAGCATATTATGCATATGACAAAGCTCGCTTCACTCTTTCTTACCGCTACACTCAGCCTCGCCAGCGGCGCGGCGCTGGCTGCGGACACCAACGCTCAGTCCAATAACGGCCAGGCAAATTCCTCGGCTGACGCCGGACAAGTCGCCCCTGACGCCCGCGAAAACGTAGCGCCAAATAATGTCGACAACAGTAACGTGAATTCAGGTGGCACAATGCTTCACCCGGACGGTTCGTCAATGAACCATGAGGGGATGACCAAAGACGAGGTGCACAAAAATACCATGTGTAAAGACGGCCGCTGCCCCGATGTGAATAAGAAGGTTGAGACCGGAAACGGCATCAATAATGATGTTGATACCAAAACTGACGGCACCACGCAGTAACGCTGAAAATAAAGCTAATAACGGGAGAGCAATAGCTCTCCTTTTTAATTTTATCATCCCAAAAACGGTATGATGGCATACAGTAAAGATGAGAATAACAAAGGGATGGCATAATGGCGCACGCACATACTCATACTTCCTCTGAGCAACCGAAGGACAATAATGCCCGCCGACTGATGTTCGCATTTTGCATTACAGCCGGATTTATGTTGGTTGAAGTGGTGGGGGGAATACTCTCCGGCTCGCTGGCCTTGCTGGCCGACGCCGGGCATATGCTCACGGATGCCGCAGCGCTCCTTTTCGCGTTGCTGGCGGTCCAGTTTTCCCGCCGCCCACCCACAATCCGCCACACCTTCGGTTGGCTGAGGCTCACGACGCTGGCTGCATTTGTTAATGCCATCGCATTGGTCGTTATCACCATTTTAATCGTCTGGGAGGCGGTTGAACGCTTCCAGACGCCTCGCCCTGTGGCTGGCGGCATGATGATGGTTATAGCTGTCGCAGGCCTACTGGCCAACGTGCTCGCTTTTTGGGTTTTACATCGCGGCAGTGAAGAGAAAAACCTGAACGTCCGCGCCGCAGCGCTGCATGTGATGGGCGATTTACTCGGTTCTGTTGGGGCAATTATCGCGGCACTGATTATCATCTGGACGGGCTGGACGCCTGCGGATCCGATCCTGTCGATCCTGGTTTCCGTGCTGGTGCTGCGCAGTGCCTGGCGATTATTAAAAGATAGTGTTAATGAATTACTGGAAGGCGCCCCGCTGGCGCTGGATATCGCCGCACTACAGCGCCATCTCAGCCGGGACATCCCTGAAGTGCGCAACGTACACCATGTCCATGTCTGGATGGTGGGTGAAAAACCGGTGATGACGCTGCATGTGCAGGTGATCCCGCCGCACGATCACGATGCGCTGCTGGAGCGTATTCAACATTTCCTTATCCATCACTACCAGATTGAGCATGCGACGATCCAGATGGAGTATCAGCCGTGCAATGGGCCGGACTGCCACCTGTATCAGGGCGTGTCCGGCCATTCACATCACCACCATTAATGGGACAGCGCGTGGGAACCCCGCTCACGCGCGCTATTAATCCACATCCTGCTACCGTTCAGGGCGATAACCGTCAGGATCACATATTCCAGCGACATGGCATATACGCCTTGCAGGGCAAATATCACCACGCTGATGACGTTAATGATCACCCACAGCAGCCAGTTTTCAACGTATTTACGCGTCATCAGGATCATCGCCGCAATCGACAGCACCATCATGCAGGAGTCCCAGAACGGGAATGCATCGGGTTGCAGTTCAGGCACAACAACCTGTAATCCCAATGCCTGCATGATGTTCACCGCGATACGGGTCAGGAACGCAAAGACCGGATCGATATAGACCGACATCAGGCCAATCGCCACCACGCAAGCCGCCAGCCAGCCGATCGCTTTTGGTAACGGCAGCCAGCGAATTTTCAGTTCCGCTTCATGCTGGTTGGTTTGCCGGGACCAGGCATACCAGCCGTAGATGTTGGCGGCAAAGAAGAAAACTTGCAGCAACAGGCTGGCATAGAGTTGGATCTGAAAGAAGATAATCGCAAACAACGTGACGTTTATCAGACCAAAGAAGTAATTGCTGATTTTCTCAAGACTTGCGAGGCCAATACACAGCAACCCGGCGATAGTCCCCACGGCTTCGATCCATGACAGATCGTAACCGCCCGCGCCAATCGGAATATGTACCAGAATGTTCTGCGTGCTAAAAAAGTCCATCTTTACCCCCAGAGCAAAAAAATAAATAATTAAGCTCGAAGTGTAGCCGCAAATTCCAACATACGGTTTAACGGCAACAACGCCCCTTCTCGCAGTGCGGCATCAACATGTATCTCATGAGCCGCACCACCCTCCTCCAGGCCCTCAGCAATCGCCTTGAGGCCGTTCATCGCCATCCACGGACAATGCGCGCAGCTGCGACAAGTTGCCCCCTCACCGGCCGTCGGAGCTTCAAGTAGCTCTTTATCCGGAACGGCTTGCTGCATTTTGTAAAAAATGCCCCGGTCAGTCGCCACAATCAGCTGCTTGTGCGGTAACGATTTTGCTGCATTAATTAGCTGGCTGGTTGAGCCAACCGCATCAGCCATATCTACGATAGACTGAGGAGACTCCGGGTGCACCAGCACAGCGGCATCAGGGTAAAGCCCTTTCATGCGTGTTAAAGCCTGGGTTTTAAACTCATCGTGGACGATACAAGCTCCCTGCCAACAAAGAACGTCTGCACCGGTCTGTTTTTGCACGTAGTTGCCCAGATGCCTGTCCGGGGCCCAGATGATTTTTTGACCTAAACTATCAAGATGCTCAATAAGTTCTACTGCGATACTGGAAGTGACAACCCAGTCCGCACGTGCTTTAACGGCGGCTGAGGTATTAGCGTAAACCACCACGGTACGATCCGGATGCGCGTCGCAAAATGCGCTGAACGCGTCAATCGGACAGCCCAGATCTAATGAACATTCCGCCTGTAAGGTCGGCATCAGGATAGTCTTTTCCGGGCTGAGAATTTTGGCGGTTTCTCCCATAAACCTCACGCCGGCAACCAGCAGCGTAGAGGCAGAATGTTTTGCACCAAACCGCGCCATCTCCAGAGAATCGGAGATACAGCCACCGGTCTCTTCTGCCAACTGCTGAATTTCAGGATCGGTGTAATAGTGCGCGACCATAACGGCATCACGCTCTTTCAGCAGGCGCTTGATTTTTTCACGATAAAATTGCTTTTCATCCACACTCAGCGGCGCTGGTTTCGGCGGAAACGGATAAATTGCTGCTTCTGGATCAAACATCACGCTCATCTTGCTTTCTCGTTTTACTGGCTTAACGAAATAACCGATTAAAAGCGTGACGCACGCCATATTCGGTTTGATTTGTTTTATATGCTAAACAAGATAGCGGATTGGCGCAGAAAAGTCACAATAATTGCGTATGAGGAATGCCGGATGGCGACTGACGTCTTATCCGGCCTACATTTGGCACCCGTAGGCCTGATGAGCGAAGCGCATCAGGCAAGCAGGTTCGAATCTTATAAATCGCAGATAGCAAAAAGGCGCCTTTAGGGCGCCTTTTTACACTGGTGGGGCGTGCAGGATTCGAACCTGCGACCAATTGATTAAAAGTCAACTGCTCTACCAACTGAGCTAACGCCCCCATATGGGGTGTACTACTTCAATTATTCAGGATGGTGGGTCGTGCAGGATGACTCGGCTTCGCCTCGCCCTACGGGCCGTTGCTTACGCAACGTTATCCTTCACGGTTTACTATTGCTTTCACCAGAAACATTGGTGGGTCGTGCAGGATTCGAACCTGCGACCAATTGATTAAAAGTCAACTGCTCTACCAACTGAGCTAACGACCCGCTCGGATGTAACCTGAAAAATTTTTACTCGGAACCACCAAAATAGTGGTGGGGCGTGCAGGATGACTCGACTTCGTCTCGCCCTAACGGGCCGTTGCTAAAGCAACGTTATCCTTCACGTTTAACATCTGAGTACGATGTTAAAGTTGGTGGGGCGTGCAGGATTCGAACCTGCGACCAATTGATTAAAAGTCAACTGCTCTACCAACTGAGCTAACGCCCCGAGTGGTGGGTGATGACGGGATCGAACCGCCGACCCCCTCCTTGTAAGGGAGGTGCTCTCCCAGCTGAGCTAATCACCCGATACTACGCTGGATACTGCATTAAGTGGTGGGTCGTGCAGGATTCGAACCTGCGACCAATTGATTAAAAGTCAACTGCTCTACCAACTGAGCTAACGACCCACTTTTTTCGCCGCTTTCGGGCTGTTTGATATCCCTTGGCAACGGCGGCATATATTACTGATTTCAGATTTTAGCGCAACAAAAATTTCGATGTAAATAACTCAACTGCTTAGGAATCACACGACACGACCAGAAATAACACGATTTCTGGTCGCATGGTGGTCATTACATCGCGCCAAGGCGTTTTTGCGCTTGTTTCGCGCCATCAGTGCCAGGATATTTAGTGATAACCTGCTGATAAACCGCTTTAGCTTTTGCTGTGTCACCTTTGTCCTGCATGATAACGCCGACTTTATACATCGCGTCTGCAGCCTTAGGTGATTTTGGGAAGTTTTTAACTACCGAAGCAAAATAGAACGCAGCATCATCCTTTTTACCCTTGTTGTAATTCAACTGACCCAGCCAGTAATTCGCATTTGGCAGGTAAGTAGAGTCCGGGTACTTTTTGATGAAGTTCTGAAATGCTTCAATCGCGTCATCCTGGCGGGATTTATCCTGTACCAGGGCAATTGCTGCATTGTAATCGGTATTCGCATCGCCAGTTTGCACGGGAGCCCCTGACGTTGCCGCAGCTCCCGCATCAGGTGTAGGAGTTACCGCCCCACTCTGATCGCCACTCGTAGACTGTGCCGCAGGCGCACTACCGCTGCCAAGATTATTCATCTGCAGCAATATTTGCTTCTGGCGCTCAACAACCTGATTCAGTTGATACTGATTTTCCTGAATTTGACCACGCAGGGAATCAATATCGGACTGATTATCGGAGAGTTGTTGCTGGAGTTGGGTTAAAAGCTGACTGTGAGCGTTAGAAATACGCTCGAGTTGAGTGACACGGTCTTCGACCGAGCCAGAGCCGACACTACTGATTGGCGCCTGTGCAAAAGCGGCCCAGGGGGCCGCTATGCCAACCAGTAACGACAGACTCAACAGATGATGTCTGAAGTTACTGCTCATGCAATTCTCTTAGTAAACCAGTACGGCGCGACGGTTTTTGGCGTAAGCCGCTTCGTCATGACCCAGTACTGCAGGTTTTTCTTTACCGTAAGAAACGATGGAGATCTGGTCAGCAGAAACGCCTTTACCCTGCAGGTACATCTTAACGGCGTTCGCACGACGCTCACCCAGGGAGATGTTGTACTCAGGCGTACCACGTTCGTCCGCATGACCTTCTACGGTGACTTTGTAAGACGGGTTGCTACGCAGGAAGTTAGCGTGAGCATCCAGCATTGCAGCGAAGTCAGAACGGATATCGTACTTGTCCAGATCGAAGTAAACGATGTTGTTCTGCTGCAGCTGTTGCATCTGAAGACGCGCTTGCTCTTCAGAAGACATGTTGCCGCTGCCGTTTGCATCCATACCAGTGCCGGCACCCAGCATGCCTTCGCTGCCGTCATTGCTGGCGTTCTTGTTAGAAGAACACGCTGCAATAGCCATAACAGGCAGAGCAATCATCAGCCCTTTCAGCACTTTGTTCAGTTGCATTTCAATGATTCCTTTATTAATCAATTATTTATTATCACAGATACGGCGACCAGGCAGGGAATTTAACCTGACCATCAGTTGCCGGAAGACGCGCTTTGAAACGCCCATCTGTAGAAACCAAATTCAGCACGGATCCCATCCCCTGAGAAGAGCTGTAGATTACCATAGTGCCGTTAGGTGCCAGACTTGGCGTTTCATCCAGGAACGTTGACGACAGGACTTGTACGCCACCCGCTACCAGATCTTGTTTGGCAATGTGCTGCTGACCATTGGCAGAGCTTACCATTACCATAAACTTACCGTCGCTGCTCACATCTGCATCCTGGTTTTGCGAACCTTCCCAGGTAATACGCTGCGGAGCACCGCCGTTGACGTTAACTTTATATACCTGCGGACGACCGGCCTGGTCAGAGGTAAAGGCCAGGTTTTGGCTGTCCGGGAACCAGGTAGGTTCCGTGTTGTTACTACGACCATCCGTAACCTGACGGATCTGACCGGAACCAATGTCCATAACATACAGGTTCAGGCTACCGGTTTTAGACAGGGCAAACGCCAGTTTGCTGCCATCCGGAGAAAACGCAGGTGCACCGTTGTGACGTGGGAACGACGCTACCTGACGAACCGCGCCATTAGACAACGTCTGAATAACCAGTGCAGAACGACCGCTTTCGAAAGTGACGTATGCCAGTTTTGAACCGTCCGGAGACCACGCCGGTGACATCAGCGGCTGCGGAGAACGGTGTACCACGAACTGGTTGTAACCATCGTAGTCAGACACACGTAATTCGTACGGGAACTGACCGCCGTTAGTCTGAACAACATAAGCGATACGGGTACGGAATGCACCTTTAATACCGGTCAGTTTTTCAAACACTTCGTCACTGGCAGTATGGCCCGCATAACGCAGCCACTGCTTGTTCACTTTATAAGTATTCTGCGCCAGTACGGTACCCGGCGCGCCACCGGTATCTACCAGTTGATAAGCGACGCTGTAGGAACCATCCGGATTCGGTGTAACCTGACCGACGACCACGGCATCAATACCCAGCGCAGACCATGCGGCAGGTTGAACTTCCTGCGCGGTACCCGGCTGCTGAGGCAGACGAGAGCGGTCTAACGGATTAAATTTACCGCTGTTACGCAGGTCAGCGCCTACGATGCCACCGATATCTTCAGGTGCAGCACCCGGCCCTGCCCACTGGAAGGGGACAACACCAATCGGGCGTGCCGAGTCCACCCCCTGGGTGATCTCGATACGTACTTCTGCGTGCAGCACCGCTGCCCACAGCATCAGAAAACCAAATGCTACTCGTAATGCCTGCTTCATCATATCTCCCTTATCTGGACGGAAAGCCCACGATAATTTAGCAGAATGTTAACAAACTCAAATACACAAAACTACCAGAACTCTGTCTCAACCTTAGACCGTTTCCCCTGAATTCTCAGGGGGCGTTATTACAGTTTAAAGTCCAGTTTGGCATCTTTTACTTTTTCATAAACAGCCTGGCTAGGCGGTTTAGGAATTCTGGCTGTTTTCGCAGCCGTCAGCGCAGCCTGGCACAATGCCGGATCTCCGCCCTCTTCGGTCACATCCAGTAACAGACCATCGGGTGCTAACTTGATATGTAATACGCAAGATTTACCTGCATACAAATCGGCACCATACAGACGACTCTGGATCGCATTACGAATTTGAGATGCGTAAGCACTGATATCAGCGCCAGATGCACCGCCATTAGCACCACTTGTACCACTATCTTTCGCCGGTTGACCGCTTCCTTTCGCTCCACCACCCGATTTCGGTGCATTCTTACCGGAGCTTAGGTCACCTAACAAGTCGTCAACGCCAGAGGCTGCTGCGGCTTTTTCGGCCGCAGCCTTTTTCGCAGCAGCCGCTTTATCAGCCGCAGCTTTCTTATCGGCAGCGGCTTTCTCGGCTGCAGCTTTTTTATCTGCAGCTGCTTTTTCAGCCGCGGCTTTCTTATCAGCCGCCGCTTTTTCAGCAGCGGCAGCTTTCGCGGCGGCGGCTTTTTCTGCTTTCTCAGCGGCAGCTTTCTCGGCTGCAGCTTGCTTAGCGGCCTCAGCCTGCGCTTTCTTCGCAGCGTCTGCTGCTGCCTTAGCAGCTTGTGCTTCTGCAGCTTTCTTCGCATCAGCGGCGGCTTTAGCGGCTTCAGCCTCAGCTTTTTTCTGTGCGTCCGCAGCGGCTTTCTTCGCAGCATCTGCCGCTTGTTTCGCCTGAGCATCAGCTTTGGCCTTCGCATCTGCAGCAGCCTTCGCCGCAGCTTCTTCAGCCTGTTTCTGTTGCTCTTGCGCTTTCGCGGCGGCGGCTTCGGCCTGCTTTTGCTGTTCCGCCTGTTCGCGCACTTTTTCCTGCGCGGCTAAACGTTCTTTTTCCAGCTGCTTCAGTCGCTCTTGCTCAGCCGCTTGCTTCTCGCGAAGTTCCTCAGCTTGCTGCTGCGCCTGTTTTTCACGCTGTTCTTCTGCACGTTTCGCACTTGCCTGCTGCTGCTGCTGCCTGTCGTACTGTTGCACAACGGCGCCAGGATCGACCATAACGGCGTCGATGGACGAACCGCCACCGCCGCCAGCTGAAGCATCAATGTGCTCATCGAACGAACTCCAGATCAGTACTGCAAATAAAATGACATGCAGCACCGCTGAAATAATTATCGCCCTTTTGAGCTTGTCGTTTTGTTCGGTTGCCTTTGACACTCTCGGTTCCCAAAAAACTGTTCGCCTGTTACGCGCTATCTTTCAAGCCAGCAAAACGCGGTCATCAGATTGGCTGCGTCATCAAGCCAACCGATTTTACGCCTGCACTGTGTAACAAGTTCAGCGCTTTAATTATTTCATCATAAGGCACGTCTTTCGCACCACCGATTAAAAAGACCGTTTTCGGATTGGTCTGCAGGCGGCTTTTCGCTTCCGCGATAACCTGCTCCGGCGGCAGTTGATCCATCCTGTCTTTCTCAACGACCACGCTGTATTGCCCAATACCGGAAACCTCAATAATGACCGGCGGTTCGTCGTTACTGCTGACGGCTTGCGATTCGGTCGCATCCGGCAGGTCGACTTCCACACTCTGCGTAATGATCGGCGCGGTTGCCATAAAGATCAGCAACAGCACCAGCAGTACGTCGAGCAGCGGTACAATATTGATTTCGGACTTGAGTTCGCGACGACCTCGTCCACGCGTTCTGGCCATGGCTTACCCCTTGTTGCTCTCGCTAACGGTAAACGCCTGGCGGTGCAGAATCGCGGTGAACTCTTCCATAAAGTTGTCGTAATTCAGTTCCAGCTTGTTCACGCGCTGATTCAGTCGGTTGTAAGCCATAACCGCCGGGATTGCCGCAAACAGACCGATAGCCGTGGCGATCAACGCTTCCGCGATACCCGGCGCGACCATTTGCAGCGTGGCCTGTTTTACCGCGCCCAGCGCGATAAATGCGTGCATGATCCCCCAAACGGTACCGAACAGACCGATATACGGGCTGATGGAGCCGACGGTGCCGAGGAATGGAATATGCGTTTCCAGCGTTTCCAGTTCACGGTTCATCGAGATACGCATCGCACGGGATGCTCCTTCAACGACCGCTTCCGGCGCATGGCTATTCGCCCGATGCAGACGCGCAAACTCTTTGAATCCGCTATAGAAAATTTGCTCTGAGCCCGCCAGATTATCACGACGCCCCTGGCTTTCCTGATACAGACGCGACAATTCAATGCCAGACCAGAACTTGTCTTCAAATGCTTCGGCTTCACGTGAAGCAGCATTAAGAATACGGGTCCGCTGGATAATAATGGCCCAGGATGCGATTGAGAAACCAATCAAAATCAACATGATAAGTTTAACCAGAAGGCTTGCCTTCAGGAACAAATCAAGGATATTCATGTCAGTCACTGCTTAAACTCCGCGACAATAGACTTGGGAAGCGCACGAGGCTTCATTTTGAGTGGATCAACGCAAACGATCAGAACTTCGGCTTCATTCAGCACGGTGTTCTCTGCGTTGACAATGCGTTGCGTGAAAACCAATGAGGTGCCACGCATTGACGTAATTTCGGTTTGAACTTCGAGCATATCGTCGAGCCGGGCAGGCGCAAAATACTCGAGGGTCATCTTGCGCACCACAAAGGCTACACGTTCGGCCAACAGGACCTGCTGACTGAAGTGATGATGACGCAGCATCTCTGTACGAGCTCTTTCATAAAAAGCGACGTAGCTGGCGTGGTAAACCACCCCACCGGCATCGGTATCTTCATAGTAGACACGAACCGGCCATCGAAACATATACTTATTCATTCCTACTGCCTCTTTGTTGGCTTCGCCCACTCACACCAGTTGCTTACCCTGGTAAGCGCCTGGTGACTCGCGTTCTTGCCGCCGCGATGCATCAAGAATGTCGTTGTATATCGCGCTGTCTTCACTGTACATCCCGGTAATGCAACAAAAGGTTAGTGCTTTCAAACTTCGCTACTATACGCGCGGGAATGGTGCTTTGGAATGGGGGAAAGTAAACGGAGAGTAAAAAATTATGGGCTTATGCAAGCCCATAAATATTTAAGGATGTTTCTTATTCAAAAGAAGAAGAAAAACAGTCCAACAATGAGGACGATATCCGCGATCAGCGGGCAGAAGATACCCTGCCAGTGTACGGCACGAGGACGGAAGCCAACGCCGTGAATAATGCCTGCGCAGACCGCCCACATCAGCAGGAAACCATGCCAGATTTCAAGCTCACTGGTTTTGGCCGCAAAACGTGACGGATCCCAGAATATGCAGCCAGCCAACACGATTGCCAGCACAAAGGAAAGCGCCCGCAGGGGGCGCTTGTCCATCGCGTTGTATACCATCGCGATAATGTTGGTCATCAGCTATCTTCTTGTCCGGCTTTGCCTGATTCAACGTGCTCAAGCGCCAGCGCTGTGATTATCCCAAATGCACAGGCAAGAAGCGTTCCCAAAATCCATGCGAAATACCACATTTTAAGCTCCTTACTTAGTACAGAGAGTGGGTGTTGCTTTCAATATCTTCTTTAGTGATGCGACCGAACATCTTCCAGTAGCACCAGCCGGTGTACAACAGAATGATCGGTACAAACACCGCCGCGACCCAGGTCATCAGGTTCAATGTAAGCTGGCTGGAGGTGGCATCCCACATAGTCAGGCTTGCGTTCATCATGGTGCTGGATGGCATCACAAACGGGAACATTGCGATACCGGCAGTCAGGATGATGCAGGCTAACGTCAGTGAGGAGAAGACGAACGCCCATGCCCCTTTCTCCATACGAGAAGTCAGGATAGTCAACAGCGGCAGAACGACGCCCAGTGCAGGAACCAGCCACAGGATAGGTGCGTTATTAAAGTTCACCATCCATGCGCCAGCCTCGCGAGCCACTTCTTTGGTCAGCGGGTTAGAGGCGGCATGGTGATCCAGTGCGGAGGTCACAACATAACCGTCAATACCGTAAATCACCCATACACCGGCCAGCGCGAAGCAGACCAGAGTCACCAGCGCCGCAACCTGCGAAGTTGCACGTGCACGCAGATGCAGCTCACCTACCGTACGCATCTGCAGATAGGTCGCGCCCTGGGTGATGATCATCCCAACACTCACGACACCCGCCAGCAGACCAAACGGATTCAGCAACTGGAAGAAGTTACCGGTGTAGTACAGACGCATGTAGTCGTCTACGTGGAACGGAACCCCTTGCAGCAGGTTGCCGAATGCCACGCCAATAACCAGCGGTGGAACGAAGCTACCAATGAAGATGCCCCAGTCCCACATGTTGCGCCAGCGCATGTCTTCAATCTTGGAGCGGTAATCAAAACCGACCGGACGGAAGAACAACGACGCCAGTACCAGAATCATCGCCACATAGAAGCCGGAGAACGCAGCGGCATACACCATCGGCCAGGCTGCGAACAGTGCGCCGCCTGCGGTGATGAGCCAAACCTGGTTACCGTCCCAGTGTGGGGCGATGGAGTTAATCATAATTCGACGCTCGGTATCATTACGACCGAGGAAACGGGTGAGCATGCCCACCCCCATGTCGAAGCCATCAGTGACCGCGAAACCAATCAGCAGAATGCCAACCAGCAGCCACCAGATAAAACGCAATACTTCATAATCGATCATTTGACGACTCCTGTCTTAGCGTGCCGGCTGAGAAGTCACAGTGGACTGCTCGTAGTGATAACGACCGGTTTTCAGGCTACTCGGCCCAAGGCGTGCGAACTTGAACATCAGATACAGTTCAGCCACCAGGAACAGGGTATACAGGCCGCAAATCAACAGCATCGAGAAGATGAGGTCGCCAGCGGTCAGCGAAGAGTTCGCTACGGCTGTTGGTAATACTTCACCAATCGCCCACGGTTGACGACCGTACTCTGCGACAAACCAACCGGATTCGATCGCAATCCACGGCAGAGGAATCGCATACAGCGCAGTGCGCAGCAGCCATTTTTTCTCACCGATACGGTTACGAAGTACGGTCCAGAAGGACACAGCGATGATTGCCAGCATCAGAATGCCGCATGCCACCATGATACGGAATGCGAAGTACAGCGGCGCAACGCGAGGAATAGAATCTTTCGTTGCCTGCTGAATTTGCGCTTCGGTCGCGTCGGTGACGTTATCCGTATAGCGTTTCAGCAGCAGACCATAACCCAGGTCTTTCTTCATGCTGTTGAACTGATCGCGAACGGCCTGATCGGTCGTACCAGCACGCAGCTCTTCCAGCAGTTGATACGCTTTCATCCCGTTACGGATGCGCTCTTCGTGCTGCACCATCAGATCTTTCAGACCAATGACCGGTGTATCAACAGAGCGGGTGGCAATGATGCCCAGCGCATAAGGAATTTGAATCGCAAAATGGTTTTCCTGCGCATCCTGGTCCGGAATACCGAACAGCGTAAAGGAAGCCGGTGCAGGCTGAGTTTCCCATTCTGCTTCAATCGCAGCGAGTTTGGTTTTCTGCACGTCGCCCATTTCGTAACCGGATTCATCACCCAGAACGATAACAGACAGAATTGCAGCCATACCAAAGCTGGCGGCGATGGCAAAAGAACGTTTAGCGAACGCGAAGTCACGACCGCGCAGCATATAGTAGGAGCTGATCCCCAGAACGAACATCGCGCCACAGACATAACCAGATGCCACAGTGTGAACAAATTTCACCTGTGCAACCGGGTTGAGCACCAGTTCAGAGAAGCTCAGCATCTCCATACGCATGGTTTCGAAATTGAAATCCGCGGCGATTGGGTTTTGCATCCAGCCGTTCGCAACCAGAATCCACAGCGCGGACAGGTTAGAACCCAGAGCTACCAGCCAGGTGACGCACATATGCTGGACTTTACCCAAACGGTCCCAGCCGAAGAAGAACAGACCTACAAAGGTGGATTCGAGGAAGAAGGCCATCAAACCTTCGATCGCCAGCGGCGCACCGAAAATATCCCCTACATAGTGGGAGTAGTAGGACCAGTTAGTCCCGAACTGGAACTCCATGGTCAGACCGGTTGCCACACCCAGAGCGAAGTTGATACCAAACAACTTGCCCCAGAACTTGGTCATATCTTTATAAATCTGTTTGCCGGAAAGGACGTAGACCGTTTCCATGATGGCCAGCAAGAACGCCATACCGAGCGTCAGTGGCACAAACAGGAAGTGGTACATCGCGGTCAAGGCAAACTGTAAGCGCGACAGTTCGACTATATCTAACATCATGACTCCTTGCTCATCGCATGAAGACTCCGAGAGTGAACCCCGTTAGAAAGGGTCACACGCATGCCCCAATACAAATTTATCTGCTTCCCCCGCCGCTGCCCTTTCCTCTCATTTGAAGAAAGGACAATGATGAAAGGTTACAAACATGTTAATAAAACACTCAAATTGATCCCGCAATTATATTACGCCGTAAAATCCTTACAATAAACAGGTTTTTATCGAGGTAAATTTGCATTTTTCGATAGTGATCAATTTATAGCTAATTTACCACCTTCAGACCAATTTGATCTGCAGCAATTTAACCTCTTTTGATGTCGTTTACCAAGTTTTAAACATTGATTTAAATCAATTTTCAAATTTAATGTTAATAGTGTTTAGCAGTAAGATGACTAGTGAACATCATGTTAACAACATGTTTTTCAATGAGTAATTGCCGTTACTACAAATGATAGGTTATTTATTTAAATCTACACGATCTTTTAACTCGCCTGGCTGACAAAATTGTCCGCAGATAAAGAGTCACTATTGCTGGGTAGCTCACAGTTTTTTGTTTAGCAAGTCATGGATTTGTTATTTCATACAAATTGTTCATTTAAATTTTACTTATAATTAACACCAAGATGTAACTATCTCAAATTGAAGCGAAAGCGTCGCTCATTGACAGACGCATTGCGTTTGGCGTTCTCCCGCAGAGCGCAGCCGTTCCGCTTAAATCATCACTTAAAGTTATCATTCACCTCTCTTCTTCTCTTATATGGCAATGTTTAAATATGCCACAAACAATTCATTATCATTTTTATCCTAAATTTAACAAAAGATAATTATGACATATAAGATTAAAAAATAAAAAACCGTTATCCCGTTCACAAGTTATTTAGTAAATGTGATTTTTTAAATTATTAAAAATGGTGCATAAACGAGGCGCGCAACAAAATAAGATTTCGATCACAAACATGGCAAGTTATTTATTACCCAATTTCCTAACAAATTAAAAATCATCGCAAAAAACAAATCATAAGACACTGATAGTAAAGTGATTTTATAAAAAAATAATATAACAATCATTTTGCGCAGGATATTTTGAAAATAGATCAATTGCTTCCTTTTCCGCTTCCACAGAAACTCCAACCCTATTAAGAGGTTGCCACAATCCATGTTCTAAATATTAGAAAACAATTTTCACTTATTGACCATCAGCCCTACAGAGGATTACCCATGAAGAAATCTACACTTGTTATTGGCGTCATCGGTGCTGACTGCCATGCAGTAGGTAATAAAGTTCTGGATCGCGTTTTTACAGCTCATGATTTTCACGTAATCAACCTCGGGGTGATGGTGAGCCAGGATGAATATATTGATGCCGCGATTGAAACAGGCGCCGATGCCATCGTGGTGTCCTCTATCTACGGTCACGGCGACATTGACTGCCTCGGGTTACGTGAGCGCTGCATAGAACGTGGCCTCGGCGACATTCTGCTGTACGTCGGCGGCAACCTGGTCGTCGGTAAACATGACTTCGCTGATGTGGAAGTGAAGTTTAAAGAGATGGGATTTAACCGCGTCTTCGCACCAAGCCATGACCTGGAAGATGTCTGCGCGCTTATCACTAATGATATTCACCAACACAATGGCCTTGAGCAGCGTTGCCTGGAAGAGGCTATCTGATGCAAACAGTTTCTGTCGATATCGGCTCGACATGGACCAAGGCTGCCCTCTTCGCCCATGAAGGCGAAGAATTAACCCTGGTAAACCATGTCCTGACCCCAACCACCACACATCATCTGGCAGACGGTTTTTTTGCCAGCCTGAATCAGGTGCTGAACGTTGCCGATGCTCGCCCGTTACTGAAAAGTGGTGAAGTGCAGTTGAAATACTCTTCTTCGGCCAAAGGTGGACTCGCCGTTGCAGCAATGGGGCTGGTGCCTTCCATTACGCTGGAATCGGCCAAAGTTACCGCCCATTCGGCAGGAGCGAAAATCGCGCAATATTATTCGTACAAGCTGAACCGTCATGACATTCAGGAGCTGGAATCTTCCCCCCCAGACATTCTGCTGTTTACCGGCGGTACAGACGGTGGCGAAGAAAGCTATGGCCTGGCGAATGCGCACGCGCTGGCAGGCTCAAAGCTTGATTGCGCCATTATCTACGCCGGAAACCGGGACATTCAGGACGAAATACAAACGATTCTCGGACATAAGGATCTGACCACGGTAGACAACATTCTGCCAGACCTCGATCACCCGAATCCGTTTGCCGCGCGCCAGGCGATTTGCGATGTGTTCTTGTCACGCATTGTCAAAGGCAAAGGCCTGGACGTCATTGTCGGCGAAACAGGCGAAGAGCCAATGCCGACGCCATGGACGGTATATGAGTTAGTTAAAGCCATTAGCGATTACGACAGCGCATGGAAGGAATTCATGCTGATTGATATGGGCGGAGCCACCACGGATGTCTATTCGGCCAGCGCGAATACCCTCTCCCCCGATACCGTCCTGCATGGTGTTCCTGAACCGTTCGTTAAACGTACCGTTGAAGGCGACCTGGGAATGCGCGTTTCCGCCGTCGTGGTGGGAGAAAGCACGCAGGAAATGGTGAAAGTCATCTTCGCCCAACAACCGCAGCGCGAGGAATCGTTTTACCGCTACCTGCGTCACCTGGTTGGGCAACCGGATTACCTGCCACTCAGCGAGGAGGAGAAATATTTCGACACCCTGCTGGCAGGTTTGTGCGTGGGCTATGCCGCTGAGCGCCACGCGGGCACTAAAAAGCAGGTTTGCACCTGCGTGGGTAACGTGGATTTACAGATGGGTCGCGATCTCACCACCGTACGCAAAGTCGTCGGTTCAGGGGGATGGCTCTCTCGCGCCAGCCAGTTCGATATCCATAACTGGCTCAAATACCGGGAGCTGGACGACCAGGGTAAAAGAATTCTGTTACCGAATCAGTTTGAGTATTACCGCGATTCAAATGGCCTGCTCCCGCTACTGGCAAACGTCGCCAGGCTGTACCCGCAAGCCGCTGCTCGCACCAGCATTCAGTGTTTAACCCTATAAAACTTAAGGCAGCTACGAATGGAACTTCGAAATAAAAAATTGACCCATGACGAATTCATGACCGAAAGGCATCAGGTGTTGCAAACCTGGGAAACCGGCAAAGACGTTGAGAACTTCGAAGATGGCGTGAAGTACCAGCAATCAATTCCAGATAAAAAGCGCTTTTCCCTTGCCTTGCTGAAGGCCGATCAGGAAGGAAAAACCCTGAGCCAGCCGCGCGCAGGCGTAGCATTAATGGATGAGCATATTGCGCTGCTCAAAACACTGCAGGAAGAGTGCGACCTCCTGCCGAGCACAATCGATGCCTATACCCGTCTGAACCGCTATGAAGAAGCCGCTGTCGGGATCCAGAAATCTATCGAAGCAGGTACTTCCAAACTGAATGGTTTACCGGTCGTCAATCACGGGGTTGCTGCCTGCCGCCGGATGACTGAATCGCTGGAAAAACCGATCCAGGTTCGCCACGGTACGCCGGATGCGCGCCTGCTGGCAGAAATCGCAATGGCCAGTGGCTTTACCAGCTACGAAGGCGGCGGTATCTCCTACAACATCCCTTACGCTAAACGCGTCACCCTGGAAAAATCCATCCGCGACTGGCAGTACTGCGACCGCCTGATGGGCCTGTATGAAGAGAACGGCATTCGCATCAACCGTGAACCGTTTGGCCCGCTGACCGGCACTCTGATCCCGCCGTTTATGTCCCATTCGGTGGCCATTATCGAAGGTCTTCTGGCGCTGGAACAAGGCGTGAAGTCAATTACCGTCGGCTACGGCCAGGTCGGCAGCCTGACGCAGGATATCGCCGCTATTCAGGCGCTGCGCGAACTGTCTCACGAATACTTCCATAACCACGGCTTCGACGATTACGAACTGAGCACCGTTTTCCACCAGTGGATGGGCGGATTCCCGGAAGATGAAGCGAAAGCCTTCTCCGTTATCGCCTGGGGCGCAGCGGTTGCAGGTATGTCGGGCGCTACAAAAGTGATCACCAAAAGCCCGCACGAAGCGTTCGGTATCCCAACGGCAGCAGCTAACGCTCAGGGCCTGAAAGCGTCACGCCAGATGCTCAACATGGTCAGCGACCAGAAATTCCCGCAGTGCGCTGCCGTGGAGCAGGAAGTAGATCTGATTAAGAGCGAAGTCCGCGCGGTACTGAAAAAAGTCTTCGAGCTGGGCAATGGCGACATTGCGCGCGGCACGGTGCTGGCCTTTGAAGCTGGCGTGCTGGATGTACCTTTCGCTCCTGCCGCCTGTAACGCCGGTAAGATCCTGCCTGTTCGCGACAACACAGGCGCAATCCGTATTCTTGAAGCCGGTGCCGTTCCGCTGCCGAAAGATATTCTCGCCCTGCACCACGACTATGTCGCAGAGCGCGCACATTTTGAAGGCCGCAAGCCTTCTTTCCAGATGGTCATTGATGACATCAACGCCGTATCCCACAGTAAATTAATAGGAAGACCATAATGAAAATCAAAAAGGCCCTTTTCACCGCTGGCTACTCCTCATTTTATTTTGACGATCAGCAGGCCATCAAAAATGGCGCCGGTCATGACGGGTTTATCTATACCGGCGATCCGGTAACGCCTGGATTTACCTCTGTTCGTCAGGCGGGTGAATGCGTTTCCGTGCAGCTGATTCTGGAAAATGGCGCGGTAGCGGTGGGCGATTGCGCAGCGGTGCAATATTCAGGCGCAGGCGGTCGTGACCCGCTGTTCCTGGCTGAAAACTTTATTCCGTTCCTCAACGATCACATCAAACCGCTGCTGGAAGGCCGTGACGTTGATGCGTTCCTGCCGAACGCCCGTTTCTTTGACCAACTGCGTATTGACGGTCATCTGCTGCATACCGCCGTCCGCTATGGTTTGTCTCAGGCGCTGCTCGACGCTGCGGCGCTGGCTACCGGTCGTCTGAAAACTGAAGTGGTTTGCGATGAATGGCAACTGCCGTGCGTGCCGGAAGCCATTCCATTATTTGGTCAGAGCGGCGACGACCGTTATATCGCCGTTGATAAGATGATCCTTAAAGGTGTGGACGTCCTGCCGCATGCGCTGATCAACAACGTGGAAGAGAAGCTGGGCTTTAAAGGCGAAAAACTGCGTGAGTATGTACGTTGGTTATCCGACCGCATCTTAAGCCTGCGCACCAGCGAACGTTATCACCCGACGCTGCACATTGATGTGTACGGCACGATCGGTCTGATCTTCGATATGGATCCGGTGCGCTGCGCTGAATACATCGCCAGCCTGGAAGTCGAAGCCCAGGGTCTGCCGCTGTATATCGAAGGTCCGGTTGATGCCGGTAACAAGCCGGATCAGATCCGCATGTTGACCGCCATCACCAAAGAGCTGACTCGTCTGGGTTCCGGCGTGAAAATTGTCGCCGACGAATGGTGTAACACCTATCAGGATATCGTGGACTTTACCGATGCGGGCAGCTGCCACATGGTACAGATCAAGACTCCAGATCTTGGCGGCATTCATAACATTGTTGATGCAGTGCTGTACTGCAACAAACACGCCATGGAAGCCTATCAGGGCGGCACCTGTAACGAAACCGAGATCAGTGCCCGCACCTGCGTACACGTGGCACTTGCCGCGCGTCCAATGCGCATGCTGGTTAAACCGGGTATGGGTTTCGATGAAGGTCTCAACATCGTGTTTAACGAGATGAATCGCACCATCGCGTTGTTGCAAACTAAGGATTAAGAGATGGCACGCACATTTAAGATCTTATCGCCTACGGCTATCCTGGGTTATGGCTTCCCGGAAGAAAGTTTTCGTAAAGCCATGGAAGAGTCACCGGATCTTATTGCTGTTGACGCAGGTTCCTCCGATCCAGGCCCCCACTACCTGGGGGCAGGTAAACCCTTTACCGACCGGGCCGGCGTGAAACGCGATCTGCGCTATATGATTGTGGCGGGCGTTAAGAACAACATCCCTGTCGTGATCGGCACCGCCGGTGGTTCTGGCGCAGCTCCGCATCTGGAGTGGTGTCGCCAGATAATCCATGAGATCGCACAGGAAGAAAAACTGTCCTTCTCAATGGCGCTGATCCCGTCTGATGTCGACAAAGAAATCGTCCATCAGGCACTGGATAACGGCAAGATTACTGCGCTCGATTTTGTGCCTGAATTAACTCACGAGGCAATTGAAGAGAGCACCTACATTGTCGCGCAGATGGGCGTCGAGCCTTTTCAGCGTGCGCTAGAAGCTGGCGCGCAGGTGGTCCTGGGCGGACGCGCCTACGATCCCGCCTGCTTCGCCGCGCTGCCGATAATGCAGGGCTTTGATGAAGGTCTGGCGCTTCATTGCGGTAAGATCCTTGAGTGTGCTGCCATTGCTGCCACCCCAGGCTCTGGCTCAGATTGTGCGATGGGGATCATTGACGACAACGGCTTTACGCTGAAGGCGTTCAATCCCAAGCGTAAGTTCACAGAAACGTCCGCGGCGGCGCACACGCTGTATGAGAAGTCCGATCCGTACTTCCTGCCAGGACCAGGCGGCGTACTGAACCTGAAAGCGTGCACCTTTACCCAGGTTAACGAGGGTGAGGTGTATGTCAGCGGTTCACGTCATGAAGAAACACCGTATGCGTTGAAACTGGAAGGCGCGCGTCAGGTTGGCTTCCGCTGCCTGACCATCGCCGGAACGCGCGACCCGATTATGATTGCCGGGATTGACACCATTCTCGAAGAGGTACAGGCAAGCGTTGCGCGTAACCTCTCACTGAATGACGACAGTATCCGCATGACGTTCCACCTGTATGGTAAGAACGGCGTGATGGGCAACCATGAACCAATGAAAACCGCCGGTCATGAACTGGGGATTTTACTGGATGTCGTTGCGCCGACACAGGATATCGCCAACAGCGTTTGCTCGCTGGTGCGCTCTACCCTGCTGCATTACGGCTATGAAAATCGTATTGCGACCGCGGGCAACCTCGCCTTCCCGTTCTCGCCATCTGATATTCAAAGTGGACCGGTGTATGAGTTCTCGATCTATCACCTGATTGAAGCGAGCGATGCGCTGCGTTTTGATTTCCACATTGAACAGGTGACGCCAGAAGGAGTTCAGGCATGAAACACTCAATTTGTTCACTGGCGCAGGTTATTCGCTCCAAAAACGCCGGACCGTACGAACTGGTTTTAGATATTTTATTTAAAACCAGGGAAGACTATCAGCGGGTAAAAGCCTGCGAGCAATTAACGCCGCAGCTGATTGCCGGTTTATATAACGTTGAACCAGACTTTATTCATAATATCGTGTGGTTCGATCCGGCGAATGCCGTAAAAATAGTCATGCCGCGCGATATTATTTCCGGCAACGTTGGTGACAATGATGTTTATGGTGCGCAGCAACACGCCCCATTATTAAGTATTGAGTTCGACTTGTAACAAAAAACACAATAACAACCATTGGAGCACAGAATTCAGCGGTATCACAGTGCTTCGAATTATTCATGCGGTTGGTCACAACAGGCGTGCGTCTGAGCTGCTGTCCAGGCTCAGGCGCGCACCACCCTACACAATTCCAATTACCAGCCTTTATCCGATGGAGTACACATGAAGAAAATAAGTTTAACGAAGATGATCATATTAGGCCTGATACTCGGCATGATTGCCGGGGTGGCCATAAATAATATGGCCGCGGCTGAAACAGCAAAATCCTATGCAGCAGATATTTCCATTTTCACCACTATATTTTTACGCATGGTGAAAATGATTATCGCGCCATTGGTTATTTCAACTCTGGTTGTTGGTATTGCCAAAATGGGCGATGCCAAAACGCTGGGACGTATATTTTCGAAAACCTTCTTCCTGTTTATTTGCGCCTCTCTGGTGTCAATTGCACTGGGTCTGGTTATCGTTAATATTTTCCAGCCAGGCGCTGGCATCAACTTTGTTCCGCATGACGTCGGAGCTGTTGCCGCCGTTAAATCAGAGCCGTTTACGCTGAAAGTGTTCATCTCGCACGCAGTGCCGACCAGTATTGTCGACGCAATGGCGCGTAACGAAATTCTGCAGATCGTGGTGTTCTCAATTTTCCTCGGTTGCAGCCTGGCCGCAATTGGTGAAAAAGCCGAACCGATTGTGAAGGTTCTGGATTCACTGGTGCACGTAATGCTGAAACTGACTGGCTACGTCATGCTGTTTGCGCCACTGACCGTTTTTGCCGCTATTTCAGGTCTGATTGCCGAACGTGGTCTGGGCGTGATGGTCAGCGCCGGGATCTTTATGGGTGAGTTCTACCTGACGCTGGGTATGCTGTGGGCGATCCTGATTGGCCTGTCAACTATGATAGTCGGGCCTTGCATCGCACGTTTAACGAAATCAATCCTCGAGCCGGCGCTGCTGGCCTTTACGACCTCCAGTTCTGAAGCCGCCTTCCCGGGCACGCTGGACAAGCTGGAAAAATTCGGTGTTTCTTCAAAAATCGCCAGCTTCGTTCTGCCTATCGGTTACTCCTTTAACCTGGTTGGATCCATGGCGTACTGCTCCTTTGCTACCGTCTTTATTGCCCAGGCGTGCAACATCGAACTGAGCATGGGCGAGCAAATTACCATGCTGTTAATCCTGATGCTGACCTCTAAAGGGATGGCGGGCGTACCGCGTGCATCCATGGTGGTTATCGCCGCAACCCTGAATCAGTTCAATATCCCGGAAGCCGGTCTGATCCTGCTGATGGGCGTCGATCCGTTCCTCGATATGGGTCGTTCCGCCACCAACGTCATGAGTAACGCAATGGGTGCTGCCATCGTGGGCCGTTGGGAAGGTGAACACTTCGGCCAGGGTTGCCGTGGAACAGCGCCAGTGAAGACCCCGGAGCAGGAACGCCCGGTTACCGAAACAGAAGTCGCTTTGTCCTGATACTACGTTAATGCCGGATGGCGCTTGCGCTTATCCGGCCTACATAACGTTTAACTATCCGTAGGCCGGATAAGACGGTACGCCGCCATCCGGCACCAAGATGAGCACACCAACAGGAAAGCACCATGACTAAAACTCTTCTCGGCGTGAGTATTTTTTCCTTCAGCGTTTTGTTTAGCGCAACGACTCTCGCGCAAACCACGCCGGATTACGCAAAGCTTATCGACCAGGCGCATCAAAAATATAAAAGTAACAACGATGGTAAAGTCGCCGACTACATCCCTGCCCTGGCGACCTACAGCCCGAATAATTTTGCCATCACCATTGCCACGGTGGACGGCAAGATCTATCAGGTTGGCGATGTTAACAAACCCTTCCCAATGGAATCCCTGAGTAAAGTCTTCACCATGGCGCTCGCCATGGAACAGCACGGTCCTCAGGTCGTGCTGGATAAACTCGGGGCCAATGCCACCGGCATGCCTTTCAACTCCGGTTTAGCGGTTGAGCTAACCAAAGGCGCGCCAGAGAACCCGCTGGTTAACGCCGGGGCGATGAGCGCCGTAAGCCTGATTGAAGCCAAAGACAAAACCGATCGCTGGAACAAAATCCTCGACAACCTGAACGTCTGGGCCGATGCCAAACTCACGGTTAACGAGCCGGTTTTCCAATCCGAGATGGAAACCAACCAGCACAATCAGGCGCTGGCGAAGCTGATGGAATCCTATAACAGCTTCTATGGCAACACTGACGAAGCCGTCGAAATTTATACCCGCCAGTGCTCGGTAGATATCACCGTTGAGCAACTGGCCAAAATGGGTGCTGTACTGGCGAACAAAGGCAAATCTCCATTCAACGGCAAGCAGTTGTTGAATGAAAAATATGTTCCACAGGTGCTGGCAGAAATGGCGATTGCCGGACTGTACGACGGCAGCGGTAAATGGCTGTACACCGTTGGCATCCCGGCGAAAAGCGGCGTCGGCGGCGGAATGGTGGCCATTGTCCCGGGGGAATATGCGATTGCCGTCTATTCTCCGCCGCTGGATGAAGCCGGTAACAGCGTTCGCGCCCAGAAAACAATCGAATACGTCGCTGAAGCGACGCAGGCCAATGTCTTTTTAGCAAAATAACTTGATGCCGGATGACGCTTCGCTTATCCGGCCTACGAGTAGCGCATTTATTTACGCCGTGATGCGGCAAAAATGAAGAGGTGAGAAGTAAACATGTCTAAACCATTTGTCTGGCAGGAACTCTTTGTTCAGAGTAAAGATAATACAGAATATGAATTACTGAGTAACCAGCACGTAACGGTCTCGGAGTTAGACGGAGAGGAAGTGATTAAGGTTGCGCCAGAAGCGTTAACCTTATTAGCACAGCAGGCGTTTTATGAGGCTTCATTTTTCCTGCGCGCCGGACATTTAAAACAGATTGCCAGCATTCTGCACGACCCTCAGGCCAGCAGTAACGATAAGTACGTCGCATTACAACTGCTCCGCAATGCTGAAGTTTCGGCCAAAGGTATCCTGCCCAACTGTCAGGATACCGGGACAGCAACCATTGTGGCCTGCAAAGGACAACATGTCTGGACTGGCGGCGATGACGCAGAAGCATTAAGCAAAGGCGTGTACACCACCTTCATCGAAAACAACCTGCGTTATTCGCAAAATGCCCCGCTGGACATGTATACCGAGGTCAATACCCAGACTAACCTGCCGGCACAAATCGACATTAGCGCCACGCCGGGCAACGAATACCGTTTCCTGTTCGTCAACAAAGGCGGTGGCTCTGCCAACAAAGCGGCGCTGTACCAGGAAACAAAATCCATTCTGCAGCCGGAAAAACTCACCGCGTTTCTGATCGAAAAAATGAAATCACTGGGCACAGCCGCCTGCCCGCCGTATCACATCGCTTTCGTCGTTGGCGGCTTGTCCGCCGACCAGGCGCTCAAGGTTGCCAAACTGGCTTCAACCAAATATTACGATAACCTGCCCACCAGCGGCAACGAACTGGGTCAGGCATTCCGCGATACAGCACTGGAAGCCGAGCTGCTCAATGCCAGCCGTGAATTTGGCATCGGCGCGCAGTTTGGCGGCAAATACTTTGCCCACGATATCCGGGTTATTCGCCTGCCACGTCACGGCGGATCCTGCCCTATCGCGATGGCCCTCTCCTGCTCAGCCGACCGCAACATCAAGGCCAAAATTAACAAACACGGAATCTGGCTGGAGAAACTCGAGCATAATCCGGGCAAATTCATTCCTGATTCACAGCGAGTAGAAAACGGTGCCCAGACCGTACAACTGGATCTGAATCGTCCGCTGCGCGAGATCCTGCATGATCTCTCCACCCTGCCAATAGGCACGCGTTTGTCGTTAAGCGGCCCGATTGTTGTCGCTCGCGATATCGCCCACGCTAACATCAAAGCGCGACTGGATAACGGCGAACCGATGCCGGAATACATGAAAAAGCATATCGTTTATTACGCAGGTCCCGCCAAAACCCCGGAAAATCAGGCCTGTGGCTCAATGGGTCCCACCACCGGCGGGCGTATGGATGGGTATGTCGATGCTTTCCAGGCGCAAGGCGGCAGCCTCATTATGCTCACCAAGGGTAACCGCAGCCAGCAGGTCACTGATGCCTGCCACAAACACGGTGGATTTAGCCTCGGCAGCATTGGCGGTGCCGCAGCCCTGCTGGCGCAGCAGTACGTGAAAAGCCTGCAGTGCCTTGAGTATCCCGAGCTGGGAATGGAAGCGGTGTGGATGATGGAAGTTAAAAATATGCCTGCCTTCGTATTGGTGGATGACAAAGGCAATAATTTCTTTAGCCAGTTTGAACAGCAGCATCGCTGCGCAACCTGTCCGGCAGGACATTAAGGAGTCATCATGGAAGCGCGAGCCAATAATGACAGGCACCGCCAGCGTCAGCAGAAACTGAAAGAACAAGTTGATACCCGCGTGGCGGCGGCAACGGAGAAAAAAGGGATCCTGATTGTCTTCACTGGCAACGGTAAAGGCAAATCCACCGCAGCCTTTGGCACAGCAACGCGCGCGGTTGGTCACGGAAAAACCGTTGGCATCGCGCAGTTTATTAAGGGACAGTGGGATAATGGCGAGTACAACACGCTGCAACCTCTCGGCGTCGAATTTCATATTATGGGCACCGGATTTACCTGGGAAACCCAAAATCGGCAAGCGGATATTGAGGCGGCGACGGTAGTCTGGCAGGAAAGTAAGCGCATGCTGGCTGATGCGCAGTACGATCTAGTGGTGCTGGATGAGCTCACCTACATGCTGGCTTACCACTATCTGGATACCCAGGAGGTCATCAGCGCTATCGAAAATCGCCCTGCGGAGCAAAGCGTCATCGTTACCGGGCGCGGATGCCATGCGCTGTTGCTGGAGCTGGCCGATACGGTCAGTGAAATTCGCCCGGTCAAGCACGCGTTTGACAGTGGAATTCAGGCACAGGTTGGGATCGACTGGTAGTTGTTCTTTTGCCGGAGACGATGCTAAGGCGTCTTATCCGGCCTACCAATCTTGTAGGCCTGATAAGCCACCATCAGGCAGCCGATACCACGGATTTATTCAACAGCCAGTCGCGGAAGATCTGTAAATGCGCGGACTCCGATTTCTCTTCACGCCACGTCATGATGAAACGGTTCCCGGTGCGCATCGGAACATCGCAAGGAATGACCATATCACCACTATCCAGATCGTGTTGAATGGCAAAACGGGGAAGCAGCGCAACCCCAAGATTAGAACGGACCGCCGCAATCAGCATCGACAACAGATCAAATCTCGGGCCTTTATTGACCAGCGGGCTGCTGACGTCGGACAGCGCAAACCATTCCTGCCAGCCTTTGATTCGTGTGCTCTGGTGCAAGAGCGGGTATTCGTTCAGCAACTCTTCAACAGCCAGTTTCCGTTCCGGTTCGGCCAGCAGACAGCGGCTGCATACCGGCAGAATTTCCTCTTCAAACAGATACTCAACCCCTGACCACGGCGAGTAGAAGTCTTCGCGCATAATTGCCGCGTCATACTCACGATTGAGAAAATCACCCTTATTCGCCAGCGAATGGATGTTTACGATAATATCTGGATTGAGTTTGTTAAACTCGCGCAGGTTTGGGATCAGCCAGTGCGTACTGAACGTCGGATTCACCGCCAGCTCAATAACCTGTACGGTCGGCTGCCAGGTCATTATTGTGGTCGTATCGCGCTCGAGTTTATTTAACGTTTCCTTAACGATATTTAAATAATGTTTGCCGGCCGCATTTAAAAAAATACGTTTTTTCGCATGATTAAATAGCGCGGTATTAAGAAAATCCTCCAGCGCATTCACCTGGCGGAAAACAGCACTTTGTGTTAAAGCCAACTCTTCGGCTGCCCGGGTATAACTTTCGTGACGCGCAACCACTTCAAAAGTTACCAGCAACTCCGTCTTGGGTATTTTTCCTCTCATAACCTCTTCCATATGCAGCGTACAAAAATAGTTTAATAAATAAAAAATAATTCAAGACACCCAGATAAGCATCGAGAGTTATATTTTATTTTATCCATTGATGTCATTGATCCAATCCATGATTTACTCACACTGATGGCGGATAAATATTAACCAATAATACTCAAGCACAACAATAAACACAATTTAAATAAGGTTAAACCTAAGTAAATAGTGCCAATAAGTTCTTAATAATTTTTCAAGTCATCTTGTTTATTGCAGAAAAAACTTTGCGAGATTAATCAATATTATCCATGCGATAATTCTGGATAATTTCACGTTATAACTTACGGGCAAACGACTGCTTTTAATCATTCCTTGATGTAGTTTCTGCCACTTTTTGATAGACGTGATAAAGGACACACTGTGAAAACTTTCGGAAAGGTCTGGCTCGTTGGAGCAGGTCCCGGTGATATTTCATTACTGACTCTCAAAGCGATGATGTGCATTAAACAGGCTGACGTCATTATTTACGATCGGCTGGTCAATCCTAAAATTTTGGAATGGGCATTACCTGATTGCCTGCTCGTGAATGTCGGCAAAAACCCAGGCTTCCATTGTGTTCCCCAGGATGAAATCAATGCCCTGCTGGTCCAGTATGCCCACACGCATCACAACATCGTGCGCCTCAAAGGTGGTGATCCCTATGTTTTTGGCCGTGGGGCTGAAGAGGTAGAGGACCTGGTTGAGACTGGCATACCTTTCGAAGTCGTACCGGGTATTAGTTCTACTATTGGTGGCCTGACCTATGCCGGGATCCCAGTGACACATCGCGATTTTGCCTCCGGCTTTCACGTGGTAACGGGTCATACACGGGAAGGCAATCAGCAGCAGGACTGGCGTCAACTGGCGAAGCTTAACGGTACGTTGGTCATCGTCATGGGTATCGCCAATCTGGCGTTTATCTGTGAAGAGCTGTTGATGGGTGGGAAATCAGCAGACACGCCCGCCGCGCTAATTATGTCCGCGACCCGAGAAAATCAACGCCGCCTGACCTGTACGCTCGGTTCATTACTGAGTAAAGCTCAGGAAGCGAACATCCTTCCACCGGCGCTGATTGTCATCGGTGATGTAGTGACCCTGAGCGATCGGCTCTCTTTTATACCTGAAGCCATCACACTGCCAGAAAACCTTTACTGCGAAAGTCTGGCGTGACGAAAAGACTGGGGCGACGTTTGATGCGCCGCCCGAAAAACGCGGCAAAAGTAGCTGGTTTGTGCGTATTGCAGTTTCCGCGCAATACTGTCTATAGAATGAACCGGATCGTGTAATAACTCCCCCGCTTTTTGCATTCTTTTCTGACTTACCCAGGTTTTAAAATTAACGCCCTGGCGTTTCTTGAAAAACCGGCTGAAATAGTTTGCGCTTAAGCAAACATGAGCAGCGACGGCCTCCAAAGACAATTCACCATACAGATTTTCATCAATGTAACGCAGCGCCGCCATAAGTTTTTTCTCGTGACGCGAAGGTTCAGTAAAATAATGACGAGCGTAACGGGTTGGCGGAACTGAAATCTCCTCAGTAATCAACTGTTCTTTCTCAAAATTATCAACAATAAAACTTAACAAATTTGCTGCTGCCGCCAGCGCATTATTATCCACTACCGCAGACTGGCCCCACTTAGCTTTAAGCATGGGGTTATCAACCCATGAGAATTTATTATCAATAACGATAGCTTTATATTCCTGAAACTTTACCCGCACCTGCCCGCAGATAATAAAACCGTAAAGATGCCCCTCTCGAATTAATGGCATCGAGAACAGGCTTAGTCCCGCATGACAGGTGAGTATTCTGGGTTTAAGCTGTTTTAATGCCTCAAAAGCACAATACTTGTCGCATTTTTGGCAACCCGCTCGATAGCGTTCATCCGCACGCATTAATGAGCAAAACGAATTAAAATCATGACACTTAGACACCGCCTTACCATTAATATCAACGACGACCGTAGCTAACCCGGTTGCACGGGAGAAGAGTTCTGCGATAGAGAAAAAACGTTGTAAATAGTCATCCTGGATTTTCAGCGGCACGTTATCCTCCGGCATTAACAATATTTAAGCCGCTAATATGCAAAATTTAGTCTCAAGAAAGAATGATGCTCACCGCAAAAAATAATCTCATTTATGCAGATGATTATGATCAATTGGCAAGAGAATTATGCGACCACGATAATACTCCGTTGCACACCGCTGACTTCACTTTCTCAAAGATTAACGAATCTTCACACTCTCTTGTGAGACTCTTTTCGCAACACTCAACATCTATCTCTATTATTTTCAATAGATTACTCATTTTTACTGTGAATCAATGATGTGCTTATTTGTGATAATCATCATGTGAATGTGAAAGGCCCTCCTGAATAATATGTTCAATTAGCAAACAATCTGAACGGAGTTGATCCATGGCCGTCACCACAGGCGTTATCGCCGACGATTTCACCGGCGCAACGGACATTGCAAGCTTTATGGCGCAGCAGGGGTGGCGCGTTGCGCTATTGCCCGGAATGCCTGATCCCGCTCAATGCTGGAATGAAGAGGTTGACGCTATCGTCATCTCGCTAAAAAGCCGCTCTTTACCCGCAGAGCAGGCCGTCGCACAGTCTCTGTCCTGTGCCCGCTGGCTGAAACAAAAGGCAGGTGTCCGCCAGATCTATTTTAAATATTGTTCAACGTTTGACTCCACGCCAACAGGCAACATTGGACCAGTCAGCGATGCGTTGATGAACAACCTGCAGACTCCTGTGATCGTCCACTGCCCCGCCCTGCCGCAAAACGGGCGCACGGTGGTGCACGGCCATCTTTTTGTAAACGGCGTACTGCTTAACGAGTCCGGAATGGAAAAGCATCCGCTCAATCCCATGACCGATGCCAGCCTGCCGCGCCTGCTGAGCGCGCAAACGCCAGGCGCGGTTGGCTGCATCAACCTCAGGACGCTGCATCAAGGTGTGGAAGCGGTCACTAACGCTCTGGCCCAACTTCAGGCTGAAGGTATGCGTCACATTATCGTCGATACGCTGGATGAAGCAGATCTCAACACGCTGGCGCAAGCACTCCATGCCAGTCCTCTGTTAGCCGGGGGCTCCGGGCTTGGCGGCGCGCTGGCCGCCTGCGCCAGAGGTCAGCAACCTCAGCCGTCGGACGCTTTTCCACTGCCTGCCAAAACGGTGGTGTTCTCCGGTAGTTGCTCGGCGATGAGCAATCGTCAGGTTACTCGTTATAAGACAGCGGCAGCATCTCGAGTGCTCGATGTCGCTCGCTGCCTGTCTGGTGCAGAACGCTACACCGATGAACTGTGTGCCTGGACGATGACGCATATCAACGACCCATTCGCGCCGATGATATACGCCACCCAACCGCCAGACGTACTCACACGCATTCAACAGGAGTACGGCGAACAGGCTGCCAGCCAGGCAATCGAACACGCTTTTGCCCTACTGAGCGCCAGGCTACAGGCTGCAGGTGTAAACACCTTTATTGTCGCAGGCGGAGAAACATCCGGCACCGTGGTGGAAGCCTTGCAGGTGAAGCGTCTTTCCGTTGGCAAAGCCATCGCGCCAGGCGTGCCGTGGGTCTTTTCTTCCGGTCTGGCGCTGGCGCTGAAGTCAGGCAACTTTGGTGACGAAGATTTCTTTTTTACTGCCCAGGAGTACGCATTATGAATCCGGTGAGTGAACACCAACTGCGCGAACTACTCGTCCATTATGGCCGTTCCCTGTTTATGCGCGGCTACAGTAGCGGCGGTTCCGGCAATCTCAGCGCCAAACTGCCGGATGGCGGCTATCTGGTGACCCCGACCAACTCCTGTCTGGGCGAGCTTAATCCGGCCACGCTAAGTCGGCTTGATGCCAACGGCGTTCATCTAAGCGGTGACAAACCCTCAAAAGAGGTGCCCATGCATCTGGCGTGGTATCGGCATCGCCCATCCTGCGGCGCGGTCGTGCACCTGCATTCTCCATGGCTGACCGCGCTCTCCTGTCTGCCGTGCACCACGCCGAAAAACTGTCTGCCGCCATTAACGCCGTACTACGTGATGCGCGTCGGGCAGTTGCCGCTGCTGCCTTATTTCAAGCCAGGCCATGAAGGTATTGCCAGCGCGCTGAGTGAAATTGCAGCAGACCATACGGCAGCGCTGCTGGCCAATCACGGGCCGGTAGTAAGCGGTCGCTCGCTGCGTGAGGCCGTGTTTAACGCCGAGGAGCTGGAAGACAGCGCCCGCATCTGGCTGACGTTAAAACCGCTCGGCTATGTTCCGCTCTCAGAAGAGGCGGTGGCCGAACTTGAACATTCCCGACAAGCGTGAGGCGAGATGATGATCCCCGAGCAACGACGTGATTTTATCTACCGCTACGTGCACGAAAAAAATGCCGCCTCATTTAATGAACTGGCAGATTTGATGAGCGTGTCGCATATGACCGTGCGCCGCGACATTCAATTGCTGGAAGAAGAAGGCAAAGTTATCGCCATTAACGGCGGTGTGAAGCTCAACAACCTGTTGAAATCGGAACTGCCATGGCGGGAAAAAGCCGAGTTGAATCATGACGTGAAGCGCAAAATGGGCCAGCTTGCCGCAATGCTCATTGAGCCCGGACAAACGCTGTATCTGGATGCCGGAACGTCGTTGTTTGAAGTGGCGAAAGCGGTCGCCGCCAGCCACTGTTTCAATCTGACGGTAGTCACCAACGATTTTTCCATCAGCCACTATTTGATGGATATGCCGCACATTACGCTCTATCACACCGGCGGTCTGGTGGATCAACGTAACCGCTCATGTCTTGGAAAAAGCGCCGCCAGTTTTCTGCGTACCATTAATATTGACGTGGCGTTTCTGAGCTCCTCGTCATGGGATACCGAACGCGGTATGTCGACACCGAGTGAAGGGAAAGCCTCGGTCAAAGAAGCGGTGCTCACCGTCTCCCGGCGTCGGGTGTTGGTCTGCGACAGCAGTAAGTTTGGTAAATACGGCATGTTTCACATCTGCGGTCTGCAGCAGTTGACCGACATTATTTCTGATAACCGGTTACCGGAAAACGCTCAGCAAACTATTGCCAGTCAGGGCGTTAAGCTGCATCTGGTTGATGGCCGGGAGGGTGCGCGCCATGCTGAAGTTAGCGGCTAATCTAGACTGGTTGTTTACAGATTTACCGATAGCGGCGCGATTTGCGGCGGCGCAGGCGGCCGGTTTTCGCGGCGTAGAAGGGCTGTTTCTCTGGCAGCACCCGCTGGAGCATTTGCGAGCCGCTCAGCGGGAAACATCCCTGCCGGTGGTGCTGATGAACGCCCCGGCTGGCAACTGGGCGCAAGGTGAACGAGGGCTGGCCGCACAGCCCGATCGAGACAAAGAATTTCGCCATAGCCTGAACGTAGCGCGCGATTATGCCACGGCGCTGGGCTGTCGCCGGGTTCACGTTATGGCCGGCTTGCGCTGCGACGACCTGACGCTACACGCCCAGCGCGATCTCCTGACGAACCGGCTGCGCATCGCCTGCGATGTGATGGCAGACGCGGAAATCGATGTACTGATTGAACCATTAAATTCGCAGGATATGCCCGGTTATTTTATTGACAGCTTTCCGCTGGCCGAGTCAATTATTCACGAAGTTGCCAGGAAAAATATCGGCTTACAGTTTGATATTTACCACTGTCAGAAAATTCATGGCAACGTGGCGAAAAATATCGAACGCTATTTTACCCTTATTAAACATTTTCAAATCGCTTCTGTTCCTTATCGTCATGAACCGGGAACCGGGGAATTAAATGAAACATGGTTATTTGATTTTATAAGAAAAATGAATTACCAGGACTGGATTGGCTGTGAATATCAACCGTCAACATCAGGGCCCGACTCATTAAACTGGATGACGCCTTACCTATAATTTTAATATCTCTGTACCGGAGGAAAAATGTCGGATACTGTTATTATTTCGCTGGCACCTGTTGCCGCGGATTGCCCCAGAGTTATACCCGAAGAACTGGCGCAGGAAATACTCGCCAGCGTAGAACATGGCGCGTCCATCGTGCATTTACACGTTCGCGATAAACAGGGACGCCTGACACCAGATACTACCGACTTTCAGGCAACCATCGACCGCGTCATGCGCCATTCGGACCTGATTATTCAGGCTTCTACCGGCGGCGTCTCTTCAATGTCCATCGCCGAACGCTGCGCGCCACTGGACTGCCCCGGCGTGGAAATGGCTTCGCTGAACGTCGGTTCCGTCAACCTTGGTGATGCGGTGTACTTTAATCCCGCTCCGGATGTGGAATATTGTTCCCGGCAAATAACCGAACGCCATATTATTCCAGAGTTTGAAGTTTTTGAAATCGGCATGATTAATAACATCCTGATGCTTGAAGATAAAATAAAATTTCAAAAACCCATGCTCTTTAATATCGTTCTCGGTCACCGCGGCAGTACGCCTGCTACCGTTGACGCATTAATTGCTTTGCGTAGCATGATCCCACGCGACGCCTTATGGGGAATTACCCATTTTGGCAGAAAGAATTTCGATATTATCGCTGCTGCCGTCGCTATGGGGGCCAGTGAAGTGCGAATCGGCTTTGAAGATAGTTATTATTTAAGCACCGAAGAAAAAGCGCAGCATAATTATCAGCAGGTCGCCAAACTCGCTACGCTCATTCAGAGTATGGATAAAAAAGTCGCCACACCGGAAATTGCGCGGCGCATGTTATCTATTCCTCCCCGGCAGCAATAACAACAGCAAGGACATTTCAACATGACTATGACCACTGTTATTCACAAAACCGGACTCGGCGTCAGCGTTGCGGGCGCGGCGTTGGCGATTATCGGCGCACTCATCCAGTCCGCGGCCCTGTGGCAGCCGGGGCTGGTGATGTTCACCGCCGGATTCGCCGCCGGTGCAGGCTACTGGCCTGGTTTACGCAGCTATCAGTTTACGCTGTGGATCATCGCCGGTTTTGTTGCCGCCATGACCTGGTCTACGGATCTGATCGTCTGGGGCGGTTTCAATATCACCCATAAATGGATCGTGTTCCTCGTGATTCAGGCCACCATGTTCAGCATGGGCACTAAGCTAACGATCCAGGATTTTATTGATGTCGCCAAAATGCCGTGGGCCGTGTTTATCGGTACCTTCTGCCATTTCGTGATCATGCCCCTGCTCGGCCTGACCATCACTCTGGTATTCAATTTTCCGCCTGAAGTCGCGGTAGGCATTTTATTGATTGGCGCTTGCCCCAGCGGTCTCTCGTCGACGGTGATGGTTTACATCGCCAACGCCAACCTCGCGCTGGCGGTGTCAATCGCCGCCGTCTCAACGCTGGCGGCAACGGTGATGACGCCGCTGTGGGTTAATCTGCTGGCGGGTTCGATGATCGATATCCAGCTCACCGCGATGGTGATGGACGTGGTGAAAATCGTATTAATTCCCATCGGCGCGGCAATTCTGCATGACTATCTGAAAACCTATGCAGGCGTACGCGGTCGCCGTGTTGTGCAGGTGCTTGCCGGGATCGGCGCACTTTGGCTGCTGTATATGATTGCCGGCGGCTGGGACGCGCTGTTTGGTCACGCCAGCGCCGAAGCGCAGATGTACGCGGTAGTCCTCAACTTCGTGGCAGGCGGTCTCGTCTGGGCATTGTTCTACAACTGGCTGTATGGCCGCGTGGCGGGCGTGAAGAAGGTCATGCCAACCATCTCAATGATGGGGATCATTTTCTTTACCACCACCGCCGCCGCAGCCGGACGCGACAACCTGGTACAGGTCGGCTTCCTGCTCTGCTTCGCCATGTTGATGCACAACCTCGGTGGTTTCCTGATTGGCTATCTGATGAGCCGCTGGATCTTCCGCATGGACGTGCAGTCTGCCCGTACCGTGGCCTTTGAAGTCGGACTGCAAAACGGCGGTATGGCGTCCGGGCTTGCCGCGGCGATGGGCAAACTGGCAACCGTTGGCCTCGCATCAGCGGTGATGACACCGCTGGGCAACGTTAGCGGCTCGCTGCTCGCCAACTACTGGCGCAAAAAAGACGCCAGACAGGCGCAGGCAGCTGCAGCCAAAGATCCCGTTCAACCCGCTTGCGAAAATCTGTCGAAAGGATAATCACGATGACAACTCTCACTCTGGGACACGCCCTGCGCGCCGTAACCTGTGCGCTAGAGCTCGCCGAAACATGTTACGCAGATCGCCCATTAAGCGTGGCCGTATGCGATACCAATGGAGAACTGCTTAGCTTTGCGCGGATGGATAACGCCAAACTGTTAACCATCGAGTTAACCCAGCGTAAAGCGCGCACCAGTAGCCGCCTGGGTTGTACAACGCAGGCATTTTTACAGCGTCTGCAGAAAGAGCAACTGGATATTAGCTATTTTGCCGACCCGCGTTTTACAGCGCTGCCGGGCGGGATCCCGATTCTGCACCAGGGGAAATGCCTCGGAGCCGTCGCGGTAGGCGGTTTATCCGCACAGGAAGATCATGATGCAGCGCTGGCCGTCGCGGAAACGTTACTCAAGGAGATTGCCCAATGAAAAAAGTCGCCATGCTGCATACCAGTGCAGCCACGCTTGCGATGATGCAACAACTGATCGCCGACATTATGCCGGACGTGGAAGTTATGCACCTGGTTGAAGAATCCATGATCAAGCAGGTAATGAAGGCCCAGGGCGTGACGCCAGATATTGCCGCTCGTATCGCCGACTATGTGCATATTGCTGAAAAGGCGGACTGCGATATCTTTATTACCGCCTGTTCCTCAATTGGTACTGCGGTGGAACAATGCCAGTTTATGACCACACTCCAGCTCGCGCGCATTGACTGCGCGATGGTGGAAGAGGCGATTGAAAAAGGCGAGCGGATCGCCGTGCTGGCTACCGTCGCCACCACGCTGAAGCCGACGCTGGATTACGTGCAGCGCAAAGTCCAACAGAGCGGTCAGCAGCGCACTATCACGCCGATATTAATGGAAGACGCCTTCCATGCGCTGTTAGCAGGAGATATGGACACCCATGACCGTATCGTCAGTGAAGGATTACAGAGCGCCTTTAGCCAGGCGGATGTCGTGATGCTGGCGCAGGCCTCGATGGCGCGGGTGTTACGGCAGCTCCCTGCCCCGCCGGTACCGGTAATGACCTCACCGGAAAGCGGCATTCGCTGGCTGAAGGCGCTGGCGGAAAGCTGAGTTACGGGCAAAAAAAAGGCCATCATCAGATGGCCAACCATGTCGAAACGGGACCAGCCCTTGACTATGCAGAGAGTCAGGGCTGTTTTTTTTAGTTCTTACTTAATAACGGTTTTCAGCGCTTCGCCAATATCGGCCAGGCTACGAACAGTTTTCACGCCTGCGGCTTCCAGCGCAGCAAATTTCTCATCCGCCGTACCTTTACCACCTGCGATGATTGCCCCCGCGTGTCCCATACGTTTGCCTTTCGGCGCGGTAACGCCAGCGATGTAGCCCACAACCGGCTTGGTCACGTGATCTTTGATATAAGCCGCCGCTTCTTCTTCCGCGCTGCCGCCGATCTCACCGATCATGACGATCGCTTCAGTCTGCGGATCTTCCTGGAACAGCTTCAGGATGTCGATGAAGTTAGAGCCAGGGATCGGGTCGCCGCCGATGCCCACACAGGTAGACTGGCCGAAACCGTAGTCGGTGGTCTGCTTAACCGCTTCATAGGTCAGCGTACCGGAACGGGAAACGATGCCCACTTTACCCGGCTTATGAATATGGCCCGGCATGATGCCGATTTTGCATTCGCCCGGGGTGATAACGCCTGGGCAGTTCGGGCCGATCATGCGCACGCCGGCTTCATCGAGCTTCACTTTCACGGTCAGCATATCCAGCGTCGGGATGCCTTCGGTGATGGTGATGATCAGTTTGATGCCTGCATCAATCGCTTCCAGAATGGAGTCTTTGCAGAACGGTGCCGGAACGTAGATAACGGTGGCGGTGGCGCCGGTCGCTTCTACCGCTTCACGTACGGTGTTAAACACCGGCAGCCCCAGGTGCGTGGTGCCGCCTTTGCCAGGCGTTACACCGCCGACCATTTGTGTACCGTAAGCAATCGCTTGTTCAGAGTGGAATGTCCCCTGGCTACCGGTGAAGCCCTGGCAGATAACCTTGGTATCTTTATTAATTAAAACTGACATTATTTCCCCTCCACTGCGGCAACAACCTGCTGAGCTGCATCCGTCAGACTTTTCGCTGCAATAATATTCAGGCCGCTATCAGCCAGTTTTTTCGCGCCGAGTTCAGCGTTGTTACCTTCCAGACGGACCACGACCGGAACGTTAACGCCCACTTCTGCTACCGCGCCGATGATACCGTCAGCGATCAGGTCGCAACGTACGATACCGCCGAAGATGTTAACCAGTACGGCTTTAACATTGTCGTCAGAGAGAATAATTTTGAACGCTTCAGTTACACGCTCTTTGGTCGCACCGCCGCCCACGTCGAGGAAGTTAGCCGGTTCGCCGCCGTGCAGCTTAACGATGTCCATGGTGCCCATTGCCAGGCCCGCGCCGTTAACCATACAACCGATGTTGCCGTCCAGTGCGACGTAGTTCAGTTCCCACTGTGCAGCCTGCGCTTCACGGGGATCTTCCTGAGACTGGTCGCGCATTTCACGCAGGTCAGCCTGGCGGAACAGCGCGTTGCCGTCAGCGCCCAGTTTGCCGTCGAGGCAGATCAGGTCACCCTGTTTGGTCACCACCAGCGGGTTAATTTCGATCAGCGCCAGGTCGCGCTCCAGGAAGATAGTCGCCAGACCCATGAAGATCTTGGTGAACTGTTGAACCTGCTTACCTTCCAGGCCCAGTTTGAACGCCAGCTCACGGCCCTGGTAAGGCATCGGACCTGCCAGCGGATCGAGCGCCACTTTGTGGATCAGGTGCGGGGTTTCTTCCGCCACTTTTTCGATTTCCACGCCGCCTTCGGTGGAGGCCATGAAGACCACGCGACGGGAGCTACGGTCAACAACTGCGCCGAGGTAGAGTTCTTTACCAATGTCGGTCGCGGCTTCAACCAGAATCTGATTTACCGGTTGACCATGGGCGTCTGTCTGGTAAGTAACCAGACGTTTACCCAGCCAGTGCTCAGCAAAAGCGCGAATGTCTTCTTTGCTGTTTACCACCTTCACACCGCCCGCTTTACCACGGCCACCAGCGTGAACCTGACATTTCACTACCCACGGGCCTGCGCCAATTTTTGATGCAGCTTCTTCGGCTTCACGCGGAGTAGTACAGGCATAACCCACCGGTGCCGGTAAGCCATAGCGGGCAAAAAGTTGTTTTGCCTGATATTCATGTAAGTTCATGTGTTCTGTCCATCCTTCAGGTAATCGTTATCTTTTACCCGTAGGCCTGATAAGCGTCCAGACCTACGGGGCAGGTGATACTCTTATTAACTACACGTCCAGCAGCAGACGCGTTGGATCTTCCAGCAACTCTTTAATGGTTACCAGGAAGCCCACTGACTCACGACCATCGATCAGACGGTGGTCATAAGACAGCGCCAGATACATCATCGGCAGGATTTCAACCTTGCCGTCTACGGCCATCGGACGATCTTTGATGGCATGCATACCCAGGATGGCGCTCTGCGGTGGGTTGATGATCGGCGTAGACATCAGGGAACCGAACACGCCACCGTTAGTGATGGTGAAGTTACCGCCCGTCAGATCTTCGACCGTCAGCTTGCCGTCGCGACCTTTAACTGCCAGTTCTTTGATATTTTTCTCGATATCAGCCATACCCAGCAGATCCACATCACGCAGGACCGGCGTGACCAGGCCACGCGGCGTGGAAACCGCCATGCTGACATCAAAGTAGTTGTGGTAAACCACGTCATCGCCGTCGATGGACGCGTTCACTTCCGGATAGCGTTTCAGCGCTTCAACGACCGCTTTCACGTAGAAAGACATAAAGCCCAGACGGATACCGTGGCGTTTTTCGAACGCGTCGCCGTACTGCTTACGCAGATCCATGATTGGCTTCATGTTGACTTCGTTGAACGTGGTCAGCATGGCGGTGGAGTTTTTCGCTTCCAGCAGACGCTCGGCTACGCGTTTGCGCAGACGGGTCATCGGAACACGTTTTTCACCACGAGCGCCCAGCGCAGGCTGTGCGGCTGGTGCTGCTGCCGGTGCTTTTGCTTCTGCTTTCGCAGCCGGAGCTTTGGCCAGATGTTTTTCAACATCTTCACGGGTGATACGACCGCCAACGCCGGTGCCGTTGATAGCGCTGGCTTCGAGGTTATGCTCACCCAGCAGGCGACGGATCGCCGGGCTCAGGGCATCGTTATTCTGCTCAGCAAGAGATGCCTGCTGGCGCTGCGCCGGGGTAGAATCTTTTTCTTCAGACTTGGCACTGGTCTCTTTACCGGTGCTGTTGCCTTCACGCAGGCGACCGAGGATCTGGCGAGAAGTGACGGTCGTCCCTTCATCTTCCAGAACCGCATCAAGAATACCGTCCGCTGATGCCGGTACTTCCAGTACCACTTTGTCAGTTTCGATTTCTACCAGTACTTCATCACGACGTACTGCATCGCCCGGTTTTTTGTGCCAGGTTGCAACCGTTGCATCCGCTACGGATTCAGGCAGGTCGGGAACAAGAATATCTACGCTACTCATTATTTATCCTTTATTTAATCGACGTTCAGCGCGTCATTAACCAGATCTTGCTGCTGCTTCTGGTGAACAGACATATATCCTACTGCCGGAGAGGCAGAGGCCGGGCGACCTGCATAACGCAGAGCTGACCCAAATGGAATTACTTCACGGAAATGATGCTGGCTGCAGTACCATGCGCCCTGGTTGAGCGGCTCTTCCTGGCACCAGACAAAATCATGTACATGAGCAAACGGTTTCAGCGCTTCCTGCACCGCTTTATGCGGGAACGGATAGAGCTGTTCGATGCGCACAATGGCGACATCTTTTTGGTCGTTTTTGCGGCGTTGCTCCAGCAGGTCGTAATAAACCTTACCAGAACACATCACGACACGCTTCACGCCTTTAGGGTCAAGTTCATCGACTTCGCCAATGGCTGGCAGGAAGGCGCCATTTGCCAGTTCGTCCAGCGTAGACACCGCCAGCGGATGACGCAGCAGCGACTTCGGTGACATCACCACCAGCGGACGGCGCATACCGCGCAGCGCCTGACGACGCAACATGTGGTAAACCTGTGCAGGGGTAGACGGGACGCAAACCTGCATGTTTTGCTCAGCGCAAAGTTGCAGATAACGTTCCAGACGCGCGGAGGAGTGCTCCGGACCCTGACCTTCATAGCCGTGCGGCAGCAGCATAACCAGACCACACATACGGCCCCATTTCTGCTCGCCGGAAGAGATGAACTGGTCGATAACCACCTGCGCACCGTTGGCGAAGTCGCCAAACTGCGCTTCCCAGATGGTCAGCGTACGCGGTTCTGCGGTGGCATAACCGTACTCGAACGCTAACACGGCTTCTTCAGACAGTACTGAGTCCCATACGCGGAACGTGCCCTGTCCGTTATGCACATGCTGCAGCGGCGTGTAGGTTGAACCGTTCGCCTGGTTGTGAATCACCGCGTGACGGTGGAAGAAGGTTCCGCGACCGGAATCTTCACCCGACAGACGAACCGGAATGCCTTCGTCGACCAGCGTGGCGTAGGCCAGATTCTCTGCGCCGCCCCAGTCGAACAGCTTCTCGCCTGCGGCCATGGCCTGACGGTCGCCGTAAATTTTGGCAACACGCGACTGCATTTCAACCGCTTCAGGCACGGTGCTGATGCGTTTTGCCAGCTCCTGCAGACGCTTCATCTCAACTTTGTTCGGGTAGTTTTCATCCCACTCATGGTTGAGGTACGGCGACCAGGTGAAGGAGTGCATATTCATTGGACGCCACTCTTTCACCACGCATTCACCAGCATCCAGCGCGTCACGGTACAGATTGACCATTTCGGTCGCATCTTCCAGCGTGGCGACGTTGTCCGCTTCCAGCTTGTCAGCGTAGATTTTACGCGGAGTCGGATGCTTTTTGATTTTCTGATACATCAGCGGCTGGGTTGCGCTCGGCTCGTCAGCTTCGTTGTGGCCGTGACGGCGGTAGCACACCAGATCGATGAAGACATCGCGTTTAAAGGTATTACGGAAATCCAGCGCCAGACGCGTCACGAAAGCGACCGCTTCCGGGTCATCCGCGTTGACGTGGAAAATCGGCGCCTGAACCATCTTACCGATGTCGGTGCAGTATGGTGTGGAACGCGCATCCAGCGGGTTAGAGGTAGTAAAGCCCACCTGGTTGTTGATGACGATGCGAACGGTACCGCCCACTTCGTAACCACGCGCTTTCGACATGTTCAGGGTTTCCTGAACTACGCCCTGCCCGGTAACTGCCGCGTCACCGTGAATGGTGATTGGCAGGACTTTATTGCTGCTCGGCTCGTCCAGCCTGTCCAGACGTGCGCGTACGGAACCGATAACCACCGGGCTAACGATTTCCAGGTGCGATGGGTTAAACGCCAGCGCCAAATGCACCAGACCGCCTTCGGTTTCGATATCCGATGAGAAGCCCATGTGGTACTTCACGTCGCCAGTGCCGAGGTGTTCTTTATGTTTGCCCGCAAATTCGTCGAACAGTTCCTGCGGGCGTTTGCCCAGTACGTTAACCAGAACGTTCAGACGACCACGGTGCGCCATGCCCAGCACCACTTCACGGGTACCGCTGTTACCAGCGTGGCGGATCATCTCTTTGAGCATTGGGATTAACGCATCACCGCCTTCCAGCGAGAAGCGTTTTGCGCCCGGGAACTTAGCGCCCAGGTAGCGTTCCAGACCTTCTGCTGCGGTCAGTTCGCTAAGGAAGCGTTTTTTCTCTTCACTACTGAACGCGGCACGGCCAGACTCGATACGCTGCTGAAGCCAGCGTTTTTCTTCGGTGCTGGTGATGTGCATATACTCGGCGCCAATCGGGCCGCAGTAGGTTTGTTTCAGCGCGACAACCAGGTCGCTCAGCTTCATCGTGTCTTTGCCGCCGGCAAAAGAACCTACGTTAAAGCTTTCCTGGAAATCCGCATCGGTCAGATCGTGGAAAGACGGGTCCAGATCGGCCACATTTTCTTGTTGCCACAGTCCCAGCGGATCGAGATTCGCATGCTGATGACCGCGGAAACGATAGGCGTTAATGAGCTGCAGGACTTTAACCTGCTTCACATTGGCATCAGGGTCGGAAATAGAAGAAGAGTAACGTGGGGTAATCAACGCCTGTCGACGGAAATAATCACGTGTTTTTGAGTGGAGTTGATCCGGTTTGACTCCGGTACCAGGTAACTGCTGGAACGTCGAACGCCAGTTAGCATCTACCGAGTCAGGGTCGGTTAAGAAGTCTTCATAGAGCTGTTCTATCCAGCTCTGGTTAGAACCAGAGAGGTAAGAAGAGTCCAACCAGGCTTTCAAAGCGCTGTTCTGCATCGTGATCCCTTAAGCATCTTTTCTGCTTATTTAATACTCTAAATAGATCACGTTTCAGGAAGGCGGCAAGCTTGCGAATCCCCGGGAGCTTACATCCAGTAAGTGACCGGGGTGAGCAAGTGCAGCCAACGCACATGCAACGTGATCTATGACGAGTATTTCGCCGTGGATACTACCACGCACACCGATGTGCGTGCCGGGGTTCACTTGCGAGCTCTTTTTATTTGGCTCGCGAAGGAACCTTTAAAAACTGTCAGAGATAAGAGGCAGTTTTTAGAGGTTTCCTGCACTTATATTGCCTGATGGCGCTTAGCTTATCAGGCCTACGGGATTTCACCTGTAGGCCGGATAAGACGCTACGTCGCCATCCGGCAACCACTACAACAACTTACGCACTACGTTTGAGCAGCATCGACTTAATATGGCCGATGGCGCGCGTCGGGTTCAGCCCTTTCGGACATACACTGACGCAGTTCATGATGCTATGGCAGCGGAATACGCTGAAAGCGTCACTTAAACCTTCCAGGCGGCTGTCGGTCTCGGTATCGCGGCTATCAATTAAGAAGCGATACGCTGCCAGCAGGCCTGCCGGGCCAATAAACTTGTCCGGGTTCCACCAGAATGATGGGCAGGACGTTGAGCAGCATGCACACAAAATACATTCATACAGCCCATCGAGCTTCTCACGCTGCTCAGGCATTTGTAAATGCTCACGAGCCGGCGGATTTTTCCCATTATTCAACAAGTAAGGCTTAATCTTCTCATACTGTGCGTAGAATTGCCCCATGTCTACCACCAAATCGCGCACAACCGGTAAACCTGGCAGCGGGCGAATGACAATTTTCTTGCCCGGCTGATTCAGCGCAGAAATAGGTGTGATACAGGCCAGTCCATTTTTGCCGTTCATGTTCAGACCGTCGGAGCCACAAACCCCTTCACGGCAGGAGCGACGAAACGACAGCGACGGATCTTTTTCTTTCAGCTGCATCAATGCATCCAGCAGCATCATGTCGCGCCCTTCTTCCGCCTCCAGGGTGTAATCCTGCATGTGCGGAGCGTCGTCAACATCCGGGTTATAGCGATAAACTGAAAACTCGAGTTTCATTGTCCTGTCTCCGCATTAATAAGTACGAATCTTCGGCGGGAATGCCGGGCGCAGCTTCGGTTCCATATTGACTTGACGTCGCGTCATGGATTCCGACTCTGGCAGGTACAGGGAATGGCACAGCCAGTTTTCATCATCACGTTCCGGGAAGTCGAAGCGGCTATGCGCGCCACGGCTTTCGGTACGGAAGTTTGCAGATACTGCAGTGGCGTACGCGGTCTCCATCAGGTTATCCAGCTCCAGACACTCAACGCGCTGGGTGTTGAACTCGCTGGAGGTATCGTCCAGGCGGGCATTTTTCAGACGTTCGCGGATCGCTTTCAGCTCTTCCAGACCTTTCGCCATCGCATCGCCTTCGCGGAATACCGAGAAGTTGTGCTGCATACATTCCTGCAGCGCTTTGCGAATTGCCACCGGGTCTTCACCGTTGCGGTTACCGTTCCAGCGATTCAGACGCGCCAGAGAAGCATCGATTTCATCTTCGGTCGCATCCAGCAGGTCACCCTGCTCAGCGATAGATTCCTGCAGATGCAGCCCCACCGCACGACCAAATACCACCAGGTCCAGCAGCGAGTTGCCGCCCAGACGGTTGGCGCCGTGAACCGACACGCACGCGATTTCGCCGACAGCAAACAGCCCCGGGATCACCACATCTTCGCCCTGTTCGTTTACGGTCAGCGCCTGGCCAGTCACTTTGGTCGGAATACCGCCCATCATATAGTGGCAGGTTGGGATAACCGGAATCGGCTCTTTGACCGGGTCAACGTGAGCAAAGGTACGAGACAGTTCGAGAATGCCCGGCAGACGGGATTCCAGCACTTCTTTACCCAGGTGGTCGAGTTTCAATTTGGCATGCGGACCCCACGGGCCGTCGCAGCCGCGACCTTCACGGATTTCGATCATGATGGAACGCGCCACCACGTCACGACCCGCCAGGTCTTTCGCGTTCGGGGCATAACGCTCCATAAAGCGCTCGCCGTGTTTGTTCAGCAGGTAGCCACCTTCACCACGGCAGCCTTCTGTTACCAGAACGCCTGCGCCGGCGATGCCGGTTGGGTGAAACTGCCACATCTCCATATCCTGCACCGGCACGCCAGCGCGGATAGCCATACCCACGCCGTCACCGGTGTTGATGTGGGCATTGGTGGTGGACTGATAAATACGGCCAGCACCGCCGGTCGCCAGCACGGTTGCGCGGGCTTTGAAGTAAACCACTTCACCGGTTTCGATACACAGCGCGGTACAACCGACAACGGCGCCATCGGCGTTTTTCACCAGGTCCAGCGCATACCACTCGGAGAAAATTGTGGTGTGGTTTTTCAGGTTCTGCTGATACAGCGTGTGCAACAGCGCATGACCGGTACGGTCTGCCGCTGCCGCGGTACGTGCCGCCTGCTCGCCGCCGAAGTTCTTCGACTGGCCGCCAAACGGACGTTGATAAATTGTGCCATTGTCGAGGCGAGAGAACGGCAGCCCCATGTGGTCCAGCTCCAGAATCGCTTCCGGACCGGTTTTACACATATATTCAATAGCGTCCTGGTCACCAATGTAGTCCGACCCTTTAACGGTGTCGTACATGTGCCATTCCCAGTTATCTTCATGGGTATTACCGAGCGCAACGGTGATGCCACCTTGTGCGGATACGGTATGGGAACGGGTTGGGAACACTTTGGAGAGCAGCGCACAGGTCTGACCGCTCTGGGAAATTTGCAGCGCCGCGCGCATACCTGCTCCGCCGGCACCAATCACAACAGCATCAAATTCTCTGACTGGCAGTTTCATTACACACCCCACACCACAACAAATCCATAAATGACGTAAACCACCAGCGCAACGACGATAGCCAGTTGCAGAATCAGGCGCACAGCCAGAGGTTTAACGTAGTCGGTCAACACCTGCCACATGCCGATCCAGGCATGAATCAAGATGGAGAAAAGTGCCAGCAGGGTGAAGACTTTGGTGAATGCCGATGAGAAGAAACCGGTCCAGACTTCAAACGTCAGCTCGCCGCTGGTGGCGAAGAAGCCGACCATATAGATGATGTATAACGTCAGAACGATAGCGGTAGCACGGACCAGAATGAAGTCATGTACGCCGTTGCGTCCTAATGCGGAGGCGTTGCTTACCATACGAGGACTCCTGCGAGAAGTGAAAGCACGACAATGATAACGAAACAAATTTTGGCGGAGCGTGTCCCTGCTTCGAGGGTTTCTTCGATATAGCCAAAATCCATCAACAGATGGCGAATGCCCATTACGGCGTGATATGCCAGCGCAATCAGGATCCCCCACAGAATTAACTCCACAAAGAAGTTATTCATAATGGATGACGCGATGAGGAAACCTTCAGGGGAGGAAAGGCTGGTACCCAATAACCACAACAGAATCCCGACCGCCACGAAGGTGATCACTCCGGATACGCGATGGAGAATGGACGCTATCGCCGTGATTGGGAACCGGATCGTTTGCAGATCCAGATTGACAGGTCTTTGTTTTTTCACATTTCTTATCATGAATAACGCCCACATGCTGTTCTTATTATTCCCTTTGGACTTCGGGTACAGAAGATGAAGACACCTGTAGCCTGAAAGACGACGGGATTTCCTTCCTCCGGTCTGCGTGCGGGTCAGACAGCGTCCTTACTATAACTACGCGTCATATAAAACACTGCTTCCAGATGCTAAAACGACACGATACAACGCTGGTTGGCTCGGGATTGCAGGGTATTCCGGAGACCTGGCGGCAGTATAGGACGTTCACAAAATCATTACAATTAACCTACATATAGTTTGTCGGGTTTTATCCCGAACAGTGACATAGGTCACGATAACAACATTATTTTAATTTTTAATCATCTGATTTGACAATCATTAAACAAAGTTGTTACAAACGACACCAGAAAAAGCATATAATGCGTAAAAGTTATGGGGTCACTCTTTCACCGGAGATTTAGTTATGTAACAGTGTGGAAGTATTGACCAATACCGTCAGGACAGTTATTAGTGATAGACAGGTTTAATAATTCGGATTGCTAAGTTCTTGATTTGCAGTTTATTCGCCATGAAAAGACCGTTTTACCTGCAAGCGCCCATAGCTCTGTACCCAGGTCATCCCCTCTTTCGCAGAGCGGCGAGCCAAATAACAAACTGGTAACGGTTTATTGATGTACGAAGGCAGATTTAAGTTCCGGCAGTCTTAAGCAATAAGGCGCTAAGGAGACCGTAAATGGCTGATACTAAAGCAAAACTCACTCTAAATGGTGACGCTGCTATTGAACTGGATGTGCTGAAAGGTACGCTCGGTCAAGATGTTATTGATATTCGTAGCCTTGGCTCAAAAGGGATGTTTACTTTTGACCCAGGTTTCACCTCTACCGCATCCTGCGAATCCAAAATTACTTTCATTGATGGTGACGAAGGTATTTTGCTGCATCGCGGCTTCCCGATTGATCAGTTGGCGACCGAGTCTAACTATCTGGAAGTGTGTTACATCCTGCTGTACGGTGAAAAACCGACGCAGGAAGAGTACGACGAGTTCAAAACCACAGTCACTCGCCATACCATGATCCACGAGCAGATCACCCGTCTGTTCCACGGTTTCCGCCGCGACTCTCACCCGATGGCCGTTATGTGCGGTGTTACCGGGGCGCTGGCTGCGTTCTACCACGACTCGCTGGATGTGAATAATCCACGTCACCGTGAAATCGCCGCTTTCCGTCTGCTGTCCAAAATGCCAACCATGGCAGCAATGTGTTATAAATATTCCATTGGACAGCCGTTCGTGTACCCGCGTAATGACCTCTCTTACGCCGGTAACTTCCTGAACATGATGTTCTCCACGCCGTGCGAAAAATACGAAGTCAATCCGATTCTGGAACGCGCAATGGACCGTATCTTAATCCTGCACGCTGACCACGAACAGAACGCCTCAACCTCTACCGTACGTACCGCGGGTTCTTCTGGCGCTAACCCGTTTGCCTGCATCGCGGCCGGTATTGCTTCCCTGTGGGGACCGGCACACGGCGGCGCAAACGAAGCTGCGCTGAAAATGCTGGAAGAAATCAGCTCTGTTAAACACATTCCGGAATTTGTTCGCCGCGCGAAAGACAAGAATGATTCCTTCCGCCTGATGGGCTTTGGTCACCGTGTTTACAAAAACTATGACCCACGCGCTACCGTCATGCGTGAAACCTGCCACGAAGTGCTGAAAGAATTGGGCACCAAAGACGATCTGCTGGAAGTGGCGATGGAACTTGAGCACATTGCGCTCAACGACCCGTACTTCATCGAGAAGAAACTCTACCCGAACGTAGACTTCTACTCCGGCATCATCCTGAAAGCGATGGGTATTCCGTCCTCCATGTTCACCGTTATCTTCGCCATGGCGCGTACCGTTGGCTGGATTGCGCACTGGAACGAAATGCACACCGACGGCATGAAAATCGCTCGTCCGCGTCAGCTGTACACCGGCTACGACAAGCGTGATTTTAAGTCTGATATTAAGCGTTAATTGTCTGCCGGATGGCGCTTGCGCCTGTCCGGCTTTCAGCTATTAATTCTCCCGGGTCGGATAAGGCAGTAACGCCAGAATCCGACCTGTTTTTTCTTGATCCACATTATTTTATTCTCATCGCGCTTTCTCTATGATTTACTGAGATTTCCGTCATTTCACTCAGGAGCATGGGATGCCTGTTTTGCAGTGGAGCCTGTTGTTTCTGCTATCGCTCCTTCTTTCCCTGCTCTTTCTGTTTATCCATCTTCCAGGACCATTGCTGCTCGGTTCGATGATCGTCGGCATCATCTTCAGTATGCGCGGCATTTCGCTGCACCCTCCCCGCTGCACATTTCTTGGTGCGCAGGCGATTCTCGGCTGTATGATTGCCCAAAATCTGACCGGTTCAATCTTCACAACCCTTGCGGCCCACTGGCCGATGGTGATTGTTGTCCTGCTGGCGACCCTTATCAGCAGCGCGGTAATCGGCTGGCTGCTGGTGCGCTACAGTAATCTACCGGGGAACACCGGCGCGTGGGGTTCTTCGCCTGGCGGCGCGGCGGCGATGGTCGCGATGGCCCAGGAATTTGGCGCCGACATCCGGCTGGTGGCGTTTATGCAGTATCTGCGTGTGCTATTGGTGGTCGGGGCAGCAGCACTGGTCACCCGATTGATGATGGGCGATCAGGCGCAGGCGGTCAGTGAACAAATCGTCTGGTTTCCGCCACTGAGCGGTAATCTGTTGAGTACCCTGGCGCTGGCCGCCGTTGCCGGTATAGCCGGGCGCTTACTGCGCATCCCCTCAGGCGCGATGTTGCTGCCTATGCTGGCAGGCGCACTGCTGAATGCCAGTGGCGTAATAGTGATTGAACTGCCGGAATGGCTGCTGGCAATAGCTTATATGGCCATCGGCTGGCAAATCGGCCTTGGCTTTGACAAGCAGATTTTCTTAACGGCGTTGCGCCCCTTACCGCAGATCCTGTTGTCCATTTTTTCACTGATGGCGATCTGCGCCGCTATGGCCTGGGGGCTGGCGCATTACATGCAGATAGATTTTCTCACCGCCTATCTGGCGACCAGTCCCGGTGGGGTGGATTCTGTTGCGGTGATTGCCGCAGGGAGTCACACCGATATGGCGTTGATCATGGCGATGCAAACCCTGCGGCTGTTCAGCATTTTATTAACCGGCCCGGCGGTGGCGCGGTTTATTTCAGTGCACGCGCCAAAGCAATTATCATCGTAAGCCGGAATTAGTTTAAGTTATATTTAAACCCTACCCTGATTTGATATTCATTTTTTGTATCATCACCATCTTTGTATTTATCAAGATAGCCTAATTCAAAAAATGGATAAAACCGCGGTGTGGCATGGAAATTAAATACAAAGTTATGCTGCAGAGTATGATTCTTGCCGTTAGCATACTCAAATTTATCGCCATGGGTTTTAGTGTAATACGTTGGATTATATTGCACCCAGAAGTTTGGCGTAAAAAACTTGGTTAAATAAATATCAACGCGGTGCTCTGAAGAGTCATCCCAGTCGCCTTGCAGCGTTTCGCTGTCATGGTTTTGATGGTTATATCGGTAGCGTAGTACAGCCCCCAGCGTTGGGTCAAAATGATAGCCAATACCAATATAAGGGTCGACACGTGAACCTGCAGACTCCCAGTGAAACACCACGCCGGGCTCAAGCCAGAAGTCACTATCACCCAGAGCAAAAGGCTTGTTAAACTCGGCTTCCTGATAGCTGCTTTTCCACTGGTCCATATTTTTGCCAAGATCGGCATCGGTTTCAAAACTCCAGTACATGCTTTTAAATATACTGTCTGAGTCCTGTACCACCCCGGTTAACATTAATCGCTGCAAAAAACCTTTGCTGGCCGTACGGTACTGCGTACGCGGTGCAAAATATACGGTAGTAAAGGGTGTCGATTTCGCCTGAGGGGCAGTAGTCGTATTATTTTCCGCAGCCATAGCGCCAGTTACAGGCATGACCAGTGCAGCCATTAATATGGCTGTATTAATATTATTGCTTTTCATTATATTTTCCTCGCCGTACAGAGATAAAATCTCCCCCTGCTAAATCAATAGCCTGAATATTTAACCGAGGGAGCAGAATATTACCAGTAACTTTTCCAGCAGGATATTGCACGGGTCATCGCTTCCATCAGGAAATAATCCCCCCACGCGCAGCACTCATCCACACCGACGTTACCTTTAAAATAATAAACAGAGTGTTTTAATAATCCTTCGCCTGCTTCATGCGCAGCATTTAGATAATCATCAAGCATTCGCGCAATCATCCTTAATGCCAACGCTTCATAACTTTCACGTTCCGGATGGGTTGCCGGTAGCTGTTTTACCAGCTCCAGCAGCGCGCAGGCGAGAATCGCGCTGGCAGAGCTATCCCTTTCACTGTTGGGATCGGTAAGCGCCAAATCCCAATAACAGATAAGATCTTCCGGTAAACGATTAATAAAGTAATTTGCCAGCGTCTGGCTCAGTTCCAGAAGCCGCTCATCTCCGGTATAGAGATAATTCAGCAGAAAGCCATAAACACCCCATGCCTGCCCGCGCGACCAGCAGGAATCATCGGAAAAACCCTGATGCGTATTGCCAAACCGCGGTTCCCCGGTGCGCACATCCATATAGTACGTATGAAACGTTGAGCCGTCCTCGCGCACAATATAACGTCGCGCCTGCTCTATATGATTTTTCGCCGCTTCAGCATAGCGTGGATCGCCGGTGCTGGCGCTTGCCTGATACAGCAAGGGCAGATTCATATTGCAGTCTATAATCATCCTGCCCTGCTGCTCCGGATTATCCAGTTCGCCCCACGCCTGAATAATGCCGCATTTCTCGTGATAGCGTTCCATTAGCACTTCTGCCGCCTGCTGCGCGATATAAGTCGCCTCGCGATTGCCGGTTAGTTTATTGGCCGCTATACATGAAAGGCTGTACAGAAAACCCAGATCGTGGTGATTGGTATGATCCCTACTGGCAATACGTTCGCCAAAAGAACGGACATGTTGTTCGGCCAACGTACGATACGCATCATTACGCGTCCATTCCCATGCCAGCCACAGCTGACCAGTCCAGAAACTGGTGGTCCATTCCTGATTATCGATAATTGGGTAGCGACCATTTTCACATGCCGCATCCGGAAAACGCGTGCCAAAATAATCGCTGTTACGATCGATAGCAGATAAAATGACCGGTAAAGCGCGGCGAATCTTCTGCGCAATAGCAGCGCGCTCGCCGCTTCGCAGGACAACAGGAACGATCGGTTCTTTACGGATAGTCACAGACATAATTCTCTCGTTTTCTTCACTTTAATGGGTGGCTTCTTGCCCATGGACAGGGGCTGCAATGGTTTTTTTGTGCTGATAGCAAGTAGAAAGCGTGATGGCGGAGATCCCGGTAAATACCAGAGCAACCACGCCCATAATCAGATAGGTATGCTCAAAACCAATTTTTTGGTAGGCATAGCCGGCAGGCGGTGCCACGACAATAGAACCGACGTAAATCATGGCCTGATAGCCCAGCAGGTACATCGTGGCGTTAACGCGTTTGTCGAAATGTTCGGCAATGTATTTGAAGACCGACACCAGAATCAGGGCGATTTCAATCCCATACAAAGGCTTCACCAGGCAGATGATCAGCGGATCGTTAGTTAATCCGGAAATAATCAAACGCAGACTGATCACAAGACCGGTCAGGATCATCCCCTGCTTAGCGCCTATGCGGTTAATAATGGCAGGCACCAGCATCATGCCGAAAAACTCTGCGGCTGACTGCGCGGTACTCATGTAGCCAAACATGGCGTTGCCTTCTTCTTTAGTGCTAAAGAAGGTGACGAAATAGCGAGAGAACTGCTGTTCGGCAATAAACATCATCCATGCCACTCCCGCGATATACAGCGCAAAGGTCCAGAATTTCTTATTGCGCAGCAACTCGAACACATCGCCAATGACAATCTTCTCTTTCGACAGGACGTCATTCTCTTCCTGGCCAAAGTGATCAACTTTCAGCGTCAGCAGAACCGCAAACATGCACAGCGCGGAAACGCTACTGATTACAAAGTTGATTTTGGGCGAAATATTGTAGAGATACCCAGAGAATGAAGACGCCGTTGCCCATCCCAGCGCGGCCCACATGCGGATCCGGCCAAACTCCATCGCGTACAAACGGCTGAAACGGTCAACATAGGACTCTTCCGCCGCCACCCCCGCATACCAGCCGAGGCTGAAAAAAAGCGCACCGACGATCATCCCGCTGATAAAATGCGTTTGTAATAGCGGCAGGTAACACCAGATGAAAAATGGCGCCATCAGGGCCGAAACGAGGCAGACAAAATAGAGCAGATGTTTTTTCATGCCCATTTTGTCCATGATGTAACCGTAAACAGGTTTGATAACTACCGCAAAAACGCCGTTCACGGCAAATACCGTGCCGATCTCCACACCATCCAACCCGGCTTTATCTCCCAGCCAGATAGCGTACAGGCCAAAACTGGCCGCCCAGGTAAAGGTAAACAGAAATACAAACAGACTCAGTTTGATGTAAGCCGAGCGCGTCGACTGAACAGGGTTAGTCATTATTTTTCTCCGCACATGCGTCAGTTATATGATTTCCAGCGTTTTCACACCCAGCGTTAGCACCTGATTCTCACGGTCGAACGCCATTGCTGCCGCAGGTGACAGCGAGGAAAACGATGTGGCGTTGACGGCGCAGGCCAGCCAGTGCGTGCCCGGCGTAAGCGTGCTACGAAGACAAGGGATCTCCCCCGGTGATGCATAGAGAATGTTGCTGTTGGGTGGCGTTGTGACGACCTCCGGTTGACGCTCTGCCAACAGATCGGTTATCTGGCATACGCCGGAGCTGGCACGAAGTGTGACCCCGTGCGGTGCAGTTTTGGTATCGATGAGTTGATGCCGGTTAAGCGCGAATCCCCCCTCGACACAGTCAAGCTGGCGCGCAGTTTCAACGCGATGAATGCGAATATGTCCTTGCTGAAACGGGATTAGCCAGGTCGTGACGACGACGTTTGACCACGGGTGCCAACGGCTTCGGATTAACGCATCCGTCATTTCAACAGCGTCGCACTCACGACGTCCACGCCAGTAGTTATCCTGTTCGCTGAACACCAGCATCGAATCACAGGCAGCATGGTTCAGACCATAATGACCGCGCTCCAGGGTAAAACCGAAGTGGCTGGAGTAAGCAAATTTGCCGTATTTGGCATCGAAATTGACAAAGTTATTGCGGTCGTACTGCCCGGACATCAGCATCCAGGCGTGTCGGTTTGCATCATCATGAACGATAAATTGTCCGGCTTCCTTTATCGGATGAATCGGCTCAGGTTCAGGCAACGGGGCTGACTCGGCTTGCCAGAATGCGCTCTGTTCCGGCAGCGCCAGAATCAGCAACGCCTTACATGCCCACCAGGGTGAGCATGGGCTGTTGTAGTCTTCGGTCATCACCAGATTCGGGTAGGTATATCCCAGCGTGAATAAACCATCCGGGCCAATGAAAGGCTGCGCTAACCACCAGTCGAGGTGGCGTAAAATCACGCCTTTGACGACAGGGATCGTAAAGACATCCAATCCTGTCCAGACGACGGCGCTCCAGAACGCAACCTGAACAAAACGGTAAGTCAGGCTGCGGCCAAACGGAATTGCATCCCCGTCACAGGTAAAGTAATAGATGTAATCCCTGGCAAATTGACGCGCGCGCTGGCGATAGCGCAGGCAACGTTCAGGATCAGCGTCCTGCATAAGATGGCTGTACAGCAAACTGTAAAAATGAAACCCGCTGGAGATATAGTAATCGCGCGGTTTACCTGCACCGTCGGAATACCAGCCGTTACCAAGCCAGAATGGCTCAATCGCGTTCAGATGCTTATCAATGACCATCATGTCATAGTGGCGTCCGACACATTTAAGACCGACCTGCACCAATACCGGGAAGAAGTGCCAGTTATTATCCGGGATTTGGATATCAGCACTTTGTCGTAACCAGCGCTCCAGATTGTCCTGCTCATCGGCGGTTAACGCATCCCATAATCCGGTATTCGGCAGCGCCAGCGCTACGCCAAAGGCAGCCATTTCCACGCAGCGCTGATCGTTATCGACCAGATTACCCCAATAGTTTGGATGTTCGGGGTCACTGCCATGGCGAATACCGCGAATAAAAGCCTCACGATACTCACCCGCGTCTCCTGCGCTTAACAGCGGTGAAAGGATCCATAACAGACGTGCAAACCCCTCCATACCGGCGATGTCCATTGGATATTGTGCGGACGTTTCGCCCACGTCCAAACGCGTATTATCACATGAGAGATGAGGAATGGCTGATGCCAACCATTGCCGCGCCTTTTCTGCATACTCTTGCCTTGCTCGCATAATGAAACCTCGTTTCATTTGATGAAGTATTGGGCGCATAATAAGGATTTGAGCTGACATACAAATGTGATAATCGTCGTATTTCCACACAACGCTGGTGATGAAGTACAACATTCATCTGCATTTTGCGGAGAAAATTCGATTACAGTGATAAAAACTTAAGTATGTTCACATGAACAGGCGAGACATAAATGCAGCGGACGGAAGACAGTAGTTATCTTGAGCATATAAACCTCAACGACAAGTCGATTTACTTTAATCGTATGAAGGATATGCCAGCCAACTACTATCACTGGCACCAGTGTGTGGAGATATTGTCGGTTTCTCAGGGAGTAGGCATCGCGCTTATGGAGCACCAACAGTACACCGTCAAACCCGGGCGTATTTTTATTTTCCCGCCGGGAAAGTTGCATAAAGTGTTTGTCGAACAGGATGCACGTAATATTTATCACCGCACAACGCTGCACTTTAATGCTCCACAAATTGAGCAGTACCTGCGGGATTTTCCTCGGCAGCAAATGCTACTGCGTCAGCTGTGCGCCAGGGGAGAGAAAGCACGGGTGTTTGACGTCGGTGACGTTCAACCGGTGATTGAAACGTTGCTGAGCCGTTTTGAAGAACAGCTCAAAAGTCAGACCTTCAGCATCAGCGACAGCGCATTTCTGGTGATGCAGCTCATTAGCCTGCTGCCACATCAGGCGCAGGCCACGGGACAAAATACATTTTCGGTCAGCATTATCCGCTGGATCGAAACACACTTTCACCAGCGCTGCTCGCTGGAAGATATCGCCAGCGAGATGGGGTGCTCGCGGGGCCATGCCTCCCGCCGTTTTCACGAAGAGACCGGCGGTACGATTCAGGAATACCTGATGATGCGCCGCATTCGTCAGGCCTGCGAACTGCTGTTACATACCAATAGCTCGGTACGCGATATTGCTGCTCAGGTTGGTTTCTCCGAATACGCCTGGTTTATTACCTGTTTTCGCAAAAACATGGGTAAAACCCCGCTGCAATATCGCAAAACGTATGCTTCGGTATAGATCTACTTCTGACATCCCGGACACCAGTAAAAAGGGCGCGAAGAGAGCGTCGTTTTTTCGATGATTCCACCACAGCGCTCGCAGGCTTCACCGTCCCGGTGAAAGACCTTAAAGCGAAACAACGCGCCATGGTGTTTGTTCTCATCCACCAGCCCGCGGGTATTATAGGACAGACGAGGAATATCAAGCAGCGCACGCGCCAGCGTATCCAACTGTTCGTCACTAAGCTGAGACGCTTTATGCTGCCCGGTCAACCCTACCTGCCAAAGGATCTCTACCCGCAGGTAGTTACCTAATCCCGCCAGAAACGCCTGGTCCAGTAGCAGGCCAGAAAACTGGCGATTACGAAAACGCGGAGATAACAGACGCGCTTTAACCTCATCGGGCGTTAAACGTAAATCCAGCACATCCGGCCCAACTCGTTGCAGGAACGGATGAGTGGTAAGCTGCTCTGGCGTCAGCATTTCGATATCAGACGCACTATAGAGCAGGATGGTTTTATCGGCTGTTTGCAGCCTGACACGCAGAACCCGCGAAGTCTGCGGGATTTTGCCAGTATCCACGACTCGCCACACGCCGTAGAGCTGATTGTGACTGTACAGCGTCAGACCATTAGAAAAATGAGTCAGCAGTGCTTTCCCTCGCGTTTCAAGCTGAGTAACACTCTGCCCAATTAGTTGAGATTGATACGGTTTTAACTGCTCAAAGGCAAACCAGACATCCGTCAGGGGTTTGCCTTTGACTGCCGCCTCCAGGTTATCCGCCGCGCGGCGGATCTCCGGGCCTTCAGGCATAATACTGTCCTTTGTTAATGTGTTGCGCCGCCCGTCACTGTGATATCGCTTTCCACCTGCAAGGCGGTGGCAATGGCGACTTCCAGCGCACGGCGAACGGTTTCAGCCGCCATACTTGGCGCTCCGGGATGCTGTGCAGCTTGTTGCGGCAGATAAGGGATATGAATAAAACCGCCCTTCACCGCCGGCACGTCGCGTAATTTATGCAGCAGACCATACATTACGTGGTTACACACAAAGGTACCTGCGGTCTGGGAAACCGAGGCCGGAATTCCCGCGTTGCGCATAGCCACAACCATCGCTTTGATCGGCAACGTACTAAACCATGCCGCAGGACCATCGACGACAATCGGCACATCTACCGGCTGTTGTCCCTGGTTATCCGCAATACGTGCATCATCAACGTTGATCGCCACGCGCTCCACGGTGATATCCGAGCGCCCGCCCGCCTGCCCCACAGCCAGCACCAACGATGGCGACAGCGCATCAATCGCGCCATTGAGTACGGCAAGAGATTCGCCAAAGACGCACGGCAGCTGGCGGGCAACGACGCGGCATCCACCGATAATAGCATTGTCGAGTCCCGAGACCACTTCCCAGGAAGGGTTAACTGACTCGCCGCCAAAGGGTTCAAATCCCGTGATGAGTACTGTTTTCATCCTGTCACCTTACAAGAACATCAGGAAATACATCAGGAACACGTTGACCAACAGCAGCAGTATGCCGGTTGGCACCTGCGCTTTAATCACCGCGTTTTTATCCGGCAGCTCCAGCAGCGCAGCAGGGACAATGTTAAAGTTCGCCGCCATCGGCGTCATCAGTGTCCCGCAATAGCCGGAGAACATACCAATCGCCGCCATTACCGCTGGATTGCCGCCGTGTTGCAGTACGAGGATCGGAATACCAATCCCAGCGGTCACAATAGGGAAAGCAGCAAATGCATTGCCCATCACCATGGTCAGCAATGCCATGCCGATGGTGTAGACCGCCACCGCGATAAAGCGACTGTCTACCGCCAGATATTCCTGCGTCAGATATGAAATGCCGCTGCCTACGCCAGCCGCCGTAAACAACAGCCCGAGCGTGGCGAGGATTTGCGGCAGGATGAACGCCCAGCCGATGGAATCCAGCAGACGGCGCGCCTCCTGAATCGGCTGATGCACCCGCTCATGGGTCATTTTTATCGCCATCGCCAGACCAATCAACGAGCCCGCTGTCATGGAAAAAAGCGTCACCAGCGTGGCGTGATTACCCGGCCCAAACAGCGCATCCTGTAAGCCAGGAATATGGTTGAACATCAGCACGCCGATCACCGTTACTACCGGAATCGCCAGCGCCGGGAAAAACAGGCGGTTGCCCAGGCGACTGGCGCTTTCTTCGCGCTGTTGCGGCGTCCGTTGATGGTAGCTTCCCAGCTTCACGCCGCCAAAACCGGCGATCAGGGCCAGAACGACCACCGCAACACCAACGGCAATATGCACCGCGCGTTTGTCGCCAAACAGCGAGTATGTCCAGTCGCCAAGCAAAAACAATACGCCGTATATGCCCCAAAACAGGCCTGTCGTGAAGCGGCGCGGGTTCGCCTTGTCCTGCCACGACATCAGCGCCACAATCAGTAATACCGCTCCCGCCAGCCAATAGAGATAGCTTTGTTGAAAATTCATTTCGCTTCTCCTTTCGCTGCGGCATTCGCTTTGGCCACCTCACGTTGCAAATAGCTATCCAGACGCCACAGACGCGTGCCGTGGATCAGGAAGGCACAAATTGCCGTTGGGATCCCCCACAAGGCGATATGCAACGGTTCGGTCTGGATCCCACCAGACTCCAGCATAAAGTTATGCATGAATATGATGGCACCGAAGGCAACAAAGATATCTTCCCCGAAAAACAGCCCGACGTTATCGGTCGCAGCTGACATTGCGCGCAGGCGATAGCGTACCGCGCCCGGTATCTCACCATGATTTTTTTCAGCGGCCCCTTCCGCCATCGGCGCCAGCAGCGGACGCACCATCTGTGGATGCCCCCCCAAACTGGTCAGTCCTAACGCGGCGGTCGCTTCGCGTATGAACAGATAGACAATAAGCAGACGGCCACTGGTGGCGCTGCGGATTTTTGCAATCCACGCCTGAGCGCGCTCTTTGAGTCCGTGACGTTCCAGCAGGCCAATAACCGCCAGCGGGATCAGCAGGATAAACGGCAGGTTGCGGGTGTTAAGAAAACCTTCACCCAGTTTCTCAAGGATGGTGGCTACCGGCATATGCGCCGCCAGTCCCGTGACGATCCCGGCAATAATGACCACCAATACCGGGTTAAAACGTAAAAGAAATCCGACCACAATGACGGCGATCCCCGTCAATGGCCAGAGAGAAATAGCCTCTCCCATAATTAAATCCCTTATGTTGTTGTGTAATATATTATTGTTTTATATAAAAATTTATGCGCTAATTTGAATATTGCATGCATTAAAGGCGCTACGCAAGCGACGGGCAAAAGCGAGTGCGTGCTCGCCATCCCCATGAATGCATACCGTCTGGGCCGTCACGCTCGCCCATGTTCCACTCTGGCTTTTTACTCTGCCGGATTGCACCATTTCTAACGTTTGCGCCAGCGCCTGCTCTTCATCCTCAATCAGTGCGCCCGGCTGGTTACGCGGCACCAGACTGCCATCGGCCTGATAACCCCGATCGGCAAAAACTTCCTGACGCGTTACCAGGCCATTGTGTTCTGCGGCACGAATCAGTTCGCTTCCTGCCAGCCCTACCAGAACCAGCGATGGATCGCAGGCATGAACCGCTTTCGCAATCGCATCAGCCAACTGAGGATCTTTCGCCGCCTGGTTATAAAGCATACCGTGCGGTTTGACATGACGCATTACGCCGCCCTCCGCCTGCGTGATGGCAGCCAGGGCGCCAATTTGATACAGCGTCTGCGCATACACCGTTTGTGCGGGCAGGGTCATGGCGCTACGGCCAAAATTTTCCCGATCCGGAAAGCTCGGATGCGCGCCTATCGCCACGCCATTTTTTAGCGCTTCGCGCACGCTTAAGAGCATGGTTTGCGCATCTCCGGCGTGAAACCCACAGGCAATATTGGCTGAAGACACCAGTTGCAGCAGCGCCGCATCGTTAGCGCATCCCTCACCGAGGTCCGCGTTGAGATCAATTTTCATTGTTAAGTCGCCATGTTAATTGTTCCAGGTAACGCTGCCGTTCCTGTCGCGCCTTAAGCGCTTCCTCCAGCGAACACTGCACAAAATGAATCGGCTGGCCGAGCGGGATCTGCGCCAGATGATACATATCCGCTTCAATGATACAGGCGATGCGCGGATAGCCGCCCGTCGTCTGGGCATCGTTCATCAGCACGATCGGCTGACCATTGTGCGGAACCTGTACCACGCCGGGGAGCAAACCATGTGACAGCAGTTCACGATCGGTCATGCGCGTCAGCGGCTGCCCCTGCAGGCGGTACCCCATACGGTTACTTTGTGGGCTAAGCTGCCACGGCGAGCGCCAGAAAGAAGCCTGTGATACCTCGTCAAACTCCTGATATTCAGGTCCGGGAAGCGCACGAATATGGTTGCCCCACATCAGCTGTTTTACACCCTGCGGTCCGCTGAATTGCCGGGTAGATACGCCAATTGCCAGCCGATCGCCATCGCGCAGCAAACGTCCTTCCAGCCCGCCAATGCCAACTTTAAGATCGGTACTGCGCGAGCCCATGACTTCGGGGACATCAAAGCCGCCCGCAACCGCCAGGTAGCTGCGCATACCGTGATGCGGCCGTTTTAGCGTCAGGCGCTGGCCGGCTTTCATCGGTAGCCGCCATCCGCTCCACACGGGAGTATGATCCAGATGCGCTTCGCATCCCGCACCGGTCAGGGCAAACCAGCCATCGGTTTCAAATTCCACCACCAGTTGCCCCAGCGTAATTTCCAGCGCTGCAGCATTCGCATCATTACCCACCAGCAGGTTAGCGACGTTCAGCGCCGGTTTATCCAGTGCGCCACAGTGACTGATTCCGGATTGACGAAAACTATGGCGTCCCCCGTCCTGTACTGAGGTATACATGCCCGCGCGAATAATGTTTAACATATCCCCTCCTTCTGCGGGACAAAACGCACGGTATCGCCAGCCCGTAACAGAATTGGTTCCTCTCGTTTTGGATCAAATAACGCAACGGGGGTACGACCAATCAGTTGCCATCCGCCTGGCGTGGAAAGCGGATAAACGCCCGTTTGGGATCCGCCAATACCCACTGAACCTGCCGGAACAATCAGGCGAGGTTCCGCACGCCTTGGGGTATGGAGTTGTTCAGGTAAGCTCCCAAGATAGGGAAATCCCGGCTGAAAGCCGATAAACCACACCACGTAATCAACCGATGCATGAAGTTCCACAACCTGCTTGTCGCTTAATCCGCTGTGCCGGGCGACCTCAGCCAGATCGGGGCCAAACTCACCGCCATAGGTCACGGGAATTTCTATAAAGCGCGAATCCGGTTCCAACGCCTCACTCTCTTCCCACCAGCGCTGCAGGCGTTCAATCGCATCCAGCGCCAGCGTTTGCGGGTCGCGCAAGGTCACCGTGATATTGTTCATGCCCGGAATAGCTTCAAGCACATTCGGGGCATCAACCAGACGCTGGGCCAGACGCCAGATGCGTTTCTGAGTCGCCAGCGTAATGGGCGGTTCCAGCTCAAGAACCACCGCCGTTTCACCTAACAGATAACAACGCGCTCGCTGCACTTTCGTCCCTCTTTATTAGGCTGGATTAGGAATATCGATAAATGTTACGTCCAGATCGGTGTTTTCATTCAGCCACTCGCTTAAAGCGCGAATGCCGCCGCGTTCGGTCGCATGGTGACCGGCAGCATAAAAATGCAGCCCCTGCTCGCGGGCCGAGTGAATGGTTTGCTCTGAGACTTCACCGGTGATAAAGGCATCGACGCCAAATCGGGCTGCGCTATCAATAAAACTTTGACCGCCACCTGTACACCAGGCGACGCGCTGAACTTTCTCCGGCCCGGTATCACCACACCATAACGGTTTACGGCCTAAACGCGCTTCAATCCACGATGCCAGCTCCAGTCCCGGAACCGGCATGGAGAGTTCCCCCCATGGCACCAACGGCTCGATTTCACCCATTACGGTAATCCCTAACAGCGCGGCCAACTGCGCGTTATTCCCCAGTTCCGGGTGGGCATCCAGCGGCAGGTGCCAGCCATACAGGTTGATATCATTTTCCAACAGCGTTTTCAGACGATGCCGCTTCATGCCGCGAATTACCGGAGATTCACCTTTCCAGAAATAACCGTGATGAACGATGACCGCATCCGCCTCCAGGCGCACTGCCTCGTCCAGCAACGCCTGACTTGCGGTCACGCCGGTCACGATTTTATGCACCGTCTCTTTGCCCTCAACCTGCAAACCATTCGGCGCGTAGTCGCTAATGGCGGCGCTGTTCAGTTTGTCGTTGATCAGTTGTTCCAGTTCGGTGTTTTTCATCATCGTCCTCGTAGTCATAAATTCTGCTTGCTCAATCAGCTACACAGCTTAGGTTAAAATAGCGTCCTCGCCTGCGTTCGTCGATAGCCATTTCACTGACACATCAAGAAACAATCACACCTGCTTTGAACGTGATTTGCTTACCACTACGCGATCTAATTCATGTATATTTATGCAATCAGACAGCATATTGCAAAAATAATCAGATCTGTATCAAAGTTACAACTTTAAGGAAACACACTCGCGCAGCACGTTCAGCCTGTCGTGAGGCATTTACTTCGAGAAAATAATGAATAAACAAGCATCTCAACCACGGGCGATTTATTACGTCGTCGCGCTACAAATTTGGGAATACTTCAGTTTTTACGGTATGCGTGCGCTACTGATCCTGTATCTCACTAACCAGCTTAAGTACGACGATAATCACGCTTATGAACTGTTCAGCGCCTACTGCTCGCTGGTCTACGTCACGCCGATTCTTGGGGGATACCTGGCCGATAAAGTGCTCGGCAACCGGATGGCGGTAATGATAGGCGCATTTTTAATGGCGGTGGGGCATCTGGTATTGGGCGCCAGCGAAATGGCTCCAGCGTTCCTCTATTTGTCTCTGGCGATAATTGTCTGCGGCTATGGTCTGTTTAAATCCAACATCAGTTGCCTGTTGGGTGAGCTGTACCAGCCTGAAGATCCGCGTCGCGACGGTGGATTCTCTCTGCTCTACGCTGCCGGGAATATTGGTTCAATCATCGCGCCCATTGCCTGCGGCTACGTGCAGGAAGAGTACAGTTGGGCGATGGGTTTTGCGCTGGCCGCAATTGGTATGCTGGCGGGCCTGGTGATTTTCTTATGCGGTAATCGCCATTTCGCCCATACTACCGGTGTCAACAAGGCCGTCCTGTGTGCGAAAAAATATGTGCTGCCAAACTGGGCCTGGCTGTTAGTTCTGCTGGTTGCAGCACCGCTGCTGATTACTGTCCTGTTCTGGAAAGAGTGGTCCGTTTACGCACTGATCGTTGCCACTGTTATTGGCCTCGCTGTTCTGGCAAAGATTTATCGCCAGGCGCAGACTCAGAAGCAGCGCAAAGAGCTGGGGCTTATCGTCACACTGACCTTCTTCAGCCTGTTGTTCTGGGCCTTTGCTCAACAGGGCGGAAGCTCGATCAGCCTGTATATCGACCGCTTCGTTAACCGCGATATTCTAGGGTATTCCGTCCCTACCGCGATGTTCCAGTCGGTTAACGCTTTTGCCGTGATGCTCTGCGGTATCGTGCTGGCCTGGGTGGTCAAAGAAAGCGTTGGCGGCAATCGTACCGTACGAATCTGGGGTAAATTTGCTCTCGGGCTCGGTTTAATGAGCGCAGGCTTCTGTATTCTGACCTTGAGCGCTCGCTGGTCCGCGGCTTACGGCCACTCTTCCATGCCGTTGATGGTACTGGGACTGGCGGTCATGGGCTTTGCCGAACTGTTTATTGACCCGGTGGCAATGTCGCAAATTACGCGTATCGAGATCCCTGGTGTAACCGGCGTGTTAACCGGCATTTATATGCTGCTTTCCGGCGCCATCGCCAACTACCTGGCAGGCGTTATCGCCGATCAGACCTCGCAAGGTTCGTTTGACGCTGCCGGAGCCATCAACTATTCCATCAATGCCTATATTGACGTCTTTAGCGAAATTACCTGGGGCGCACTGGCCTGCGTGGTGCTGGTGCTGCTGATTTGGCTGTACCAGTCGCTGAAATTCAGAAACCGTGCGTTAGCGGTAGAGTCCTGAGTGTACAGGCCCGATGATGTGATAAGATTCGGGCCTGTTTTTTCAGGTAATTATGCATGAATGGCTGCGAGTTCCTCTTCAGTAAGACCTGTAACCAGTAGCACCATTTCGCGATCTATTTTCTGCTCCAACATTGTTTGCGCTATACGTAATGCGGCTTCTTGTTTACCCTGCTGTAATCCCTGCTGTAACCCTTCCTGTAATCCATCTAACCGTAACCGCTCTGCAATAGTCATCAGCCTCTCCTTATGTTGGGGGATCCGTTGCGCTATCTCCTGCATAAATTCATTAAAACGAGATTCGTCGCCAGATTGTAGGATGTAATTAAACATCGACTGTAATTGCGTGTCATTAGCGCATCCAGTAAGGAGCAGCGTGGCCAGTTGCTCTACCAGCCCCAGCAAATTCCGCTGACGGATATGTTTTTGCATTAGTTCCAGCAGCGCCATTCGTCTGTGAGCCATGATCTCATCATCGGGTACCACCGTTATGTCTACCAACGGAAATGCGCTGGAATAAAGCTGTCTTGCCGCCACGGGGTCGGCAAAGGCATCCAGCCAGCACAATGAGTACGGATAGGGGCTTCGGCAGCCATGATAAAAGAGCATCGGTATCACTAGTGGCAGTTCCTTATGCCCTGCGTCCAGATGGCGCTGCATCGCCGCCATCGCATAACGCAACAGACGAAAAGCCATATGCGGCTCGGCTGAACTTTGATGCTCTATCACCACATAGACATAACCGTCGCCGTTGCGTGTGTGCAAAGACCAGAGCACGTCGGAGTAGCGCGAACGTAAATCCGCTTCAATAAAGCTTTCTGACTCCAGCTTCAGCGAATTCAAATCGCAAAGCGTCCGCAGTTCAGCTGGCAGGTGAATGTCGAGAAAATCCCGCGCGGTTTCGGGATGATGTAAAAACGTTTTAAACACCGCATCGTGCGGTGTGGAGGTTGTTGGCATTGTCATCAAGTTCCATCACCTGAATGAAGATGACGGAACTTTACTGCCAGATAAAAGCATCTGCATCAGGGCATTATCAACCTTGCGCGCACGCTTCAGCGCTAAAAGCCCCAGACCGCAACACATTCATTCTGCTGGAAGGCATTACGCAAAATCCACCATTCCTTTACTCTTTACGCGCCGCCTCATATGCCGCCAGCGTCGCCAGTCTGGCTTGTTTATGATCGACAATCTGACGAGGATAGTTAAGCGTCACCTGCGTTTTTTCAGCCCACGTCCACGGGTCATGAATAGCTTTACCCGGCACGTCGCGCAGTTCCGGCAGCCACTGGCGGATAAACTCACCGTCACGATCAAATTTTTCGCCCTGAGTTGTGGGGTTAAAGATACGGAAATACGGCGCAGCGTCGGTTCCGGTTGAGGCAGCCCACTGCCAGCCGCCGTTATTGGCCGCCAGGTCACCATCTATCAGTTGCGACATAAAATACTGTTCGCCTTTACGCCAGTCGATCAGCAGGTCTTTCACCAAAAAACTGGCCGCAATCATGCGTAAACGATTATGCATCCAGCCCGTGGCGTTGAGCTGGCGCATCGCCGCATCCACAATCGGATACCCCGTTTTTCCCGTTTGCCAGGCCTGCAAATGCGCGGGGTTATTTTGCCATTGCACGCGTTCGGTCCAGCGGATAAAGGGTTGATGCCGACACAACGCCGGATGGTAAGTCATCAGATGACGATAAAATTCACGCCAGATAAGCTCGTTCAGCCAGACGCTGCCAGCCCCGCTCTCAAGCGCCTGAGGCTGCTCTGTAAGCAGTCGATTCAGACACTGGCGCGGCGACAATCCTCCCGTCGCCAGGCTCGCAGATAATCGACTGGTGCCCTCAACCGCCGGGAAATCACGCAACTGCTCATATTCTCCCGCAGCCTGCAGGCAAAACTGGCGTAATTGCGCGATAGCCAATTTTTCTTCCGCCGCAAACAGCTGCGCATCAAAATCTTGCTGCGGGTAGCCCAGTGTTATAGGTGTTAACGGAGCATCAAGAGCGCCTTTTTCTCTCACCGTCGGCGCGCTAACGCATTCTGGAACACCGTCTTTAATCCGCTTCAGCCAGGCATTTTTAAACGGCGTAAAAACTTTATACATCTCGTGATTGCCGGTCATGACCGCCCCTGGAGGCAGGATCACGCTGTCGTCAAACCCTTCACACACCGCATAAGGTAATGACTTCTCGACGGCAGCATCACGCTGGCGTTCGTTAATTTCGTACTGATAGTTATAAAATAATCGGCTAACGCCATGCTCTGCGCAGACGTTTTTGACGATTTCCACGCTGGCCGCAAAATCGGCGACTTCATGAAACAAAAGCGGAATGCCTTTTTCTGCCAGCGCCGTTTGCAACGCATTTAGCTGGGCGCTGATAAATGCCGCCTGACGTGGGGCCATTTCATGTGCCTTCCACTGTTCAGGCGTCGAGATATATAGCGCCAAAACCTGTGCAGAACGATCCCGACAAGCCGCCGCCAGCGCGAGGTTGTCATGCAGACGTAAATCACGTCGAAACCAGACCAGATGCGTGGTCATAATACTCCTGAAGAAAAAGACTTAACGCCCGTAGCGCAGACCCATTACCTCTGGCCAGGGATTGAAATAGCGCAGTCCTGAAAGATAAGCACCCGGCTATTGCGCCATATAGTGTTTGAGTAATGTTAATGGTGCAAGCAGCGGTTGGACCACAGTTACTAGCGCAGACTGAAAGTCACTCCTCTTGTCGGGGGGATATCTGTCACCTTCTTCCCATTTCAGGCAATGCAGGTTCAAAATCACCCCACGACAAACAATCCCTGATGCCAACAGGGATTGTCTCGCTCATGACAACTCTTCTCTCATTACTGAGTTAAGTGTAGCTATCATGAGCAAAAAGGGTTTTTAACGGTTATTCCCTCTCTTTCACCACCGTGGTCGCTTTCGGTGTGAAGGTGCCCATCAATTGGTTGAAATCGGCCAGATTCCAGACGATAACCTCTTTTAGTAGCAGAATAATATGGCTGGGGTGGGTGAAAAACTTATTCAGTTCGCCAAAGCTGAGCTTTGCCCGCTGGCCGTCAGGGCGCGTATAGATGACCATGCCCTCCGTCAGCACACGGCGGGTCCATTTCTCAATACGCTGACCGTCAAGAGAACCAGAAAACGCTGAAATCAATGCCATCACGTCAAAATCGCCATTTTTACCACCAGAAAAAAGCATATTCAGATCATTTGTTTCTGCATTTTTAAGCAGAGGTGCCAGGAAATCTTTCTGTAAATCAGCAATAAACGCCAGACGCTGCCAGGGCTCCAGTTGCACAACGGTAAGCGTCTTATCACCAACCATCACCTCTTTTGCTGTTGTCGTCATTTTAGTCATCCTTATATTAATATCTGCAGGTCAATTATCTTTCCCGCAAAGCTTCATTTACTTTATTGAATGGTTTAATTAAATAGCGGGCGACCGTTTTACTACCGGTAACAATGTCAACGGAAGCCACCATACCTGGAGAAATAAACAATTTCTGCTGACGTTTATTAAGAAGATGATCGCGGTCGGTTCTAATTAAAACCCGGTAGTAAACTAAATCCGGCTTGCGTTCATCCTTAATAGTATCGGGAGAAATAGTCACTACCTTGCCATCCAGACCACCATAAATGGCATAGTCATAAGCGGTGATTTTAACTTTCGCCTTCTGGTCTGGATGAATAAACGCAATGTCACGCGGCAATATTTGCGCCTCAATAAGTAATGTGTCATCCAGTGGAACGATATGCATCAAAACACCGTTAGGCGGAATAACTCCACCAACAGTATTATTTTGAATATCTTTCACGATGCCACGAACGGGTGAACGCAGCGTTGATTTAGCCACTAAGTCGGAGCGACCACGCAGAGCATGCTTTAGCGAGGTAATCTCCGCTGACACTTTTGCCAGTTCTTCACGTGACCGCAAATAATAGTTACCGCGCAGCTCTTCCTCTTTCATATTCAAATCCACCAATTGACGTTTCAAACGAATAACATCAACGGTGCTGGAAGCGCCTTCTTGAGCCAGGCGGGAATTAATCGACAACTCATTGTTAATTAATCGACGCGCATCCTGAATATTTTTAATCGCATCAGCAAACTGTGTTTTACGTGAGGCAAACAAGCGGGTTTCCGCCTTCATTAACTCAGGATACAGATCCAGCTCGTCAGAAAAGACCAGTTCATTGTCATTCACTTCCGCACTCAGTCGCGCCTGCTGGGCCAGCATTGCGCGGTATTTAGCTTCAAATTCTTTCAGGCTGGAGGCGGTCCGCACGCTATCCAGTTGCGCCAATACTTCCCCCGGCTGGATAATTTGCCCCTCTTTAACATGAATGCGTTGCAGAATACCGCCATCCAGCGACTGAATAATCTGCTCTCGAGAACTGGGAATAACTTTTCCATTGCCTTTGGTGACTTCTTCAATGCTGAAAAATGAGGCCCACAATGCAAAAAGCAGCAAAAAAAATACTACGCAAAATACTATCCACTTCGCGCCACTGAGCGTCAGTTCGTTCTCATGTCCCAGCGAGAGAGCATTGTCAATTACAGCATCCGAAGGATCTGATTTATGTTGCAGAAGAATGCGCCGGGTGAAGACAACACCGTCAGCAACCTGTCGCCACAAACCACGGATCCCTCTCTTGTTACCCTTGTTCATGCTTCAGCCTCCTGGGAATACTCACCAAAAAACTGCTCGCGAGGGGCGTCTATTACTATGCTTCCTTGCGACATAACGATGGTGCGCTCAATCAGTTCAAGCACTCTTTTTCGATGTGTGGCGATGATAACCGTCTTCCCGGCCATCCACGGTTTCATTCGACGGATAAACTCGGCTTCGGTCTCTTCATCCATTGCGGCTGTGGGTTCATCCAATAATACGATCTGCGGATCGCGGAGAATCAGACGACTGAGCAACAGCGCCTGCTGCTGTCCTCCGGACAAACCTATTCCGCCTTCGGCTATCAGATGATCCAGCCCATCCGCAAGCTGATTGATAAAAGCGAGCGCCCCTGTTTTCTCCAGCGCCGCTTCAAGCTCTTCATCGCTGGCAAGCGGCATTCCGAGCGCCAGATTTTCCCGAATTGAACCGTGAAACAAGCGTGAGCGTTGGGACAACAAACCGATGTCACGGTGTAAATCTCCGGGATCGAGGTTATCAAGCCGAATGTTGTCCAGCGTCGTTACGCCGTTAACACACAACATATTTCCTGCCAGCGCATTCAATAGTGAAGATTTTCCGGAACCATTTCGTCCCAACAGAGCAATCTTCTCGCCAGCCTTAATCTCCAGATCGTCAATAGCGATCGCGTTCTGACGACTAGTGGTGTGATGACGAAACGCCGTATCCTTTAGCACAAAATGGCCACGTAAATAGGGTTTGTGTACCCGCCTGCCGCCACGGGCGTCATCCGTTGGTAATTTCATGATGCTGTCTAATCCGACAATGGCGACCTTTGTTTGCTGCCAGCGCGTCAGGATATTGGCGACCTGTGCGACAGGCGCCATCATCCGTGAACTGAGGATTGACGCGGCAACCAGCGCACCGGTAGACAATTCACCATTCATCGCCAAAGGCGTCCCCACAGCAACAACACAAACAAACACAGCGTTTTGAATCAGATAAGACCACGAGGTAAGTTTGTGCGTCAGGTGTTTGAGTTCCAGACTGCTGCTGGCCGTGGTTGCGGTATAATTCAACCATTGCTGCTGAAAACGATATTCCGCCTGCAGGGACTTCACATCATCCAGCCCTTGAATGCTTTCGACTAGCATCGCGCTACGCAGGTTTGATTCACGCATTGCACTACGCGCCAGCAATGCGAGTTTTTTCTGACATAAAAAACCCGGCAGCACCATCAGGATCATTCCAGCCAACGGGACCAGAAACAGAATGCCTCCCAACAGATAGATCACCACTAAGAACAGAAAGAAAAAGGGTAGATCGGCCATCGCAACCACGGTCGTGGAGGTAATCATCTCCCGGATCTGATCCAATTCACGCACCTGCGAAATAAATGTTCCGGTAGACTGCGGACGATGGGCGGAATGAATACGCAATACGCGACCAAACACCCGATCGGCAATACGCAGGTCTGCTCGTTTACCCACGATATCAATAATGCTATAGCGCATCAGGCGTAATATCAGATCAAAAACAAACGCTAATATAACGCCAGAAAAAAGCACCCACAGCGTAGGCCAGGACTGCGCTGGAATAATACGGTCATAGGTCTGCATTGAGTAGGTAATCCCAGCCAGACCTAGAATATTTATAAAAAGTGACCCCAGAATAACGTAATAATAGGGACGCATGTCCTGAAAAATAATCTGCCACGCCCAATGTTTTTCCACAGGGCGGATATAGTCATCGACGCGCGGATCGGCCGAATTTGTTAACGGTCGCAGCAATATCACACGCAGGCCGGCCTCGAGAAACTCCTCACGTGTGAAGGTCGTCAACAACCCTTGTTCGTCAACGTATGCGCAAGTAACATTTTGGTTATCTTCAATATTTTTAACCAACGCAAAGCGTCCATCACGCATTTCGATAACCACAGGCAACAGCCAGGTGCTGAACTGGAATTGCGTCACTGGCGTGCACTTCATCATCAGTCCAGCTTGTCTGGCCATCGTTTTTAATACATCTTCTTTCTTACACTCCTGGTACCACTGCGAGGCAACTAAAATATTCTGTTCTGAAATATCAAGACGATAATGATGGGCAATCTGTACAATGGCTTCTTGCCACAACTGGAAATAATAATATTCAACGTCTTTGTCTTTACTTGTACAAGACATATCAACGGTACTGGATGATGTCATTCCATTGAGCCTCTTATTGAGAAAAATAACGCACCAGATTTCCGGAATAATAGAGACATTCAATTGACAGCGACGACACGGTAAATTGGCTGTTTAATATATCCATTCTGGTTTGATGAATTTCAGATTCGGCGCTAAGTAAATCGGAAAATGAACGATTACCCAGTTCCAGATATTGTAATTTATAGAGGTCACGCGTGCGGATAGCCTCTTTCTCCCGTACTTGCTTAGCCTTCATACTTTCATACAGGCTGGAAATCTGGCTGGTCGACTCGACAATTTTACGCCGGGCCTCCGTCTTTTCGGTATCCAGATTAAATTGTGACGCGAGCAACGCCTGTTCCGCCTGTTGAGTACGCGATATACGTGCCCCGCCTTCATACAATGGCGCACTCACGTTAACAAAGATCCCCCACTCGCCCTTTTTAGCCCGATTCCCACGATTATCGTTCTGGTTTTCCAGCTCATATTCCCAGACTGGGTTAAGTGAAATCGTCGGATAATATTCCGCTTTAAAGGTATTAACCTGCTGTTTCGCCATCTTAATTTGCGCCTGCGCCAGTTCGATAGCAGGCGAGGTTAACTCTTCGATATCAACACGATGGCAAGCTGTGTCCATCGTCTGCGGCATGTGCATATTCAGGGCAGTAGAAACAGAAGCGTTGGTGACGATATCCAGGTTCGCATTCCAACGCCGGGCTTGCGCCTCATAATCATGTTGCAGGGCAATAGCGGCTGCCAGCCGGACCTTCGACTGGGAATAGTCAGATTCCGCGCTAGCCCCTAATGAGGCTCTTTTTTCAGCCAGACGGTTAATAAGCTGGAGACCTGCAACCTGTCCCTGGGCAATTTCAGTTAACTGCTGATAACGAATTGCCTGGGTAAAACTGGTCGCCGTCTCATAAGCAATATCATTAATACTTTTCTCAAGGTTAGACCCCGAACGCTGTGTCGTCGCATCCGCGAGATCGACTTTGCTGGCGATTTTCCCAAAATCAAACAGCGTCTGGCTGGCGTTCAGCGCTAACGTATTCGATTTGCTATCTTCTCGCCTGTAATTATCCTGCTCGCGGCCGGATTTAACTCTGGCGCTAAGAGAGGGATACCACCCGGCCTTCGCTTCATTGACTGACTCTTTACTCTGCACATATTCGCGCTCTGCACGTTTAATCACCGGATGCCAGCCCATTGCCAGTTGCACCGCCTCGGCAAGCGTTATGTCATGCCCTTTAACCGGTACACCGGAAGAAGCCACTGCGTTTTTTTGTCTTTCACCACTACGTTTTTCCATGACCCCTACCGCAGGGCGAGAGAGAGGCTCAGGTTGGGTTTCTGACGTATTGGGTTCTGCAGCATCCTCAAATATAACGGGCCATGTCGCCACCTGCGCACTATGACTTTTGAATACACATGACGTGACGATCGCCAACAGCAATGCCGCTCGCGGTAAATGGCGAGTTTCCATGAATGTTGTTTCCCTTATTCAGTACGAATTGAGTAACCGCAAGGTATTGCGTGTTCCATTAGTTGAAACACGCATACCTTTTATTACGCAGCGACAGGAAGTGACGAGTGCATGTCATCCATTGCTGAGGCTGTGTGATAATGAGTTACTGAAGACGAACTGGACTCTGGTGCGGACTGGATCTTATTCGTTAAAGATTCCGGGAGCAGTTTGCTTAAGTTAATGTCGCCGCTGCTGGCGTCAGATTTCAGTAATGCGCTGACAACCTTTGCAGCGTCAGATTGTTGATCGTGAAGTATCTTGTCCATTAATTTATGCAATTCACTGCCATCGCCATTTTTAACGCTATCGCCTTTAAATGAGTTATAGATATCCTTAATCAACTGGAAGGAATCCTTAAGCCACTCACCAGGTAATTTAATGATATCTTTGATAATATTAAAAGCATCCTTCGCCAGATCGGTAATCGTTGACAGCAATTTTTGAATCGACTCAACGGGATGACTGATGAATTCCTTAATTTTATCAAGGACTGGCGTGAGCAGTTTATCGATTGGATTTTTAATAAATCCATCAAATAACGTTTTCAGAACATTAGTTATCGCTTCTTTAGCGATACTGAGTTCACTCTTAATTTTATCACTAATGATCCCGGCATATTTAGTGATGGCATCAGTAAAGAAATCAATAATTTTTGTCGGTAACGACATCACCAAATCGGCTATGCTTTTTACGATATTGCCTGCGGTCTTAGAAATCACTTCACCAACCAGAGCGTTCCATTTGAGCGGATTGACCCAATCAGTCAGGCTCATACCTTTTAAAGCATCGGCGATATTTTTACCCACATTCGAAACGAGGTTCTCGAACCCTGTTTTAATCGCCGAGACCGTTTCACCGATAGCCTCAGCAATCTTCTGCCCGGTAACTTTCAGTATATCTTTAATAAATTCAATTGGTTTATTGATGAAGATTTCGACTAAAGCTTTTTCTATTGTTTTGATCGCTTTTACGGCAGAGACAACTTTTTCACCCAGGACTTCACTAACGGTTTTAAATCCGGCGGTAATCTCAGAAATGACATTACTGAGAAATGCCAGTGATTTTGAATTCGCAATTGTCGTCCAGACGCTGTTAACCGAATCAACCAGGCTCTTGATAAAGGCCTGTACGGACTCAACAAACGTTTTGTTATCGTCAACCTGCAGGCCTTTATCAATCGGTTTCACATCAGGCATATCAAGCGGCGTAACGTTCTGCGGTTTTATCGCAGGATCAATCGCAGGATTGAGCTTATTAATATCCGCATTCGCCTTTGTCGCTGCGGCATTAGCTGCTTCTGTAGCCTGACGCGCCGCCTCCAGGCTTTTATTTGCCGCAGCGATAGCCTTATTCACTTCATCAACGCGATCAAGCTGATTGTTTTTCAGGACTTCTTCTTTCAACGCCAGCGCAGAGGCCAGTTTCTCTGCGGCCTGCGACTTCTGCGCTACCGCCTGTTTCAGCGCTTCGTTTGCCGCGTCAACGGTCATACGCGCCGCATTCAGATCCAGCAGACTTTGCTCCGCCTGAGCAACAGAGTCAGCCAGCGCTGTACTCTCCTTCCTGAACGAAGCGTATTGTTCCTGTAAATCCTTCAGACGCGCAGCGGCATTATCAACGTTAAACCCTTGCTCTTTCGCGTTCGCAATTAGCTGCGATAATTGCTCAATCTGTGTATACAGTTTACCCAGCATGGCATCGGCAGCGGTCAACTTAGCTTTCGATACTTCTATGGCGCTCTGAGCTGGCTGTTTGTTGGCAATCGTGGCTGCATCACTGGCAGATTGATAGTCAAGTTTGACCTGTCCGGCAATAGCTTGCGCACTTTCATCGATTAAGGCGATCGCCGTTTTGACCAGTTCAGCCGCTTTGTCGATGGCGTTTTTCGCACTGGTCGCATCCTCTGCCGCCTGTTTTTGGATTTTTTCTGCCGCAGTAGTATCAATCCCTTTGGCTTTTGCCGCATCAACCGCCGTTTTCAGCGTTGTAATGGCCTTATTCATTGCATCCATCGCGGTTTTCACCGCCGCGCTTGCCTCCTCAACCGCTTTGATGGTTGCAGTTGATGGATTAGCCTGCATCGCTTTCACCGCTTCAGCCAGCGTCTTTTGCGCATTGATAAACGTGTTGTCTTTATTCACAACATCTTTTTGCGCATCGCTTAATGCCTGCTTTTCTTTGCTGTCACTGGATTTGTTATCGTGCGAATTACCATCATCCTTGTTGTTATAAATGGCGATACCAATACCTGCGGCGGCAGCGACCAGCAGTGGCACCAGCCAGACGGCTGTATTCATTTCCCCACTATCAGTATTTTCTTCTGTTGCTTGTTTTACCGGGAAGAAAGCCAGCCCAGCAAAATTTTCGGCATTATATTTTGCTTCATACGCTTTTCCACCATCCTCAAGAATCAGCTTATTTTTTAAAGTGCCGTCCGTTTTAAAGAAATCTTCAATTGTTATCTTCGACCCGTTTTTCTCCACCAAAACAAGATTGTTACCCTCTTTCTGTGACCCGCTAATCATCTCCTTTGCCACAGTAATTTTAACCGTCGTTCCTGGTTGAATAATTTTAACGTGATTTCCCCCAGCAGGCACAGACGTACTTTTCCCAGATGCGGTAATGATTGCCATTTTCTGCATATGCAGCCTCCCTTTATCCATTTTTAATTTCGTAAAAAGCAAAAATGGCCCGATTAAAGACCGATAAAAATGTTAACGTAATAAATCGATAAATAATATACGTGAATTATTAAATAAGAAATCATTCAAAATACGAAACAAATCTCAACAGGCACCATTATTTTTCAAAGAGTTACATAAACATCCTTTTAAGACTAATCCTGGATTCACTGCAAAATCAACCACCAAAAGTCTACGCCTGGATTATCTCAACATGCTTATCACTGGAATAATTTAGTAGGTTTATTGTAATCTGCAAATGCTGATAAAATTTATCTATGGATGGGGTAATTTATGAATAAAAAGACTACAAACACAATTATAATAGTTGGAACATGCCAATATACATCGCTGGGCATTGCCTCGCTTCTTGACTGTTTCTTTTACAGTAAAATTGTTTTTTATCGACGTTTCAGTGAGATCAAAGAAAACAGCAATGAGTTACTCACGATTGCTGCGATAGATGAGAAAGATATCATCTATGATGACATTTTTTATCTGAAGAATAGAATGTTGAAAAGTGGCGCTAAAAACTTAATCATCCTCAGCGATCTGATAATGATGAATGTCCTTTATTCTGTGTTTAACATCTCATGCTTATACCTGCCACGAAATATAACTTTAAAGGAACTTCATCCGGTAATCGTAAACACGTTACTGCACAATAATGATGAAGAAAGCTATGGGTTGAAACCTCAGCTAACCGGACTCGAGTCGCAAATTCTGATGATGCTTTCCGAGGGCTTTACGGTTTCAGAAATCTCGAAAATTAAAAATAAAAACTGCAAAACCATCAGTAGTCACAAATGTAACCTGATGAAGAAAATGGGAATGCCTAATACCCCAAAGTCCGTCTCGGTACTTTCACTGTATCTGAAGTCCATCCGCATGCCGGACAGCAGACAACCAACGGCTTCTCCCCTTTCGTCCACAGAACGTCGCAGCGGCTATCTCTAGTTTCAGTGCACAAAAAAGCCGCTGATATCAGCGGCTTTTTGGGCTTCGCAAACTGTCAGTAGAAATCGCAGCTAACTTTTTCAGCCTGTTCCATCCACACCGGTTTATCACTGGTTTTGGACCAGACGCGGTGCAGATAGCTGTAAAAACGGGCGCGGTCTTTCCAGAACAGCATGACCGGTAGCGCCAGCACACCCGCCACAACGGCAAAGGTACGGCGTAAGAAAACAATGTGTGCTGGATACTCTTTATAAAGGTCCATAATCCTCTCCCATATATCTGTTCGGTGAATGGCACCAGAAAAATAAACTTGGTTAACTGATGAAAATAATACCGCCTTGTGTGTAATTTTGCTACTCATCCGACCACTTATTTTTGTCTATTGATGCTCCGTTTAGCTTAAAATCGTAATTAAGTTACATAAAAGTTAAATTAATACTAACCATTAGTTAAATAATGGTCTTTGCCATTTTTATACTTTTTTTACACCCCGCCCGCTGATTTTTGCGAAATCTTTGCAAGCAAAAATCTACGCTCTGGTTATCACATTTATGCCACTGGAGGTGCACTGTGAGTGCAGGCGTGATAACCGGCATTGTGCTGGTCATTTTCTTATTAGGTTACCTGGTGTATGCCCTGATTAATGCGGAGGCGTTCTGATGGCGGCACAAGGATTTTTACTCATTGCCAGTTTCTTGCTGGTGCTGTTTGTCATTGCCAGACCGCTGGGGTTTGGGCTGGCTCGACTCATCAATAATACGTCCCTGCCGGGCCTCGCTGGCGTGGAGAGTTGGCTCTGGCGTGGTCTGGGCATCTCGCAGCAGGAGATGAACTGGCGGCAGTATCTGCTGGCAATCCTCGCGCTCAATGTGCTGGGTCTGCTGGTCCTGTTTTCGATGCTGATGGCGCAAAATCTGCTGCCGCTCAACCCTCAGCAGCTACCGGGGCTTTCATGGGATCTGGCGCTCAACACGGCGGTGAGTTTTGTCACTAATACCAACTGGCAATCCTATGCTGGCGAAACTACCTTAAGCTATTTCAGCCAGATGGCCGGGTTGACCGTGCAGAACTTCCTGTCAGCGGCGACCGGGATAGCGGTGATTTTTGCCCTGACCCGCGCCTTTTCGCGTCAGAGTATCAACACGCTGGGCAACGCCTGGGTCGATCTGGTTCGCATTACGCTGTGGATCCTGGTCCCTGTTGCGTTACTCATTGCGCTGTTCTTCATTCAGCAAGGCACGTTGCAAAACGTATTGCCCTATCAGCCCATCACCACTCTCGAAGGGGTAAAACAACTGCTGCCGATGGGGCCTGTCGCTTCCCAGGAAGCTATTAAGATGCTTGGCACTAACGGGGGCGGTTTCTTTAATGCCAACTCATCGCATCCGTTTGAAAACCCTACCGCATTGACCAACCTGGTGCAGATGCTGGCTATTTTCTTAATTCCCACCGCGCTGTGTTTTGCCTTTGGTGATGTGGTGGGCGATCGTCGCCAGGGCCGGACCCTGCTGTGGGCTATGTCGCTGATTTTTGTGGTCTGTGTGGCCGTGGTAATGTGGGCTGAAGTTCAGGGCAACCCGCACCTGATGGCATTCGGTGCAGACAGCAATATCAACATGGAAGGCAAAGAGAGCCGCTTTGGCGTGCTGGCCACGAGTCTGTTTGCCGTCGTCACGACAGCCGCCTCCTGCGGCGCTGTCGATGCGATGCATGACTCCTTTACCGCACTGGGCGGGATGGTGCCGATGTGGCTAATGCAGATTGGCGAAGTCGTCTTCGGCGGAGTCGGATCAGGTCTGTATGGCATGCTGCTGTTTGTGCTACTGGCGGTATTTATCGCCGGGCTGATGATTGGTCGTACGCCGGAGTATCTGGGTAAGAAAATCGACGTGCGCGAAATGAAAATGACCGCGCTGGCGATTCTGGTCACCCCTGCGCTGGTACTGCTCGGTACGGCGATCGCCATGATGAGCGATGCCGGGCGCAGCGCCATGCTTAACCCAGGTCCACACGGCTTTAGTGAAGTGTTGTATGCCGTGTCGTCTGCTTCCAACAACAACGGTAGCGCCTTTGCCGGATTAAGCGCCAATAGCCCGTTCTGGAACTGCCTGCTGGCTCTGTGCATGTTCTTCGGTCGCTTTGGCGTGATCGTTCCCGTGATGGCTATCGCCGGGTCGCTGGTCAGTAAAAAGATCCAGCCAGCAAGCCCGGGCACGCTACCTACCCACGGCGCACTGTTTGTCGGGTTGTTAATCGGTACGGTGTTACTGGTTGGCGCTCTCACCTTTGTTCCTGCCCTGGCGCTTGGCCCGGTCGCAGAATACCTGTCATTACACTGAGTGATGCGGAGCACATTACTATGAGTCGCAAGCAACTGGCGCTGTTCGAACCCTCTCTGGTCGCACAGGCGCTGATGGACGCCGTAAAAAAATTAAGCCCCCATACCCAATGGCGTAATCCGGTGATGTTTATCGTCTGGCTGGGTAGTCTGTTAACGACCTTGTTAACAGTGGCGATGGCAACGGGCCATATGAAGGGCAATCCGTGGTTTACCGGGGCGATAAGTCTGTGGCTGTGGATTACCGTTCTGTTCGCCAACTTTGCTGAGGCGCTGGCGGAAGGACGCAGTAAGGCGCAGGCTAACAGTCTGAAAGGTGTTAAAAAAACCGCCTTTGCCCGCAAACTTCGCGAACCTAAATACGGCTCGGCCATGGATCACGTTCCTGCCGATGATTTACGTAAAGGCGATATCGTGCTGGTGGAAGCGGGCGATATTATCCCGTGTGACGGCGAGGTGATCGAAGGTGGCGCGTCGGTAGATGAAAGCGCCATTACCGGTGAGTCCGCGCCGGTGATTCGTGAATCCGGTGGCGATTTCGCCTCCGTCACCGGCGGGACCCGCATCCTCTCCGACTGGCTGGTTATCGAATGCAGCGTAAACCCCGGCGAAACGTTCCTCGACCGGATGATCGCCATGGTTGAAGGCGCGCAGCGGCGTAAAACGCCCAATGAGATCGCCCTGACGATCCTGCTGATTGCCCTGACCATTATCTTTTTACTGGCGACCGCCACCCTGTGGCCGTTCTCCGCCTGGGGCGGGAGCGCGGTCAGCGTCACGGTTCTGGTTGCCCTGTTAGTGTGTTTGATTCCTACCACGATAGGCGGGCTGCTCTCTGCGATTGGTGTCGCCGGGATGAGCCGCATGCTGGGTGCGAACGTTATCGCCACCAGCGGACGCGCAGTAGAGGCCGCGGGTGACGTGGACGTACTGCTGCTGGATAAAACCGGCACCATTACGCTGGGTAATCGCCAGGCTTCGGATTTTCTGCCTGCCCACGGCGTGGACGAAAAAACGCTGGCCGACGCCGCTCAGCTTTCATCGCTGGCCGATGAAACGCCGGAAGGCCGCAGCATCGTTATCCTGGCTAAACAGCGCTTCAATCTGCGTATTCGCGACGTGCAATCGCTGCACGCTACCTTTGTTCCATTTACCGCCCAAAGCCGGATGAGCGGGATCAACATCGACAACCGAATGATCCGCAAAGGGTCGGTTGATGCCATCCGTCGTCACGTTGAAGCCAACGGCGGCCATTTCCCCGCCGACGTGGAGCAGAAGGTCGAGAACGTTGCCCGCCTTGGCGCTACGCCGCTGGTGGTGGCCGAAGGCTCCCGTGTACTGGGCGTGATTGCCCTGAAAGATATCGTTAAAGGCGGCATTAAAGAACGTTTTGCCCAACTGCGCAAAATGGGGATTAAAACGGTGATGATCACCGGCGACAACCGCCTGACCGCCGCGGCAATTGCCGCAGAAGCCGGGGTGGATGACTTCTTAGCTGAAGCCACGCCGGAAGCCAAGCTGGCGCTGATTCGTCAGTATCAGTCGGAAGGTCGTCTGGTGGCGATGACCGGCGATGGAACCAACGACGCCCCGGCGCTGGCGCAAGCCGACGTGGCAGTCGCCATGAACTCAGGAACCCAGGCGGCGAAAGAAGCAGGCAATATGGTGGATCTTGACTCCAATCCCACCAAACTGATTGAAGTGGTGCACATTGGTAAACAGATGCTGATGACGCGCGGTTCGCTGACCACCTTCAGTATCGCCAACGACGTGGCGAAGTATTTCGCCACTATCCCGGCCGCGTTCGCCGCCACCTACCCGCAGCTCAATGCGCTTAACGTGATGAGTCTGCATTCGCCGGACTCGGCGATCCTCAGCGCGGTTATCTTTAACGCACTGGTTATCGTCTTTCTGATCCCACTGGCGCTTAAGGGCGTGAGCTACAAACCATTATCCGCCTCGGCGATGCTGCGCCGCAATTTGTGGATCTATGGTCTGGGTGGTCTGGTTGTGCCGTTTATCGGTATCAAAGCAATTGATTTACTGCTGACCCTGCTGGGTCTGGTGTGAGGTTTCTGATGAGTGGATTACGTCCTGCATTATCAACTTTGATTTTCCTGATGCTTATCACCGGCGGGGCATACCCGCTGTTGACCACCGCGCTGGGGCAATGGTGGTTTCCCCACCAGGCTAACGGTTCGCTTCTGCGTGAAGGTCAGATAGTCCGCGGCTCTGCGCTCATTGGGCAACATTTTACCGCGGCCGGTTATTTTCAGGGACGCCCGTCTGCCACGGCAGAAATGCCCTATAATCCAATGGCTTCAGGCGGCAGTAACCTGGCAGCCAGCAACCCGGAACTGGATAAACAGCTGCAAAGCCGGATAGCCGCGCTGCGTGCCGCCAACCCGCAGGCAAATCCTGCCGTTCCGGTAGAGCTGGTAACGGCATCTTCCAGCGGGCTGGACAACAACCTGACGCCAGCCGCGGTAGCTTGGCAAATCCCCCGCGTGGCGCAGGCTCGCAACCTCAGCGTTGAAGAGGTCACGCGCCTGGTTGCACAATATACGCAAAAGCCGTTGGTCAGTTTTATCGGCCAGCCGGTGGTGAACCTGGTGGAACTTAATTTAGCGCTGGATAAGCACTGAGAAAAAGGACATGCATAGCGAACCCTTACGCCCCGATCCCGATCGCCTGCTGGAGCAGACTACCGCCCCGCACCGCGGAAAACTGAAAATTTTCTTCGGCGCCTGCGCGGGCGTCGGCAAAACCTGGGCCATGCTGGCAGAGGCCCAGCGGCTGCGGGCGCAGGGGTTAGATGTGCTGATTGGCGTGGTGGAAACCCACGGACGTAAAGAGACCGCCGCGCTACTGGACGGTCTCAGCATCCTGCCGCTAAAGCGACAGGCGCGCCATGGTCGTCATATCAGCGAGTTCGATCTCGACGCGGCGCTGGCCCGCCGTCCGGCGCTCATTTTAATGGATGAACTGGCGCACAGTAATGCGCCAGGCTCGCGTCATCCAAAACGCTGGCAGGACATTGAAGAGCTGCTGGAAGCCGGTATTGACGTTTTTACTACCGTCAACGTCCAGCATCTGGAAAGTCTCAATGATGTGGTCAGCGGCGTTACCGGCATTCAGGTGCGCGAAACCGTCCCCGATCCTTTTTTCGATGCCGCCGACGATGTCGTGCTGGTCGATCTTCCCCCCGATGATTTGCGTCAGCGCTTGAATGAAGGCAAGGTCTATATCGCCGGTCAGGCAGAAAGAGCCATCGAGCATTTCTTTCGCAAAGGTAATCTGATCGCGCTCCGTGAACTGGCCTTGCGCCGCACGGCCGATCGGGTAGACGATCAGATGCGCGCCTGGCGTGGACGTCCGGGAGAGGTGAAAGTCTGGCATACCCGCGACGCCATTTTACTGTGCATAGGACACAATACCGGCAGCGAAAAACTGGTACGTGCCGCCGCACGTCTGGCGGCGCGTCTTGGCAGCGTATGGCATGCGGTGTATGTCGAAACGCCCGCGCTGCACCGGTTGCCGGAAAAACAGCGCCGCGCAATTTTAAGCGCCCTGCGGCTGGCCCAGGAGTTAGGCGCAGAAACCGCCACCCTTTCCGACCCTACCGAAGACAAAGCAGTGATCCGCTACGCCCGTGAGCATAATCTGGGAAAAATTGTCCTCGGACGTCCAACTACGCGTCGCTGGTGGCGCAGCGACTCTTTTGCCGACAAACTGGCCCATCGCGCACCGGATCTCGACCTGATGATTGTTGCGCTCAATGAGCCACCTTCGCGCTCTGTGCCGCAAACTGCAGATAGCCGCACATTTAAGGATAAATGGCGGGTACAAATTCAGGGTTGCGTGGTTGCCGTCGCGCTGTGCGCCATTATTACAGTGATTGCCATGCAATGGCTGATGGCCTTTGACGCCGCCAACCTGGTGATGCTCTACTTATTGGGCGTGGTGGTTATCGCCCTCTTTTACGGACGCTGGCCGTCAGTGCTGGCAACCTTTATTAATGTCGCCAGCTTCGATCTCTTCTTTATAGCGCCACGCGGAACGCTGGCCGTTTCCGACGTTCAGTACCTGCTCACTTTTGCCGTGATGCTCACGGTAGGGCTGGTTATCGGTAATCTCACCGCCGGAGTGCGTTATCAGGCACGGGTGGCGCGTTATCGTGAACAGCGTACGCGTCATTTATATGAGATGTCGAAAGCGCTGGCTGTCGGGCGGAGTCAAACAGATATCGCCGCCACCAGCGAACAGTTTATTGCGTCAACGTTTCAGGCCCGCAGCCAGGTTTTACTGCCCGGCGAGAATGGAAAGCTGGCCCCTCTCACCCACCAACAGGGCATGACGCCGTGGGATGATGCCATTGCCCAATGGAGCTTTGATAAAGGGCAACCGGCTGGCGCAGGTACTGACACCTTACCGGGCGTGCCCTATCAAATTTTACCGCTAAAAAGTGCTGATAAAACGCATGGGCTGCTGGTGGTGGAACCGGGAAATTTACGCCAGCTAATGATCCCCGAACAGCAACGCCTGCTGGAAACCTTCACCTTGCTTGTTGCCAGCGCGCTGGAGCGCCTGACGCTAACCGCCAGCGAAGAGCAGGCCCGGTTTGCCAGCGAGCGCGAAAGTATTCGCAATGCCCTGCTCGCTGCCCTCTCCCACGATTTACGCACGCCGCTGACGGTGCTGTTCGGTCAGGCAGAGATCTTAACGCTGGATCTGGCCAGCGAAGGATCGCCGCACGCACGCCAGGCCAGTGAGATTCGCCAGCACGTCCTGAATACAACCCGACTGGTTAATAACCTGCTCGATATGGCGCGAATTCAGTCTGGCGGCTTTAATCTTAAGAAAGAGTGGTTAACGCTGGAAGAAGTGGTCGGCAGCGCCCTGCAGATGCTGGAGCCTGGACTTTCTGCCCCGATTAATCTGTCGTTACCTGAACCGCTGACGCTTATCCACGTCGATGGCCCGCTCTTTGAACGGGTGCTGATTAACCTGTTGGAAAACGCCGTCAAATATGCAGGTCCACAGGCGCAAATCGGTATTGATGCCAGCGTCGATGGTGAACACCTGCAGCTGGACGTCTGGGATAATGGGCCGGGTATTCCGTCGGGTATGGAACAACAAGTTTTTGACAAATTTTCCCGGGGAAACAAGGAGTCATCGGTACCGGGCGTTGGACTGGGACTGGCAATTTGCCAGGCGATTGTGGACGTGCACGGCGGTACGATTTCCGTCCACAATCGCGTGCAGGGAGGGGCGAGTTTTCGTGTTAAACTGCCCCAGGAAATCCCCCCTGAACTTGAAGATTTTCATGAGGATATGTGACGAACGTACTGATTGTTGAAGATGAACAGGCCATCCGCCGTTTTCTGCGCACCGCGCTGGAAGCTGATGGCCTGCGTGTATATGAAGCGGAAACGCTGCAACGTGGTCTGCTGGAAGCTGCCACGCGAAAACCCGATCTCATCATTCTCGATCTCGGCCTGCCGGACGGCGACGGTATTGATTTTATTCGCGACCTGCGACAATGGAGCGCAATCCCGGTAATTGTGCTCTCTGCCCGCAGCGAAGAGAGCGATAAAATCGCCGCCCTGGATGCCGGTGCCGATGACTATCTCAGTAAACCCTTTGGTATTGGCGAGCTACAGGCACGATTACGCGTAGCATTGCGTCGTCACGCCAGCGGCGCATCTCCCGAACCGGTAGTGCATTTTGCCAATGTAAAAGTGGATCTCGCCGCCCGCCTCGTACACCGAGATGACGAGGAAATTCATTTGACGCCGATTGAGTTTCGTCTGTTAGCGGTACTGCTGAATAATGCCGGGAAGGTACTAACGCAACGCCAGTTGTTAAATCAGGTTTGGGGGCCAAACGCCGTCGAACACAGTCATTATCTGCGAATTTACATGGGACACTTGCGCCAGAAGCTGGAACTGGATCCGGCCCGCCCGCGTCATTTTCTGACCGAAACCGGGATCGGTTATCGGTTTATGCCGTGAATCTAAGCCGAATAAAAAAGCCGGATCAGCTTATGCGCGATCCGGCTTTTTCATCATTCATACCGGATCACGACGCTTACGTCTTATCCGGCCTGCGGTTTACGCGTTCTTCAACACTTCACTGACGATCTCAACGGCTTCTTTTTCGATCTGCTTGCGGTGTTCTTCACCCAGGAAGCTCTCGCAGTAGATTTTATAAGCGTCTTCCGTACCTGACGGACGCGCGGCAAACCAGCCGTTGTCAGTCATCACTTTCAGACCACCGATAGAAGCACCGTTGCCCGGTGCCGCCGTCAGACGCGCAGTGATAGGATCGCCCGCCAGCGTGCTGGCGCTCACCATTTCCGGAGACAGCTTAGACAGCGCCGCTTTCTGCGCGGAGGTCGCGCTCGCCTGCAGGCGGTTGTAGCTTGGCGCGCCAAAGCGAGCAGCCAGCTCATTGTAGTGCTCCTGCGGGTTCTTACCGGTCACAGCGGTAATTTCTGCCGCCAGCAGGCACATGATGATACCGTCTTTGTCGGTCGACCACGGTGTACCGTCGAAGCGCAGGAAAGAAGCCCCCGCGCTCTCTTCACCACCAAAGCCAAAGCTGCCGTCAAACAGACCATCAACGAACCATTTAAAGCCAACCGGAACTTCGACCAGTTTACGCCCTAAATCATTCACCACGCGGTCAATCATCGCCGATGACACCAGCGTCTTACCGACGGCAACGTCTTTGCCCCATTGCGGACGGTGCTGGAACAGGTAGTTGATCGCCACCGCCAGGTAGTGGTTCGGGTTCATCAGCCCTGCCGGGGTGACGATACCGTGACGGTCGTAGTCCGGATCGTTAGCAAAAGCCAAATCGAACTTGTCGCGCAGCGCCAACAGGCCCGCCATCGCGCACTCGGAGGAGCAGTCCATACGGATTGCGCCATCTTTATCGAGATGCATAAAGCGGAAAGTCTGATCAACGTGGTCGTTAACGATAGTCAGATTCAGGTTGTAGTGCTTCGCAATACGCTTCCAGTATTCGATACCGGAACCGCCCAGCGGATCGACACCCAAGGTCAGGCCAGCTTTCTGGATTGCCGCCATGTCGACGATGTCAGCCAGTCCTTCAACAAACGGCTGAACCAGGTCCTGCTCTTTGACATGACCCGATGCCAGCGCAGCGTCCAGCGACATACGCTTCACGCCTTGCAGACCGTCAGCCAACAGGGCGTTAGCCCTGTCTTCCACCACTTTGGTGACGTTGGTATCTGCCGGACCACCGTTTGGCGGGTTGTATTTAATGCCGCCATCTTCCGGTGGGTTGTGGGACGGCGTAATCACAATGCCGTCCGCCAGCGGGCCGCCTTTTTTGTTGTGGACCAGGATAGCGTTCGACACGGCAGGGGTTGGCGTAAAGCCGTTATTTTCCTGCACGATGACGTCAACGCCGTTCGCCGCCAGCACTTCCAGTACAGAGATAAAAGCCGGTTCAGACAGCGCGTGGGTATCCTTGCCCACATAGCACGGGCCAGTAATCCCGTTCTTCGCACGTTCTTCAGCAATCGCCTGAGCGATAGCCAGAATATGCGGCTCGTTAAAACTATGACGACCTGCACTACCGCGATGTCCGGACGTACCGAACTTGACGGCGTGCTCAGCGTTCCCTGCCGTTGGTTTCAGTACATAGTACTGTGCCGTCAGTTGGGCGACGTTAATCAAATCACTCTGTTGCGCAGGTTGACCTGCACGGTTGTGGATTGCCATTGCCTGGTCCTTCTAATGCAAGGATTAAATTGTTCCGCAAACCTTTTCAATCAATTCCGCAGGGAATTGCATTGACTGCATGATGTGCTCAACCATGCTGCATTTACGGCCGGTATTGGTATTGGTGATCACCCAGTACGGCGTGCCTGGCACGTGTTTTGGTTTGGTTTGATTACCATTTTTCAGCAGCGTCTGTTCATCCGCTGCAAAATAAACGCGCGTACGCCCATGCAACGATTCCGTTGCTTCAGCGAACGCGTTTTGATCCAGTGAATAGAGTGTAGACAGCACCAGCATAAAGCGATTTACTGCTTTCTTCTGCTCCGCGTATTCGTCGGACAGCAGCAGTTCACGCATGGCGCGCACTTTATCTTTTACGGGGTTAACCGGCTTCGCTTCCACGACGGCTTGCACAGCGCGGACTTCTTTAACTACCGGAGTGACAGGCTGTGATGCGGCGGAAAATTTCAACATACGCCGTAAAATGTCGGATGCGCTCTCGCCGATATGCTTGGTGTGGCTGGCAATATAGCTATAGAGTTCATCATCAACTTCAATCGTTTTCATCTTAATCCAGTGCAGTGTTTAGCTGAATACAAGTTGTTGGGTTAACACGCGTAGTGTAAAGGCAAATCCCAACAGCGGATAGCGTCAAGCCTGGTGGCGGGCAAAACTCAGAGTAACCGTAGTTGTTGCAGCCATGTGGCAGAATGGTCAACATGATACCCTAACCCGTGAGTGTGAAAAAAAGAACTTTGCCATGAAATTGAATATCCGAGCGCAATCTGCGCAAAACCTGCACAATAATTCTCCCATCGTCCTGGTTCACGGCCTGTTTGGCAGTCTGGATAACCTGGGGATCCTGGCGCGCTCCCTGGTAGCCGATCACGATATCATCCAGGTTGATATGCGAAACCATGGACTCTCCCCTCGCTCGCCTGAGATGAATTATCCGGCCATGGCGCAAGATCTGCTGGATACGCTGGACGATCGGCAGATAGATAAAGCGATCTTTATTGGTCACTCGATGGGGGGAAAAGCCGTCATGGCGTTAACCGCGCTGGCTCCAGAGCGTGTCGAACGGCTGGTCGCTATCGACATCGCCCCCGTTGACTATCATGTGCGCCGTCACGATGAGATTTTTGCGGCAATCAATGCTGTAACCGATGCGCAGGCCACTTCGCGTCAGCAGGCGGCGAGCGTCATGCGTCAACATCTGCAAGAAGAAGGCGTAATCCAATTTCTGCTGAAATCATTTGTCGACGGCGAGTGGCGTTTTAACGTTCCCGTGCTGTGGGATCAATATCCCCATATCGTCGGTTGGGAGACCATTCCGCCGTGGGAGCACCCGGCGCTGTTTATCCCTGGCGGCAACTCACCGTATGTTACCGAAGCGTATCGCGAACAGCTGCTGGCGCAATTCCCGCAGGCTCGGGCGCACGTTATTGCTGGCGCGGGTCATTGGGTGCATGCAGAAAAACCGGAGGCGGTGCTGCGCGCCATCCGTCGTTATCTGGACGAGCAGGCTAACTGATTAAAAACTCAGCGTCTGCGCGCGATTACGCGCGTGGGCGTTGGCGTGTCCCCCCTGCTGATGTATTATGGCGCGCTATCCATCCGGGCAGACGCCTGGCTGATTGTTTCCCCGAAGTCACCAAGATCATGGCCAAAGAACAAACGGACCGTACGACATTAGATCTGTTCGCGCAGGAGCGTCGCCCGGGACGACCCAAAACTAATCCGCTCTCGCGTGATGAACAGTTACGTATTAACAAACGTAATCAGCTTAAACGCGATAAAGTTCGCGGGCTTAAGCGTGTCGAACTGAAACTGAACGCTGATGCCGTTGACGCTCTGAACGAGCTGGCCGAGGCGCGCAATATGAGTCGCAGTGAACTCATCGAAGAGATGCTGATGGCCCAACTCAGCGCATTGCGCGGTCAGGCTTAGTCTGAATTTCTGCTCTAAATCATAAATCGTGTAGCACAGAGTGCAGTCCTGCGTGTTTGCTGTTTCCGCATGCCAGACTGTTCTGCTATGATTGCCCTTATCCGTGGGCAATGCGCCACCACCATTTCAATAAGTTTCAAGAGGTTATTTTACTCATGGCAATCACTGGCATCTTTTTCGGCAGCGACACCGGTAACACCGAAAACATCGCAAAAATGATTCAAAAACAGCTTGGTAAAGACGTTGCCGATGTTCATGACATTGCAAAAAGCAGCAAAGAAGACCTCGAAGGGTATGACATACTGCTGCTCGGCATCCCAACCTGGTACTACGGTGAAGCGCAGTGTGACTGGGACGATTTCTTCCCTACCCTCGAAGACATTGATTTTAACGGCAAACTGGTTGCATTGTTCGGCTGCGGCGACCAGGAAGATTACGCAGAATATTTCTGCGATGCGTTAGGCACAATTCGCGACATCATCGAACCGCGCGGCGCAACCATCGTTGGTCACTGGCCGACAGCGGGTTATCACTTTGAAGCGTCCAAAGGTCTGGCTGACGACGACCACTTTGTCGGTCTGGCTATCGATGAAGATCGCCAGCCTGAACTGACCGCTGAGCGCGTAGAAAAATGGGTTAAGCAGATCTCTGAAGAGCTGCACCTCGACGAAATCATCAATGCCTGATTTCGTGCGGCGCAGATTTCCATCTGCGCCGCATCAATAGATAAAACCAATCAAAATAATTGCTACAAATTTGTAACTTTTTCGTCTGACCCTGTACAATGGCTGGATGCCAATCGGGTGTTGCACAGTGTGTTTGTCGGCGATACCACGTTTTGATTAACAATATATGCCAGAGACTTGCAGTTTTCATTTAGCCATGGCAGTTCTATAATGAATCGCATTATCTCAAGTGCAATTTCTGTCACTTCTGTTAATGAAGTGAATCGTTTAGCTACAGGACAGATTCCGCATGACTGACAACAATACCGCATTAAAGAAGGCTGGCCTGAAAGTAACGCTTCCTCGTTTAAAAATTCTGGAAGTTCTTCAGGAACCGGATAACCATCACGTCAGTGCGGAAGACTTATACAAACGCCTGATCGATATGGGTGAAGAAATTGGTCTGGCGACCGTGTATCGCGTGCTGAACCAGTTTGATGATGCCGGTATCGTGACCCGCCATAATTTTGAAGGTGGTAAATCCGTCTTCGAACTGACTCAACAGCATCATCACGATCACCTCATCTGCCTTGACTGCGGCAAAGTGGTCGAGTTCAGCGATGATTCCATCGAAGCCCGCCAGCGTGAGATTGCGGCTAAACATGGCATTCGCTTAACTAACCATAGCCTCTATCTTTACGGTCACTGCGCCGAAGGCGATTGCCGCGAAGATGAGCACGCCCACGACGGCAAATAATGTAATGCTTTCTGAAAAGCCAACCCTCCGGTTGGCTTTTTTTATGGGCGTTACCTGCCCTTTTACCCTTCCCTCCGCTCCTGTGTTGCTTTAATGTAAAAATCAATTGCCCCTTCCGGAGAGTCGAAATGGAACTTCGCCAGCTACGCTATTTTGTGCGCATTGTAGAAACCGGCAGCATGGGTAGCGCGGCGCTCGATCTCAATATCGGGGTTTCGGCACTCAGCCAGCAAATGTCGCGTCTGGAAAACGAACTCGCTATTCGCCTGCTGCAGCGCACCTCGCGAGGCGTGACGCCGACCAGCGCCGGACTGGCTTTTTACTCCCAGGCGCAGCTGGCGCTCCGTCACGCAGACGATGCGATCCTCGCCGCACGAGAGTCCCGGCTTTCCGGGCACGTCAGCGTCGGTATGGCTCCCAGTACCGCTTCCGTTCTCGGTATGCCTTTTATTCACGCCATGCGGGAAAGCTATAGCGATGTTCGCCTGCACGTGGTGGAAAGTCTCTCTGGTAATCTGGAACGGATGATTAATACCCGCCAGATTGATCTGGCTGTGGTGTTTCAAAAAGAAAAGATCCTGCGCTGGAGTGCCAGACCGATTCTCGAAGAACGGCTGTTTTTGATTGGGACCCATGCCCTACTGGCTGATATTGCCGATGACAATATTGCGCCTGCCCAACTGGCGAGTATTCCATTGATAATGCCAAGCCCAGGCCACGGTCTGCGCGGCAGGCTGGAGGCAATTAGTCAGGAACACGCGCTGAACATTGAGATCGCTACAGAAATTGATGGTCTGGCGCTGCTGATGCGCGCCGTGCGCAGTGGCATTGGCGCCACTCTTCAACCCGGAGCGGCGATTTCCCATCTCGATAAAGAGACGCTAAGAGTGATCGGCGTCCATAATCCGATACTTAGCCGCCCCAACTTTCTGGTGAGCCTCTCTGACGATGAGCTCACCCCGGCGGGCCTCGCTGCCCGCGTGGTACTGACGAAAGTGATGCATCAACTGGTAGAAGCAGGAAGCTGGCCAGGTGCCATCCTTTACAATAACTAAAGCCCTCTTTAGCACTACGTCATAGCGCCCGCACAAGCCGTACGTATACATTTCAATTACAAATTTAACAATTAGTTAAATGGTAATGGAGTATACGATGGTTGATGTTCTGGTGATTGGCGGTGGCAATGCTGCCTTATGCGCTGCCCTTACCGCCCGGGAGCAAGGCGCTTCCGTTTTACTACTCGAAGCGGCTCCCCGGGAATGGCGTGGGGGAAATTCTCAACACACGCGTAATCTGCGCTGTATGCATGATGCGCCGCAGGATGTGCTGGTAGAAAGCTATCCGGAAGAGGAGTTCTGGCAAGACCTGCAGCGCGTCACAGAAGGAAATACCAACGAAGCCCTGGCGCGTCTGGTGATCCGTACCTCATCACATTGCCGCGACTGGATGCGCCAGCACGGCGTCAATTTTCAGCCTCCACTCTCTGGCGCTTTACACGTGGCGCGAACCAACGCTTTTTTTATGGGGGGCGGTAAAGCTCTCGTGAATGCCTATTATCGCAGCGCAGAAAAGCTGGGCGTACAAATTCGCTATAACACACCGGTGCAGGCGCTTGAACTGCACAACGGCGAGTTCGTGGCGGCGCTGTCAGGCAACGAGCGTATCACAGCGAAATCCTGCGTGCTTGCCGCGGGCGGGTTTGAGTCTAACCGCGAATGGCTGCGAGAAGCGTGGGGAGAGAACGAGCGCGGCGAGTGGCCTGCGGATAACTTCCTGATTCGCGGTACGCGCTTTAACCAGGGCGTACTGCTCAAATTTATGATGGATGCCGGAGCCGACATTATCGGCGAACCCTCCCAGTCACACTGCGTAGCCATTGACGCCAGAGCGCCATTATATGACGGCGGGATTTGTACACGCGTGGACTGTGTTTCGCTCGGCATAGTCGTCAACCGTGACGCTGAGCGTTTTTATGATGAAGGCGAAGATTTCTGGCCGAAACGCTACGCCATCTGGGGACGTCTGGTCGCTCAACAGCCAGGGCAGATTGGTTACTCCATCATCGACAGTAAAGCCATCGGCCACTTCATGCCTCCGGTCTTTCCTGGCGCACAGGCCAATACGCTGGCAGAACTGGCTCATCAGTTGGGGCTGAATGGTGAACGCTTTACCCACACCGTGACGGAGTACAACAACGCCTGCCAGCCCGGCCAGTTCGACCATACCGTTCTGGATAACTGCGCCACCAAAGATTTGCTACCCGCGAAAACGCACTGGGCACGGCCGCTGGACCAACCGCCATACTACGGCTATGCCCTGCGACCAGGGATCACCTTCACCTATCTCGGGTTAAAAGTGAACGAGCGCGCTGCCGTTCACTTTGCCGGGCAGCCAAGCCGTAACCTGTTCGTCGCCGGAGAGATGATGGCAGGCAACGTGCTGGGCAAGGGCTACACCGCAGGTGTGGGCATGTCAATCGGCACAACCTTTGGCCGTATTGCCGGAAAAGAAGCCGCGCTGGCCGCACGTAAGGAGACTCGTCATGAGGCAGCTTGAGAAACTGATTATCGAAGCGCAAATTATCACTGAACCGGAAGCGGAAGTTGAACGCGTGATGCAGGTCTGCAACGCCTGTCGCTATTGTGAAGGATTTTGCGCCGTGTTCCCGGCCATGACGCAACGCCTGGAATTCGGTAAAGCGGATATCAATTATCTGGCAAACTTGTGCCATAACTGCGGCGCTTGCCTGCACGCGTGTCAGTATGCCCCACCTCATGAATTTGCCATCAACGTACCGAAAGCGATGGCGGAAGTCCGGCTCGAAACCTATCAGCACTACGCGCAACCCGCCTCCTTTGGCGCGCTTTATCGTCGCGCAGGCGTCACCGTGACGCTGGCGCTGGTTTTCGGTCTGATCCTGTTTTTACTCCTCGCCATCGGTTTGAAAGGTTCACTATTCCATCCTCCGCTGGCTGGGGATTTCTATCAAATTTTCCCGCATAACCTGCTGGCCTGGATGTTTGGTTCGGTCTTTATTCTGGCGATCGGTTTGCTGATGGCGGGCGTGATCCGCTTCTGGCGCGAGATCTCTCCGGGTATGCCGCGTTCCGCCGAGATTGCTGAAGCCTCACACGATGCGCTGACGCTGAAATATCTCGATGGTGGCCACGGCAAAGGGTGTAACGAAGCGGATGATGCCTTCACCCTGATGCGCCGCCGTTTCCATCACTTCACCTTCTACGGTTTTATGCTCTGCTTTGCCGCCACCGTGGTCGCAACGGGCTATCACTACTTTGCAGGCATAGAAGCGCCCTATCCGTTCTTCAGCGTTCCGGTGATGCTGGGCACGTTGGGTGGCATTGGCCTGGTTGTCGGCCCGGCTGGCTTGCTATGGCTCAATCTCAAGCGCTCACCGCTACATGGCGACGCAAGGCAGAAACCGATGGATCGCGGTTTTATTTTGCTGCTGCTGCTGACCAGTCTGACCGGTCTGGCGCTGCTGGCGGGAAGAGACACTTCATGGATGGCTATTTTACTGGCCATTCATCTTGGTGTGGTCATGGCGCTTTTTCTGACCATTCCTTACGGAAAATTTGCCCATGGATTTTACCGCTGCGCAGCCTTACTCAAGTGGGCGATTGAGAAACGGCGCGGCAAACAGGCGGGGGTCACAGGCGACTAACCCGCAAACTCTTACCTCTATAAATATTATGATAAGACAGTGGAGCAAACCCAATGACACAACAACCATCGCGCGCCGGAACTTTCGGCGCAATACTGCGGGTAACCAGCGGTAATTTTCTCGAACAGTTCGACTTTTTTCTGTTCGGTTTTTACGCCACCTATATCGCCAGGACTTTCTTTCCTGCGGAGAGTGAATTTGCCGGGCTCATGTTGACCTTTGCGGTATTCGGCTCGGGTTTCTTAATGCGACCGGTTGGGGCAATCGTGCTGGGCGCTTACATCGACAGAATTGGTCGCCGCAAAGGACTGATGGTGACGCTGGCGATTATGGGCTGCGGTACCCTGCTGATTGCCCTGGTTCCCGGTTATCAAAGTATTGGCCTGCTGGCTCCTGTGCTGGTATTAGTCGGTCGATTATTACAGGGCTTCTCTGCGGGCGTGGAGCTGGGCGGCGTCTCGGTTTATCTGTCTGAAATCGCCACGCCTGGCAATAAAGGCTTTTACACAAGCTGGCAGTCCGCCAGCCAACAGGTCGCGATTGTGGTAGCGGCATTGATTGGTTACGGCCTGAACGCCACGCTGGGGCACGATGAGATCTCTGAATGGGGTTGGCGCATTCCTTTCTTTATTGGTTGCATGATTATTCCTTTGATCTTCGTCCTGCGCCGTTCGCTTCAGGAGACCGACGCATTTTTACAACGAACACATCGGCCCGACACCAGGGAAATTTTCACCACTATCATCAAAAACTGGCGCCTCATTGCTGCGGGTACGCTGCTGGTGGCGATGACCACTACAACGTTCTATTTCATTACCGTCTACACCCCGACCTACGGCAGGGCTGTACTCCACCTGAGCGCGCGCGACAGCCTGGTAGTCACCATGCTGGTCGGTATTTCTAACTTTATCTGGCTGCCGATTGGCGGGGCAATTTCTGACCGAATTGGTCGTCGTCCAGTGTTGATGGGGATTACCGTACTCGCGCTGATCACCACCTGGCCGGTAATGCACTGGCTCACCGCCGCGCCAGATTTTACGCGCATGACGTTGGTCCTGCTTTGGTTCTCGTTCTTTTTTGGGATGTATAACGGGGCAATGGTAGCCGCACTCACCGAGGTGATGCCGGTCTATGTGCGTACGGTGGGCTTTTCACTGGCATTCAGTCTTGCCACGGCGATTTTTGGCGGCCTAACGCCGGTCATATCCACGGCGCTGGTTCAGCTCACCGGGGATAAAAGCTCACCGGGATGGTGGCTGATGTGCGCGGCACTTTGCGGACTCGCCGCCACGGCAATGCTGTTTGTGCGGCTGAGTCGGGGTTATCAGCCGGTGGAACATAAGCTCTGAAAAGCAAACGGGCGGAAAAATTCTCCGCCCGTTGTATTTTAATTTTTCGATTTACTGCGCAGTATTCTTGCTACGAATTTCCTGCCAGACTTTGTTGCAATCAGCATTAACAGACTGATCGTTACCCGTGCGCGTGGCCTGGATACACTGCTGATAATCCAGTACGCGTACGCTTTCTTCATTGGCAAACTGCTGGTGCTGCTTTTCTTTCTTCAGCACATTCAACACGCTTTGGCAGGCTTCTATTTTCTCCGGCGATCCTTGCGCGGTATTAATACACGCGCTGTAGGCTTCTTTCAGACGGCTGTCTTCTTTCGGCGCAGGGGATTGTGCACAAGCCACCAGCCCTGATGCCATAACGGCGATGAGTATCAGTTTTTTCATAGCACTTTCCTCAACGATGCGGCAGGCGCCAGGCCTGCCGCTGTTGGCATTAGAAGATGGTGAACGGAGCAATAACGATGAATTTCACGTCACGCTCATCCTGGAAGATGTTGCCGTAACCACCGCCCCAGCTCGGAATATCTGAATGGTTGTCGTACTGGGTGAAGTGCAGTTTAAACATGGTGCCCTTCGCACGACCGTCCTGCAGGGTATAAACCGCATCCAGGCTGTAAGAAGACTCTTCGATAGTCCGGTTTTTGTCGTAGTACGCATCCGGGTTGAGCTGCCAGGTAGAAGGTTTGGCATCCCATGCGTAAACGTAGGACGCGCCCACTGCCCAGCCCGGCAGGTTCCAGTTCTTCAGGTCATACATTGCGCCGAAGAAGACTGCCTTTTCTCCGTTGGCGTTGAAGTCGGAACGGTTATCCCACCAGACATCAAGGCGACCGTTGGATGAGGCGTAGGTCGGCGTCATACGTTGCAGGAAGTAACCCTGCTGCCCGTCCGCTTTAACCCAGGTCCCTTCCAGACGCAGGTCAACCACTTCCGCCACTTTGTAGCCGAAGGTCAACGCCTGCAGCCAGGCCGTACCGTCATAAATATCGTTCACGGTGCGGTCATCAACTTTGTCACGCGCGCCGTAGAACTGGTAGCTGGTGGTAAACGGGTTACCGCCTAAATCGAATTTGTAGCTGGCTTTTGCGAAGTACTGATCGACGTAGCCTTCAGACTGACCAAATGCCGCTTCCAGCAACAGGTTATTTTTGAAGTCATATTTCGCGCCGATTGAGTGCAGGTAATCTACGCTGGTCTTTTTATCAGCCTGATAGAATTTATCGACTTCGGTGTGCCACGGTGCTTTATATTCGTTGGCCCACATATAGGAGAAGCTCAGTGCACCCGCATCACCATAGTCGAAGTTGGCGCCGGCTTCAGCACCCTGATAGGTCCCTGGCATAAAGCTCCAGTGCGGAGCCAACAGAGTCTGTCCGGTTGGTTGAATGTAACCGGCACGCGCCCAGGTTGGGCCGTATTTAAATTTGGCTGCTGCTTTATAAAGACTAATTCCGCTTTTATCGCCGGAGTAATCTTCGTCATAGCCTTTATTTTTTGAAGAGAATGCGATTTCGTTTGGATGGCCGCTTTCGCTACTTTCGTTCATTTCAATAGCGGTGAATGCTGCGATATCAATACCAAACATATCGGCCGCATAACCGGACTGGAAGTCGAGGTTAGCGTTCCAGGTGGAGTGAGAAAGGTTGGTTTTGTATTTGTCATGATCGGTCACATCTTTACGGTCACGCTCACGCTGCCAGTAATAGATGCCGCCGGTTAAAGTGGAATCATCAATGAAACCTTCGGCGTGTACCTGGGGAGCAACAACAAAACCCGACATTGCTGTGATACCGGCGATAGCCAGCGCCAGCGTACTACGTTTGCCACTAAACGTACGCATATGTTAATCCTCTTTGACGTATAACCCTTCGTCTTTCAAGCCGTATCTGCGTTGGCTTTCCTCGCTCATCCCAGTCACGTACTGATGTACGCTCCCGGGAATTCGCTGCGTCGCCGCCTTGATGCAACTCGAAATCCATTGGGTATTAAATGCTGCCGATAAAAGCGGTCAGCGAAAAAACAAAAATTAAAAAAGTAGCGCTAAGAAAACCTCAGTGACTACAATGAATAGACTATTTTTCGCGACGCGAATTATCAATCTCTTTCTGTAACGAGTATGTAATAGTATGAGCAACCGCACATATTTCATTGCTTTCTGTTACATTTTCATTGGGAGATAAAAAAGCGTTGAGAAAATGAAAAAAAGGCTTGTTTTCCATGGAGATGAAATCGGTTTCAGCCCATTTCATATTGAGGTAAGTTATTTAAACGCAAAAACATTCAGCCAATCCATTATTACAGGCATGTAATTAATTCGCTCCGCAAACGGAGCCTGGCGCACGGTTTTTTTGCGAAAAAAAACGCCGCATGAAGCGGCGTTTAGACAGGATATGAGGCAGCTTATTCGCCCACTTTAGCCCACGTATCACGCAGACCAACGGTGCGGTTAAACACCAGCTTGTCAGCCGTTGCATAGCGGCTGTCGAGGCAGAAGTAGCCTTCACGTTCAAACTGGAACGCCTTGCCTGCAACCGCGGCCTGCAGTGATGGCTCGCCGTAGCCGTGTTTAATGACCAGCGACTCCGGGTTGATGACGGACAGGAAATCTTCCGCCGCACCTGGATTTGGTACGCTAAACAGGCGGTCGTACAGACGGATTTCAATCGGCAGCGCATGGGACGCGCTTACCCAATGAATAACGCCTTTTACTTTACGACCATCGGCTGGATCTTTGCTCAGAGTGTCCGCATCGTAAGTGCAGAAAATGGTGGTGATATTCCCTTCCGCATCTTTCTCTACACGCTCGGCCTTGATCACGTAAGCGTTACGCAGACGTACTTCTTTGCCCATCACCAGACGCTTGTACTGCTTGTTGGCTTCTTCACGGAAGTCTGCGCGATCGATCCAAATTTCACCGCTGAACGGCACTTCACGGCTGCCCATTTCCGGTTTATTCGGATGGTTAGGCATGGTGACCAGTTCGCTCTCGCCCTGCGGGTAGTTTTCGATAACCAGTTTCACCGGATCGATAACCGCCATCGCGCGCGGGGCGTTTTCATTCAGATCTTCGCGAATACAGGATTCCAGAGAAGCGATCTCAATGGTGTTGTCCTGCTTGGTCACGCCAATACGTTTGCAAAACTCACGGATAGCGGCGGCGGTGTAACCACGACGACGCAGACCAGAGATCGTTGGCATACGCGGATCGTCCCAGCCTTCAACGTGCTTGTCAGTCACCAGCAGATTCAGCTTGCGCTTGGACATCACGGTGTATTCCAGATTCAGGCGCGAGAATTCGTACTGGCGCGGATGAACCGGAATAGTGATGTTGTCCAGCACCCAGTCGTACAGACGACGGTTATCCTGGAACTCCAGCGTACACAGTGAATGCGTAATGCCTTCCAGCGCATCGCTGATGCAGTGGGTAAAGTCGTACATCGGGTAGATGCACCACTTGTTGCCGGTCTGGTGGTGTTCGGCGAATTTAATACGATACAGCACCGGATCGCGCATTACGATAAACGGCGAAGCCATATCGATTTTCGCGCGCAGGCAGGCTTTACCTTCTTCAAAACCCCCGGTACGCATTTTTTCGAACAGCGCCAGGTTCTCTTCGACGCTACGATCGCGGTACGGGCTGTTTTTGCCAGGCTGAGTCAGCGTGCCACGGTATTCGCGGATTTCGTCCGCTGACAGTTCGTCAACGTACGCCAGACCTTTATTAATAAGCTCTACCGCATAGGCGTGAAGCTGATCGAAGTAATCCGAAGAGTAGCGAATATCGCCAGTCCAGTGGAAACCTAACCATTCAACGTCGTTTTTAATCGACTCAACGTACTCGATATCTTCTTTAACCGGGTTCGTATCATCAAAACGCAGGTTGCACTGGCCCTGGTAATCTTGCGCAATGCCAAAGTTCAGACAAATGGATTTCGCGTGGCCAATGTGCAGATAGCCATTTGGCTCCGGCGGAAAACGTGTATGGATAGTGGTGTGCTTACCACTGGCCAGATCTTCATCGATGATCTGACGAATAAAGTTACTCGGGCGGGCTTCAGCCTCACTCATCGTGGATTCCTCAAAGCGTAAACAACGTATAACGGAACATGATCTTATAAGCGACGTCAGGAGACAACTATTAGTTGCACAAAAAAGGTGTTTCAACAGGATATATGAGGGTATTTGCTGCAAAAAAAAGCGGCGGAGGAAGATCCCCCGCCGCTTAAGGCACTTAACTCACTTTACTCAGGAGCAGTTATTTACCTTTAATCTCATACAGTGGTGTTTGACCAGCAACCACATGACCTTCGGCTTTAATGACCAGAGCGCCGAAATCATCGCTGTTGCTGCACACAACCGGGCTAATCATGGAACGTGCGTTGGCGTTCAGGTACTCCAGGTCCATTTCCAGAATCGGTTGGCCTGCAGTCACTTCCGCGCCTTCTTCAACCAGACGCTTAAAGCCTTTACCTTCCAGCGCGACGGTATCGATACCCATATGGACCACGATTTCCGCGCCTTTCACGGTTTCCAGACAGAACGCATGGTTAGTGTTGAAGATTTTCACGATGGTGCCCGCAGCCGGAGCAACCACGATTTTATCCGTTGGTTTTACCGCCACGCCGTCGCCTACCGCTTTGCTGGCGAAGGCTTCATCAGGAACCTGCTCCAGCGCAACGACGTCACCGGTAATCGGAGAAACCAGCGCTTCAACGGTTGCTGCGTTTGCTACAGCCTGCGGTTTTGCAACCGGAGTCGCTGCTGCTGGCGCAGTTTCGCCAGACGCTGCCGCCACCGGACCACGCGCGACAACTTTTTTCATTTCGTCGCCGATGGATTCAGCTTTCGCACCCACAATGACCTGGATAGTTTGCTTGTTCAGCTTAACCACTCCAGAAGCACCTAAACGTTTACACATCGCATCGTTTACGCGACCGGAGTCGGCAACGGTCAGACGCAGACGAGTGATACAGGCATCAATCGCTTTCAGGTTATCGGTACCGCCAACCGCTGCAATGTAGCTGGTTGCCAGTTGAGCCAAACCTTCTTCAGTGTTGCTGTTGGCTTCTTCAGTAACGATGTCGTCTTCTTTATCTTCGCGGCCCGGCGTTTTCAGGTTAAACATACGGATAACCGCGCTGAACAACACAAAGTAGATAACGAAGAACACCAGACCCATCACCACCAGCATCCAGACGTTCTGGCTTGCTGCCGGCAGGTTGTACATCAACACGTAGTCGATAGCACCTGCGGAGAAGGAGAAGCCTGCGTGGATACCCAGCAGTGTTGCAACGAACAGGCTGATACCTGTTAACAGTGCGTGCAGGAGGTACAGCAGTGGAGCCAGGAACATGAACAGGAATTCCAGCGGCTCGGTAACACCGGTCAGGAATGCAGTGATCGCAACGGACAGCAGCATACCGCCAACCATCGGACGACGTGCTTTCGGAGCCGCGAAGTACATCGCCAGCGCCGCACCCGGCAGACCAAACATCATGATCGGGAAGAAACCAGACATGAACATACCCGCAGTGCCGTCACCCGCGTAGAAGCGGTTGATGTCACCGTGGAATACGGTACCAGCGGCGTTAGTAAATTCGCCAATCTGGAACCAGGCGATGGTATTCAGAACCTGATGCAGACCGGTTGGGATCAACAGACGGTTGATGAAACCAAAGATACCGGAACCCAGTGCGCCTGCGCCCACGATCCACTCACCACCCGCATGGATGGCGTTCTGCACCGGTGGCCACACGTAGCCGAAGATAGCAGCCAGCACCAGACAGAAGAAGCCAGTGGCGATCGGCACAAAGCGTTTGCCGCCAAAGAAGCTCAGGAAGTCAGGCAGTTTGATACCAGACCAACGGTTATACACCGCACCGCCGACCAGACCGGTGATGATACCCGCCAGCACACCCATATTGATGGCCGGGTTAATGGTAACCATTGCTTTGGTCAATATGAAATAACCGACTGCACCCGCCAACGCTGCCGCGCCCGCGCTGTCTTTTGACCAGCTGGAAGCCACACCGATAGCGAAAATTAACGCGAGGTTATCAAAGATAGCCCCACCCGCTTGCGCGATGAAGGGTACGTTAAGTAAATCTGGTTGGCCGAATCGCAGCAGCAGTGCCGCGACTGGCAGCACAGCGATGGGGAGCTGTAACGCCCTACCCAGCCGCTGGAAAAAACCTAAAATATTCATTTTATTCCCCCTACGAGACCCCGATTAGGCTTCTTTGAAGCCATATTTTTATTGTGCGACCATTCCTGACAGCAAGATTCTGGAGCAACGATATTAACCATTCATCTACATTCAGAGTGTGTGAAAATTTAATTCGTATCGCAAATTAAACGCGTGTTTTTTGTGATTTCAGTCACCAAATATCGTTATTAAGCCTCCCTTCCACTGGCTAACTACGAAAACTTATTTTATCATTCAAAAAATCGAAACGGATTGATCCTTACCGATGCAAAACCAGGTTACGCTTAATACTGCACAGAGACTCAATCCGCCAACTGCTTACATTTACTTTTGAGGTGAAGAATGAGACTGATCCCCCTGAATACCGCTGAACAAGTCGGCAAATGGGCTGCTCGCCATATCGTTAACCGTATTAACGCGTTCAAACCAACGGCAGATCGTCCGTTCGTTCTGGGCCTGCCGACTGGCGGTACTCCGCTGACAGCTTATAAAGCATTGGTTGAAATGCACAAAGCGGGCCAGGTGAGCTTCAAACATGTTGTAACTTTCAATATGGATGAATATGTTGGCCTGCCGAAAGAACATCCGGAAAGCTACCATAGCTTCATGCATCGCAACTTCTTTGATCACGTTGATATTCCAGCAGAAAACATCAACCTCCTCAATGGTAACGCGCCCGATATTGATGCAGAATGCCGCCAGTATGAAGAAAAAATCCGTTCTTACGGTAAAATCCACCTGTTTATGGGCGGTGTAGGCAACGATGGTCACATCGCGTTCAACGAACCGGCCTCCTCTTTGGCTTCCCGTACCCGCATCAAAACGCTGACTCACGACACGCGTGTTGCTAACTCACGCTTCTTTGACGGCGACGTAAGCCAGGTGCCTAAATACGCCCTGACCGTTGGCGTGGGCACCCTGCTGGATGCCGAAGAAGTGATGATCCTGGTACTGGGTCACCAGAAGGCGCAGGCGCTGCAAGCTGCCGTTGAAGGCAACGTAAACCACATGTGGACCATCAGCTGTCTGCAGCTGCATCCGAAAGCCGTTGTGGTGTGCGATGAGCCTTCCACCATGGAACTGAAAGTGAAAACGCTGAAATACTTTAACGAGTTAGAAGCGGAAAATATTAAAGGTCTGTAATTGATGTCTCCGCCCTGTCGATAAGTTGCAGGGCGGCATTTTTTGAAATCGGGGGTCGGAATGTATGCTTTAACCCAGGGCCGGATCTTTACCGGTCACGAAATTCTTGATGACCATGCGATTGTTGTCGCCAATGGCCTGATTGACAGCGTTTGCCCACTGGCTGAGTTACCGTCAGGAATTGAACAGCGCTCACTGAATGGGGCCATTGTTTCCCCCGGTTTTATTGATGTACAGCTAAACGGCTGTGGCGGCGTACAGTTTAACGATACGGCAGAAGCCGTGACCGTTGAGACGCTGGAAATCATGCAGAAAGCCAATGAAAAATCCGGCTGCACCAGCTACCTGCCAACGCTTATTACCACCAGCGATGACCTGATGAAACAAGGCGTTCGCGTTATGCGTGAATACCTGGCGAAACACCCGAATCAGGCATTAGGGCTTCATCTTGAAGGTCCGTGGCTGAATCTGGTGAAAAAAGGTACTCATAATCCGGGATTTGTCCGTCAGCCGGACGCTGCGCTGGTCGATTTCCTGTGCGATAATGCCGATGTGATCACCAAAGTGACGCTGGCGCCAGAAATGGTCCCGGTCGAGGTCATCACCAAACTGGTAAATGCAGGTATTGTTGTTTCTGCAGGTCACTCAAATGCGACGGTAAAAGAAGCAAAAATCGGCTTCCGCGCAGGCATCACCTTTGCGACACATCTGTTCAACGCGATGCCGTATATTACCGGCCGTGAGCCCGGTCTGGCGGGTGCGATTCTTGATGAAGCCGATATCTATTGCGGTATCATCGCCGATGGCCTGCACGTTGACTACGTTAACATTCGTAATGCCAAACGCCTGAAAGGCGACAAGCTGTGCCTGGTCACCGATGCGACCGCGCCGGCAGGTGCAAACATTGAACAGTTCATTTTCGCTGGTAAAACAATATACTACCGGAATGGATTGTGCGTTGATGAGAACGGTACGTTGAGCGGTTCATCATTAACCATGATTGAAGGCGTACGCAATCTGGTCGAACATGCGAATATCGCTCTCGACGAAGTCTTACGCATGGCAACGCTCTACCCTGCTCGCGCCATTGGCGTCGACAAACAACTCGGCAGCATCGCGCCAGGCAAAGTAGCCAACCTGACTGCGTTCACGCACGACTTTAAAATCATCAAGACCATCGTTAATGGCAACGAGGTCGTTACTGAGTAAGAGAAAGAATGACACCAGGCGGACAAGCTCAAATAGGTAATGTTGATCTCGTAAAACAGCTTAACAGCGCGGCGGTTTATCGCCTGATTGACCAGCATGGGCCAATCTCGCGAATTCAAATTGCCGAGCAAAGCCAGCTTGCCCCCGCCAGCGTAACTAAAATTACGCGTCAGTTGATCGAACGCGGGCTGATCAAAGAAGTCGATCAGCAGGCCTCCACCGGAGGCCGCCGCGCTATCTCTATCGTCACCGAAACCCGCAACTTCCACGCCATCGGCGTACGCCTGGGCCGTCACGACACGACGCTCACGCTCTATGATATGAGCAGTAAAGTGGTCGCCGAAGAGCATTACCCTCTCCCGGAGCGCACCCAGGAAACGCTGGAGCATGCCCTGCTCAACACCATTGCAACGTTTATTGAGAGCTGCCAGCGGAAAATCCGTGAGCTGATTGCGATTTCCGTCATTCTGCCTGGCCTGGTTGATCCTGAAAGCGGCGTCATCCGCTATATGCCGCACATTCAGGTCGAAAACTGGGGGCTGGTCGAAGCGCTCGAAAAACGCTTCAAGGTTACCTGCTTTGTCGGTCACGATATCCGCAGTCTGGCGCTGGCTGAGCACTATTTCGGGGCAAGTCAGGATTGCGAAGACTCCATTTTGGTGCGTGTGCACCGCGGAACCGGGGCGGGAATTATTTCTAATGGCCGAATTTTTATCGGTCGCAATGGTAACGTGGGTGAGATTGGTCATATTCAGGTAGAGCCGCTGGGTGAGCGCTGTCACTGCGGTAACTTCGGCTGTCTGGAAACCATTGCCGCCAATGCCTCCATCGAACACCGCGTGCAGAACTTATTGAAACAGGGTTATCCAAGCCGGCTCACGCTGGATGATTGCAGCATTAAAGCTATCTGTAAGGCGGCAAATAAAGGCGATAATCTGGCAGCAGAAGTCATTGAGCACGTTGGTCGCCACCTGGGTAAAACCATCGCCATCGCCATCAACCTGTTTAACCCACAAAAAATCGTCATTGCGGGCGAAATTACCGAGGCTGATAAAGTGCTGCTGCCTGCAATAGAAAGCTGTATCAACACGCAGGCGTTGAAAGCGTTTCGCCACAATTTACCGGTGGTTCGTTCCACGCTGGATCACCGCTCTGCCATTGGCGCCTTTGCGTTGGTGAAGCGTGCGATGCTCAACGGTACACTGCTGCAACGTTTGCTGGAAAACTAATACACGTCATCCTTCGAGCTGCCTCTGCGTTAGCTACATCTGCTCACCCCGGTCACTTACTTCAGTAAGCTCCAGGGGTTCGCAGACTTGCCGCCTTGATGCAACTCGAATGATGTAGTGTATTTTGTGTATAGTAATGCCTTCTTTTTTTAATGTCGGATTGTCCATGGCCATTAAGAATGTAATTTGTGATATCGACGGCGTGCTGATGCACGACAATGTTGCCGTACCAGGTGCGGCAGAATTTCTGACTGGGATCCTGGAAAAAGGCCTGCCGTTAGTTCTGCTGACCAATTACCCTTCACAGACCGGGCAAGATCTGGCGAACCGCTTCGCCACCGCGGGTGTAAATGTCCCTGATAGCGTCTTTTATACTTCCGCCATGGCTACCGCTGACTTTCTACGCCGCCAGGAAGGGAAAAAAGCCTATGTGGTAGGTGAAGGCGCGTTAATTCACGAACTGTATAAAGCCGGATTTACCATTACCGACGTGAACCCCGATTTTGTGATTGTTGGCGAGACGCGTTCCTATAACTGGGACATGATGCATAAAGCGGCATATTTTGTGGCCAACGGCGCGCGTTTCATTGCCACAAACCCGGATACTCACGGTCGCGGCTTTTATCCCGCCTGCGGTGCGCTGTGCGCCGGTATCGAAAAAATATCTGGCCGCAAGCCGTTTTATGTCGGCAAACCCAGCCCGTGGATTATTCGCGCGGCGCTCAATAAAATGCAGGCGCACTCGGAAGAGACCGTTATCGTTGGCGACAACCTGCGTACCGACATTCTGGCGGGCTTCCAGGCCGGTCTCGAAACCATCCTGGTATTGTCTGGCGTTTCGACGCTCGACGACATTGACAGCATGCCGTTCAGACCAAGCTGGATTTACCCGTCCGTCGCTGAAATTGATGTGATTTGATTCGCAGGCCGGATAAGACATGAGTTCGTCTTGTTCGGCAAATTTGCGGCGTTATTGTCGGTTGGCGGTATCAACACCTTATCCGGCATACGGAAACCCTTCCATTTAACAAAACCGCCATAAAATTACCGATTCATCAATAAACACGTCTATTTTGTAATCTTTTTTCACCAATCCACAATGACCATTGCGTTTTTTATTTTCTGGCCCGTAATTCGCTTGCGCCCTCTCCAGCTTTGCGGCATTTTCTTTATCAAGCAAACATAAAAAGCATCACGCAACAGGTTAACGGAGAAGGTTATGTGTTCTATTTTTGGCGTATTCGATATTAAAACTGACGCAGTTGAACTGCGTAAAAAAGCCCTGGAATTGTCTCGTCTGATGCGCCATCGCGGCCCGGACTGGTCGGGAATTTACGCCAGTGATAACGCCATTCTGGCACACGAACGTCTGTCCATCGTCGACGTCAACGCCGGTGCTCAGCCGCTGTACAACGTGAAGAAAACGCATATCCTGGCGGTTAACGGCGAAATTTATAACCACCAGGCGCTACGCGCTGAGTACGGCGATCGCTATCAGTTCCAGACGGGTTCCGACTGCGAAGTTATCCTCGCGCTGTATCAGGAAAAAGGCCCAGAGTTTCTGGATGACCTGCAAGGCATGTTTGCTTTTGCCCTGTATGACAGCGAGCAAGACGCATATCTGATCGGTCGCGATCATATCGGGATCATCCCACTGTATATGGGTTACGACGAGCACGGTAACTTCTACGTCGCGTCTGAAATGAAAGCCCTGGTTCCCGTGTGCCGCACAATCAAAGAATTCCCGGCCGGTAGCTATTTATGGAGTAAAGACGGCGAAATTCGTCAGTATTACCAGCGCGACTGGTTTGAATATGATGCGGTAAAAGATAACGTTACCGATAAAAACGAGCTGCGTCAGGCGCTGGAAGATGCGGTGAAAAGCCACCTGATGTCAGATGTTCCTTATGGAGTACTGCTGTCCGGCGGTCTGGATTCCTCCGTCATTTCCGCGATCACTAAAAAATACGCGGCGCGCCGTGTTGAAGATCAGGAACGTAGCGAAGCCTGGTGGCCGCAGTTGCACTCCTTCGCAGTCGGCCTGGAAGGCGCACCGGATCTGAAAGCCGCACAGGAAGTAGCGAACCATCTGGGTACCGTGCACCATGAGATCCACTTCACCGTGCAGGAAGGCCTGGATGCTATCCGCGACGTGATTTATCACATCGAAACTTACGATGTCACGACGATTCGCGCCTCGACGCCAATGTACTTAATGTCGCGTAAAATTAAAGCGATGGGCATTAAAATGGTGCTGTCTGGTGAAGGCTCTGACGAAGTATTTGGCGGCTATCTCTATTTCCACAAAGCGCCAGATGCAAAAGAACTGCACGAAGAAACCGTGCGCAAGCTGCAGGCGCTGCATATGTTCGACTGCGCCCGTGCCAACAAAGCGATGTCGGCCTGGGGGGTTGAAGCTCGCGTGCCTTTCCTGGATAAGAAATTCCTTGATGTGGCGATGCGCATCAACCCACAGGATAAAATGTGCGGCAACGGCAAAATGGAAAAACACGTTCTGCGCGAATGTTTTGAGTCCTACCTGCCGGCTAGCGTCGCATGGCGTCAGAAAGAGCAGTTCTCTGATGGTGTCGGTTACAGCTGGATTGATACCTTGAAAGAGGTGGCTGCTGAGCAAGTTTCTGACCAACAACTGGAAACCGCCAGCTTCCGCTTCCCTTACAACACACCATCGTCGAAAGAAGCGTACTTGTACCGTGAGATTTTCGAAGAGCTGTTCCCGGTTGCGAGCGCTGCGGAATGCGTACCGGGCGGGCCGTCGGTTGCCTGTTCTTCTGCCAAAGCGATCGAATGGGATGAGGCGTTTAAAACCATGAACGATCCATCTGGTCGTGCGGTTGGCGTGCATCAGTCCGCGTATAAATAAGTCAATCCTTAGAAAAGAGCCCTGCAGGGCTCTTTTTTTATGTCTGTTTTCTGTGCAAAAAAACAATTAATAACTAATAATTGCCGAATATTGCGCCATGCTGTTCGCAACCTAACCAAACAGTCACATTCCAGCTATTTTCAATGAAAAAGGGGTTGACGCTTCAAGGCTCAATACGCATAATGCGCCCCGCAACGCCGATAAGGTTACGCGAAAAAAAGATGGCTACGTAGCTCAGCTGGTTAGAGCACATCACTCATAATGATGGGGTCACAGGTTCGAATCCCGTCGTAGCCACCATCTTTTTTGCGGGAGTGGCGAAATTGGTAGACGCACCAGATTTAGGTTCTGGCGCCGCAAGGTGTGCGAGTTCAAGTCTCGCCTCCCGCACCATTCACCCGTAAGCGTTGCACGGATGGGGTATCGCCAAGCGGTAAGGCACCGGTTTTTGATACCGGCATTCCCTGGTTCGAATCCAGGTACCCCAGCCACTTTTTCTTCGATATAGCGGTTCACCGCAACGGTCATTGGGGTATCGCCAAGCGGTAAGGCACCGGTTTTTGATACCGGCATTCCCTGGTTCGAATCCAGGTACCCCAGCCATCGAAGAATATGTTAGTATTTGGCTACGTAGCTCAGCTGGTTAGAGCACATCACTCATAATGATGGGGTCACAGGTTCGAATCCCGTCGTAGCCACCATATTAAGGACGTATCGACTCGTTCGGTAAATCCAAAAAATTGTTGGGGTATCGCCAAGCGGTAAGGCTCTGGTTTCTGATACCAGCATTCCGAGGTTCGAATCCTCGTACCCCAGCCAATTTCAAAAAGTCATCCACTCAGTGGGTGCGCCCGTTGGGGTATCGCCAAGCGGTAAGGCTCTGGTTTCTGATACCAGCATTCCGAGGTTCGAATCCTCGTACCCCAGCCATATTAAAAAAGCTCGCTTCGGCGAGCTTTTTGCTTTTCTAACACCGGGTGACGGCAAGCCTTACCCGACCTACATGACTCGTAGGCCTGATAAGCGTAGCGCCATCAGGCACCACTCGAGCTACAATCCTAACGCATACTTCAGCGCCTGACGCTTCAGCACACCTGCGCGCTCTGCGGCCATTAACCCGAGATTACGCATGATACGCAGCGGCTGCAGGTTGTTGCTAAATCCGGCGTAAAACAGATCCATGCCGCTTTGCATGATGAAATTGTCAGTCATACGACGGTTCTGATAACGCTTCAGCACCGGCTGACTAGCCCAGGACTCGCCATAGCTGCGCGCATTCACCAGCACATCAATCAGCGCATCCACATCACGGAACCCCAGATTAACGCCCTGCCCCGCCAGCGGGTGAATGGTATGCGCGGCATCACCTACCAGCGCAAGGCCTGGCTGCACATATTGCAGCGCGTGACGGCGCGTAAGCGGGAATGCCCCCGCCGCCACAGGCGTAACGTTACCGAGTCGTGTAGGGAAATGTTTGGCGATCTCCGCCTGCAGTTGCGACATGCTCAACCCCTGCAACTGGCGGATTCGCGCCGGTGAGTCATACCACACCAGCGAGGCCCAGTTATCGAACAGCGGTAAAAACGCGCGCGGACCGTCTGGGGTAAATTGCTGCCAGGTGCTGTCTCCCGGTGAATTCTCGCATTGCACGGTAATCAACATACAGGACTGCGCGTATTGCCAGGCATGGATACCAATCCCTGCCATTTTCCGCACCTGAGAATTTGCGCCATCCGCACCGATGACCAGCCTGGCGCTGATCTTTTCACCGCCTGCCAGTTCAAGCTCATGTCGATCGTTATGTTGATGCAAAGAGAGAAGCGACGCAGGCACGCGCAACGTGACTTTAGGGTGAGCTTCCAGCGCCTGCCAGAGTGCCTGTTGCAGAACCGTGTTTTCCACCATATAACCCAGCAAGGGTAGCTTAAGCTCGGCGGCATCAAACATCACATGGGCATTTTCCCATTCCCACGTTTCCAGACGACGATAAGGATGGCTGCGCATCCCTTGAACCGTATCCCAGACGCCCAGCCCCTTCAGCAGCGACACGGAGGCGGAACTAATGGCCGAAATTCTGACATCAGGCTGTTCGTCTGCCACAAACGGCGCAGGAACGACATGTTCAATGACCGTTACCGCAAATCCATGCTGCGCCAGTCCCAGCGCCAGCGCGCCGCCGACCATCCCCCCGCCGACAATGGCAATTTCCGTTGGTTGATTTGTCATGGTCAATTATCCTGTTACATGTATTGCGTAAGTTTACAGGATTTTTTACCCCTTGAGGCTGACATCCGTCATACTGGTCACAACCGCGCCAAAGCAGTACACTATGCGCCCTGCATTTCAGCCACAATTTCGCAAGAGCAAGTCGATGACCAAAAAACTCCATATTAAAACCTGGGGCTGTCAGATGAACGAATACGATTCATCGAAGATGGCCGATCTGCTGGATGCCACTCATGGGTATCAACTGACCGACGTGGCCGAAGAAGCGGATGTGCTGCTGCTGAATACCTGCTCTATCCGTGAGAAGGCTCAGGAAAAAGTCTTCCATCAGTTGGGTCGCTGGAAGCTGTTAAAAGAGAAGAATCCCAAGCTCATCATCGGTGTCGGTGGTTGTGTTGCGTCTCAGGAAGGCGACCACATTCGCCAGCGCGCCCACTATGTCGATATTATTTTTGGCCCGCAAACCCTGCACCGTCTACCGGAAATGATCAACAAAGTGCGTGGAAGCACCACCCGTAGCCCGGTGGTTGATATCAGTTTCCCGGAGATCGAAAAGTTCGACCGTCTGCCGGAGCCGCGTGCTGAAGGCCCAAGCGCGTTTGTGTCCATCATGGAAGGTTGTAATAAATATTGTACTTACTGCGTGGTGCCATACACCCGCGGTGAGGAAGTCAGCCGTCCGGCGGATGATATTCTGTTTGAAATCGCCCAGCTTGCGGCGCAAGGCGTGCGTGAAGTGAACCTGCTGGGGCAAAACGTGAACGCCTGGCGTGGTGAGAACTACGACGGCACGACAGGATCGTTTGCCGATCTGCTGCGTCTGGTCGCGGCGATCGACGGCATTGACCGTATCCGCTTCACCACCAGCCATCCGATCGAATTCACCGATGATATCGTTGAAGTTTATCGTGATACGCCGGAACTGGTGAGCTTCCTGCACCTGCCGGTACAGAGCGGTTCAGATCGCGTGTTGAATCTGATGGGGCGCACCCATACCGCGTTGGAATATAAAGCGATCATCCGCAAACTGCGCGCAGCGCGTCCGGATATCCAGATTAGCTCTGACTTCATTGTTGGTTTCCCGGGTGAAACCACGCAGGATTTCGAGCAGACCATGAAGCTTATCGCTGACGTCAACTTTGACATGAGCTACAGCTTTATCTTCTCTGCGCGTCCTGGCACCCCTGCTGCCGATATGGTTGACGACGTGCCGGAAGAAGAGAAAAAACAGCGTCTGTACATTCTGCAGGAGCGCATTAACCAGCAAGCCATGGCCTGGAGCCGTCGTATGGTCGGCACGACCCAGCGCATTCTGGTTGAAGGCACATCGCGTAAGAGCATCATGGAACTGTCAGGCCGTACCGAAAATAACCGTGTGGTGAACTTTGAAGGCACTCCGGAGATGGTCGGTAAGTTTGTTGATGTAGAAATTACCGATGTCTGGACTAACTCCCTGCGCGGTAAAGTGGTGCGCACCGAGGACGAAATGGGCCTGCGCATCGCAGAATCCCCTGAGTCGGTTATTGCGCGTACCCGCAAAGAAAACGATCTGGGCGTCGGTATTTATCAGCCTTAATCCTGCTGAAAAACGTAAACAAGGCCCGATGGCGCTATGCTTATCGGGCCAACACTCCCAGGCTCGCTGCTCCAGCGGGCCTTGTAATCAGCCCTGTCATCCCCATATTTATTGCAATGCTTGCGCCTTTCCCCCATGGCGTGAATAATTTCCTTAGATGCCGGTAAATGTTCAGCGTCCGGCGAGACATGCATAAGAGGAACAGTTTGAACATAGACACTCGCGAAATCACCCTTGAACCCGCAGACAACGCCCGCCTGTTGAGCCTTTGCGGCCCCTTTGATGACAACATCAAACAGCTGGAACGTCGTCTCGGCATCGAAATTAACCGTCGTGATAACCACTTTAAGCTGACCGGTCGCCCAATTTGCGTCACCGCAGCGGCAGATATTTTACGCAGCCTGTATGTCGATACCGCCCCAATGCGCGGTCAGACGCAGGACATTGAGCCTGAACAAATTCATCTGGCAATTAAAGAAGCGCGTGTGCTTGAGCAAAGCGCTGACAGCGTGCCGGAATTTGGCAAAGCGGTGAATATCAAAACCAAGCGCGGGGTAATCAAGCCGCGTACACCAAACCAGGCACAGTACATTGCGAATATCCTCGACCACGACATCACCTTTGGCGTTGGCCCTGCGGGTACGGGTAAAACGTATCTCGCGGTTGCCGCTGCGGTCGATGCGCTTGAGCGTCAGGAGATCCGTCGAATTCTGCTGACCCGTCCGGCAGTTGAAGCGGGTGAAAAACTCGGTTTCCTGCCGGGAGATCTCAGCCAGAAAGTCGATCCGTATTTACGACCGCTGTATGACGCGCTGTTCGAAATGCTCGGTTTTGAGAAAGTCGAAAAACTGATTGAGCGTAACGTCATTGAGGTTGCGCCGCTGGCCTATATGCGCGGTCGTACGTTAAATGATGCGTTCATCATTCTTGATGAAAGCCAGAACACCACCATCGAACAGATGAAAATGTTCCTGACCCGTATCGGCTTTAACTCCAAAGCGGTCATCACTGGCGATATCACCCAGATTGACCTGCCGCGTAGCACCAAATCCGGTCTGCGTCATGCCATTGAAGTGCTGGCTGAAGTCGACGAAATTAGTTTCAATTTCTTCCATAGCGAAGACGTGGTTCGCCATCCGGTGGTTGCCCGTATCGTCACGGCGTATGAAGCCTGGGAAGAAGCTGAACAGAAACGCAAAGCCGAGCAGGCAGCAGAACGCAAGCGTGAAGCTCAGGAGCAGGAACAAAAATGAGTCAGGTTATTCTTGATTTACAGCTGGCATGTGAAGACGAATCCGGTTTACCAACAGAAAGTCAGTTTCAGGGCTGGCTGGATGCGGTGATCCCGCAGTTTCAGGAAGAGTCAGAGGTGACCATTCGTCTGGTCGATGACGCGGAAAGTCACGAGCTGAACCTGACCTATCGCGGGAAAGATAAATCAACCAACGTGCTCTCATTCCCATTTGAAGCACCACCGGGCATTGAGATGCCTTTGCTGGGCGATTTGATCATCTGCCGTCAGGTCGTCGAGAAAGAAGCGCAGGAGCAAGGCAAACCGCTTGAGGCCCACTGGGCGCACATGGTGGTGCACGGTAGCCTGCATTTACTCGGCTACGACCATATCGAAGACGATGAAGCGGAAGAGATGGAATCCTTAGAAACAGAGATTATGCTTGCTCTGGGCTATGAGGATCCGTACATTGCCGAGAAAGAATAAGTATTTCGAAGTCTGGTAGGCCTGAAAAGGCGCAGCCGTCATCAGGTATTGCGCCTTATACTGTCCACCTGACTCGAAGTACGTTGAAGAAACATGCCGTCAACAGCTGAGTACACGCATGACGCGCTTTGGATTAACTAACATGAGAACCCATACGACGCCATGAGCGACGACAATTCACACAGTAGTGACACCTTAACCAGCAAAAAGGGATTTTTTTCCCTGTTACTGAGCCAACTTTTCCACGGTGAACCGAAAAACCGCGACGAACTGTTGGAGCTGATCCGTGATTCCGGGCAAAACGACCTTATCGATGAAGATACGCGCGATATGCTCGAAGGGGTGATGGACATTGCGGACCAACGCGTGCGCGACATCATGATCCCTCGCTCTCAGATGATTACCCTGAAACGCAACCAAACCCTGGACGAATGTCTCGATGTCATCATCGAGTCTGCCCACTCGCGTTTCCCGGTGATCAGCGAAGACAAAGATCACATCGAAGGGATTCTGATGGCCAAAGATCTGCTGCCGTTTATGCGCAGCGATGCCGAAGCCTTCAGCATGGAGAAAGTGTTACGCCAGGCGGTTGTCGTCCCTGAAAGCAAGCGGGTTGACCGCATGCTGAAAGAGTTCCGCTCCCAGCGTTATCATATGGCTATCGTCATCGACGAATTCGGTGGTGTCTCAGGTCTGGTGACCATTGAGGACATCCTTGAACTGATCGTGGGTGAAATTGAAGATGAGTACGACGAAGAAGACGATATTGATTTCCGTCAGCTCAGCCGCCACACCTGGACTATTCGCGCACTGGCGCCGATTGAAGACTTCAACGAAGCTTTCGGCACGCATTTCAGCGATGAAGAAGTCGACACCATCGGCGGGCTGGTCATGCAGGCCTTTGGGCATCTTCCCGCGCGCGGGGAGACTATCGACATTGATGGTTACCAGTTCAAAGTGGCAATGGCCGACAGCCGTCGTATTATTCAGGTTCATGTCAGAATTCCGGACGACTCACCCCAGCCCAAACTGGACGAATAAACCCGAAACTGGATCTAAGACTACATGGCATTTGCCCCATTAATTGAACGCCAGCGCATTCGCCTGCTGCTGGCGTTATTATTCGGTGCCTGCGGGACGCTGGCTTTCTCTCCGTATGACATCTGGCCCGCCGCGATCGTTTCGCTGATGGGCCTGCAGGCTCTCACCTTCAACCGCCGCCCGCTCCAGTCTGCCGCTATCGGCTACTTCTGGGGGCTGGGGCTGTTTGGCTCCGGCATCAATTGGGTTTACGTCAGCATCGCGCAGTTTGGCGGTATGCCGGGCCCGGTTAACGTCTTCCTCGTGGTTCTGCTTGCCGCATACCTTTCCCTCTACACCGGCCTGTTTGCCGGCGTTTTGGCGCGTCTGTGGCCGAAAACCACCTGGCTACGCGTGGCGATTGCCGCGCCGGTAGTCTGGCAAATCACTGAATTCCTGCGCGGCTGGGTACTGACCGGCTTCCCATGGCTGCAGTTCGGCTACAGCCAGATCGACGGTCCGTTAAAAGGACTGGCGCCGGTAATGGGTGTTGAGGCGATTAACTTCCTGCTGATGATGGTTAGCGGTCTGCTGGCGCTGGCGCTGGTGACGCGTAACTGGCGTCCGCTGGTCGTCGGCGTCGTGCTATTCGCCCTGCCCTTTCCGCTGCGCTATATCCAGTGGTTCACGCTTGAGCCGGAAAAAACCACTCAGGTTTCGATGGTGCAGGGTGACATTCCGCAGTCGCTCAAATGGGATGAAGGTCAGTTACTCAACACTCTGAAGATTTATCTCGACGCCACCCAGCCCGAAATGGGCAAATCACAGCTAATCATCTGGCCAGAATCCGCTATTCCGGACCTGGAAATTAATCAGCAGCGTTTTCTGAGCATGATGGATGACCTGCTGAAATCGAAAAACAGCACGCTGATTACCGGTATTGTAGACGCGCGGCTGAACAAGCAGAATCGTTACGACACCTACAACACCATCATCACGTTGGGTAAAGACAGTCCGTACAGCTACGACTCCAGCAACCGCTATAACAAAAACCATTTGGTACCATTTGGCGAGTTTGTTCCACTGGAATCGATCCTGCGCCCGTTAGCGCCGTTCTTTGACCTGCCAATGTCTTCGTTCAGCCGTGGCCCTTATGTGCAGCCACAACTGCATGCGCACGGCTTTAAGCTGACGGCAGCCATCTGCTACGAAATCATTCTTGGCGAACAGGTACGTGATAACTTCCGCCCGGATACGGACTACCTGCTGACTATCTCCAACGATGCCTGGTTTGGTAAATCCATTGGCCCGTGGCAGCACTTCCAGATGGCACGAATGCGTTCCCTCGAGCTGGCGCGTCCCCTGCTGCGTAGCACCAATAACGGTATTACAGCGGTGATTGGTCCACAGGGTGAGATTCAGGCGATGATCCCGCAGTTTACCCGCCAGGTTCTGACCGCCAGCGTGACGCCAACGACGGGCTTAACCCCTTATGCCCGTACCGGTAACTGGCCGCTCTGGCTGCTTACCGCGCTGTTTGGCTTTGGTGCTGTGGTAATGAGCCTGCGCCAACGTCGTAAGTAATCCACCTCCCCTGGCCGGATAACGTCTCGTTTATCCGGCCCTAAACACATCACTCTTCCCATTCTGGCACGTCTATTGCTTTGTTCTACAAGGCAAACGCTGTTTTGGCTGAATGTGCAACCTGGTCGCACCAAAGTTGAGCGCCGGTAGCACCTGAAAAGTGCAACAAGATATTTTTGCCCCCAAATGGTGCGGCGCACCTCGCAAAAATAAACAATAACACAGCAAATTCTTTACATTCATCCAAACTAAATGTTAACAAACACATACAAGACTGCACGTTTTAGTAGCAAACAATAACAACATCACAATGGGTATCAATGCGTCACTGGCGCAGACGATAAAGGAGTTGGATATGCAATTACGTAAGCTCGCCACTGCCATGCTGGTTATGGGAATGTCCGCCGGTCTGGCGCACGCAGAAGACGCAGCACCAGCGGCAGGCAGCACGCTGGACAAGATCGCCAAAAACGGCGTGATTGTGGTCGGCCACCGTGAATCATCGGTACCGTTCTCTTACTACGATAATCAGCAAAAAGTGGTCGGTTATTCACAGGATTACTCCAACGCAATCGTTGAAGCCGTGAAGAAAAAGCTGAACAAGCCTGACCTGCAGGTGAAACTGATCCCGATTACTTCACAAAACCGCATCCCGCTGTTGCAAAACGGCACCTTTGACTTTGAATGTGGCTCCACCACCAACAACGTCGAGCGCCAAAAACAAGCGGCTTTCTCTGACACCATTTTCGTTGTCGGCACTCGTCTGCTGGCGAAAAAAGGCGGCGACGTCAAAGATTTCGCCGATCTGAAAGGTAAAGCCGTAGTCGTGACCTCGGGTACCACCTCAGAAGTGCTGCTGCACAAGCTGAACGAAGAACAAAAAATGGATATGCGCATCATCAGCGCGAAAGACCACGGTGACTCTTTCCGTACTCTGGAAAGCGGCCGCGCCGTTGCCTTTATGATGGATGACGCCCTGCTGGCTGGCGAGCGCGCGAAGGCGAAGAAACCAGACAACTGGGAGATCGTCGGCAAACCGCAGTCTCAGGAAGCCTACGGCTGTATGCTGCGCAAAGATGACCCTGAGTTCAAAAAGCTGATGGACGACACTATCGCCAAGGCGCAGACCTCAGGCGATGCTGAGAAATGGTTTGATAAGTGGTTTAAAAATCCAATTCCACCGAAGAACTTGAACATGAATTTCGAACTGTCAGACGAGATGAAAGCCCTGTTCAAAGAACCGAATGATAAAGCGCTTAACTAACTAAAATAAATGGGGCGAGTTCACCTTGCCCTCTCGATTGCTACTCGGCACGGACAGACTATAAGCCTGATGGTCGTTCCCCATCAGGCCTGAAAACCGCAAAACGCCGAATAACAATCTTCGAGGGTAGCGCTGCTACCCTTTTTTTTCTGGAGTAGATTTATGTCTATAGACTGGAACTGGGGTATTTTTTTACAACAAGCCCCGTTCGGCAACACCACCTATCTCGGCTGGCTCTGGAGTGGTTTCCAGGTCACGGTCGCGTTATCCATCACCGCCTGGATTATCGCTTTCCTCATAGGCTCTTTATTCGGCATCTTACGTACCGTTCCAAATCGTTTCCTTTCTGGGATCGGCACGCTGTACGTTGAGCTGTTTCGTAACGTTCCGCTCATCGTCCAGTTTTTTACCTGGTATCTGGTCATTCCCGAACTGCTGCCGGAAAACATTGGGATGTGGTTCAAAGCTGAGTTGGATCCCAACATCCAGTTCTTCCTCTCATCGATGCTCTGTCTGGGGCTGTTTACCGCCGCGCGCGTCTGTGAACAGGTTCGTGCCGCTATTCAGTCTCTGCCTCGTGGGCAGAAAAACGCTGCGCTGGCGATGGGGCTAACGTTGCCGCAGGCCTACCGTTATGTGCTGCTGCCAAACGCTTACCGCGTGATTGTTCCGCCAATGACCTCAGAGATGATGAACCTGGTGAAGAACTCCGCGATCGCCTCCACTATCGGCCTGGTCGATATGGCGGCGCAGGCGGGTAAGCTGCTGGATTACTCCGCCCACGCATGGGAATCGTTTACCGCCATCACTCTGGCCTACGTCCTGATTAACGCCGTCATCATGCTGGTGATGAATCTCGTTGAACGTAAAATCCGCCTGCCTGGCAATTTGGGAGGCAAATAATGTACGAATTTGACTGGAGTTCTATCGTCCCTTCCCTGCCGTATTTGCTGGATGGGCTGATCATCACGCTGAAAATCACCGTTACGGCAGTGGTCATTGGTATTGTCTGGGGAACCATCCTTGCAGTGATGCGTTTGTCCAGCTTCGCACCAATTGCCTGGTTTGCGAAAGGCTACGTCAACGTGTTCCGTTCCATTCCGCTGGTAATGGTGCTGCTGTGGTTCTACCTGATTGTGCCAGGCTTCCTGCAAAACGTACTGGGTCTGTCGCCAAAAACCGATATTCGCCTGATCTCAGCAATGGTCGCGTTTTCGATGTTTGAAGCCGCATACTATTCCGAGATTATCCGTGCCGGTATCCAGAGTATTTCTCGTGGGCAATCCAGCGCTGCGCTGGCGCTGGGGATGACCCACTGGCAGTCGATGAAGCTCATCATTCTGCCGCAGGCATTCCGCGCAATGGTGCCGCTGCTGCTTACCCAGGGCATCGTACTCTTCCAGGACACCTCGCTGGTTTATGTATTAAGTCTGGCAGACTTCTTCCGTACCGCCTCCACCATTGGCGAGCGTGACGGCACGCAGGTTGAAATGATCCTGTTTGCTGGCGCCGTTTATTTTGTATTCAGTCTGAGCGCATCGTTGTTGGTCAGCTATTTGAAGAAAAGGACAGTTTAATGATTACCCTGAAAAATGTTTCTAAATGGTATGGTCACTTTCAGGTGCTGACCGACTGCTCCACGGAAGTGAAAAAAGGGGAAGTGGTGGTGGTCTGCGGCCCGTCAGGCTCAGGTAAATCAACGCTTATCAAAACGGTGAACGGGCTGGAGCCGGTACAACAGGGCGTTATCACCGTTGATGGCACCGTGGTGAATGATAAAAAAACCGATTTGGCTAAACTGCGCTCACGCGTTGGTATGGTGTTCCAGCACTTTGAACTGTTCCCCCACCTGTCGATCATTGAGAACCTGACTCTGGCGCAGGTAAAAGTGCTTAAACGCGATAAAAAGCCGGCCCGCGACAAAGCGCAAAAGTTACTGGAACGCGTTGGTCTGTCAGCGCACGCCGATAAGTTTCCGGCTCAGCTCTCCGGAGGCCAACAACAGCGTGTCGCCATTGCCAGGGCGCTGTGTATGGATCCTATCGCCATGCTGTTTGACGAACCGACATCAGCGCTTGATCCTGAAATGATCAACGAAGTGCTGGACGTCATGGTTGAACTGGCCAATGAAGGGATGACCATGATGGTAGTCACCCACGAAATGGGCTTTGCGCGTAAAGTGGCGAACCGGGTGATCTTCATGGATGAAGGGAAAATTGTTGAAGACTCGCCGAAAGAAGAGTTCTTCGCTAATCCGAAATCAGACCGCGCCAAAGACTTCCTCGCGAAAATCCTGCATTAATCTTGCTGGCGCGCACCTCCATGTGCGCGCCACCTCACGATTTATCTCTTCACTTCTCGAAACAGGTACAGCCCAGCGTTAACCTTGTCACAAAGTCCCACTTACAAGGAGCAACAATGGCACTTCCTATCCTGTTTGATTGCGATCCAGGTCATGACGACGCTATCGCAATTGTTCTCGCCCTCGCCTCACCTGAACTGGATGTGAAAGCGATAACCTCATCTGCCGGTAACCAGACGCCCGACAAAACGCTGCGTAACGTATTACGCATGTTAACATTACTCAACCGTACGGATATCCCAGTGGCCGGTGGCGCAGTGAAACCACTGATGCGCGATCTGATTATTGCCGATAACGTCCACGGTGAGAGTGGGCTGGATGGCCCCGCGCTGCCGGAACCCGCTTTTGCGCCACTTGACTGTACCGCCGTGGAACTGATGGCAAAAACCCTGCGGGACAGCCCGGAACCGGTGACCATTGTCTCCACCGGGCCGCAAACTAACGTAGCATTGCTTCTGAATAGCCATCCTGAGCTGCACGCCAAAATCGCCCGTATCGTGATTATGGGCGGTGCAATGGGCCTCGGAAACTGGACCCCTGCCGCCGAGTTCAATATTTTCGTGGATCCTGAAGCCGCTGAAATCGTATTCCAATCTGGCATTCCAGTGGTGATGGCTGGTCTGGACGTCACGCATAAAGCGCAAATACATCGCGAAGATACCGAACGATTCCGCGCGATCGGCAATCCCATTTCGACGATTGTTGCAGAACTACTCGACTTCTTCTTTGAATATCACAAAGATGAAAAGTGGGGATTCATCGGCGCACCGCTGCATGACCCATGCACCATTGCCTGGCTGCTGAAACCAGAACTGTTTACCACCGTTGATCGTTGGGTTGGCGTGGAGACTCAGGGTAAATATACCCAGGGAATGACCGTGGTGGACTACTACTTCCTGAGCGGCAATAAGCCAAACGCCACCGTGATGGTGGATGTTGATCGCCAGGGGTTTGTCGATTTGCTGGCAGAACGGTTGAAGTTTTACGCCTAATACACGCCGGATGGCGCTAACGCTGATCCAGCCTACAAAATCGTGCAATTTGTAGGCCGGATAAGACGCTTTGCGTCGCCATCCGGCAATAAGCGATTACGGCTCAAACGGTCGGCGCTGGAACTGATCGTGTCCGCATTTCGGACATAACGGCAGCACATCCGGGGTGTAAACCGCCAAATGGAAGTGGCATTTCTCGCAGACCAGATTACCTAATCCGACCACCTCGCCGCTGTGATAAACCCCGTGATGACTGAGATCCTGGAACACTTCGCGCCATTCGAGCTGCGTTTTATCGGTAATATCGGCCAGTTCCTGCCAGATACTCTCTTTGATAACCCGCATAAAGACGCTGTCTGTCTCCTCATCGAGGCTTTCTTCATAGCTCAGAGCAAACTCTTCCAGGTCACGTCTGACGGCCCGGGTGACCTCCTCCACCTCGGTTCGCGTTAACTCCCCGGTCTGCATAACTCGTTGACGCGCCTGCTCCACCAACGCATCGATATCGCGTTCGCCATTACGCAGACGTTCGCTCAGTGAAGCCACCAGTTCACGGTAATATTGAGCAACCTTGTTCATCGCTTCGCCTCCTGGGTCGTTAACTGTCTATAATAATAGACGTTATTTACGCTACGCTTTGCAAGACTGTCCACAGAGTGTGTAAATTCGTGCAAGAATTATCCTTGCGGGAATTCAACGCTGAATGCGCGAAAGGCTGTTTTGGCGCGGGCGTTTGGGCTATGCTATGCGGATCTGAAACACCACATCTAGAGCTACGTTTGTAGCTGTATTGAAAACAGGACCACTGGCTGCCATGCAAGAGCAATACCGCCCGGAAGAGATAGAATCCAAAGTACAGCTTCACTGGGATGAGAAGCGCACATTTGAAGTTACCGAAGACGAGAGCAAAGAGAAGTATTACTGCCTGTCTATGCTTCCCTATCCTTCTGGTCGACTACACATGGGCCACGTACGTAACTACACCATCGGTGACGTGATCGCCCGCTACCAGCGTATGCTGGGCAAAAACGTACTGCAGCCAATTGGCTGGGATGCGTTCGGCCTGCCTGCGGAAGGCGCTGCGGTTAAAAATAACACCGCGCCGGCACCGTGGACGTACGACAACATCGCTTACATGAAAAACCAGCTCAAAATGCTGGGTTTCGGTTATGACTGGAGCCGTGAGCTGGCGACCTGCACCCCGGAATACTACCGCTGGGAACAGAAGTTCTTCACCGAGCTGTACAAAAAAGGCCTGGTGTACAAGAAAACCTCTGCGGTCAACTGGTGCCCGAACGACCAGACCGTTCTGGCGAACGAACAGGTTATCGACGGCTGCTGCTGGCGTTGCGATACCAAAGTTGAGCGTAAAGAGATCCCACAGTGGTTCATTAAAATCACCGCCTACGCTGACGAACTGCTGCGCGATCTGGATAACCTGGACCACTGGCCTGACACCGTTAAGACCATGCAGCGCAACTGGATTGGCCGTTCTGAAGGCGTGGAAATCACCTTTGATGTGAATGGTTATGAGAATACGCTGACCGTTTACACCACCCGCCCGGACACCTTTATGGGTGCGACCTACCTGGCCGTTGCCGCAGGTCATCCGCTGGCGCAGAAAGCCGCTGCAAATAATCCTGAACTGGCCGCCTTCATTGACGAATGCCGCAACACCAAGGTTGCAGAAGCTGAAATGGCGACCATGGAGAAAAAAGGCGTCGATACTGGCTTTAAAGCCGTTCACCCGCTGACTGGCGAAGAGATCCCCGTTTGGGCAGCAAACTTCGTCCTGATGGAATACGGTACGGGCGCAGTCATGGCCGTTCCGGGCCACGATCAGCGCGATTACGAATTTGCCACCAAATATGGCCTGACCATCAAGCCGGTAATTCTGACCGCTGAAGGCGCAGAGCCGGACCTGTCAGAACAGGCGCTGACCGAAAAAGGCGTGCTGTTTAACTCCGGTGAGTTTGACGGCCTCGACTTCGAAGCGGCCTTCAACGCCATTGCTGACAAGCTGGTAGCCAAAGGCGTGGGTGAGCGTAAAGTTAACTACCGTCTGCGTGACTGGGGTGTTTCCCGTCAACGTTACTGGGGTGCGCCGATTCCGATGGTGACGCTGGAAGACGGTACCGTACTGCCTACGCCAGAAGACCAGTTGCCGGTTATTCTGCCGGAAGACGTGGTTATGGACGGCATTACCAGCCCAATCAAAGCCGATCCGGAGTGGGCGAAAACCACCGTTAACGGTATGCCTGCCCTGCGTGAAACCGATACCTTCGATACCTTTATGGAGTCGTCCTGGTACTACGCGCGCTACACCTGCCCGCAGTATCAGGAAGGCATGCTGGATTCCGACGCCGCTAACTACTGGCTGCCGGTTGATATCTACATTGGCGGTATTGAACACGCCATCATGCACCTGCTCTACTTCCGCTTCTTCCACAAACTGATGCGCGATGCAGGCATGGTCAACTCTGATGAACCAGCTAAACAGCTGCTGTGTCAGGGGATGGTGCTGGCTGACGCGTTCTACTACGTTGGCGCAAACGGTGAACGTAACTGGGTTTCTCCGGTTGATGCCATCGTTGAGCGTGACGAAAAAGGTCGTATCGTTAAGGCGAAGGACGCAGAAGGCCATGAGCTGGTGTATACCGGCATGAGCAAAATGTCCAAGTCGAAAAATAACGGTATCGACCCGCAGGTTATGGTTGAACGCTACGGTGCTGACACCGTTCGTCTGTTCATGATGTTCGCTTCTCCGGCTGATATGACGCTCGAATGGCAGGAATCCGGCGTTGAAGGGGCAAACCGCTTCCTGAAACGTGTCTGGAAACTGGTTTACGAACATACTTCTCAGGGGGATGTTGCAGCCCTGAACGCCGATGCGCTGAGCGAAGATCAAAAAGCGCTGCGTCGCGACGTGCACAAAACTATTGCTAAAGTCACCGATGATATCGGTCGTCGTCAGACCTTTAACACCGCGATTGCGGCGATTATGGAGCTGATGAACAAGCTGGCGAAAGCACCGCAGGAAGACGAACAAGACAGAGCCCTGATGCAGGAAGCCTTGCTGGCTGTTGTACGCATGCTCAACCCGTTCACCCCGCACGTTTGCTTCACCCTGTGGCAGGCGCTGAAAGGCGAAGGCGATATCGACAACGCGCCGTGGCCGGTGGCGGACGAAGCGGCAATGGTTGAAGACTCAACGCTGGTTGTGGTCCAGGTAAACGGTAAAGTACGTGGAAAAATCACCGTTCCGGTAAACGCCACTGAAGAGCAGGTTCGTGAGCGTGCTGGCCAGGAGCATCTGGTAGCAAAATATCTTGATGGTGTTACCGTACGTAAAGTGATTTATGTACCGGGTAAACTCCTCAATCTGGTCGTTGGCTAAGCGCGGGAGGAAGCGTGCGACTTCTGACAACATTGTTGTTATCTCTGGCGGTGCTTGTCACCGCCGGGTGCGGCTGGCATCTGCGTAGTACTACGCAGGTTCCACCCTCAATGAAAACCATGATCCTGAACACTGGCGATCCGAACGGCCCGTTAAGCCGCGCGGTTCGTAATCAGCTACGTCTGAACGGCGTTACGCTGCTTGAAGACGGTACAATGCGTAAAGATGTGACGTCCTTACGCCTTGGCGCGGTCAGCATTTCGCAGGATACGGCATCGGTATTCCAGAACGGTCAAACGGCTGAATACCAGATGGTGATGTCCGTAAGCGCAACCGTGCTGATCCCAGGTCATGATATTTATCCAATCAGCGCCAAAGTTTATCGTTCGTTCTTTGACAACCCACAGGCTGCACTGGCGAAGGATAACGAGCAGGACATGATTATCAAAGAGATGTATGACAAAGCGGCTGAGCAGTTGATTCGTAAGCTGCCGAGCGTACATCTGGCCGATACTCAGTCATCCAATGCTGATGCTGAGCCTGCGGTGAATAAAGCCGCGACGCCTGCGTCATCTCCGGCGCGTGTTTCCACCACGCTGGGTAACTGATGCTCAAGTTGTACCCTGAACAACTCCGCGCACAGCTCGATGAAGGGCTGCGCGCGGCGTATTTACTCTTAGGTAACGATCCTCTCTTATTGCAGGAAAGCCAGGACGCCATCCGTCAGGCTGCAGCAACGCAAGGATTCGAAGAACACCATGCCTTCACTCTGGACAACAGCACCGACTGGGGAGAGATTTTTTCACTCTGCCAGGCGATGAGCCTGTTTGCCAGTCGTCAAACCCTGCTTTTGCAATTGCCAGAAAATGGCCCGAATGCCGCCATTAACGAACAGCTCGCTTCACTCGTCACTTTGCTACATGACGATCTGCTGTTGATTGTTCGCGGCAACAAACTCACCAGGGCGCAGGAAAACGGCGCATGGTATACCGGGCTGGCGAAAAACGCGGTTCAGGTTAGCTGCCAGACGCCGGAGCAAGCACAGCTCCCCCGCTGGGTCGCCGCCAGAGCAAAGCTTAACAATCTGCAACTGGATGACGCAGCCAATCAGCTGTTGTGCTATTGCTATGAAGGTAATCTGCTAGCACTGGCGCAAGCGCTGGAACGGCTAGCGCTGCTTTGGCCAGATGGCAAGCTAACGCTGCCTCGCGTGGAGAAAGCCGTTAATGATGCCGCGCACTTTACCCCGTTCCACTGGGTGGACGCGCTGCTGATGGGCAAAAGCAAACGCGCGCTGCACATTCTGCAGCAGCTACGCCTGGAAGGCAGTGAGCCGGTTATTTTGTTGCGTACGATACAGCGAGAGTTGTTGTTGCTGGTTAACTTAAAACGGCAGTCGGCCCATACGCCCTTGCGCTCGTTGTTTGATAAACACCGGGTGTGGCAGAATCGCCGGGGTATGATGGGCGATGCGCTAAACCGGCTGAACCCGGCGCAACTGCGTCAGGCGGTAACGCTGTTAACGCGTACGGAAATTACGCTTAAACAAGACTATGGTCAGTCAGTGTGGGCAGAACTTGAGGGACTTTCCCTTTTGCTCTGTCATAAATCGCTGGCCGATGTTTTTATTGATGGTTGATATGAAATCATTGCAGGCTCTGTTCGGTGGCACCTTTGATCCGGTGCATTATGGTCATCTTAAACCGGTTGAAATTCTGGCGAATCTGATTGGGCTTTCCCGGGTCATCATCATGCCCAATAACGTCCCGCCGCATCGTGCGCAACCTGAAGCGTCCGGTGAGCAACGTAAGCGTATGGTTGAACTGGCCATTGCTGACAAGCCGCTATTTTCCCTGGATGAACGCGAACTGAAACGCGATACCGCTTCCTACACCGCACAAACGCTAAAAGAGTGGCGCGAGGAGCAAGGCCCAAACGTGCCATTAGCGTTTATCATTGGTCAGGATTCACTGCTTACCTTCCCTTCCTGGCATGACTACCACACCATTCTGGGGAATACCCATCTTATCGTGTGCCGACGTCCGGGCTATCCGCTCGAAATGGCGCAGGAAAAACACCAGCAATGGCTGGAGGATCATCTGACCCATTCAGCAGATGACCTGCACAACCTGCCTTGCGGAAAAATTTACCTGGCCGAAACGCCGTGGTTTAACATCTCCGCCACGCTCATCCGTGAGCGTCTGGAAAAAGGCGAGCCGTGCGACGACCTGATGCCAGGCGCAGTGCTTGACTATATCAATCAGCAGGGATTGTACCGCTAAGCACCTTGCGTAAGGCCGTCAACAGGCGGTTATTCTCTTCCAGGCTGCGAACGGCTACCCGATAATAGCGCGCATCCAGCCCCGGATAATTAGCACAACTGCGAATCAGGACGTGTTGTTCCAGCAACGCGCGTTGCAAATCAATATCCGCGCAATCGCAGCGTAATAAACGATAATTTGCCCGGCCGGGATACGTCGTCAGGCCGGGCAATTCTTGCAACTGTTGATCAAACCGCGCCCCCTCTTGTTCCAGCCACTTCCACGTTGCCTGCTGATATGCGCTATCGCGTAAGATAATCTCGCCTGCCAGGGCAGCAAACGCATTAATTGACCACGGCATTTGTCGGCTGCGCATTTGTGCAACGGCCTGCTCGTGACTGTTGACCAGATACCCCAGACGCAGCCCCGGTATCGCATAGAACTTGGTGAGAGAGCGCAGCACCCAAATATGTGGGTTATCCCGCAGCAGCGGAATAAACCCCGGCTCCCCGGCAATAAAATCGATAAAGGCTTCATCGAGGATCAGAGCGATCCCAAGCCGCTCACAACGTGCGGCAATCTCACGTAGCAGGCGGTTATCCGGTAGTAACCCGGTGGGATTGTTGGGCGTACAGAGAAACAGGCAGTCCAGCTCTGAGGTTAACGCATCGAGGATCGCATCGGTAAGCTGCCAGCCGTCGTCTTCGCGCAGCGCAAACTCATGGATCGTACAGTCTCCCCATTGCAGCGCCCGACGATATTCCGCAAACCCGGGCGTCACGATCATCGCGTGGCGTGGCTTCAGGCCATGCACCAGGGTAAAAATAGACTCGGTCTCGCCGTTTCCAGCCAGGATCCACGAGGCCGGAATCTGATGATGCTCCGCCAGCGCCGCATGCAGTTTAGCGTAATCGACATCCGGGTAACGCTCCGCGCAGTCCAGGTTGTCGATGATCGCGCGTTTTAAACTTGCCGGCATACCCAACGGGTTAATATTCGCGCTAAAATCCAGCAAATGCTCAGGCGAGATGCCCAACAATTCGGCGGCTTCTCGGGTATTACCACCATGCGCGCTCTTAAATAAAGACATCGTGCCGCTCCACGTAAAAGAGGGTATTTTAGTGAAAAATCTCTGCGCAATCAGGGCAAACATCATATTTTGTGCGAATAGCCTGATGAGGAAGACATGAGACTCTGGTTAGTACGTCATGGAGAAACCGAAGCCAATGTCGCTGGTTTATACAGCGGCCACGCCCCCACACCGCTAACGGAACGGGGGATCGCTCAGGCGCAAACGCTGGGTAGGCTGTTACGCAATGTGCCTGTCGACAACGTTTTGTGCAGCGAGCTGGAACGCGCCCGCCATACAACACAGTTGGTCTTAGGGGATCGCGAGGTTGCGGTGCGCAATATGCCTGAACTCAATGAAATGTTTTTTGGTGACTGGGAAATGCGCCATCATCGCGATCTGGCGCGCGAAGACGCCGAAAACTACGCCGTGTGGTGTAACGACTGGCAGAATGCGACGCCCACAAATGGCGAAGGTTTTCAGGCATTTTCCCTGCGTGTGGAACGCTTCATTGCGCAACTCGCTGATTACAAAGCCTGCCAGAATCTGCTGGTGGTGAGTCATCAGGGCGTACTGAGCGTATTGATCGCCCGTCTGCTATCCATGCCAGCAGCGGCAATGTGGCATTTCCGCGTCGAACAAGGCTGCTGGAGCGCAATTGATTTTTGTGACGATTTTGCGGTTCTGAAAGTGCTCAACAGCCGTGCCGTATGGCACGACGGGGAGTGAAAGCGCTGTTTTTTATCTCGAAGGGGCTCTCTCCCATTGACACCCCATGACAGGCTGTTATTCTCCGCAACCTGACTTTTCCCGCCCTTCAGAGCTTTGCAGAAATTGTTTTACAAAAATGGCGATGCATTCTGTAGCGTGGGATGGGATGATAGCGCACTTCACAAGCGCTTTCGGAGACATTTGTCCCGATATCGCCTCTGGTTCAGGTATACTAACAGACGTTTTTAACTCTTTTCACCCAGGGGGAACACTTGCAGGGTAAAGCACTCCAGGATTTTGTAATCGACAAAATTGATGACCTGAAAGGTCAAGACATCATCGCCTTAGACGTTCAGGGCAAGTCCAGCATCACTGATTGCATGATTATCTGCACCGGCACATCCAGCCGTCACGTTATGTCTATCGCAGATCACGTTGTTCAGGAGTCCCGCACTGCTGGCCTGCTGCCGCTCGGCGTGGAAGGCGAGAATGTCGCTGACTGGATCGTCGTTGACCTCGGCGATGTGATTGTCCACGTGATGCAGGAAGAGAGTCGCCGCCTGTATGAACTGGAAAAACTCTGGAGTTAATGCGTGAAGCTGCAACTTGTCGCTGTGGGAACGAAAATGCCTGACTGGGTGCAAACCGGATTTACCGAGTATCTGCGTCGGTTTCCGAAAGATATGCCCTTTGAGCTGATCGAAATCCCGGCAGGAAAACGCGGCAAGAACGCGGACATTAAACGCATTCTCGACAAAGAGGGTGAGCAGATGCTGGCCGCAGCCGGCAAAAACCGCATCGTCACCCTTGATATCCCCGGGAAACCCTGGGATACGCCGCAGCTGGCGACCGAACTGGAGCGCTGGAAACTGGACGGCCGCGACGTCAGCCTGTTGATTGGCGGGCCAGAAGGGCTCTCTCCCGCCTGTAAAGCGGCAGCGGAACAAAGCTGGTCACTCTCTGCATTAACCCTCCCTCACCCTCTTGTTCGGGTTCTGGTAGCGGAGAGTCTGTACAGGGCGTGGAGCATTACCACCAACCATCCTTATCACCGTGAGTGATCATTGATTCTTGAGTAGATTAAGCAGCGGATGAAACTACAGAATTCTTTTCGCGACTATTCGGCTGAGTCCGCGCTGTTTGTGCGCCGGGCGCTGGTCGCTTTTTTGGGGATTTTGCTGCTCACCGGCGTGCTGATCGCCAACCTTTATAATCTGCAAATCGTTCGCTTTACTGATTATCAGACTCGCTCGAACGAAAACCGTATCAAACTGGTCCCTATCGCGCCAAGTCGCGGCATCATTTATGACCGCAACGGCATTCCGCTCGCCCTTAACCGCACCATTTACCAGATAGAAATGATGCCGGAAAAGGTCGACAACATTCAGGATACGCTCGACGCGCTGCGTAACGTCGTAGACCTGACGGACGATGATATTGCCGCCTTTAAAAAAGAGCGCGCCCGTTCACACCGTTTTACCTCTATTCCGGTAAAAACCAACCTGACTGAAGTTCAGGTCGCACGGTTTGCCGTTAATCAATATCGCTTTCCGGGCGTCGAAGTTAAAGGCTATAAACGTCGCTATTACCCCTACGGCTCTGCGCTAACCCACGTGATTGGCTACGTATCGAAGATCAACGATAAAGACGTGGACCGCCTGGACAAAGACGGCAAGCTGGCTAACTACGCGGCGACGCACGACATCGGCAAGCTGGGTATTGAACGTTATTACGAAGACGTCCTTCACGGCCAGACCGGTTATGAAGAAGTTGAAGTGAACAACCGCGGCCGCGTCATTCGCCAGCTGAAAGAAGTGGCCCCGCAGGCCGGGCACGATATCTATCTCACTCTGGATTTGAAACTCCAGCAGTACATTGAAACGCTGCTGGCGGGCAGTCGTGCCGCCGTGGTGGTTACCGATCCGCGTACCGGTGGCGTTCTGGCGCTGGTATCCATGCCGAGCTACGACCCGAACCTGTTTGTGGATGGCATCTCCAGCAAAGATTACTCCGGGTTGCTCAATGACCCGAATACCCCATTAGTTAACCGCGCCACGCAGGGCGTTTACCCCCCTGCTTCGACGGTAAAACCTTACGTCGCTGTTTCTGCGTTAAGCGCAGGCGTCATTACCCGCAACACCGGCCTGTTCGATCCGGGCTGGTGGCAGCTACCGGGCTCAGAGAAACGTTACCGCGACTGGAAAAAGTGGGGGCACGGTCATCTGAACATCACCCGTTCTCTGGAAGAGTCCGCAGATACGTTTTTCTATCAAATCGCCTATGATATGGGGATAGACCGGCTTTCAGAGTGGATGAGCAAGTTTGGCTACGGCCAATACACGGGTATCGATCTTGCCGAAGAACGTTCCGGCAATATGCCAACCCGCGAGTGGAAGCAAAAACGGTTTAAAAAACCATGGTACCAGGGTGATACCATTCCGGTCGGCATCGGTCAGGGTTACTGGACTGCAACCCCTATCCAGATGAGTAAAGCGCTGATGATCCTTATCAACGACGGTTTGGTAAAAGTCCCGCATCTGCTGATGAGTACGGCAGAAGACGGCAAGCAGGTGCCGTGGGTACAGCCGCACGAACCACCCGTTGGCGATATTCATTCCGGTTATTGGGAAATCGCGAAAGACGGTATGTATGGTGTCGCGAACCGCCCTAACGGGACTGCGCACAAGTATTTTGCTGGCGCGCCTTACAAAATTGCGGCGAAATCCGGTACCGCACAGGTCTTTGGCCTGAAAGCCAATGAAACCTATAACGCACATAAGATCGCCGAGCGTTTACGTGACCACAAGCTGATGACGGCCTTCGCCCCTTATGATAAACCCCAGGTCGCTGTCGCCATGATCCTTGAAAACGGCGGTGCGGGTCCGGCGGTGGGCACTATTATGCGCCAGATCCTTGACCACATTATGTTGGGCGACAACAACACCAATCTGCCTGCAGAAAACCCCGCGGTTGCAGCAGCGGAGGACCAATAATCGTGACGGATAATCCGAACAAAAAAACATTCTGGGACAAAATCCACATCGATCCCACCATGTTACTGATTTTGCTGGCTCTGCTGGTCTACAGCTCACTGGTCATCTGGAGTGCCAGCGGCCAGGATATTGGCATGATGGAGCGCAAGGTCGGCCAAATCGCAATGGGTCTGGTCATCATGGTCGTGATGGCGCAAATTCCGCCCCGGGTTTATGAGGGGTGGGCACCCTATCTCTATATATTCTGCATTATTCTGTTGGTGGCGGTAGACGCCTTCGGCGCCATTTCCAAAGGCGCGCAGCGCTGGCTGGATTTAGGTATTGTGCGTTTTCAGCCCTCAGAAATCGCCAAAATCGCCGTGCCACTGATGGTCGCGCGTTTTATTAACCGAGACGTTTGCCCGCCATCGCTAAAAAATACCGCCATTGCGCTGGTGCTGATTTTTATGCCCACGCTGCTGGTCGCAGCCCAGCCTGACCTCGGCACCTCAATTCTGGTTGCCCTTTCAGGTCTGTTTGTCCTGTTCCTTTCTGGTTTGAGCTGGCGCTTAATCGGCGTTGCGGTGGTTCTGGTCGCAGCGTTTATTCCGATACTGTGGTTCTTCCTGATGCATGATTATCAGCGTCAACGCGTCATGATGCTGCTCGACCCGGAAACCGACCCGCTGGGCGCGGGCTATCACATCATTCAGTCTAAAATTGCTATTGGCTCTGGCGGGCTACGCGGCAAGGGCTGGCTGCATGGTACGCAGTCGCAGCTTGAGTTTTTACCGGAGCGCCACACGGACTTTATCTTCGCAGTCCTGGCGGAAGAACTGGGTCTGGTGGGGATATTGATACTACTGACGCTGTACATTTTGCTGATTATGCGCGGATTATGGATCGCTGCTCGCGCGCAAACCACCTTTGGTCGCGTCATGGCGGGTGGCTTAATGTTGATATTATTCGTTTATGTCTTCGTAAATATTGGTATGGTGAGCGGTATTCTGCCCGTGGTTGGGGTTCCACTCCCACTGGTCAGTTACGGAGGCTCGGCACTTATCGTGCTGATGGCCGGGTTCGGGATTGTTATGTCGATCCACACCCATAGAAAAATGTTGTCGAAAAGCGTGTAAGGGGTACGCAATGCGTAAGCAGTGGCTTGGTATCTGCATCGCAGCAGGAATGCTCGCGGCGTGTTCGAGTGATGATGGTCAGCAACAGGTTGCTGTCGCGCCGCAGCCTGCGGTGTGTAATGGTCCGATTGTTGAAATCAGCGGGGCCGATCCGCGCTTTGAACCCCTGAACCCAACGGCGAATCAGGACTACCAGCGTGATGGTAAAAGCTACAAAATCGTCCAGGATCCCTCCCGCTTTAGTCAGGCCGGGCTCGCCGCTATTTATGATGCGGAACCCGGAAGCAACTTAACCGCGTCTGGCGAAGCGTTCGACCCGATGCAACTGACCGCTGCGCATCCGACGTTGCCAGTCCCAAGCTATGCCAGAATTACCAACCTGGCAAACGGCAGGATGATCGTCGTACGCATTAACGATCGCGGCCCTTATGGCAACGATCGCGTGATTTCACTTTCGCGTGCCGCTGCCGATCGTCTGAACACCTCCAACAACACCAAAGTACGTATCGACCCGATCATCGTCGCCCAGGATGGTTCCTTGTCGGGGCCGGGAATGGCTTGTACTACGGTCGCGAAACAAACTTATGCCCTGCCGGCACGTCCAGATTTAAGCGGTGGCGGCAATATGGGAAGCATGCCTTCGCCATCGGATGCAGGTCAGCCGCAAGGTGATATTCGTCCAATCAGCAATTCCACGCTGAAAAGCGATGATCCAACCGGCGCGCCAGTCAACAGCGGTGGATTCCTCGGTGCGCCGACCACGCTCGCAGCAGGTGTGCTGGAAGGCAGCGAGCCGACCCCGGCGCCACAACCGACTACCACCGCACCGGTATCGTCAACCGCGCCGGCAGCGACACCAGCAGCCGTCGCAGCACCTGCTCCAGCGGCAACCGCTAACGGACGCTACGTGGTGCAGGTTGGCGCTGTCAGCGAGCAGTCGCGCGCACAGCAGTATCAAAAGCGTTTAAGCCAGCAGTTTGGCGTCCCTGGCCGGGTAGTACAAAACGGCGCAGTCTGGCGTATCCAGATGGGGCCGTTCGCCAGCAAAACTGAAGCTTCCGCATTGCAGCAGCGTCTTCAATCCGAGGCGCAATTACAGTCCTTCATCACCGGCGTGTAATAACGTAAATCAGGTATCTGAACTGTCAGTTTCTGTAAATGACATTAACAAAGTCACGCGGAAAGTCAGATGCCTGCCAGTTATGCATTTGCTATAGTAGGGCACTTTTTTTAATTTCATCACGGACGTCGTAGTTCAGACCATGAAGACCACTTTTTCCGCTCGTTTCGTGCAGCGTATGGCGCTCACCGCGGCTCTCTGCGCAGCCTCTCTCTCTGCTGCCCATGCCGATGACCTGAATATTAAAACCATGATCCCGGGCGTTCCGCAGATCGATGCGGAGTCGTATATCCTGATTGATTACAATTCAGGTAAGGTTCTCGCAGAACAGAACGCCGATACTCGCCGCGATCCCGCCAGCCTGACCAAAATGATGACCAGCTACGTCATCGGCCAGGCGATGAAAGCCGGGAAATTCAAAGAAACCGATCTGGTTACCGTCGGTAATGACGCATGGGCTACGGGCAACCCGGTCTTCAAAGGTTCATCGCTGATGTTCCTTAAGCCAGGCATGCAGGTTCCTGTTTCTCAGCTGATCCGTGGCATTAACCTGCAATCCGGAAACGACGCGTGCGTGGCGATGGCGGACTTCGCCGCCGGTAGCCAGGATGCTTTCGTCGGACTGATGAATAGCTATGTGAATGCGCTGGGCCTGAAAAACACCCACTTCCAGACCGTTCATGGTCTTGATGCTGACGGCCAGTACAGCTCGGCTCGCGACATGGCGATGATTGGTCAGGCGCTAATTCGTGACGTGCCTAATGAATACTCTATCTATAAAGAAAAAGAGTTCACCTTTAACGGCATTCGTCAGCTAAACCGCAACGGCCTGCTGTGGGATAACAGCCTGAATGTCGACGGTATCAAAACCGGTCACACCGATAAGGCTGGCTATAACCTCGTTGCATCAGCAACTGAAGGCCAGATGCGTCTGATCTCCGCCGTCATGGGTGGTCGCACCTATAAAGGCCGCGAAACCGAAAGTAAAAAACTGCTGACCTGGGGCTTCCGTTTCTTCGAAACCGTCAACCCGCTGAAAGTAGGTAAAGAATTTGCCTCAGAACCTGCCTGGTTTGGTAACACCGATCGTGCGTCGTTAGGTGTTGATAAAGACGTCTATCTGACCATTCCACGCGGTCGCATGAAAGATCTGAAAGCAAGCTATGTGCTGAACACCACTGAACTGCACGCACCGCTGCAGAAAAATCAGGTTGTCGGTACTATCAACTTCCAGTTGGATGGCAAAACCATTGAGCAGCGCCCGCTGGTGGTCCTGCAGGAAATCCCTGAAGGTAACTTCTTTGGGAAAATCATTGATTACATTAAATTAATGTTCCATCACTGGTTTGGCTAAAAATCGAACACTTGAAAGTGTGATTTACGTCCCCATATACTAGGTATCCTGATAACTCCCACGCACTGTGGGAGTTATTATTTTTTGATGTAACGCCGGAGCTGACATGAAAACCAAACTTAACGAACTGCTTGAATTCCCTACTCCATTTACTTACAAAGTAATGGGGCAGGCGTTGCCTGAGCTGGTTGATCAGGTGGTTGAAGTGGTACAGCGCCATGCGCCAGGTGATTACTCTCCGACGGTAAAACCGAGCAGCAAAGGCAACTACCACTCGGTCTCTATCACCATCACTGCTACACACATTGAGCAGGTTGAAACGCTGTACGAAGAATTAGGTAACATCGATATCGTACGCATGGTGCTGTAAAAACCTGTCGGTTACCCGCTGCATCCCCGCTCGGGTAACCCCTCCCTCCTGTGATATACTTTTCCCCTCTTTAACATTCCCTACTCTGTGTGAGTATTTACGGAGATGCCGTTTTGTATCAGGATAAAATTCTGGTCCGCCAGCTCGGTCTTCAACCTTACGAGCCAGTCTCTCTGGCCATGCACGAATTTACCGATACCCGCGATGAAAACAGCCATGATGAAATCTGGCTGGTAGAGCATTATCCTGTCTTTACCCAGGGTCAGGCAGGTAAAGCAGAACACGTACTGATGCCCGGAGATATTCCGGTGATCCAGAGCGATCGTGGCGGCCAGGTGACCTACCACGGGCCGGGCCAGCAGGTCATGTATGTGCTGTTAAACCTGAAGCGTCGTAAACTTGGCGTTCGCGAACTGGTTACGCTGTTAGAGCAAACCGTCGTCAATACCCTGGCGGAAATCGGCATTGACGCTCACCCGCGAGCCGATGCGCCTGGCGTTTACGTTGGTGAGAAGAAAATCTGCTCTTTGGGGTTACGTATTCGTAAAGGATGTTCATTTCACGGCTTAGCGCTTAACGTGGATATGGACTTGTCGCCTTTCCTGCGTATCAATCCTTGTGGCTATGCCGGAATGGAGATGGCGAAGGTATCGCAGTGGGATAGCGCCGCCACGACTGAGAGCATTCGCCCACGCCTGCTGGCCAACATTCTGACGCTGTTAGGTAACCCACCGCACGAGTACATCGTGGACTGAAAATACGCTCATACTTTGCCACGGCATATGTTGTGGCAAATGGCACAAAACAACAACTATTTTACATTTTGCCAGCCTGTCAGGCTGCTTTCTGGCCCGTTTCAATGATATACTGCGTATCACTAATTCAAAAATAGTTGATAAATGCAACATTCCCTTGAATTGAAACGCTTTCCTTCGTAATTCGCAACTGGAACACGCAAGCTATGAGTAAACCCATTGTGATGGAACGCGGTGTTAAATACCGCGATGCCGATAAGATGGCTCTTATCCCGGTAAAAAATGTGGCAACAGAGCGTGAAGCCCTGCTGCGTAAACCGGAATGGATGAAAATAAAACTGCCAGCGGACTCCACTCGCATCCAGGGCATCAAAGCGGCAATGCGCAAAAATGGCCTGCACTCTGTCTGCGAAGAAGCTTCCTGCCCTAACCTGGCTGAATGTTTCAATCACGGCACTGCAACCTTTATGATCCTCGGCGCAATCTGTACCCGCCGTTGCCCATTCTGCGACGTTGCCCATGGCCGTCCGGTTGCTCCTGATGCTAACGAGCCGTTAAAACTGGCTCAGACAATTGCGGACATGGCGCTGCGCTATGTGGTCATTACCTCCGTTGACCGCGACGATCTGCGTGACGGCGGCGCCCAGCACTTTGCTGACTGCATCACCGCTATTCGTGAGAAAAGCCCGTCGATTAAAATCGAAACGCTGGTGCCTGACTTCCGTGGTCGTATGGATCGCGCGCTGGATATCCTCACCGCCACACCGCCGGACGTGTTTAACCACAACCTCGAAAACGTACCGCGTATTTATCGCAATGTACGCCCTGGGGCTGACTATAACTGGTCGCTGAAGCTTCTGGAACGTTTCAAGGAAGCACACCCGGAGATTCCGACCAAGTCGGGTCTGATGGTGGGTCTGGGCGAAACCAATGCTGAAATCATTGAGGTCATGCGCGACCTGCGCAGCCATGGCGTGACCATGCTGACGCTGGGGCAGTATTTACAGCCAAGCCGCCATCACCTGCCGGTGCAACGCTATGTAAGCCCGGATGAGTTCGATGAGATGAAAGCAGAAGCTATGGCTATGGGCTTTACCCATGCTGCGTGTGGTCCATTCGTTCGCTCTTCATACCATGCTGACATGCAGGCCAAAGGGCTGGAAGTGAAGTAACCGTGTAATAATCACTTACATATCAGCAATAAAAAAACCGGCAAATCGCCGGTTTTTTTTCATTCAGAGTTTGCAGTATGAGCTTCATGCTCCTGACATTACTCTTTATGAGAAAGCTTCTCAGCCTGAACGCTACCATCAGCCTCTTTCTTGGCATCGGCATTATCGTCGTTCATCGCTTTCTTGAAGCCCTTGATTGCCGTCCCCAGGTCTCCACCCAGTGTACGTAACTTCTTGGTACCAAACAGCAGAACAACCAGTGCGGCAACCACCAGCAGTTTGGTAATACTAATCTCACCCATAGATACCTTCTTGACTTAAACCAGGCTGCATAAAGCGCCATATTAACCTGAGAATATTAACGGCCTTTCGACGCGCGCACACAATAGCAATCTGTAACAAGGTGAATCAAGCCTTGTTTAAAAAAACGTCATAATAATTGCGGTGGCGCAAAGCGTCGGTTACTTAATACCGGAAGTTGCGCCCTGACCTGCCTCACCCGCTCGCCGGAAACCTCGGCTATGATTAGCGCGGGCGTTTCTGCCGCTGCTGCAATGGTCACGCCTAAAGGATCGATAATCCGACTTTGGCCAATATTCTTGTTACCGCACTCTCCAGCCGCTACCAGATAACACGTGGCATCCAGCGCTCTTGCTGCCAAAAGTGTAGCCCAGTGATGCTCTTTTAACGATCCCCGCACCCAGGCCGCGGGTAAAACGAGGATTTCAGCCCCCTGCAGCGCGTGCGCCAGCGCCAGCTCGGGGAAGCGCAGGTCATAGCAGGTCATTAGCCCTACTTTTAATCCGTCTACGTCCAGCAGCGGCGCTATGGCGTCCCCTGCATCCACATTACGTGATTCTTGAATGGAAAAAGCGTCATAGAGATGTAATTTCGCGTAATGGGCCACAACCTGCCCTGCCCGTAACGCCACCAGCATGTTATAGGCACGACCAGGCACAGAGGGAACATGAATGGTCAGGATTGTTGTCATCTCATTTTGCGCACTTTCTCGCAACAAACGCGTCAGAAACCCACCTTCTAACAGTTGGGCTGATTTCACTGACATGTCAGGGTCAAAATCGTCACGCGCCAGCAATGCCTCCGGTAATACCAGTAGCGATGCTCCCTCGCCTGCTGCCTGAGACATCAGTAAGGCACAGGTTTCTGCATTTTTCTCCCATGAAGGACCCACGGCAAATTGCCCTGCAGCAACGAACATATTCCCTCCAGAAAACTTTGTTAAGCTCGCCAACAACGATTATTCAGCGTTACACTCACTCTCTATACAATCAAATAGCAGGATTACGCAGTGTTACAACTCCTTTTAGCGGTTTTTATTGGTGGTGGTACAGGTAGCGTAGCAAGATGGATGCTGAGCATGCGGTTTAACCCGCTGCATCAGGCCATTCCATTCGGTACGCTGGCTGCAAACTTAATTGGGGCATTTATCATTGGTATGGGCCTGGCATGGTTTAATCGCATGACAAACATTGACCCAATGTGGAAGGTACTGATTACTACTGGCTTTTGCGGAGGACTAACAACATTTTCCACTTTCTCTGCAGAAGTGGTGTTTTTGCTACAGGAAGGACGCTTTGGTTGGGCTATGGTGAATGTGCTGGTGAATCTATTGGGGTCATTCGCGATGACCGCCCTCGCATTCTGGCTGGTTTCTGCCTCGCCCGCACATTAGAGCGAAAAAAACCCGCAATTAAGCGGGTTTTGAATGCTTGCTGTCGTATGCTTACAGAGCGATTACGTTTGCAGCAGAAGGGCCTTTGGCACCGTTAGTGATTTCGAACTCTACACGCTGACCTTCAGCCAGAGTTTTAAAACCATTGGTCTGGATTGCAGAGAAGTGTACGAACACGTCTTTGCTGCCATCTTCCGGAGTAATGAAACCGAATCCTTTGGACTCATTAAACCACTTAACGTTACCTTTAATCTTAGACATCAAAATTACCTTTACATGAAAAATAGACACAAATGCTGTGTCGGGTATCAGTACAACAATTGTGGTGCACTTTGTCCAGTCGAACTTTATCAAAAAGTGATAAATGTCGCGTTATTTTTCAGTTAAACTTCATAACAATATGTTTTTAAAAGGATTTTTAATAAACCACCTGACAATACAGGTAGTCTATCAAAACTGGAAACGCATCCAGGCAAAGTAGACGTTGCCGTTGTTATACGTTCCTGGAATGTAGGTCATCTGAAACGTTGCCGGACCATAGCCAATTGATGCCAGCGGTAACAGCACGGGTACAGGAATGTAGTTCCAGTTATCACGCGCGGTAAAACCGGCGGTAAAACCGAGACCTGTATGGAAGTTTTCATCGGCCAGCGGCCGCCAGGTTTTTTCCCAGCCATAGCCGCCGATCGGTTCCCATTTATTGTAGGAATCCTTAAAGGCCATTATATAGAGCCCGTGCCAGTTACCTTTATCATCCCAACGGGATTGGCCAAATCCAGCCCCCCATGGGCGTTCATTGTAGCGATCCGTTTTGTCTTTATCGTAGGCAAAACGTGCATGCCACGTAATAGCAGGTACATACAGATCATAATGTTCCGGCTGCTGCCAGGTCTCACTAACATTATCTTTAAAAGTAGCGAACCAGCCTTTGTCTTCAGCAGCACCCTGGGGAATGAAAGCTAACTGAATAAAAAGAAATGAAAAAATGAGAAAATATCGTTTAGCGACAATCACAACTTAATTACCATCCTGGGATTTATTATTAATTATAGCAAACCCAACCTTAATGTTAGCTTAACAAAAAAACGCAGATAAAAAATCAGAATATTCCTCAGCTTATAAATTTTAAGATAATTATCCCTTTATTTATTGAGTCATTTCATAGGAACAATTTTCTCTTTATTGCCAATAAATAGCTCTTCCCTCCAGAAAACGTCAAATAAGACAACAACAAAATAACAATTAATTATCAACATCACCACAAAACAGACACACCAACGCCGCGCTTCACAGTTTTTTATTGTGAGATTCTTTTTTAACCACGATGCTGAAAAAATGGCTTAGCCATCGCTTGAATCCGTATTTTTATTGATTTCAATCAGCAAGAGTTATCGGTTTATTAGGCACATTCTGTCACCACTTTTTACTTTTTTTAGTTTTTTTACTTTCTGGGCAGCAATGCGACAGGGGAAACAATGTTGACATTTATTGAACTCCTTATTGGAGTTGTGGTTATTGTGGGTGTAGCGCGCTACATCATTAAAGGTTATTCCGCGACAGGCGTACTGTTTGTTGGCGGTCTGGTTTTACTGATTATCAGTGCGCTGATGGGTCATAAAGTTCTGCCTTCCAGCGCAGCAACGACGGGCTATACAGCAACAGACATTGTTGAATATATTAAAATTTTGCTGATGAGCCGCGGTGGCGATCTCGGCATGATGATTATGATGCTGTGTGGTTTTGCCGCCTATATGACGCATATTGGCGCGAACGATATGGTGGTTAAGCTGGCCTCTAAGCCGCTGCAGTACATCAATTCACCTTATCTGCTCATGATTGCCGCCTATTTTGTCGCCTGCCTGATGTCCCTGGCGGTTTCTTCAGCAACCGGTCTGGGCGTATTGCTGATGGCAACATTGTTCCCGGTGATGGTTAACGTTGGGATCAGCCGTGGCGCCGCAGCGGCCATTTGTGCCTCCCCCGCTGCAATCATCCTTTCTCCTACATCCGGTGATGTGGTGCTGGCTGCCAAAGCTGCGGAAATGCCGCTGATCGATTTCGCGTTTAAAACCACGCTGCCCATTTCCATTGCCGCCATCATTGCTATGGCGATTGCCCACTTTTTCTGGCAGCGTTATCTGGATAAAAAAGAGAACATTTCTCATGAAATGTTAGATGTGGCTGAAATCACCACTACCGCCCCTTCGTTTTACGCAATCCTGCCGTTTACCCCGATCGTTGGCGTCCTGATTTTCGATGGTAAATGGGGTCCACAGCTGCATATTATTACAATTCTGGTGCTGTGCATGCTCATCGCTGCGGTCCTGGAGTTCGTTCGCGGATTCAACACCCAGAAGGTTTTCTCTGGCCTGGAAGTCGCCTACCGTGGCATGGCGGATGCCTTTGCTAACGTGGTAATGCTGTTAGTCGCGGCGGGGGTTTTTGCCCAGGGTCTGAGCACAATCGGCTTTATCCAGAGTCTGATCTCTATCGCTACCTCGTTTGGCTCAGCAAGCATTATTCTGATGATGGTGCTGGTGATCCTGACGATGCTGGCAGCAATGACTACAGGCTCCGGTAACGCCCCGTTCTATGCCTTCGTTGAGATGATCCCTAAGCTGGCACATTCTTCCGGCATTAACCCGGCTTATCTTGTTATCCCGATGCTGCAGGCATCAAACCTTGGGCGCACAATTTCCCCGGTCTCCGGCGTGGTTGTGGCTGTCGCAGGGATGGCAAAGATTTCTCCGTTCGAAGTGGTGAAACGTACCTCGGTTCCGGTCCTGGTTGGACTGCTGGTGGTGATTATCGCCACTGAAGTGATGGTACCTGGCTCTTCTTCGTCCGTCGTTGGCGGCTGACACTCAGCTAAATGTAGGCCGGATAAGGCGTTTACGCCGCATCCGGCATTTCAACCCGTTGCCGGATGGCGATGCTAAAGCATCTTATCCGGCCTACGTCAGAAATCAGCATTTAGCCGCCGTGATAAATACGCTGCGGCCTGCCTACCTTCCCGTGAATAATCTCCGCAATAATCAAATGGCGGCTGGCACAATACTCCAGATAGCGTCTGGAGGTGGTACGGCTGATAGTAAGCGCCTGAGCGATCGTTTCCGCAGTATGATGTACCGTCGGATCGGCAAATAATTTCAATACCGCATTCAGCGTTAAGGCGTCAATCCCGGTCGGCAAATCGCCCTTCGGCTCGCCGCGCGCGTAGGCATTGAACATTTCATCAATCTGCTTTTGACTGGCGCTGTCATTGCCTGCCAGCATGCGTCTGCGCTGTTGATACCGCGTAAGCGTCTGCCCCAACCGCTCGTAAGCGATAGGTTTGACCAGATAATCAAACGCGCCGCTGCGCACGGCCTCGGAGACCGTTTCCATGTCGCTGGCCGCCGTGGTAAACACCACGCCACCCGGATATCGCGCCTGGGTTAGCTCATGCAACAACGTAATTCCCTTGCCGTCCGGCAAGTAGTTGTCGAGCAGTATCAGACCGGGCTTAAAACGCTCAATCATCATCCTCGCCTGCGCAAGATTACCCGCCAGCCATATCTGGCTAAAGCCCGGTATATGGCGGATATATTCAGCATGCATTTCCGCCAGTAGCGTTTCATCCTCAACGATCAACAGCGTTAATGGTTCCGTCATTATTTTTTTTCACTTTCGGAAGAAATAAAGAAAATAAGGTGCCGCAAGGGGAGTTATCTTCGAGCGTAATCACCCCGTTACAGCGCCTCACATAACTTGCAATCAGATACAAACCGATGCCATGTTCACCGGGTTCATCGGTACGGGTGCTCACACCCTGCTCAAATATTTTTTCACGCAATGCTTCCGGTACACCGCATCCCTGATCGGCAACTTCGATGATCACGTCATCTCCTTCATCGCTTAAATAGAGCTCGACGACCTTGTTGCCTTGCTGGGTGCGCAAGCTCGCTTCAAATGCATTATCAAGCAGATTGCCAACAATTGCTGCAAACTCTGTGCTGTCCAGCCCCTCGGGAAGTTGATGCAGTTGGCTGCCTGGAACGATGGTCATGGTAAGGCCCAACTCCCGCGCGCGCTGCACCTTGCCAAATAACAGACCCGCCACCTGACGATCGGCAAAGGCACCGCGCAGGCTGTCAATCAGTTGCTGCTGTGCCTGTGACTCTCCCTGAACCATAGCCAGCACCCGGTCATACTCTTTCATTTGCAGCAGGCCGTTAATGGTCGACATCCAGTTCAGGTGCTCATGACGCAGCGTTCTCAGGCTCTCTACATACTGTTTGATCTGCGTTAATTGCGCATTAAGGGTAGCAATTTCATCTTTACTACGAAAACTGATGATTGCCCCAAGCAGTTCATCGCCGGAGCGAATCGCCTCACGGTTAGCGATAACGCTCAGGCCATTAAAGTTCACCATCGCGTCCTGTCGTTGTTCCGCAATCTGCTGGATGAAAAAGTCAGCCGGCTGAACCACCTCACTCACCGGTTTTCCCAGCCACTTTCGCCCAGGCGAAGACAGCCCCAGCATTTTCCTCGCGCTGCGGTTTATGGCGGTGATATACCCATCAGGATCCACGGCGATCAATCCTTCATACACCGAGCTAAATAGCGCTTCCTGCTGACGCACCACCCGCGCGATTTGTTTGGGCTCCATCCCCAGCATCTGCCGTCGAATATGGGCGGCAAAAAACCAGGAGAGCAGCATAAGTACCAGCAACAGCAGGATAAACACGCCTGCCATTGGGAGTAAGAAGTCAGAGCGCCAGCTATCAATTTTACTGATCAGATAGCCAATTGAGACCACGCCAATGATTTTGCCATCGTCATCAAAGATGGGCGTTTTGGCACGCATCGCCATCCCGATTGACCCTTTGCCGGTAATAAAGTAACTCTCCCCTTTTTCCAGCGCGCCGGGTTTCGTGAACTGCATCGGGTAGCCAATTTTTTCCGGATTCGGATGATAAAGACGGATAGAGTGGGTATCTCCGATAACCACATAGTCGAAGTCTGTCCCGCTCTGCAGTTTATCGGCAATGGTCGCCAGACGCTTGTAATCACGATGCTTCACCGCCGTGATGATACTGTCGTTAGAGGCGATGATTTTGGCCTGATTCATCGCCATATCGCGGACATGCGTTGCCAGATAATCTTCAAAGCTGGCGGTGAAGTATTGTGCTAACGCGGCGATAATAAAAACAGAAACGACCAAAATAAGCAGAAAGATACGCAGTGGAAACGCCAGACTGCGAAAAAAAGGAAACCGTGTTTTATTTTTCTGCTTTGCCATATTTCTTCCTCAGCGACGTTATCCGAAACTTATTTTTTATTGTAGTTGTAATGAAAATGTTTTATTTACAAGTCACGGTATAAAACAGGATCGTTGCAGATTCCCCACCTTAAATCAATTAAACAAATTAAAACCACACGCTATTTCGGAGTTAAATTAATTAAAAAACTTAAAACCATAAAACACATTAAAACCTTCTAACTTATTGTGAAATAAATCAAAAATTACCTCCAAAATACTCCTTACGATGTATGCAGCAGGGGAAAAAAGAAATACGTCGTAATAAAAAAACACCCCCTTCAATTGCAAACAAAACGTTATCAGGTTGCTAAACAGGGCAACAAAAACAGAAACCCAGTAACAAATATAGCATCGGGGCTCTATTTACTATGTTCGGTAATAATATATTCACGCAAGTTAAACGCTCAGAAAATAAAAAGATGGCGGCTATCGCGCAATTTCTGAAAGAGAATGATTTGAGCGTTGATACCACCGTCGAAGTATTTATCACCGTTACCCGTGATGACCGCCTGATCGCCTGCGGCGGCATTGCCGGCAATATCATAAAATGCGTCGCCATCTGCGAATCCGTAAGGGGTGAAGGCTTAGCGCTGACGCTGGCGACCGAGTTAATCAACCTCGCCTATGAGCGCCACTGCACGCACCTCTTCATCTATACAAAAACCGAGTACGAGTCGCTGTTTAAGCAGTGTGGTTTTTCTACTCTGACCAGCGTCCCCGGCATTATGGTGCTCATGGAAAACAGCACCACACGTCTGAAACGCTATGCAGAATCACTGGCGAAACAGCGTCGTGAAGGGAAAAAAATTGGTTGTATCGTCATGAACGCCAACCCCTTCACCAACGGACACCGTTTTCTGATCCAACAGGCGGCCGCGCAATGCGACTGGCTGCATCTGTTTTTGGTGAAAGAAGATACCTCGCGTTTTCCGTATGAAGACCGACTGGATCTGGTGCTTAAAGGGACCAAAGACATTCCACGTTTAACCGTACATCGCGGTTCGGAATACATCATTTCCCGCGCCACGTTCCCGTGCTACTTCATCAAAGAGCAGAGCGTTATTAACCACTGCTACACCGAAATAGACCTGAAAATCTTCCGCCAGTATCTGGCCCCGGCTCTCGGCGTTACGCACCGCTTCGTCGGTACGGAGCCGTATTGCACCGTCACCTCCCAGTACAACAATGATATGCGCTACTGGCTGGAGACCCCAACGCTTCCCGCCCCACCGATTGAACTGGTGGAAATTGAGCGGCTGTGCTTCCAGGAGATGCCGATTTCCGCCTCCTGGGTGCGCAAGCTGCTGGTTAAAAAAGATCTCACGGCTATCGCATCCCTGGTCCCTGACGCCACGCTGCATTATCTGCAAAGCATGGTTGAGCGAGCCTCATCGGGTGCGGCAGTCCGCCAAAATACCCCCGCATTAGCAACAGGTGAAAAATGAAAATAAACCAGGCAGCCGTAGCAGGCACACTCGAGTCCGGTGATGTGATGATTCGCATCGCCCCGCTCGATTCGCAGGATATTGACCTGCAGGTTAACAGTAGCGTCGAAAAGCAGTTCGGTGATGCCATTCGGGCCACCATCCTGGACGTTCTGTCCCGCTACAACGTACGCGGCGTGCAATTAAATGTTGATGATAAAGGCGCACTGGACTGCATTTTACGTGCGCGACTGGAAGCACTACTGGCCCGCGCTGGCGGTATTCCGGCACTGCCATGGGAGGATTGCCAGTGATTAGCGAATCTTTGCAGCAACGTAAAACCCGTACCCGCCGCAGCATGCTGTTCGTACCGGGTGCCAATGCCGCCATGGTCAGCAACTCGTTCATCTACCCGGCAGATGCGCTGATGTTCGACCTCGAAGACTCCGTCGCGTTGCGCGAGAAAGATACTGCTCGTCGTATGGTGTACCACGCGCTGCAGCATCCGCTGTATCACGACGTTGAAACTATCGTGCGCGTAAACGCCCTCGACTCCGAATGGGGCATTAACGATCTCGAAGCCGTGGTACGTGGCGGCGCAGACATCGTGCGTTTACCGAAGACCGATACCGCGCAGGATGTTATCGACATCGAAAGCGAAATCCTGCGTATCGAGAAAGCCTGTGGCCGTGAACCCGGCAGCACTGGTCTGTTAGCCGCTATTGAATCGCCGTTAGGCATTACCCGTGCGGTAGAAATTGCCCACGCTTCCGAGCGCCTGATCGGTATTGCCCTGGGCGCGGAAGATTATGTGCGTAACTTGCGCACTGAACGCTCCCCGGAAGGGACTGAACTGCTGTTTGCCCGCTGCTCTATTTTGCAGGCGGCACGCTCTGCCGGCATTCAGGCGTTCGACACCGTATATTCCGATGCCAACAACGAAGCAGGTTTCCTGCACGAAGCCTCACACATCAAGCAGTTGGGTTTTGACGGCAAGTCGCTCATCAACCCGCGCCAGATCGAACTCCTGCACAACCTGTACGCCCCGACGCGTAAAGAGCTGGCTCACGCGCGCCTGGTGGTAGAAGCCGCTGAAGCCGCCGCTCGCGAAGGCCGTGGCGTAGTTTCCCTGAACGGCAAAATGGTCGACAGCCCGGTTATCGAGCGCGCCCTTCTGGTTATCTCCCGTGCAGAACTTTCCGGCATTCGCGAAGAATAAGGCAAAAAAATGACGCAGAAAATCGAACAGTCTCAACGCCAGGATCGCGTGGCGACCTGGAGCCGTCATGCAGAAAGTGAGCTTTCCGCTTATCAGAGCACCGCAAAAGTAGAACTGCAGGCGCAAAAACCGCGCGACAAAAAGCTGTGCGCTAACCTGGAAGACGCCATTCGCCGTTCCGGTTTACAGGACGGCATGACCATCTCTTTTCACCACGCTTTCCGCGGCGGCGATCTGACGATTAACCTGGTGATGGACGCCATCGCCAGTATGGGCTTTAAAAATCTGACGCTGGCCTCCAGCTCCCTGAGCGACTGCCATGCTCCGCTGGTTGAGCACATCCGCCAGGGCGTGGTTAGCCGTATTTATACCTCCGGCCTGCGTGGTCCGCTGGCGGAAGAGATCTCACGTGGCCTGCTGGCCGAGCCGGTACAGATTCACTCCCACGGCGGCCGTGTACACCTGGTACAAAGCGGCGAACTCAGCATTGATGTGGCGTTCCTCGGCGTACCGTCCTGCGACCCGTTTGGCAACGCCAACGGTTATACCGGTAAAGCGTGCTGCGGCTCACTGGGCTATGCCCGCGTCGATGCCGAAAACGCGAAACAGGTTGTCCTGCTGACTGAACAGCTGCTGACCTATCCGCATAACCCGGCCAGCATTACACAAGATCAGGTGGATCTGATCGTGCAGATCGACCAGGTCGGCGATGCGGACAAAATCGGTGCCGATGCGACCCGCATGACCACCAACCCGCGTGAACTGTTAATCGCCCGAAGTGCGGCAGACGTCATTGCTAACTCCGGTTACTTCAATGAAGGCTTTTCACTGCAGACAGGAACCGGCGGCGCTTCTCTGGCCGTTACACGTTTCCTGGAAGACAAAATGCGCAGCCGCGATATCCGCGCTGACTTTGCGCTGGGCGGCATCACCGCGACCATCGTTGATCTGCACGAAAAAGGCCTGATCCGCAAACTGCTGGACGTACAGAGCTTTGACCGTAACGCGGCGGAGTCTCTGGCCCGCAACCCAAACCACATTGAGATCAGCGCTAACCAGTATGCCAACTGGGGCTCGAAAGGCGCATCTGTCGATCGTCTGGACGTCGTGGTGCTGAGCGCGCTGGAAGTTGATACCAGCTTCAACGTGAACGTACTGACCGGTTCTGACGGCGTACTGCGCGGCGCATCCGGTGGTCACTGCGATACCGCGGTTGCGGCTGCGCTTTCCATCATCGTCGCTCCGCTGGTTCGTGGGCGCATCCCGACGCTGGTTGATAACGTGCTGACCTGCGTAACGCCAGGCTCCAGTGTTGACATTCTGGTCACTGACCACGGTATCGCCGTTAACCCTGCGCGTCCAGAACTGGCAGAACGTCTGAAAGAAGCCGGTATGAAAGTGGTGTCCATTGAATGGCTGCGCGAACGCGCACAGCAGCTCACCGGTCAGCCACGCGCTATCGACTTTACCGACCGCGTGATTGCCGTTGTGCGTTACCGCGATGGCTCGGTGATTGACGTTGTGCATCAGGTGAAGGAATAAGCCATGCACCTGCTCCCTGAACACGCCACCCAACACGCGGTTTCTATTCCCGAGCTGCTCGCCAGCCGTGATGAGAGGCAAGCAAGGCAACATGCCTGGCTGACCCGCCACCACGCGGCGCTGGTCTCGTTTACCGTGGTCGCACCGGGTCCGATTAAAGACAGCGAATTAACTCGTCGCATCTTTAATCACGGCGTCACCGCCCTGCTCGCGCTGGCGGAAAAATCCGCCTGGATTGTCAGGGAGCAAACGGCGCTGGTTTCTGCCAGCGGTCCGGAAGGTCTTTTGTCTGTTGAGGCTCCGGCCCACGACCTCAAGCTCGCCACGATTGAACTTGAGCATTCACACCCGCTGGGACGGTTATGGGACATCGATGTCCTGACCCCTGAGGGGGAAATTCTGTCCCGGCGTCATTTCGCACTCCCTGCCCGCCGCTGTCTGTTGTGCGAGCAAAGTGCTGCCGACTGTGCGCGGGGTAAAACCCACGCGCTTTCCGACTTACTTTCTCAGATGGAGGCACTGCTGCATGATGCCGATTCCCGCAACATCAACCAATAACGCAGTCCTTCCTCTGGATCTGCCTGATGCTTACGCAACGCTTGCGTGGCGGGCTATGTTGACTGAAGTCAACCTGTCGCCCAAACCCGGTCTGGTGGATCGTATTAACAACGGCGCGCATAAAGATATGGCGCTGGAAGATTTTCATCGCAGCGCTGAAGCGATTCAGGCGTGGCTGCCACGTTTTATTGAATATGGGGCGTTTAGCGCGCAGCTGTCACCTGAAGATGTGCTGAAAGGACTGCGTCCGCTGGGCATGGCCTGCGAAGCCGATATGTTTCGCGCCACCGCCGGGGTAAACACCCATAAAGGGAGCATCTTTTCACTGGGGCTGCTGTGCGCCGCCATTGGCCGCCTACACCAGCTCCAACTGACTGTCACCGCTGAAACCATTTGCTCTACGGCAGCAACATTTTGCCGTGGCCTGACCGAGCGCGAACTGCGCCAGAACAATCAACAACTCACGGCTGGCCAACGTCTTTATCAGCAATTGGGATTAACCGGCGCACGGGGCGAAGCCGAAGCGGGGTACCCGCTAGTCATCCAGCATGCCCTGCCGCACTACCGCGCACTGCTGACTCAGGGCCGCGACCCTGAACTGGCGTTACTCGACACATTATTGCTGCTGATGTCTATCAACGGCGACACCAACGTGGCTTCACGTGGCGGCGCAGAAGGTCTGCGTTGGCTACAGCAGCAGGCCACCTCCCTGTTGCAGCAAGGGGGAGTTCGCACCCCTGCCGATCTCGAATACCTGCGCCAGTTCGACCAACAGTGCATTGAACGCAACCTCAGTCCTGGAGGCTGCGCCGATCTGCTGATCGTCACCTGGTTCTTAGCTCAGATTTCACAAGTTCATCATTATCACAATTAAAGATCCTTTCCGGAGAATCACACACATGTCTTTAGCAAAAGATAAAATATGGAAGTTATTGGCCCCGCTGGTTGTAATGGGCGTCATGTTTCTTATCCCTGTACCCGATGGAATGCCCCCACAGGCCTGGCACTACTTTGCTGTATTTGTGGCGATGATCGTCGGTATGATCCTTGAGCCAATTCCGGCAACAGCGATCAGCTTTATCGCCGTCACGATCTGCGTTATCGGCAGCAACTATCTGCTGTTTGATGCTTCCGAACTGGCCGACCCGGCGTTTAAAGCGGGTAAGCAAGCGCTGAAATGGGGTCTGGCAGGCTTCTCCAGCACCACCGTGTGGTTGGTGTTCGGTGCGTTTATCTTCGCACTGGGTTATGAAGTCACCGGTCTGGGTCGTCGTATCGCACTGTTCCTGGTGAAATTCATGGGTAAACGTACCCTGACGCTGGGCTATGCGATTGTTATCATCGACATTCTGCTGGCGCCGTTTACACCGTCCAACACCGCGCGTACCGGTGGCACCGTTTTCCCGGTAATTAAAAACCTGCCGCCGCTGTTTAAGTCATTCCCGAACGATCCTTCCGCACGCCGTATCGGTGGATATTTGATGTGGATGATGGTCATCAGTACCAGCCTGAGCTCCTCTATGTTCGTTACCGGCGCTGCGCCTAACGTGCTGGGTCTGGAATTCGTCAACAAAATTGCCGGTATTCAAATCAGCTGGCTGCAATGGTTCCTCAGCTTCCTGCCGGTGGGTATTATTTTGCTGATCGTTGCTCCGTGGCTGTCCTATGTTCTGTACAAGCCAGAAGTCACTCACAGTGCTGAAGTTGCCGCATGGGCCGGTGATGAACTGAAAACCATGGGTAAACTGACGCGCAAAGAGCTGACCCTGATCGGTCTGGTTCTGCTCAGCCTGGGTCTGTGGGTCTTCGGCGGTAAACTGATTGATGCAACCGCAGTAGGCCTGCTCGCCGTTTCCCTGATGCTGGCGCTGCACGTGGTACCGTGGAAAGACATTACCCGCTATAACAGCGCATGGAACACCCTGGTCAACCTCGCCACGCTGGTCGTTATGGCGAATGGTTTAACCCGTTCAGGCTTCATCGACTGGTTCGCCAACACCATGAGCACGCACCTGGAAGGCTTCTCGCCTAACGCGACCGTGATCGTTCTGGTGCTGGTGTTCTATTTTGCTCACTACCTGTTTGCCAGCCTTTCCGCACACACTGCCACCATGCTGCCGGTTATTCTGGCCGTCGGTAAAGGCATCCCGGGCGTTCCAATGGAACACCTGTGTATCCTGCTGGTACTGTCTATCGGTATCATGGGCTGTCTGACTCCGTATGCAACGGGCCCTGGCGTTATCATCTACGGCTGTGGTTATGTGAAGTCCAAAGACTACTGGCGTCTGGGTGCTATCTTCGGCGTTATCTACATCTCTATGCTTCTGCTGGTCGGCTGGCCGATTCTGGCAATGTGGAGCTAATCATCCTGGTTCACGCCTGATGAAAATGATGCCAGTCAGCTAAACCTGACTGGCATTTTTTATGATTAAATAGATGATATTCAGAATTTATATAAGTATCCGAAATCATCATGACATCAACATGGCGTTATTCTTCGTTGCTGGCAGCACTCCTGCTGCCCGTTTCTGCGGCTCAGGCCGATGAACTTCTGGCAAAACAGTACGCTGATTTTGACAGCTACGTGCTGGCCCTCTCCTGGCAAACCGGATTTTGTCAGAGTCAACACGAGCGTAATCGTCAGGAGCCTGACGAATGTCGTTTGCAAAAAGAGAGCGCGAACAAAGCGGATTTCCTGACCGTTCACGGTTTATGGCCCAGCCTGCCAAAATCCATCGCCGCCCGTGGAGTAGACAACCGCCGCTGGATGCGCTTTGGCTGCGCGACTCGCCCTATTCCCAACCTGCCTGAAGCACGCGCCAGCCGTAAATGCGCGGCCCCCGAAACCGGGCTGTCGCTGGAAAGCGCGGCAAAACTCAGCGCCGTAATGCCCGGCGCAGGCGGGAGAACTTGTCTGGAACGTTACGAGTATGCCAAACATGGCGCCTGTTTCGGCTTTGATCCCGACGAGTATTTCGGCACGATGGTACGGCTAAATAACGAGGTTAAGAACAGTCACGCGGGCAAATTCCTGGCGGAAAACTACGGCAAAACCGTCAGCCGTAGCGCATTTGACGCCGCCATTGCCAAAAGCTGGGGCCAAGAGAGCATCAAAGCCGTGAAGCTAAGCTGCCACGGCAATCCGGCGTATCTCACCGAGATCCAGTTGTCCCTGAAGGCAGACACCATCAACCAGACGTTATCCCCACAGTCATTCTTACCGCAGCCGCATCCGGGTAACTGCGGTAAACAGTTTATTATCGATAAAGTGGGATACTGAAACTCGCTACCGGGCATAACGCTGACCCCCATCGGGCGGATCAGCGTTATACGTTCTCAAAAGATTACGATTGAATAAAGTTGAGCAGATCGCCGTTGATCTGTTGTTTATGGGTGGTGCAAATACCATGCGAGCCGCCGACATACACCTTCAGCTGCGAGTCCGGCAGTATTTCCGCCGCGACCTTTCCGCAGGTTTCAAACGGGACAATCTGATCGTCATCACCGTGGATAACCAGCGTCGGAATGGTCATTTTTTTGAGGTCCTCACGCAGGTCGGTTTCTGAAAACGCGTGAATACAGTCGTACAACGCTTTGATGGAACCTTGTAAGCCCTGTTCAACAAAGCTTTCGCGAACGGCTTTTGACTCGTTCGCACCCGGGCGGTTGTAGCCATAGAATGCTGCGGTCAGTTCATAGAAAAAGGCAGCGCGATCGTTTATCACCCCTTCACGGATGCCATCAAACACCTCTTTCGGCACGCCATTTGGATTAAAGTCGGTCTTGATCATAATGGGCGTCACCGCGCCGATTAACACCGCTTTTGCCACCCGCTGCGTTCCATGGCGACCTATGTAGCGCGCCACTTCCCCACCGCCGGTAGAGTGTCCGACATGAACAGCATCTTTAAGATTGAGATGCGCGGTCAGTTCAGCCAGATCGTCAGCATACTGATCCATATTGTGGCCATCCCAGGGTTGAGCCGAACGCCCATGGCCGCGCCTGTCATGGGCGATTACACGAAATCCTTTCGACCCGAGGAACAGCATCTGATCTTCAAACGCATCTGCCGTCAACGGCCAACCATGGCTGAAGACGATAGGCTGTCCACTTCCCCAGTCTTTAAAATGCAAATAGCTGCCGTCTTTCAAGGTAAGTTTGTCGTACTCGCTCATGAGATCTCCTGTCGCGGAACACTGAGTTGTTTGACGCGCCCGTAGCGAGCGCTTAAAAAGCATAATGCAAATTGGAGAACGATCACGTTTTTCGGCTAAAATCACACTATATGCGACAAAATTGATGATTTACCTGAATGTGAACTAAATCACTTCAAACATGGGGTAAGTCTCAGTATCATCATAAAAGCTAAACCCTTGCCGCCTGACGGTGAGGGTTTTCTTTTGGGATTATTTACCTGCGCACCCGCAGTTTCGACGACATGGAGTAATAAATGTCCAGACCAACTATCATCATTAACGACCTCGATGCGGAACGCATTGACCGCCTGTTGGAGCAACCTGCGTTTGCTGGTTTACCGATTGCCGACGCCCTGAACGCCGAGCTGGATCGTGCCCAAATGTGTTCTCCAGAAACCATGCCGCACGATGTCGTAACCATGAACAGCCGCGTGAAATTCCGCAATCTGAGTGATGGCGAAGTCCGTGTGCGTACCCTGGTGTATCCGGCCAATATGACTGACAGCAGCACACAGCTTTCGGTAATGGCACCTGTCGGCGCTGCACTTCTGGGCCTGCACGTTGGCGACACTATTCACTGGGAACTGCCTGGCGGGACCTCAACGCACCTCGAAGTCATCGAGCTTGAGTACCAGCCTGAAGCTGCAGGCGACTACCTGCGCTAACTCTGTCTTATCAAAGCCACGCGCTTTATCTTACAGGGGATGCATCCGCATCCTCTTTCCGGTTAGATTTCCCTGCTCCTCGCTTTCTTTCCTGTTCGCAAAACATAAATCTGTGTCGTGACTGACAGAATCATTTTTAATACTATGCTGTTATGTGTTCATGTAATGACAAGGAGAATGTTTATGTACAACACAATCATAATGCCTGTTGATGTATTCGAAATGGAACTGAGCGACAAGGCTATTCGCCATGCAGAATTTCTGGCCCAGGATAAAGGGGTTATCCATCTGCTGCATGTGCTGCCAGGCTCAGCGAGCTTAAGCCTGCACCGCTTTGCGGCCGATGTCCGTCGTTTTGAAGAGCATCTGCAACACGAAGCGGAAACCCGTCTGCAAACGATGGTTGGTCACTTCAGCATCGATCCTTCCCGTATTAAACAACACGTCCGCTTTGGCAGCGTCCGTGACGTGGTCAACGAGTTGGGTGAAGAGTTGAATGCGGATGTGGTCGTCATTGGATCGCGTAACCCATCAATCAGCACCCATCTGCTCGGCTCAAATGCTTCCAGCGTAGTTCGCCACGCGACGCTGCCGGTGCTGGTCGTGCGTTAACAGCCTCACCGTTACTAAAGAAAACCCCTGCCAGGTTAACGCCTGACAGGGGTTTTTATTACCTCACGATCAGTACAAATGACCGATATTGACGATAGTGCTGACCGTATCGCCAAAGAACGTCAGACGACTCAGGAATACGCCAACAAACAGCAGGACAAAGAGCGCTTTTGCACGACGCTCGCCCTGGCGGCTGAGCGCAAAGGCCACCGCCAGACACACCAGGCTTGCGAGATAAAGCGGCGACGTCAGCCAGGCATGCGCCGTCATCTGCATGATAGTGCCGCCGCTTAGCCAGATAACAGGCGCGGCAATCATGACCGCCATACAAACAATAATTCCCTGGCGTAATGCGGCAACGGCAGGCGCGAGGTTAAGCAGCGGAATCGCCGCGCAGCCCATCACCCACACCGTAATGAAAAACAGCAGCATTGTCAGACCGTTGGCGATCGCCACCATTGCCGGGGCGGCATAGGTCATCCCCTGAACCGCCACCAGTGCGATCCCGAGAACAGAAGCCAGAACCGCCGACACTTTATGCCCTTTTGCCAAAAACGTCACGCCCACCGCCGCGCCGTATAACGTTGCGCCGAGAATTTCACGGCTAAGCCAGGCGTGCTGCAGGTTGATCAGGGCGTTGTAAGCGCGATCCGGATGCGCAAGGTGCAATACCGCCGCCACGGAAGCAGCCGCCAGAATCAGCCCGCTAACCAACCAGTACAGGCGTTTGCTTTCCAGTTTTCCTTGCAACGCGCGCAGCGTCAGAATGAGCGTGATACCGACCGACATCTGGCTCAAGACGGTAAAAATAACCAGAGGAAGTTCATACTTTTCCATTACTTGCCCTCCGGTTGCTTCGGTTGACGCGCGAGGATAAAACGCGTGCCAGGATTAAGCTGCGGCATACGCGGGAATCCCGGCGGATACTGCACCGCATTGTCAGGTATCGGATCGGCATCGAGGTCAATTAGCGTCAGCGCACCTACCGGACAGGCATTCACGCACGCCGGCTGCATGCCAACATCAAGACGCTCGTAGCACATGCTGCATTTTTCCGCTTTTTTCGTTTCTTCATTAAAGCGCGGCGCACCGTATGGACAGTTGCGGATACAGTTTTTGCATCCGATACAACGTTCCGGGTTATGCACGACAACGCCATCCTCACGTTTGGTGTACGCCTCTACCGGACAAGCTGCCAGGCAGGCCGGATTTTCGCAGTGGTTACAGGCCAGCGAGTAGAACGCGCGCTCCTCATGCGGATAAATTTCTTTATCCAGCGGGTAGACATAGCGCCAGAAACGTTCTGGCTCCAGCTGGTTAAAACTTTTACACGCCATCGCACAGCCACGGCAGCCGATGCACTTATCGCTATTAACTAAAAACGCGCGTCTCATGCCGCTGCTCCTTCATTTCCTGACAGAGTAATATCTACAAATTGACTGTGAATGGCCGCACCAGGTGCGCCTGTCGCCATTTTCCCCATATCGGCTGGCGTATCTTTAACCACATTCTGTACGTTGTAACTAAGCTTATTGAACCAGGACTCGTACATCACAAGAAAATCTTCCGGCACGTTGGTGGTGATTTTGGCGCGCAGCTCAACATGACCCGCCTCGTTGAAAACTTTGACGTGAGCGCCCTCTGTGATGCCCTTTTTCTGCGCAGCAAGCGGGTGGATATAGACAAAGGGTTCTGGCCAGAAAACCTGCATCCAGTCCAGATTGACAAACTGCGAGTGCAGACCATACTGCAGGTGAGGTGTAAACAGGTGGAACGGCAGCGCCCCCTGCGCACCCGCTTTATATTCAGGCAAAGCCGTGTGACCGTTTTCCGCGCAGCGTTCTGATTTAAACTCATACTTGCCTGACGGCGTTTTGAATTTGCGATCGAACCAGGCTGCACTGCTGACCATTTTTGCTTTGCGGGGTCCTTCCAGCAGGTCATTCCAGCCCGCTATGCCGAACTGTTTGCCCATTCCCTCATTGAATTCCTGATCCAACCAACGTTTGGCATCAAACTCCTGCGGGAAGGTACATGAACCGGGTTCCAGTTTATTGATGGTTTTGGACAACAACGCCGCAATTTCAGGATCGCTCTTGCACTCATACAGCGGTTTAATAGCCGGTTCGTTGACGGATAACCAATAGTGCCAATAGGACGAAGAGACATCCCATTGCTCAAAAGTTGTTGTGACGGGCAGCACGATATCCGCATGCTGGACGGTTTCGTTGAAGAACTGGTCGACACAAACCACCATTTCCAGTTTATCAAACGCTTTGATCATCTTGTTGCGGTCGAAATCCTGAGCAAATGGGTTTTTAGAGGCCACCCACAGCATACGTACCGGCGGTTCACTGGCGTCGAGGATCCCCTGCGCCGTTTGGTTGATGTTCAGTGCACGATCGGAGTATTCGCTCTTCTCACCGCTATCGCTAACAAACTCGCCCACCGGACCACCAGCGCCTTTCATGCCGACAGAACCTGCAGGAGGCTTTTGCATCATTCCGTGGTAGTTATAGCCCCATGTCTGCAGATGGCCGTAGCGAGCGCCGCCGCCCTCAATACCAATATTGCCGGTCATCGCCACAAAGGCATCGATCGCACGTACGTTAGCGCCGCCGTTAACATGGCGCTGCATGCCGTAGCCAATCCACACGGTGGCAGGATTAACCGCCGTAAACTCTTCCGCCAACTGGCGAATCACATCCGCCGACAGACCGCAAATTTCAGCAGCCCACTCTACGGTCACACTGTTGCGTAGATACGCTTCGAATTCCGGGTATCCGTGGGAATAGTGAGTGACGAAATTCTGATCCACTAAACCTTTATCCACCAGGTGGCGCGCCATGCCCAGCGCCAGGGCGCCATCAGAGCCTGGACGAACACGTAAATAGAGATCGGCTTTCGCGGCGGTTTGCGTTAACAGCGGATCGATAACGACCACTTTTGCGCCTTTCTCCCGCGCCTGATAGATGTACTTCATGGTGTGCATAGAGCACCATGCCGGGTTAGCGCCCCAGATGATGATGTATTTTGCTTTAACAAAATCTTCCGGGTCGTTACACCACATGTCGCCCATGTCGTAGTTCTGGGCATCGATACCCGCTGGCCAGCAAGGCGTCCCGGCAAAACGGGTGGTGTAACCCAGCGAAGACATCATCCCTTCAACGGCATAGCCCATCACCCCAAGATTGCCTGAGTATTTTGACAGCGCCAGCCCAAGCATTGAGCCGTCTTTCTTTTTGATCTCCAGCATCTTGGTTGCAATGCGCTGCATTGCTTCGTCCCAGGAGATACGACGCCAGTTACCGCTGCCACGAACATCCTGAATCATCGGATATTTAATGCGATCCGGGCTATATACCCGGCGAGGATAAGTCAGACCTTTTACACACGGTGTTCCGTGCGTAAACGTTGACTCAGGCGCGCCTTCCACAAAGGTGATAACGTCATCCTTGACCCAGGTTTTCAGGCTACAGGTGTCATAGCAGTTACGCGGACAGGCGTTGCGAGAAATTTTGTAGGTTTTGGGGTTAAACGGAATGGGCGGTTGCGCCAATACGCAGCGTGAAGTCAGCAATCCCCCTGGCAGGGCAGCCACTGTTCCAAGGGCAATTAAGCCTTTCAAAAATGAACGTCTGTTCAGAATTCCCGGTTCATTACTCATATTGATACTCTCGTGTTTAATTCATCAAGCCAAGAAGACAACCTTTCCGCGACGGTTTTCAGCGTGGCGGTCTGTGCATTTATATTTATTTTTTCTATATACTCGGGCACCCATATCGCTATATACTCACTTATATATCGAGTAAGGGCGACCTGGTATTCTGCTGATGTTCTGGCATTAGCCGATAATAAAACCGCTAATTCCAATACACAGGAAATATGATCATCCGGGATGTTATTTACATGACTTATAGACAAACCTATGTTTGCCATAAATTCCCGCATGCTCAGCGTTGATTTACCCATTACGAGGGCATCTTCTTCGAGATAAACCGAAGCGAATGGCGCGGCCTTTAGCGTCTGCGGCCCGACAAATAGCGCATTGAAGTCATACTCCGCTTCCAGCCACTCCTGCTCTGTTAGCAGCGAGGCATTTGTATCCAAAGCTGAATAAGCCGCTTTCAGCGTGTGACTATCGTGAGAAATAAAAAAATCACGCAACAACAACCCTGTCGATTCAAAGATCGTCAGGGTTTCATATATTTCACCCATGAATTAACCAACCATTTATTCATACAACAAATGAAAACATAATGCAGGTTAATATAATAAAGAAAACGTCTAATCTTTCTTTGATAAAACTAATGATCAGACTAATTAAGTGAATGTTTTATGCGGTTAATTGTTTCAAGAATTGACAATATGAGAGCGCGGAAATAAAAAACCGCCAGCGGATGACTGGCGGTTTTGAGATTGCAGGTGAGTCTTACTTTTTTTATGCTACTGTCGTGCGAATCAGATAATCAAACGAACTCAACGAGGCCTTCGCGCCTTCACCGGTCGCGATGATGATCTGCTTATACGGTACGGTGGTGCAGTCACCGGCGGCGAAAACGCCCTTCACGCTGGTTTCACATTTGGCATCGATGATGATTTCACCCATGCGATTACGTTCAACGGCACCTTCCAGCCAGTTGGTGTTTGGCAACAGACCAATCTGCACAAAGATACCTGCCAGTTCCACGCTGTGAACATCGCCGCTCACGCGGTCGCGATACTCCAGACCAGTGACTTTGCTGCCATCGCCTTTCACTTCTGTCGTTTGCGCATTCAGAATGATGTCGACGTTTTTCAGGCTGCGAAGCTTATTCTGCAGCACCTGATCAGCCTTCATTTCAGGAGCAAACTCCAGCAACGTCACATGTTCAACAATGCCTGCGAGGTCAATAGCTGCTTCAACACCAGAGTTACCGCCGCCAATCACCGCCACGCGCTTACCCTTAAACAGCGGGCCGTCGCAGTGCGGGCAGTAAGTTACGCCTTTGGTGCGATACTGATCTTCGCCCGGAACGTTCATGTTGCGCCATTTCGCGCCGGTGGCGATGATAATGCTGCGCGCTTTCAGCACCGCGCCGGATGCCGTTTCAATCTGGTGCAAACCGCCTTCCTGCGCCGCCGGAACCAGTTTGCTTGCGCTCTGGCTGTCGATCACATCAACATCATAATCATCAACGTGTGCTTTCAGCGCGCCCGCCAGTTTCTGGCCTTCAGTTTTCGGTACCGAGATGTAGTTTTCAATATCAACGGTATCAAGAACCTGACCGCCAAAGCGTTCGCCCATCAGACCGGTGCGAATACCTTTACGTGCAGAGTACACCGCCGCAGCCGCTCCCGCAGGACCGGAGCCAACAATCAGCACATCGTAGGCATCGCGCTTATTCAGCTCTTCGGCCGCACGTTTTTCTGCGCCAGTATCCACTTTCGCGACAATCTCAGTCAGCGTCATACGACCCTGGCCAAACTCTTTGCCGTTCATATATACCGCCGGAACGCCCATCACATTGCGATCGGTGATTTCGTTCTGGAATGTACCGCCGTCAATCGCCGTATGCTTGATGCGTGGGTTCAATACCGACATCAGGTTCAGCGCCTGTACCACATCCGGACAGTTATGGCAGGAGAGCGAATAATAGGTTTCAAATTCAAAATCACCGTCGAGATCGCGGATCTGCTCCAGCAGCGCCTGCGCCTCTTTTGACGGATGACCGCCAGTCCACAATAGCGCCAGTACCAGCGAGGTAAACTCATGGCCCAGCGGAGAACCGGCAAAGCGCGGCCCCTGGTGAGAACCAGGATTGGTAATCAGGAACGATGGCTTACGTACCGCCAGAGTATTGTCTTCTTTAAAGGTGACTTTTTCTGACAGTTCAGCAATTTCAGTCAGCAGTTCCTTAATTTCTGCCGATTTAGCGCTGTCATCCAGCGTAGCAATCAGCTCAACAGGTTTGGTCAGTTTCTCAAGGTAAGCCCTGAGCTGGGTTTTCATATTTGTGTCGAGCATTCTTCTTCCCTCTCTGAAAACATCATCATGCAAGCGGCCTCGTTCAGGCAGTCTGAATACGTTTGCATCATGGTGTTGGAATAAAACGGGCACGACGCACCCGCTTAAGAATTAATTCGCAAGAATTTCGTGTTACAGGCAGGCGGCAAGCTTATGAATCCCCGGGAGCTTACATAAGTAAGTGACCGGGGTGATTAAGCGTAGCCAACACACCTGTAGCGCGAAAGGCGTAGCGAATTTTAGATTTTACCGACCAGGTCCAGAGACGGAGCTAACGTGGCTTCACCTTCTTTCCATTTTGCCGGGCAAACTTCACCTGGGTGAGAAGCGACGTACTGAGCCGCTTTGATTTTGCGCAGCAGGTCAGACGCATCACGGCCGATACCTTCAGCGGTAACTTCGATTGCCTGGATGATACCCTGCGGGTCAACAACGAAGGTTGCGCGGTCAGCCAGACCTTCATCTTCACGCATGTTGTCGAAGTTACGGGTCAGGGCGCCAGTCGGGTCGCCGATCATCGCGTATTTGATTTTCGCGATGGTGTCAGAGCTGCTGTGCCATGCTTTGTGGGTGAAGTGGGTGTCAGTAGATACGGAATACACATCTACGCCCAGTTTCTGCAGTTCTTCGTAATGGTCTGCAACGTCGCCCAGTTCGGTCGGGCATACGAAGGTGAAGTCAGCCGGGTAGAAGAAGAAGACGCTCCAGCGACCTTCGGTATCTTTCTCGGTTACTTCGATGAACTCACCGTTTTTGAACGCCTGGTTTTTGAAAGGTTTAATTTTGGTATTAATCAAAGACATCTGTACTTCCTCCGTGTTTTCGTTGAGAGATAAGTTAACGAAAATCTCTTCGCAGGGCTAATGCGTTTCCTTTATCAAATCAATAAGCGATAACTAACAACCCACTCAAACACATGTTGTGAACCTAAAGGTGAAAGTAAAAAAGGCCCCCTTTGCAGGGAGCCTCATTACCCGAGCTACCCGCAGGTAACGTCAGTGCCAGCAGGGCTGGCTATGTGTTGCGCTCTACATTACCTTAACAAAGGTCGTGACAGCGATTGGGATTACATCACCCAACTCAAGAAAGGGCAATCGACGGACGGTCGATCTTACCTATGGCTGCGATAGGTTTTGCAACTAAGTCCCCTTTCCTTCTGATTTTATAAGGAAAATCAATGTTTAAACGTACCTTACTGTTAACCCTGCTCCCTGCCGTGGTGCATGCCGAAGAACTGCCTGCTCCCGTTAAAGCTATTGAGAAACAGGGTATTACTATCCTGAAACCCTTCGACGCGCCGGGAGGAATGAAAGGCTATCTGGGAAAATACCAGGACATGGGGGTCACTATCTATGTCACGCCTGACGGTAAACATGCCATCTCCGGCTACATGTATAACGAAAAAGGCGAAAATCTCAGCAATGCGCTAATCGAAAAAGAGATCTATGCTCCTGCCGGACGAGAGATGTGGCAGCGAATGGAAAAAGCAGCATGGATTCTGGACGGGAAAAAAGAGGCCCCGGTCATCGTCTACGTGTTTGCCGATCCTTTCTGTCCCTATTGCAAACAGTTCTGGCAGCAGGCGCGTCCGTGGGTGGACGCCGGTAAAGTTCAGTTGCGTACATTATTGGTTGGCGTAATTAAACCTGAAAGTCCGGCCACCGCTGCTGCAATTCTGGCAGCCAAAGATCCGGCCAAAACCTGGCATGACTATGAGGCATCCGGTGGGAAAATGAAGCTGGAAATCCCGGCTTCGGTCCCTACGGAGCAAATGAAGGTACTGAATATCAACCAAAAGTTGATGGATGATTTGGGGGCCAACGTAACGCCGGCAATCTATTACATGAGTAAAGACGATACGTTACAACAGGAAGTAGGCTTACCGGATAAAGAAAAATTAAACATTATCATGGGAAATAAATAAAGGTAACAAGATGAGTGATTGTTATCGTTCTCATTTCAATCACTCATTAGAATTAACTTTCTGGTGAAAATTACGCAATCTGTGCTATTTTAGCTAAAGTTAATTATTCATTAAGCACAGAAACATAAATTCCAAGAATAACTAGCATTTAAACTATTCCATAATTGAATTTTTCAATACATTACCATCACAGGAAGGTATGCATGGCTAACCTCTATGACCTCAAAAAGTTCGATCTCAACCTGCTGGTTATATTTGAATGCATATATCAACATTTGAGCATCAGCAAAGCTGCAGAAACGTTGTACATCACACCATCAGCCGTAAGCCAGTCATTACAACGACTACGTACGCAGTTTAACGACCCTTTGTTTATTCGCTCCGGCAAAGGCATTACGCCTACGGTGACAGGAGCCAATCTTCATCAGCACCTTGAGCAGAATCTAAATAAACTGGAACAAACCATTAATATTATGCACGGTTCCAGCCTGAAAAATAAATTCGTAATCTACAGTCCACAAATCACCACCACGCTGGGCGTAACAGAATTAATAAACTCATTAAGAAAAAACTCCGATGTTGAAATTGAACACCACGATATATTAATGTCGACAGAAACCGCAGAAAATATTCTGGCGTACCGCAAGGCTGATCTGATCATCTCGACAGTACCTGTGCACAACCGCTCTATCGTATGTACCCTGTTTAAAACAGTTGAAAGTGTATTAGTATGCAGCAGGAATCATCCCAGAATGGTTGAACACAGTACGCTTGAAGACATCATGCGCGAGCAGTTTACACTGTTTATCACGACACAACCCGGAGTCCAGGAACAACAGTCAGCAGCTAATAATCTCTTTCTCAACCGTAAAATAGGTTTTAGTAGTGATTCGTTGACTTCTATTACCAATATTATTGCCAGCACAGATATTATTGGTCTCCTTCCCAAAATAATATATGAGCAAAACGCGGTAGCGCTTAACCTGAAAGAGATCAGTGTTGATTTCAAATTACCGTCAGTTAAACTATTTTTAATGTATAATCGCTCCTCACTTAATAACAAATCATTTGCTGAGTACATTAAAACAATCACCCCATAGGCTCTGTAAATAACAACACAACAATATATATTTCTTATAAATTAGACAGCAATATTTAAACCGTGAATATGTTTAAGTATTGCATCCTGGTGAAATTAGCATATCTTATTGAAAGTATTTACTATAGCTGTAAATAATAAAATCTGGATATGGACTTGATATGTCTGTTTATAAAATACCACTGAATCAAAACGTTCTCGAAGCCGCACAGGAACGTATTGCCTGGACGCTTGAGGCTCTGCCACGCATTTGCGTTTCTTTCTCTGGGGGTAAAGATTCTGGGTTGATGTTACATCTGACGGCCATAAGTGCCCGCCAGTCAGGTAAAAAAATTGACGTGTTATTTATCGACTGGGAAGCCCAGTTTTCCTGCACTATCGACTATGTACAGGCGCTTCGCGAACGTTATTCTGATGTCATCGAACGCTTTTATTGGGTCGCATTACCGCTCACTACGCAAAATTCCCTCTCCCAATTTCAACCTGAATGGCAGTGTTGGGAACCGGGCACGCCGTGGGTTCGCCAGCCTCCGGAAGATGCCATAACCGATCCTGAGTATTTCTCTTTTTACCAGCCCGGCATGACGTTTGAACAATTTGTTCGCGAGTTCGCTGACTGGTATTCAGAGAAACGACCAGCCGCGATGATGGTCGGGATCCGCGCCGATGAGTCCTATAATCGTTTTGTCGCCATTGCTAATTCGCAAAAGCAACGCTTTGCCGATGATAAACCCTGGACCACCAGCGCCCCCGGCGGGCATACCTGGTATATTTATCCACTTTATGACTGGAAAACCGCCGACATCTGGACCTGGTTTGCTAAAACCCAGTTGCCATGCAACCCCTTGTATAACCTGATGTATCAGGCCGGTGTTCCTACACGATATATGCGCATCTGCGAACCCTTTGGACCAGAGCAGCGTCAGGGACTGTGGCTCTACCATGTTATTGAGCCTGAACGCTGGGCGACAATGTGCGCGCGCGTCAGCGGCGTAAAAAGCGGCGGGATTTATGCAGGTCTCGATAACCATTTTTATGGTCATCGAAAAATATTGAAACCCGAACATTTAAGCTGGCAGGAATATGCCATGCTGCTGCTCAACAGCATGCCGGAAACGACCGCCGAACATTATCGCAATAAAATCGCCGTCTATTTGCAGTGGTATAAGAAAAAGGGCATGGAAAATATTCCGCAAACTCAGGAACGAGATATTGGCTCAGCGGATATCCCGTCGTGGCGGCGTATCTGTAAAGTCCTGCTGAATAACGACTACTGGTGTCGGGCGCTGTCATTCAGCCCAACAAAACCCAAAAACTACCAACGTTATAACGAACGCATGAAAACCAAACGCCAGGAATGGGGGATCTTATGCAACAACGATTAACTCAGGAACTCGTTGGCTTTCTTTCTGATCTGTCAGAAAAAGAGAGAATTGAGGCCATCAATGAATTCAGACAGGCGATACACAGCGTCAGTCCTTTTCGCGAAGAGCCTGTAGACTGCGTGCTGTGGGTTAAAAATGATCACATCTCACCCAATGACTACAATCCCAACAACGTTGCGCCACCGGAGAAAAAGCTGCTGCTGAAATCTCTGGAAGCTGACGGATTCACGCAACCCATCGTGGTGGTCCACTCCACGGCTGAAGAATACGAAATTGTCGATGGTTTCCACCGCCATGAACTAGGGAAAGCCAAAGCCTCGCTGCGCACAAGGCTAAAAGGATATTTGCCGGTCTCCTGTTTAGAACGTGAGCGTCATGAGCGTATGGCTGCGACCATCCGCCATAACCGCGCTCGCGGACGTCACCAAATTCATGCCATGTCCGAAATCGTCCGTGAATTATCATTGTTGGGCTGGAGTGAAGAAAAAATTGGCAAAGATCTCGGCATGGATAGTGACGAGGTTTTACGCCTGAAACAAATTAACGGCCTGCAAGAATTATTTGCCGACCGTCGCTTCTCCAAAGCCTGGACGGTTAAATAGCTACAGCGAAACCAGACGTTCGGCTGCCGCTATCAGCGTCGATTCCTGCTTGGCAAAACATAGGCGAATCAGCTTATGCGGGAAAGGATCGGCGCAGAAAACCGATAGCGGGATCGCCGCGACGCCCACTTCTTTGGTCAGCCACTGGCAAAACTCAACGTCGCCAAGCGTGGAGACGGCGCTGTAATCGACCAGCAGAAAATACGTGCCTTCACACGGCAGAATTTCCAGTCGGCTTTCACGCAGCGCATTTACCAGTACATCGCGTTTTTTCTGATAAAAGGCTGGCAACTCACGATAATGCGTTGGATCTTCGCGCAGCATATCCGCCAGAGCCAGCTGTGCCGGCGTATTGACGGAAAACGTCAGATACTGGTGTACCTTGCGCAATTCCGTGCTAATGGAGGCAGGCGCTACGCAGTAGCCGACTTTCCAGCCGGTCATATGATAAGTCTTACCAAACGATGAAACGGCAACGGCACGTTCACGCAGCTGTGGATGCGCCAGCACGCTGGCATGTCCCTGTCCGGCGAAGCAGATATGTTCATACACTTCATCGCTGATGACAAAAATATCGCGTTCTTTAATCGCCTGCCACAGGGCATCGAAATCGGCGTGATGCCACACGCTGGCGGAAGGGTTGTGCGGTGTATTAAGGATCACCAGCCGGGTCCGTTCGCTAAGTAACGCGCTAAATTCCTGCCAGTCGACGCGAAAAGACGGCGGTTGCAGCGCGATGCGTTTGACCACGCCGCCGGATAATTCGATCGCGGGCGCATAGCTGTCGTAGCTCGGGTCAAAACAAATCACCTCATCGCCAGGCCGTACCAGTGCCGTAATCGCGGCGTACAATGCTTCTGTAGCCCCCGCAGTGACGGTCACTTCGCTATTCGCATCAGGTTTATAGCCGTACAACTGCGCGGTTTTATCCGCAATAGCTTCGCGCAGCGGCTGTACGCCCGTCATCGGCGCATACTGGTTTGCGCCATGCGCGACGTGAAACGCCAGACGTTCTTGTAAAAAGAGCGGACCATCAAAATCAGGGAATCCCTGCGAGAGGTTAATGGCCTGGTACTGCTGCGCCAGCGCGCTCATTTGCGTGAAAATAGTGGTGCCCAGATTAGGCAGTTTGCTTTGCGGAATCAGCGGGTTATTACTCATTATAGTTATCCCAGCATGTGATGTTGTGGTTGAAGCCACTATAGCACGATGCTAGTATTTGGCAATCAAGACGTTCAGACGTCTATATAAAAATAACCTGCCAGGACAGGACAGCCACAAGGACAACACAACATGAGTAATACCGAGATTCGCGTCGTCACCGGCCCGGCCAACTATTTTTCCCATCCCGGCAGCCTGTCGAGACTCAACGATTTTTTCACCAGGGATCAACTCTCACGCGCCGTCTGGGTATATGGTCAGCGCGCCATCGATGCAGCCCGACCTTATCTGCCAGAGGACTTTCATCTTGCCGGGGCTAAACGCCTGCTGTTTACGGGCCATTGCAGTGAAACAGATGTCGCTCAACTGGCAAAAGAGTCAGGAGAGAATCGCAGCGTGGTGATTGGCGTGGGCGGCGGGACATTGCTCGACACGGCCAAAGCGCTGGCCCGTCGTCTGGGTCTGCCTTTTGTCGGTATTCCTACTATCGCGGCGACCTGCGCCGCCTGGACACCGCTCTCCGTCTGGTATAACGATGCTGGACAGGCGCTACATTTTGAAATTTTCGCGGATGCCAACTTCCTCGTACTGGTAGAACCCGAGATCGTTCTCCATGCGCCAGAAGAATACTTACTGGCGGGGATTGGCGACACGCTGGCGAAATGGTACGAGGCCGTCGTGCTCGCACCTCAACCGGAAACCCTGCCGCTTACCGTGCGTCTGGGTATCCATGCTGCGCAGACGATCCGCGACGTCCTGCTGGAAAGCAGCGAGCAGGCGCTGGCAGACAAACAACAAGGCACGCTAAGCCGAACGTTTTGCGATGTGGTGGATGCTATTATTGCCGGAGGCGGCATGGTTGGCGGTCTGGGCGAGCGCTATACCCGCGTGGCGGCCGCGCATTCGGTACACAATGGCCTGACCGTCCTCCCGCAAACGGAGAAGTTTTTACACGGCACCAAAGTGGCGTACGGCATACTGGTGCAGAGCGCGCTGCTGGGACAAGATGATGTGCTGGCGCAGTTGATTACCGCTTATCAGCGCTTCAACCTGCCAACCCGATTAGCTCAACTGGAAGTGAACATCAATAACCGCGTCGAACTCGATAAGGTTATCGCGCACACTCTGCGCCCTGTGGAGTCCATTCACGCGCTGCCGGTAACGTTAACGCCGCAGACCCTGCGCGCAGCGTTCGAAAAGGTAGAGTCGTTTACGGTGTGATTAGGGTGCGGGTTGCCTGATGGCGGCTTCGCCTTATCAGGCCTACGGTCAAAGCATTGTTGTAGGCCGGATAAGCGTCAGCGCATCCGGCAAAAAATTAACAGCACTTCGCGCCGCCTTTCCCCCCATAGCGCGCATCCTGACGCTCGCGGAAAAATTCTTCATAGGTCATTGGCATCTGGTCCGGATGCGTGACGCGCATATGTTCAACATAGTTGTCGTAATCCGGCACACCTATCATTAATCGGGCGGTTTGACCTAAATATTTCCCGGCTTTGGAGAGCGTTTCAAACATAGTGTTTCCCTGTCGTACAAACGCCCTCCCCGTTCAGGAGAGGGCTCGTTGGTTAAGAGAATATTAGTGCGCGCCTTTCGCCTGCGCCACGATCTCTTCGACATTCTCAGGCATCGGTTCGTACGGCGTTTCTTTCGACGTCGGTTTGTCCTCTTTCAGCGCTGCCAGCGCAGTTCTGATGGAGAACAGACCCAGCACCACAACGACCACCATGAAAAAGATGGTCAGTCCCGCATCCAGTCGGTTATTAAATACCAGTTGCGTCAGCTGCGACTGGGTGTACTGCGCAGGAATGTTACCGCTGTCGATCATCGCCTGGAACTTGTTGGCGATAGCCAGGAAGCCGATTTTCGCATCCGGGCTAAACGCTTTCTGCCAGCCAGCGGTCAGGGTACAAATCAGCAGCCATGCCGTTGGCACCAGCGCCACCCATGCGTAGCGCTGACGTTTCATCTTGAACAACACCACCGCACAGAGCATCAGCGCCATACCGGCCAGCATTTGGTTGGCGATACCAAACAGCGGCCACAGAGTATTAATACCGCCCAGTGGATCCACCACCCCCTGGTGCAAGAAGTAACCCCAGGCCAACACGCACAGCGCTGTAGCCAGCAGGTTCGCAGGCAGCGAATCGGTACGTTTCAGACTCGGTGACACCACGCCCAGCAGATCCTGCAGCATAAAGCGCGCGGCACGTGTACCGGCATCTACCGCCGTCAGAATAAACAGCGCTTCAAACAGAATGGCGAAGTGATACCAGAACGCCACATCCATCATACCGCCCAGCGCGCCGTGCAGAATGTACGCCATCCCTACAGCCAGCGTCGGCGCTCCGCCTGCGCGGGAGATAATGGATTGTTCACCGACTTCATTGGCGATTTGATGCAGGGTGTCCGGCGTAATGGCAAAGCCCCAACTGCTGACCACCTGCGCCGCAGAAGCGACTACGTCAACCGTCCCCGCCGGAGCCAGCACCGCCATCGGGCTATTCATCGCAAAGTACACGCCCGGATCGATGATACACGCAGAAACCAGCGCCATGATGGCGACAAAGGATTCCATCAGCATCCCGCCGTAGCCGATAAAGCAGGCCTGCCCTTCATTCGCCAGCATCTTCGGCGTGGTACCGGAAGCGATCAGCGCATGGAAGCCCGATACCGCGCCACAGGCAATGGTAATAAACAGGAACGGGAACAGGTTACCGGTCCAGACCGGGCCAGTACCATCAACAAACTTAGTCAGCGCAGGCATGGTCAGCGTCGGACGCATGATCAGAATCCCTACCGCCAGACCAACAATGGTGCCAATTTTCAGGAAAGTAGAAAGATAATCACGCGGCGCCAGCAGCAGCCACACCGGCAGCACGGCAGCGACAAAGCCGTAGCCCACCAGCATCCACGTCAGCTGTACTCCGGTAAAATCAAAGTACGGCGCCCAGGTCGGGCTTTCAGCGACCCAGCCGCCGGAAATAATAGCAAACACCAGGAATACCAGACCGATGACCGACACTTCACCAATGCGGCCCGGGCGCAGATAACGCAGGTAAATCCCCATGAAGATCGCCAGCGGGATGGTAAACGCGACGGTGTAAGTACCCCACGGGCTGTGGGTCAGCGCTTTCACGACGATCATCGCCAGTACCGCAAGGATAATCACCATGATCATAAAACAGGCCACCAGCGCAATGACGCCCGCCGTAGGGCCCATCTCTTCTTTCACCAGTTCGCCAAGGGAACGACCATCGCGACGGGTAGAAACAAACAGCACCATGAAATCCTGTACCGCCCCCGCCAGCACTACCCCGGCGAGCAGCCAGATCATACCTGGCAGATAGCCCATTTGCGCCGCCAGTACGGGTCCAACTAACGGACCCGCTCCGGCAATCGCCGCAAAATGGTGACCAAACAGCACTTTTTTATCGGTAGGAACATAGTCCAGACCATCGTTATGACGCACGGCTGGCGTCATACGCGTCGGGTCCAGCGCCAGTACATTTTTCGCAATGTACAGGCCATAGAAACGATAAGCGATTAGGTAGACACAGACCGACGCCACGACTATCCACAACGCGTTGATCTGTTCACCACGGTTTAATGCGATATAGCCGAGGGCAAATGCTCCCACTACGGAGAGCAATGTCCAGACGAGGTACTTCCCTGATTTGTTCATAGTTGTATCCGTTATCCTGGTCAGAGAGATGTTACATTTTGTTTCTATAACATCTTTTCTTGATTTAACAACCTGACAACCATGTAAAGCGGATATATCACTGATTTTTTACATTGTATTGTTAACTTGATCACTATCAACGCAGAGACAACTGAAAAAATTGCGCGCTATGTGCCAACCCCTCAATGTTTTGTCCACATCTCCTCCCGGCATGATGCAGAGCGTGTCACTTAATATTTTTATTATTAATAAGAATATTAATTAACAATATTAACCTGAATTTCTCAACTTATACGATTAATGCACTCATGGATTCAGACTATCCTGATTTTGTATGCAGTTAGTGCTTTATTTCATTTTAATCACCGATTTCAAAGCAAAGAATATACCCGCATCACCAGTTTTAATGACAAAATCATCTATATAAAAAATAAAATTAATTAAGCAGAATTTTTTCAGCGCCAGGTTGTTCAGGATGGCCGTATAAGGATATAAATTATGAATAAATGCTATCGCATCGTCTGGAATATCGCGAGAAATATGTTTGTGGTGACGTCAGAACTCTCGCAGGGCGATCATCGGGTCCGCGCAACCGTCGCGGGCCTGGTGTTATCGGCGGTTGGATTAACGGCAAACTGCGTTCATGCCAGCGACTACGGTCCGCTTAGCGGTGAAACCATCAGTTTAAATGATGGCGATACAGTGACGTCTGTTGATGGCACCACGGGTATCGAAAGCCTGTCCTCAGGGGGGCAAGGCGTACAAATTAATGGTAAAGCCACCATTAACGTGACCGGGGATAGTGGTTCTGTTGGGGTAAAGCTTGATAACAGCGCCAGTAATAATTTAGGTAACGGCACACAGATTAACGTTACGGACACAGGAACGGCGAAAACAGCATCAACCACAGGTCTTTATATTAACAACACCAGTCCAGGCACAAATATAGACGCCGAGAATATATCAATTAATACCATTAGTAAAAAAGATGCTTACGGAATTAACGTTCATACAGAAAACGCCACGCTGAACTTCGGCAACAAGAGTAAAATTATCACCGAATCCCAAAATGGTAATGCGACGGGCGTCTATTTCTATGACGACAATAATACGTTAACCATGAATGCTGGATTAATCCAGGTTAACACCGAAGCAACCGGTAAGGCTGTCGGTATCGACACATACTGGGCAAACGGTACCACGCTCAATTTTGGGGATGACAGCCGCATAGAATTAACCAGCGGCACAGCCGGCGGCAGCGCGCTCTATCTTGGAAAAAACACCCAGGTTAACGCGAACGGGCTGAACATTGATTTCACCGTATCAGAGGCAGGAACAGGCACCACGATTTATGGTATCCAGGAGGGGCAATACAGCCAAATTGATCTGGGCAAGAACAGCGCAATTACGCTCTCAATGCCTGGAGGTACGGCATATGGACTCGTTTCTGGTTCACAAAGTTATTTTACGGCAGATAGCCTTGATATCACCCTTTCCACAACCTCTACCGAGCGCGCAAAAGGTACGGGCGCGGACATCAGCGGCAACGTGGATTTTGGCAATGATTCCACCATTACCGTGCACGGTTTCTCCGAAGGATACGGGATGATTGTTGATGATTATTCAGCAACCAGCAAAGATGATGCCATCGGGACAGTAAAGGCCAACAATCTCACCATTGAAGTCACCGGCCAGAAGACGGAAGGGCTTCGAATAGAAGGCGGCGTGGTTGATTTAGGGTCAGACAGCGCCATTAGCGCAAACGGGACTGCATCAACAATTTACCTGACCGGCCGAGGATACAGTGAATTCAATGCCAAAAATCTGACCGTCACGACCGCGCAGTCCACCGCCCTTACACTAATGAGCAGCATGCATGCCGCCGTCGCCAACATTGGCGAAGGCAGCACTATTGATGGAAGAAATTCCACAGGCCACACGACCAACGGTATTGTGGCCAACACCCCCTACAGCGCCCCGACAACCATAAATTTCAACGGTTCAGCAGAGCAGCGAAACACTATCTACGCGGTGAACGGCTATGGCGCATCAGCCCAATACAGCGGCGCGACGATCAATATATCCAATACGGATATCATCATGAGCGGTAACGATCCTTACGGTCTTTGGGCCATCGGCGATGGGGATTTTACCCATGCAGGCATCATCAATGGCGAGAACCTGACTATTGATATGACCGGCGCTAACGGCAGTGGTTACGGCGTGATAGTGCAAGAAGGCGGTATCGTGAATCTGACGGGCGATACCACCATTATCGCCGACGGCGGCGTTGCCATCTGGAATCCGAAAGTTTCTTCGGGCGGGAATGTTCTACCTGGCGGGACGGTAAATGGCTCAGGGAAAATGACCATAGCCGGCGACATCGTTAACAGCGGCTGGGGATATATCAACCTCAATATGGACGCGGGTTCTTATTTCGCCGGGGCAACCTCGGTTAATGAAAGCTTCAACGACCAGGGTATTGATTCAATCCTCAACCTTAACCTTGCCGACCAGAGCCTGTGGCGGGTTACCGATGATTCCACGCTCACGACGCTGACTAACGCAGGAACCCTTGAGCTGGCGGCAGACCACGCAGCCGGAACTTACAGCACCGTGCATGCTGACGAGGTCACGCTGAAAGAAAGCAGTATTCTCAGCGTCGATTTAAGCGCCGCGGCGCTGGCCAGTCGGTCCGCTAACCCGCTAATTACCGGCGGACAGGTTAATCCCGGCGGAGATCTACACATCAGCAATTCGGGTAATGCGCTGGATCTCAACGCGCTGACCTCAGACAATCAACTGGCAGACATCGACACGGTTACGCTAATTGACGCCGACTCCGCAATCGTGAGCGATTTCGCTTCGATCTCAACCGATCCGGATACCCTGCCCGACTATATCGCGATTTCTGGTCAGATTAACGCCCTTGATAATACCCAATATGAATTGGGTGTGGGGCTCAGTTGGTACGCCGGAGACTCCGCCGCGGTCTCTACGCCTGCACACGGTACGTTTACCCTTGACGCGGGCCATACATTTACCGTCAATGGGTTGCTGGCAGATACCTCACCCAACGCCACCACTGGATGGGACGGTAAAAGTCTGACCAAAAAAGGAGACGGCACGCTCACCCTTACCGCAAAGAATACCTGGAGCGGAGTCACAGACATTCAGCAGGGAGCGCTGTGGTTGACTGAATCGGGCGCTATCGGCGCTGAAGGCAGCAAGCAGAGCGTCAATGTCAAAGTCGGAGCCACCCTCGGCGGCAACGGGGTAATCAACGGCGCGGTAAATAACCTCGGCCTGCTAAGTTTTGGCGATAGCACAACGCCAGACAGCCAGTTGATCGTTAATGGCAATGTGACCAACCAGGGCGTAATCCGCAGCAGTGGTTCGACTCCCGGGAATGCGTTAATCATCAACGGCGACTACACGGGCAACGGCGGTCAGCTCTCACTTAACGCCAGTTTAGGCGATGATAATTCACCAACCGACCAGCTCATTGTCTCGGGTAATGTTAACGGCAGCACCACGCTCTACATCAATAATGTGGATGGCGTGGGTGCATATACCGATCAAGGTATCGAGATTGTTGACGTCGGTGGGGTGTCATCAGATAACGCGTTTTCTCTTGGCAATCAGATTCAAATCGGCCTGTATGAGTATCGTCTGTATGAAGATAACGAAAGCTGGTATTTGCGTTCCAAAGCAGAAACACCCGACGATCCTGACGACAGCGACGTGACACCGGTTGATCCTGATGACGGCGACAGCGACGTCACACCGGTTGACCCTGATGACGGCGGCAGCGACGTCACACCGGTCGATCCTGATGACGGCGGCAGCGACGTCACACCGGTCGATCCTGATGACGGCGGTAGCGACGTTACCCCGACAAATCCACAATATCGCGCCGATATAGGCGCTTATCTGGGCAACCAATGGCTGGCGCGTAGCCTGCAGATGCAAACGCTGTTCGATCGTGAAGGGAGCCAGTACCGCTCGGCCGAAGGAAGCGTCTGGGCGCGAATGAAAGGCGGGAAAACGGATACATCGGCTGTAAATGGCAATATCGACATGGACAGCGATTACACCCAGTTTCAGCTTGGCAGCGACCTTGCAACCTGGCGCGATGATCAGCAAAGCATCACGTTTGGCCTGATGGCCAGTTACCTTGACGGCAGTACCGACAGCACCGGAAATCGTGGCGCGGATGGCAGTCAGTTTACAGCCACAGGCGATATCGACGGTTACAATCTTGGCGCGTATGCCACCTGGTTCTCTGATGCCCGGCAACATCGCGGCTGGTATGTTGATACGTGGTATCAGTATGGCTTCTACAATAACAGCGTCGAGAATGGCAATGCCGGTTCAACGCATTACGACTCCCTGGCTCACGCGATTTCGCTGGAAAGCGGTTATCGCTACGACATGAATATGAGCAGCGCTAACACAGTAAGCCTGACGCCACAGGCGCAGGTTATCTGGCAACGCTACGAGGCAGATAGCGTTGAGACAAATGGTACACGCATAGACGGGCAAAATGGCGATAGCTGGACCACACGTCTTGGTCTGCGAATTGATAGCCAGCTTTCATTCGTCGATGCAACTGTCCGGCCATTCGCAGAGATTAACTGGCTACACTCCACCGACGATCTGGCCGTATCATTTGATAACGCAACGGTAAAACAGGATCTTCCTGCCGATCGCAGCGAGCTAAAAGTGGGAATTCAGGCGAATCTCAATAGCCAGTGGAACGTCAGCGTCCAGGCGGCAGGTCAGAAAGGTAATAACGACTACCGCGATCTCAACGGGAGTTTTAATCTGCGCTATAGCTGGTAACTGGTGTCACGAAGCGCGTCTAAACGACGCGCTTATCTTCACCCCATCACTGCAGTGCCTAAACGACAGGTGCAACAGCGTCGTCCCTGTTCATCAAAGATAACGATTTCCCAGCTTTGGCTCTGACGCCCGAGGTGCAGCGGCTGGCAGACACCGCGCACTTTCCCCTGCGCAATCGCCCGATGATGGGTAGCGTTCAGTTCCGTCCCCACCACGCACTGCCCGTCGCGCGTCATCAGATAACCCGCCATCGAACCCAGCGTTTCCGCCAGAGCCGCCGACGCGCCGCCGTGCAGCAGGCCAAACGGCTGATGCGTGCGGCTATCCACCGGCATTTCGGCTTCCAGCACATCATCCCCCAGTCGGGTATAAACCATGCCAAGATGCGCCACCATCGTGTTCTGACTGGTAGCATTCAGTTCATCCAGCGTTAAATGACGTTTCCAGATCATGGTCATGCCCCCAGCGTAGAGCCGCCGTCCACCACGATATCCTGCAGCGTAATGTGGCTGGCAAGGTCAGAGGCGAGAAATAAAATGGTGTTGGTGATTTCCTGCGGCCGGGCGATTTTCCCCAGCGGAATACCGAGCTTAAACTGCTCGCCAAACCCACGAATGCGCTGTTGCTCCGCGTCATCACTGACCCACAACGTACGCTGCATGTCAGTGTCGGTCGAGCCTGGTGAAACCACATTACAACGCACACCGCTACCCGCCAGCTCAAGTCCGACGGTCAGCGCCAGGCTTTTCAACGCGGCTTTTGACGCGCCGTAGGCGCTCATGCCGATACGCGGTGTGTGCGCCGCATCCGACGCGACGGTCACGATCGCCCCGCCCTGCTGGCGACGAAACTGCGCCATCGTCTGCTGAAACAGATTGAACGCCCCGCCAACGTTTACTGCAAACGTCTGCTGCCACTCCTCAGCGCTCAGCGCATCGGTAGCCCCCATACGCAAAATACCTGCGGCATTGACCAACACATCCAAACGCTCGCGCGCTTGAAGGACGCGCTGGCACACCTCAGCCACCTGTCCGGCATTCGCCACATCCAGCACTTCGGTCGTAAACGGGTAGTTATCCTGAGGAAACTCGCGATCGAATCCTGTCACCTCAGCGCCAGCATGCGCAAATGCCAGCGCCGTGGTATAGCCAATCCCTTTTCCCGCCCCGGTTACCCAGACGGTTTTCCCTGCAAAATCAAATCCGGCCATTACTTCACCTCGCGGGAGAGCAGCGTCCACCAGGCGTCAATGGTCGGATTTTTCGCCAACATCACGAAATCAATGTCGCCATGAACTTTACGCCAGCGCGCCGCCAACGCCATCATGCGCACAGAATCCAGCCCGTAGTCGATCAGGTTTTCATCATCCATCGGCTCTTCAGACTCGTCCAGCAGCGGCAGAATAACGCTGCGCAACGCATCCTTAGTGGCCGGGACCGGGGTCGGTAATAACTCCTGAGTCATCACTACGCGCCCGGACCGCCCTGCCACGTATTTCAGTGACATCAGGTGCTCGTCACGGCTAAAGTCCGCCAGCGCATCGGCAACCATAAACGGCTTGATATCACGCATAAAGGCGTCCGTTGCGGTGGTCATACAGCCGATATGCGCATACACCCCGGTAATGATCAGTTGATTACGACCGGTTTCCTTGAGCATCTGTTCCAGCGGGGAGCGATGAAATGCGCTGTAACGCCATTTCACCAGAATGGTATCCGCTTCATCCGGGGCCAGCGCCTCAACAATCTTTTGCTGTTCCGGTGAACGCGTCAGACCCGGTCCCCACATATCATTGAGCAGAGCGCGGTCTTCATCACTCTGTTCTTTCGGCTGAGCGGTGTAATACACTGGAATGTTATGCTCTTTACAGTACTGACGCAGTGCGGCGATGTTAGCGACAACCTGCTCCATCATCGGGCAGTTATCACCCCAAAAGCCGATAAAATAATCCTGCATGTCGTGGATCAGCAGCGCGGCGCGTTCAGGGTCAAACGCCCAGTCGACCTTGTTCACCGGAACATCAAGCGCCGTGGGTAGCGCATAAGCCTGCAGTTTAGGAATTGCCATCTCTTTTTCTCCTTCAGGCCAGTGAACGTGCTGCCAGCCACTGACGTAATTGTTTTTTATCCACTTTCCCAACCGGGGTCAGCGGTAATGACTCAACGCATTCAACGCGGTCAGGTAATTTGAATTCCGCCACGCCCTGTTCACGTAGAAAACGACGCACCTGCACCGCGCGCAGCGGCTCTTTTACCACCAGCCAGGCACAGCTTTTCTCGCCCATCAGTTCGTCATCCATACTGACCAACGCGGCATGGATCACTGATGGATGGCGCAGCAGCAGGTTTTCAATCTCTTCAGCAGCGATCTTCTCCCCACCACGGTTGATCTGATCCTTCTCGCGTCCCTGAACAGTGATATAACCATCCGGATCGATAGCGATCAGATCGCCGGAACAATAAAAACCGTTGGCGTCAAAGGCGCTGGCATTGTGCTCTGGACTTTTGAAGTAGCCGCGGAAGGTGTAAGGGCCACGCGTCATCAGGCGTCCGGTTTCACCCTGGGCTAATGGATTGCCATCAGCGTCCGCCACCCAGACTTCATCATCGGGACACATTGGGCGACCCTGGGTATTGATGATGCGCTCCGGGCTATCATCCAGACGGGTGTAGTTCACCAGCCCTTCCGCCATGCCGAAGACCTGCTGCAGCTGGCAGCCAATCTCTGCAGGAATACGCGCCGCAAGCGTGGCGGAAAGACGTGCCCCACCAACCTGCAACAGCGTCAGCGAAGCCAATTGCGCATTGCTGCCCCATTCAGCAATGGCCTGCAACCACAGGCTCACCGCAGGCGGTACCAGCGCCGTGACGTTAACCTGATGCCGTTCTATTAGCGGGAAACAGAGGGTTGCGCTCGGGTCATCCGCCAGCACCACGGTGCCGCCGGCCAGGAATACGCCCAGCGCGCCAGGCGAACTCATGGCGTAGTTATGCGCCGCCGGGATCGCGCACAGATAACGCGTTTCCCCGGTGAAGCGGCAAATCTCATTGCTGCGACGCACACTGTAGTAGTAATCGTTATGGGTACGAGGTATTAGCTTTGGCGTCCCGGTCGTCCCGCCGGAAAGCTGGAAGTACGCCACCTCATCAGCGGGCGACGGCGTGGCGGTAAAATCAGTCGCAGGTTGGCTTATCGCCGTTTGTAGATTGTGTTCACCTTCATCATTACGCAGTTGCACCACGCGCACTGAATTGTGTTCAGCCACAAACGCGTTAAGAAAATCGTCCCCGCTAAACAGCGCATGCTGGCGATCGGCAATCAACAGCGCCGGTTCAATCTGTTTGGCATAGGCGTTTAGTTCGTTACGCTGATGGCTGAATAACGCCAGCACCGGGGCTACGCCCAGCTTGAGCAGCGCAAAGAAGGTGATATACAGCTCAGCCACATTGCCCAGTTGTACCAGCGCGGTTTCACCGGGTTTGAGTCCCTGACGGCGCAGGCTGCAGGCGAGATTGTCAGCGGCCTGATTTAGCTGGCGATAGCTCAGATGGCGTTCACCATCAATTACCGCCGTATGATCGCTTTCTGCGTGACGGGTCAGAATGTCGGTCAGCGGCAAATCCTGCCAGTAACCTTTTTCACGATAGCGGCGGGCAAACTCCTCCGGCCAGCGGGTGAAAGGAATACTCATTATCGCTCCTCAGAAGCCTGGTCAATAAGGCTCTTAATGCAGTCCAAAAACATTCAACATCGTGGAGAGCTTAGCCCCCGTTTCACGCCATTCCGCAACCGGGGAAGAGGCCGGAACAATCCCGGCGCCAGCAAAGAAACGAACCTGATTACGCAGCAGCTTCGCGCAGCGGATCGTCACCACCCATTCACCGTTACCTTCGGCATCGCACCAGCCAACAATGCCGCCGAACAGTTCGCGATCGAACGGCTCCAGCTCGGCGATAATGTTGCGTGCAACCTGATGTGGGAAACCGCTCAGCGCAGGCGTCGGATGCAGCAGACACGCCAGCGTCAGGGCGTTTTCCTGCGCGTTGGCTTTACCTTCAAACGGTGTGCCAAGGTGCCAGAGCGTTGGCGTGGTAACCAGTTGCGGTGAAGAAGGCAATTGCAGTTCACGGCTGCGATCGCGCAGGACGGTTTTCATCGCCTGCGTCACCAGTTCGTGCTCATGGCGATCCTTCTCGGAGGCCAGCAGGCGGATCCCCGCCTCTCGATCCAGCACATCATCTGGCTGACGACGTGCCGAGCCTGCCAGCGGCAATGAGCTAAAACGATCGCCTTCTTTGCGCAACAGCAGTTCCGGGCTGGCGCCAATCAATACGCCGCCGTCTTCCAGAGGCACATGGAAGTTGTAGCTGGCCGGATTTTGCGCCACCAGGCGCTCCAGCAGCGCGCCACTGTCAATGTTGGCATCGGTGGTGATATCGATCAGGCGTGACAACACCACTTTGTCGACTTCCGGGGTTGCCGTCAGCGCAGCCGCCCGGCTGACCATATCTTCAAAGAAATCCTGTTCCGGGATCGATTGACGTTCAACAACGTTCAGCGACTGATGCGCGTTAAAGTAACGTGATGACTGCTGCTTCGCCGTTCGGGAGAACGTCTGCCACGAGCGGGGAATAAACAGCGATGACGGCTGGCGGGTATCAAAAGGAATCGCCCCTACCATGATGGGGTTCGCGATGCCCTGCGATTTGGCATCCGCAAACAGTGCATGCATTTTTTGTTGGAATGGGCTGTCTGGCGAATCGCCATCAATTGCCGGTTCCGCGTAGCGGGCGAAGCATCCTGACGTCGTAAAACTACGATACGGCGACATAAAGAAAAAACTGTCGGGAGCGAGCGTCGGCATAGTCTGCGTTTTTTCCTCGGCCAGTGACGTATCCATATCATCCTCCAAAAATGATAAAAGCTCTAATAATGATTATCATTTATATTTTCGGTCGCTAACCTAAAAGCAAAGCGCCGGTATGTCAACTCTTGTGGTAGCACAATGTGCGACTTTGGCTTGCATCCTTGCCCGCTAACAATGAAAATGAGAAGCATTACTTATACTGATAACAGGATGCTGATTCGTGAGTCTCCCCTCTTTTTGTCGTACCGTGCTCTTACTGGCTGGTTTATCTATTTCAGGAATTTCTTCAGGTCACGCCGCCGACTGGCCGCGTCAGGTTACCGACAGTCGCGGCACGCATACGCTGGAGCATAAGCCACAGCGAATTGTCTCCACCAGCGTCACCCTCACCGGCTCGCTGCTGGCGATTGATGCCCCGGTCATCGCCAGCGGTGCCACTACGCCGAACAACCGCATCGGCGATGCACAGGGCTTTTTACGCCAGTGGAGCGAAGTGGCAAAGGCGCGCAAACTGAGCCGTTTGTACATCGGGGAACCGAGCGCTGAGGCCGTAGCGGCACAAATGCCGGATCTGATTCTGATAAGCGCCACTGGGGGCGATTCAGCCCTCGCGCTTTACGATCAGCTGTCCACCATTGCGCCAACGCTCATCATTAATTACGACGATAAAAGCTGGCAGTCGTTGCTGACCCAGTTAGGTGAAATTACCGGTCAGGAACAACAGGCGGCATCCCGTATTGCCGAGTTTGATAAGCAACTGCAGGCGGTTAAGCAACGTATCACCCTGCCGCCACAACCGGTCAGCGCGCTGGTGTATACCGCCGCGGCGCACAGCGCCAACCTGTGGACCCCTGAGTCGGCGCAGGGCAAACTGATGGAGCAATTAGGTTTCACGCTGGCCCCGCTGCCTGCCGGTTTGCACACCAGCCAGAGTCAGGGCAAACGCCACGATATCATCCAGCTTGGCGGTGAGAACCTGGCGGCTGGCCTGAACGGCAAAGCGCTGTTCCTGTTTGCTGGCGACAGCAAAGATGCCGATGCCATTTATGCCAATCCGCTTCTGGCGCATCTGCCAGCCGTGCAGAATAAACGTGTTTATGCTCTGGGTACGGAAACCTTCCGTCTCGACTACTACAGCGCGACGTTGCTGCTGCAGCGTCTGTCGGCTCTGTTTTAATCGCCCGCGCCGGATACGGCTAATGCCTTATCCGGCCTCCCCTGGGCATAACGTTAGCTGGCATTCACGGGCATTTGTCGGAATCGGCGCACTTCACCCAACAGCAGCAGCAGTAGCAGACCGATAATCACCAGCCCAAAGCCACTCACGCTTGCCGAAGCGACCGGCGTCATTATCGCGCCCAGACCACCTAACAGCGCCGCGCCAATCGCATCGCCGGTAACGTTCTGCGCCGTCCACAAACCGTTAATTCGCCCAAGCATTGCTTCCGGCGTCTGCGTCTGTAACAGGGTGTATTGCAACAAAGAGCTGACCGCACTCAACCAGCCGAACAGCGCCAGGCAGACAACCCCAAGCTGCCAGACCGGCATCAGGCCAAACAGACCAATTGCCAGGAACGACGCTACGGTTGATGCCAGCATGATCAGTCCCGGACGAACGCTGTGCGCCAACTGTCCGCTGGTCAATGCCCCCACTGCCGCGCCAAGAGGAATGGCGGCATACAGCAGACCAATTTGCGCGCTCGACATGTGCCAGTTAATTGCCAACGCCGGATACAGCACGCGCACGGCGCTCGCCATAGTCAGCAGACCGCCGAGCAGCGCAATGCCGCCAATTAACGGGCTGGCAAGCAGAAAGCGAAATGCTGCCAGCAGCGATTTCAGCGGATGCTCACGCGGCTGTGGCGGAGGCGGCAACGCGGGAAGACTCAACAACGGCAGCAAGGTAATGAAAGTACCCGCCGCCGCCAGCCCGTAGTTCCAGGCCACGCCGCCGGTCGCGAGCAGCACCCCGCCAAGCATCGGCGAAATTACCGAACCCAGGCGTACCGTCAGCATGGTAATTGCCCCGGCCTGCATCAAATTCTCGCGCCCGACCAGCGCCGGCGTTGCCGCCAGCAAAGCGGTTACGCCCAACGAGGCAAAGAAACCGTCCCATAAGCCAAGCAGATAAATGGCCAGTAACGATGGTTCGGGCAGCAGCGCATTCAGACATAGACCAATAAAGCCGACGCCGCAGGTTCCACGCGCCAGCAGGATCACTTTTTTACGCTCATAGCGATCGGCCAGCACCCCGCCCACCATCAGGCCAATAAACATTGCGCTGCCGGTCAGCGTCACCGATAAACCTACCTGCCAGGTCGACTGAGTCATCATCTGGATCTGTACCGGAACCGCCACGCCGAGTAGCCCCAGAGAGACAATGGAAATAAAACGGGCGAGGAAGACGGCGCGAAATGCAGGGTGGGTCTTTAACAGGCTGAGATTGAGCAGCCAGGATTGTCGATTCATTACAGAGCCTTACCAGGTACTTTTTCAATATCCATTCGATGGCTGCACATGCTAACATATCCAAATAAGATCGATAACGATAATTACTATCATTATCAGGGAAGTTGATATGTCATGCTCTGTTTCCGCGACACGCGCCTTCGCCGTGCCCGGACTATTGTTATTACTTGTTCTCACCACGGTATTAAGTCTGGTTATTGGCGCCAAGTCGCTACCTGCCTCCGTGGTGCTGGATGCGCTCACCGGCAGTTGTCAAAGCGCTGATTGCACCATCGTGCTGGACGCGCGCCTGCCGCGTACGCTGGCGGGGCTGCTCGCGGGTGGCGCGCTTGGCCTGGCTGGCGCATTAATGCAAACGCTCACGCGTAACCCTCTCGCCGATCCCGGTATTCTGGGCGTCAACTCTGGCGCCAGCTTCGCTATTGTGCTGGGAGCCGCGCTGTTCGGCTTTTCCTCTGCGCAAGAGCAACTGCTGATGGCCTTTTGCGGGGCGCTGGCCGCATCACTGATCGTTGCATTTACCGGTAGCCAGGGCGGCGGACAGTTAAGCCCGGTACGTCTGACGCTGGCGGGCGTAGCGCTGGGCGCGGTGCTGGAAGGATTATCTACCGGCATCGCCCTGCTCAATCCGGACGTCTACGACCAGTTGCGTTTCTGGCAGGCCGGTTCACTGGATATCCGTAGCCTGCAAACGCTAAAGGTTGTTCTGGTACCGGTACTGATTGCTGCGGCTGTCGCGTTATTCCTCAGCCGGGCACTGAATAGTCTGAGCCTTGGCAGCGACACCGCTACCGCGCTTGGCAGTAAAGTCGCTCGCACGCAGTTTATTGGCCTGCTGGTGATTACCGTATTGTGCGGCAGTGCAACCGCGATTGTCGGCCCTATCGCTTTTATTGGCCTGATGATGCCGCATATGGCGCGCTGGTTGGTGGGGGCGGATCACCGCTGGTCACTGCCCGTAACCCTGCTGGCAACCCCTTCTCTGTTACTGATTGCCGATATCATCGGTCGCCTGATTGTCCCCGGTGAGCTGCGCGTTTCGGTAGTCAGCGCCTTCATCGGCGCGCCGGTGCTTATCTTTCTGGTACGGCGGAAACCGCGTGGAGGTGGCGCATGATGCATCTCCCTCGCCGCCTGATAATCAGCAGCCTGCTGCTGGTTGTAGGATGTCTCGCCGTTGGCTTGTGGAGCCTGCGTAGCGGCGTCGTTACGCTGGAAACCCAGCAAATTATTGCTGCCCTGCTCGGCGATGCGCCGCGTAGCATTACACTGGTGGTGACCGAATGGCGTTTGCCACGCGTGCTCATGGCGCTATTGATTGGCGCGGCGCTCGGCGTGAGCGGCGCAATATTTCAGTCGCTGATGCGCAACCCGCTGGGTAGCCCGGATGTGATGGGTTTCAATACCGGGGCCTGGAGCGGTGTGCTGGTGGCAATGGTACTGTTCGGACAGCATCTTACCGCTATCGCGCTGGCAGCCATGCTGGGTGGGGTCCTGACCTCTCTGGTAGTCTGGGCGCTCGCCTGGCGCAATGGTATCGACACCTTCCGGCTGATTATTATTGGTATCGGCATACGCGCTATGCTGGTCGCGTTCAACACCTGGCTATTGCTGAAAGCATCATTAGAAACCGCGCTGACGGCCGGGCTGTGGAACGCCGGTTCGCTCAATGGCCTGACCTGGGCCAAGACCTGGCCTTCTGCCCCACTGATTATCATCATGCTGGTGTGCGCCACGCTGCTGGTACGCCGGATGCGTTTGCTGGAAATGGGTGATGACAGCGCCTGCGCGCTTGGCGTCAGTGTAGAACGCTCACGTCTGATGATGATGCTGGTAGCGGTTGTACTGACCGCTTCCGCCACCGCGCTGGCAGGTCCAATCTCGTTTATTGCCCTTGTCGCCCCGCATATCGCGCGGCGGATTAGCGGCACATCGCGCTGGGGATTAACCCTGTCGGCGTTGTGCGGCGCGTTGCTGCTGCTGATGGCGGATTTATGCGCCCAACAGCTCTTTATGCCTTATCAGCTTCCGGTGGGCGTTGTCACCGTAAGCCTCGGCGGTATTTATCTTATCGTCTTGTTAATTCAGGAGTCCCGCAAAAAATGATCGAATCAGTAGCCCGTTTGCGTGGCGACCAGTTAACGCTGGGTTATGGCAAGTTTACCGTGGCGGAAAACCTCAATGTGTCGATTCCCGACGGTCACTTCACCGCAATCATCGGGCCAAACGGCTGCGGGAAATCAACGCTACTGCGCACGCTGAGTCGTTTGATGACGCCCGCGCATGGCAAGGTCTGGCTCGACGGCGAGCATATTCAGCACTATGCCAGCAAAGAGGTTGCCCGCAGAATAGGTTTGCTGGCGCAAAACGCCACCACGCCGGGTGATATTACGGTACAGGAACTGGTTGCCCGCGGGCGCTACCCGCACCAGCCATTGTTTACCCGCTGGCGCAATGAAGATGAAATCGCGGTATCTAACGCAATGCAGGCGACGGGTATCACACATCTTGCATCACAAAGTGTGGATACCCTTTCCGGTGGACAACGCCAGCGCGCATGGATTGCGATGGTGCTGGCGCAGGAAACGTCGATTATGCTGCTTGATGAACCCACCACCTGGCTGGATATCAGCCATCAGATCGATCTGCTGGAGCTGCTGAGTGAGCTCAATCGGGAGAAAGGTTATACGCTGGCCGCCGTTCTGCACGACCTCAATCAGGCCTGTCGCTATGCGACGCATCTGATTGCGCTGCGTGACGGAAAAATTATTGCCGAGGGTGCGCCAAAGGAGATAGTCACCGCGCAGCTTATTGAAAAAATCTACGGTCTGCGCTGTATGATTATCGACGATCCGGTTGCCGGAACGCCGTTAGTGGTGCCATTAGGACGTACGGCGAACAGGTAAACACCGCCACCTCCGCAGAGGTGGCGAGACCATTTACTGAATGTCTTTGAGCAGGTCACACATGACTGGCCCAATCTTCTCAAACGCCTCAGGGGTTATGATATCAACGTGCGCGCAGTCCTGACGATAGACATCCAGACTGGATATCCACGGCGACCAACTGCGCTCCGGACTGACTCCCGGCACTAAGGTACGCTCAGCGACGAACAGCGTGGCGTGACCAGCAAACGGCACGCTGTGTGCCGTGGTGAGCAGGCGAACCGCATCGGCGTAGTTACCTTCGATTGCGTTAAATAAGGTCTCTGACGCATTACCCTGCTGCGCAGCCAGAAACGCTTCACGCTCGCGCGCGATCTCCGCCAGTACCGCTGGATCTAACCCATTGGCCTCTTTATCCTGCCAGTTTTGCGTTTCCGGCGGCCAGGTATCGAGCAGTCCCAGGAATGCAACTGTCTCTCCTCTGGCATGTAAGCGCGCGGCAATCCCCTGCGCCAGCGTGCCTCCCAGCGAGTAACCTAATAAATAGTAGGGACCATGAGGCTGCTGGCTGAGCAGCGTTGCCAAATGATGTTCACATACCGCATCAAGGTTCTCCGCCGTTTGCATAGGGCCATCCGGCCGTGGAGACTGAATGCCGGTAATCGACCATTGCGGGCTGAGGTAGCGCGACAGCACGCTAAACTGCCAGGCAAAACCCGACGCCGGATGGAAGCAAAACAGCGTTGGCCCGTGACTTTGGCGCAGCGGCAGTAGCGTCTCAAATCCCAGACGCTGCGACTGCTCATCATCATTGCTCTCCAGCAGTGCGCTCAGTTGTTCAACGGTAGAAGCCACCATTATCTGCCCAGGCGTCACCTGACGCTCAAAAGCCCGGCTCAACTGCGCTGCCAGCTTCATCGCCAGCAACGAATGACCACCAAGCGCAAAGAAGTCCGCCTCCACGTCATTCACCTCGCAACTCAGCAAAGCCGCAAAAGACTGTGCGATGGTAGTTTCAGTCCCTGTACGCGGCGCGCGCCCGGAAGTACGCGACGTCAACTGCGGCATCGGCAGCGCTTTACGATCCAGTTTACCGTTCGCGCTAAGCGGTAGCTCCGCCAGTTGCAACAATACCGTTGGCACCATATGCGCAGGCAGTTTTTCACGCAGACTGTCCCGCAATGCGGACGTATCCAGCGGTAACCCCGATTGCGACACCAGATACCCCACCAGTTGACGCGCATCGCCGCCTGTCGCCGCCGCCTGGTTGAATACGCAGGCATGGGCAACGGCATGCTCGACATCAGGCAACTGCTGCATCACCCGATCAATCTCACCAAGCTCAATGCGTTGTCCGCGAATTTTAAGCTGGTCATCGCTGCGCCCAAGGTATTCCACCGCGCCATTTTCCAGCCAGCGCGCCACATCCCCGGTACGGTACATGCGTTCGCCGGCGTTAAACGGATCGGCGATAAAGCGGCTTGCGGTCAGATCCGCTCGCCCCAGGTATCCTTGCGCCAGTTGGATCCCCGTCAGATACAGGTCACCCGCCACGCCGAAAGGCACCGGGCGCATCATGGCATCCAGGATGCGTAAACCTGTATTCCATACCGGATAACCAATCGGCACGCTGTTGCCGGTTACGGCGGCAAGTTCATCCCCACAGGCCGGATACCAGCTCACATCGACCGCCGCTTCCGTTGGCCCGTATAAATTGTGCAGTGGCGCACGAGTCAACTGCTCCCACTCGCGACATAAATCTGCAGGCAAGGCTTCACCGCTGCAGAATACCCGTTTCAGCGAGGCGCAACTCTCCCGCGCGGTTTCCGGCGTCAGTGAAGCGACAAAAGCGGCCAGCATCGAAGGAACGAAGTGCGTGGTCGTCACCCCGTATTGGGCAAAGAATTGCTGCATCGCCAGCGGATCGCGGTGCGCCTCAGGTTCCGCCATTACCAGTTTAGCCCCGGCAATAAACGGCCAGAAAAACTCCCATACCGAGACGTCAAAACTGCACGGCGTTTTTTGCGCCACCACATCATCTGCGGCCAGCGGGTAGTGATTTTGCATCCACAGCAAACGGTTAACGATGGCGGTTTGCCCAACCATTACCCCTTTTGGTCTGCCGGTAGAACCGGAAGTAAAAATGATATAGGCCGTATGATTGGGTTGAGATAGCGCCAGCGGAGCTGCATCTTCTGCTGGCAGTGGCGCGTTGTAGCACAGACTTTCCAGCGCCGGAATATCGCTAAAGCGCGCCAGTTGCTCTTCGGTCGCGATCAGCAATTTCGGTTTTGCGTCTTCGAGCATCATCCGCAGGCGATCGTCCGGGTATCCGGTATCCAATGGCAGCCAGGCGGCTCCTGCCTCAACAATACCGTGCAATGCCAGCGTCAGGAACACGGAACGCGGTAATGCCACGGCTACGCTGTCGCCAGGGCGGACGCCACGCTCGCGCAGAAGCTGCGCCAGCGCCACGACCTGCTGGCGCATTTCGCGATAGCTAAACTGATAACGGGCATCGGCCAGCGCCGGGGCATCCGGCGTTTTATCAGCCTGCTGCGCCACCAACGCGCTCAGCGTAGTGGACGGGATCTCCACGGTGGTGTCGTTAATCTTCGCCAGCCGCTCATGTTCTGTTGGCAACAGCATCCCGGCGTCGCCGCAGCATAGCGCCGGATTGTCGGCAAACTGCTCGATAAGCCCGATTAAACGTGATGCATGCTGCGCCAGCGTCTCGGCTTCATAACGTTGTTTATTGGCCAGGATTTCAATACTCAGACCGCCGTTTTCATCCGGGAACAGCGCCAGCTCAAGATCGTTCACCGGCCCCGTCGCCAGCGTATGAGTTCGCGCCTGCACGCCGGGAATATTGAGCTGATAGTCGAATATTTTCACGTTCAGCACCGGGCCAAACAGAGGTTCAGCACCGGCTGCGCGCCCGCTGTCGCGAACAATTTGCTCGGCATCATAACGCTGATGTCGGCGCATTTTCTTTAACTGTCCGGCCAGTCGTTGTGCAAGCGCAGGCAAGCTTTCTGCCGCATCCAGTTGCACACCAAATGGCAAAACGTTTAAAACGGGTCCGCTGGACGTCAGCGCCGCCGATCCCATGCGCCGCATAAAGATAAACCCGGCTGCATAATCCATTCGGCTGCACAAACGTCCCAGCCACAACGCCACCAGCGCGAGGGCCAGATCCGCACGCTGAACGTCAGGCATACGTGCCGCAAGCCGGCGAAACTCCCCTTCAGGCGCGGTTAACTTCAGACGAATGATATCCGCGCTGGCTGACCGCCCCGGCAGTGGTTTATCAGATAGCGATGCCGGAGGTGGGAGTTGCTTTCGTTGCTCGCTCCAGAAGGCGCCGTCGCGTTGCCAGGCATCACTCTGACGATACTGTTGATACTCTTCCACCACCTCAGCAAATGGCGTAAAAGGTGATTCTGGCGTGGACTCGCCATGCAGCCATGCGCGGTAAATCGCGGCTATCTGGCGGGTAATGGCCGGAAAACTGAAGCCATCAACCAGCAGATGATGATAACGCTGATACCAATACCAACGCTTGTCTCCCACCTGAATGAGCAGGTGAAAAACCAGCGGTTTGCCGCTATCAGCACGTATGTCCTGCTGCAGGTCTGCCTGCATCAACGCTCGTGCCGCCTCATGGGGATTGGATTTTTCACGCAGGTCAATAACGTCGGGTTGCGCAAAGGCGAGCGCGGGGTCTACCCATTGCCAGACCTCGCCGTTATCTTCGCTAAACCGCATCCGTAGGGTATCTGCCTGCTCCAGACCCGCCACAACCGCTTTTGCCAGTAACGGCGCGTCCAGTTCGCCGGTTAATTCTACGTAGTGCGCCACGCTCCATGCCGAGGGCAATGTGGAGAGTTTTTCCGCCATCCAGATCCCCGGCTGAGCCGCGACTAATGGTAAACGCTGAGTCATGGAGCCTCCTGCACATCGACGTAATTTGCTGGCGTCAGCGTGGTCCAGTTTGCATCCAGCCATTGCTGGCAGGCTTCCTGGGATTGGGGTTCGCACGCGACCGTCCAACCAGCAGGAAGTGAGCATTGTCGCGGCCAAAGGCTAAACTGACGTTGGGGATTTTGCAGAATGTAAAACTGGCCCTGCGGATTATCGAAGGGGTTACTGAATTCCATACTCAACTCCTGTCGTGGAACGTCGTCCGGTTAAATCGTGTCGGTAAGCGGTTGCCAGAGCGTTATAAGCCCTTGCATCAAACCGCCGCGCCAGCAAAGCGCATCGTGTCCGCCATCAACCTGACGCCAGAAAATAGACTGTGGTGCAGAGGGTAACTGGGCATATAGCGCCTGATTAGCGCGAAAAATAATGGGCTCGCGGATCCCGGCTTCCAGGACAATACGCAGCCCCTGAGCACTGACCTTCCCGCTCTTCAGTTGCTCAACGATCGTCCCATCCTGATAACCACCGCGATGCGGCCACCAGTAAGAGCCCGACTGGCTGAGTACGCAGCCAAAGCGCGCGGGCCAGTTTAGCCCGGCATACAGCGATGACAATCCGCCAAAACTTTGTCCGGCGACCACCGTGCGCTGCGGGTCATCACTGAACGCGGTTGTCGTCTTCACCAGCGGCAACAGCTCCTCTTGTACCGCCAACCAAAAATCCGCGTTACACGGCAGTTCGCGGCTACGGTGAGCCGTGTCGATGGCATCAATCAGGAGATAAACGGCAGGAGGAAGGTGCCCACGATGCGTAAGTGAAGTTAGCGCAGGCCAGACCGGCATACTCTGCGCCCAAAACTGTCCGTCCAGCAGGATAGCCAACGGACGCGTTTCGGGTTGAGCATCACCGGTGGTAAACACCCATACGCGACGCGTATTGCCGAGCCTGGCGCTACGCCATTGCAGACACACTGTGGGTGAATCGGGGTTTTCAGGTCGATCCCATCCTGGCTGTACGGGTGCCTCCGGCATTTCCAGCGCAGACACCGCGTGGCCACGACCGCCCTGCCAGCTCTGCGAATTAAGGGGGTCAGCAATAGCCTGCGGCAGTAATTGCCGCCAGCCTTCACGCAGCGCGGTTCGGTCAGGGGTGTCGCCCAGCGCCTGCGGTGCAAAAATATCGTTGCGCGCTGTTGGGATAAAACAGTAACTGCCACGCCAGTTGGCGCTGAGGGAAACACTCCAGCACCAAATATTCGTTCCATCAATGCGTCGCATCGACTGAGGGGTAGCATTTTGATGGTGGTCGGTGACGCCGGTGATATAAACCCAAACGTGATGAATGGCTGACTCTTTCTCCGTTCCCTGCGGGTCACGCCACCAGAAGGTTACCCGATAATTTCCGTTGTCTTCACGCTCCCACTCCGGGCCTTTTTTTGACTGCCACCACGCCTCGCTTCCCATCTTTAACGTCGTCACCGCCATAACCCCATGTTTATCGTGAAATTTTATGATCTAGCGTGAAATATATTGATAATATTATTGATAACTATTTGCATTTGCAATAGCGTATTGTCGCGCTGTGGGAAGCGCGCACAGTTTTTCACCACTTATAAACCGACCTGGCACTGCGTACTTTTTCTGGAATGGAGGGTTTACGCGGATGCGGGCGACATCAGGCCAAATGCCGCAACACGGCACATTGGAACTCGTGGCTAAAAGAACAGCAGGACATACAATGAACAACAAGATTCATTCACTGGCCTTATTGGTCAATTTAGGGATTTACGGGGTAGCCCTGCCAGCAATGGCAGAAGATCAAACCGATAGCGCCGCAGTCTCTCATGAAGACACCATCGTCGTTACCGCTGCCCAGCAGAACCTGCAAGCGCCGGGCGTTTCAACCATTACCGCTGATGAGATTCGTAAGAATCCTCCCGCTCGCGATGTGTCGGAAATCATCCGTACCATGCCAGGCGTTAACCTGACCGGTAACTCAACCAGCGGACAGCGCGGCAACAACCGTCAGATCGATATCCGCGGCATGGGGCCAGAAAACACCCTGATTCTGATCGACGGTAAACCGGTTACCAGCCGTAACTCCGTACGCCAGGGCTGGCGCGGCGAGCGTGATACCCGCGGCGATACCGCCTGGGTCCCACCGGAAATGATCGAACGTATTGAAGTGCTGCGCGGTCCTGCCGCGGCACGCTATGGCAACGGTGCGGCTGGCGGCGTGGTGAATATCATCACCAAAAAAGGCAGCAATGAATGGCACGGCTCCTGGGATACCTATTTCAACGCCCCGGAACACAAAGATGAAGGTTCGACCAAGCGGACCAACTTTAGCCTGAATGGCCCATTGGGCGGGGATTTCAGCTTCCGTCTGTACGGTAATCTCGATAAAACTCAGGCCGACGCGTGGGACATCAACCAGGGCCATCAGTCTGAACGTACCGGCACCTACTCCAACACCTTACCCGCCGGTCGTGAAGGGGTAATCAACAAAGACATTAACGGCGTGGTTCGCTGGGATTTCGCCCCGCTCCAGTCACTGGAACTGGAAGCTGGCTATAGCCGTCAGGGCAACCTGTATGCGGGTGACACCCAAAACACCAACACCAACCAACTGGTGAAAGATAACTACGGGAAAGAGACCAACCGTCTTTACCGCCAGAACTACTCTCTGACCTGGAACGGCGGCTGGGATAACGGCGTCACCACCAGCAACTGGGTGCAGTACGAACACACGCGTAACTCCCGTACACCGGAAGGCCTGGCAGGTGGTACTGAAGGGATTTTCGACCCGAATGCGTCACAAAAATATCTCGACGCCGACCTGAGTGACGTCATGCTGCACAGTGAGGTCAGCATTCCGTTAGATCTGCTGGTTAACCAAAATCTGACGCTTGGTACCGAATGGAACCAGCAGCGCATGAAAGACATGTTATCTAATTCACAGACCTTTATGGGCGGTGATATTCCAGGGGCCAGCAGCACTAACCGTAGCCCGTACTCAGATGCAGAGATTTTCTCTCTGTTTGCTGAAAATAACATGGAGCTGACCGACAGCACGATGCTGACGCCAGGTCTGCGTTTCGACCATCACAGCATCGTCGGCGACAACTGGAGTCCGTCCCTGAACCTGTCCCAGGGTCTGGGTGACGACTTTACGCTGAAAATGGGCATCGCGCGCGCCTATAAAGCGCCAAGCCTGTATCAACTTAACCCGAACTACATTCTGTACAGCAAGGGGCAGGGTTGCTACGCCACCGGTTCCGCGACCGGTATTGGTTGCTACATGATGGGCAACGACGATCTGAAGGCCGAAACCAGTATCAACAAAGAGATTGGTCTTGAGTTCAAGCGCGACGGCTGGCTGGCTGGGGTAACCTGGTTCCGCAACGATTATCGCAACAAAATTGAAGCAGGTACGGTACCGTTCGACAGAACGTCTATCACCAACAAAGGGAAGACGACTTACACCGATATCTACCAGTGGGAAAACATTCCTAAAGCGGTGGTTGAGGGCCTGGAAGGTACGTTGAACGTGCCGGTTAGCGAAACCGTTAACTGGACCAACAACATCACTTACATGCTGCAAAGTAAGAATAAAGAGACCGGCGAACGCCTGTCGATTATTCCTGAGTACACGCTGAACTCGACTCTAAGCTGGCAGGCACGCGAAGATTTGTCGCTGCAGTCCACCTTCACCTGGTACGGCAAACAGCAGCCGAAGAAGTACGATTACCAGGGTAAACCGGTAACCGGTAGTTCGGCGAATGAAGTCAGCCCGTACAGCATCGTCGGCCTGAGCGCGACCTGGGATGTGACGAAAAACGTCAGCCTGACTGGCGGCGTGGATAACGTCTTCGACAAACGTCTGTGGCGTGAAGGTAATGCCCAGACCACGGGCGATATTGTAACCGGGAACTATATGGCGGGCGCTGGCGCATACACCTATAACGAACCGGGCCGGACGTGGTTCATGAGCGTTAACACGCACTTCTGATAACGTTTTCCCTCTCCTCGCTGCGGGGAGAGGGAAATTATAACTATCATGCACATCACGCACACACCGCTCACTTTCGCAGACCACACGCTGCACATTGTCGAGTTCGATCCCGCCAGCTTCCATGAGCACGACCTGCTCTGGCTCCCCCACCACACTCAGCTTCAGTCCTGTGGACGTAAGCGTAAAGCTGAGCACTTAGCTGGGCGTATTGCCGCAGTACACGCGCTGCGTGAGTTTAGTCACAAAACCGTACCCGGCATCGGCGCGCAACGCCAACCGTTGTGGCCGCAAAATCTGTTTGGCAGCATCAGTCATAGCGGAACAATCGCCCTGGCCGCGGTATCAACGCATCCCGTCGGGCTGGATATAGAAACTATTTTTACGCAGCAAATGGCGAACGAACTGGTAAGTAGTATTGTCACCAATACAGAAAAAGCGTGGTTGGCTAATAGCGGTCTGTCTGTGGAGCAGGCTCTCACGCTGGCATTTTCCGCCAAAGAAAGTGCCTTTAAAGCAACCCAGGCGTCACAACAATCAGTCGCCGAATTTACGCAGTATCAAATCGTTGAGTTGCAACACAACCAAATGATACTACGTGCTCACAGCCAGGCGTATCGCGTGCAATGGCGGTTCTCGGGTAATGATGTAATCACACTGGCAACAGTGTGAACGTCACAGCAGTTCTCGCGCCTGAGCAGCGATAGCTGCGGCGTCAAAACCATGATGCTGACGTAGCCAGCCACGATCCGCTGCCGCTGCATACTCTCCATCCGGAATGCCTAAACGCTTTAACACCGCCCCGACTCCGCCCTCAGCCAGCACTTCTGCCACCAGGCTTCCCAACCCACCATTAATGTTGTGCTCTTCTACGGTAATCACCGCTTTGCTGCCCTGTAGTGCTGACAACAGGGCTTTGGTATCACATGGTCGAATTGAAGGTACACTGACCACCTTCGCCTGAATACCGGCATCAGCCAACAGCGCAGCGGCATCAACAATTTCATGAACTGTCGAGCCCGTTGCCACCAGCGCCACATGCTCCCCTTCACGCAGCGTCAACACCGCCCCCGGAACAAAACGGTAACTCTCGTCATGAAGTTCCGGCAGTGCTTTTCCATCAAGACGAATATATACCGGTCCCTGATAGCCAATCGCATAATCGATAATCTGTCGGCACTCTCGTGGCGAAGATGGGGCGAAAATCTGGATATTGCCGAAGCCTCGCATAATGGCAATATCATCGATCGAATGGTGAGTGCTCGCCAGCGGACCATAGCTGGCACCGGCATTAAGACCGAATAGCTTCACATTGGTATTGTTGTAGCAAACATCGACTTTAATTTGCTCATTGGCACGGGAGATAAGAAATGGCGCAGCGTTACAGGTGACGGCGACCTTACCGCCAAGTGCAAGTCCTGCCGCCGTTCCAACCATGCTTTGTTCGGCAATACCTACGTTGACCAGGCGACCGGGAAACTGCTTTATAAAAGGAGCAATTTTCGCGGTTGATGTCGAGTCCGCTACGACCGGCACCAGGTCAACACCCTGTTCCACTGCATCAATGAACGCCTGAACCATGACGTTCGCGAGGTGTTCTGCATTACTCATCTTTTAACTCCTCCAGAGCCAGTTCGATCTCTTCACCTTTTGGCACCCGATGGTGCCATTCAGGGCGCCCCTGGATAAACGATATACCCGCGCCTTTCGTGGTATTGGCAATGATGACGTTAGGTTTGCCATCCTGCTTAAGTCCTTCCAGCGTGGCGACAACCGACGCCATATCATTCCCCTGACACTCAGTCACCGTCATACCAAATGCCTGCCATTTTGCGGCAAGCGGATCGGTATTCATGATTTCGCGAGTCGGTCCGGCTAATTGAAGATTGTTCTTGTCATTAATAATGATCAGGTTATCGAGGCCATAATGAGCAGCAGCCAGCGCCGCTTCCCAGTTACTTCCTTCGGCCAGTTCGCCATCGCCTGTGATTAAAAAGATGCGGCGTGAACTGTTACTTTTCTTCGCAGCCAGAGCCAGTCCCACCGCAACAGGTAAACCGTGGCCCAGAGCACCGGTATTCAGTTCAATACCCGGCGTTTTCTGGCGCACCGGGTGTCCGGGAAGATGGGAATTGGCATGTTGATAGGTTTCCAGCCAGTCAACGGGAAAAAAACCCGCCTCCGCCAGAACGCAGTAGTAACAGCCTACCGCGTGACCTTTAGACTGGATGTAGATATCCCGAGCCTCATCAGCGATACGCTCCGGAGCGACATTGAGTATACGAAAATAGAGTGCCGTCAACAGCTCAACTTGAGACAAGTCCGCACCAGTATGCCCACCCGCAGGGCTGTTAGCATTTAATCTAACGATGTGACGGCGAACCGCCCGCGCTTTGCGCTCAAGAGTCTGGATATCATAGTTCCAGGGATTCATTTAGCACCTCTGAATTTATTTTCAATATGGAATATTTATTCCGCGTGGGACTAAAAAAACCAGAATTTCCCATACGTCACATCTTCAGGCTTACGCCGTTGTATCATGCTCAGGAACATTCTGCCTCCTTACCGCGACCACACTGACGCTGGTAATAATAAGTTGACCTGTAACCACCATGAATATATATTCACAAATGATTCTTTATTCAATTATGCAACCTAATTTTCGTATTTGTCCATAGCTGTTTTGGAGGATTGGTTAAAGTTAGAGCTTTATCACACTTACCTGTCTTCAATTTTCGCGTATGATAAAACGCATTAAGATAATGGCGGTACGTAAATGATTTTCGAGGAAATATATGGCTAAGCAGGACGAACAACGGCTATTGGTTAAAATCGCTACCCTTTACTATCTTGAAGGACGCAAACAGTCCGATATTGCTCAACTTCTCTCGCTTTCTCAGTCGTTTATCTCCCGCGCCATCACCCGCTGTCAGAAAGAAGGGGTGGTGAAAATCAGCGTTGTCCAGCCCTCAAATATCTTCCTGAATCTTGAAAAAGGGATCGAGGAACGTTACGGCATTAAGCAGGCCATTGTGGTCGATACCGAAGAGGATGCCAGCGACCACACCATCAAACGCGCCATTGGTTCTGCCGCAGCCCACTATCTGGAAACCCGACTGCGCCCCAAAGATCTGGTGGGCGTTTCCTCATGGAGTTCGACGATCCGAGCGATGGTGGATGAAGTCCATACGCAGAACCTGAAAGCCGGCGGCGTAATTCAATTGTTGGGCGGCGTGGGTCCTAACGGCAACGTACAGGCCACAATTCTGACGCAGACGCTGGCACAACATCTGAATTGTGAAGCCTGGCTGCTGCCTTCGCAGAGTATCGAAGGCTCGGTTGAAGAGAAAAACCGTCTCGTTGCCAGCAAAGATGTCGCCGATGTGATTTCACGCTTTGATAACGTAGACATCGCCATTGTTGGCGTCGGGATCCTCGAACCGTCCCAATTGCTGAAAACATCAGGCAACTACTACCACGAAGATATGTTGCAGGTACTGGCTGATCGCGGCGCGGTCGGAGACATTTGCCTGCATTACTACGACAACAAGGGCCAGCCGGTATTGCAAGATGACGAAGATCCCGTAATTGGCATGGCCCTGGACAAGGTAAAAAAATGCCCGAATGTCGTGGCCCTTGCTGGCGGTACAGACAAAGTCGCGGCAATTAAAGGGGCGTTGAACGGAGGTTATATCGACGTGCTTATTACCGACTATCCTACCGCCCGGATGCTGGTCACCTCCTGATCCTCGATTCGCTGATAGCCTTTGCACGAAAGATAAAAAGCAAAGGCTGTGACTAAAATCTATATATTTCAATGAACTGAAAGGTTTCACCTCGCCTTAATTTATTCTTCTTTCTGTTATTATCCCGTCTATGTAAGTGTGATTCTCAGCACAATTGATGATTTTTTCTGTAGCCCAACGGAAAGATTGTAGCTAAGGTATTAAATAAATAATCAACACCGAATATATATTCAATAATTAAAAAAACGATGTCACAGCCAGGCCTGATGTAGTAATGACGCGACAATGAGGGGGGCTTTATCCTCCAAACCGGGACGCAATGTGACTCAGGAGATAATCTATGTGTGCAGCGAAGAAAGAGTTCATTATTGCGCTGGATGAAGGCACAACTAACGCCAAAGCAGTCGCGCTTGATGCACAGGGCAATGTGGTCGCAAAGTTTTCTCAGCCATTGGCGATTCAGACCCCTCGGGATGGCTGGGTTGAACAATCTGGCGAGGTGTTGATTGATGCTTCTATTGGCGTCATTGCCAAAGCAGTGAATCATGTTGGTGCTGAAAACGTCGCGGCACTGGCTATTAGTAATCAGCGTGAAACCGCCATAGGCTGGTATCGCCAGACTGGCAGACCGCTAAATTCCGCAATCACCTGGCAATGTACGCGCAGCGCGGCTTACTGCGAGGAGCTGCGGCATGAAAATAAAGAACAACTGATAAAATCAACCACAGGTCTGCCAATCGCCCCCCTTTTTTCCGCATCAAAAATGCGCTGGCTACTGGAATCCGTGACCGATGGCCCACAGCTGGCTGCGCAGGGACAAATTTGCCTGGGAACGATCGACAGTTGGTTGCTATGGAATTTAACCGCTGGTGAAGCCTTCTGCTGTGACTTTTCCAACGCCGCCCGCACACAGTTGCTAAACCTGCACTCTGGAGAGTGGGATGAAGCCATGCTGGCACTCTTCCACATTCCACGCGCCGCCTTACCGGAAATAAAACCCTCCAGTGGATTATTTGGTCATACACGTGGACTGAATGGCATTCCAGACGGCATTCCTGTGATGTCGATGGTGGGTGACTCACATGCCGCTCTGTTTGGCCATGCTCTTGGCGAAATGGGATGCGTTAAAGCAACTTACGGTACCGGGTCATCGGTGATGGCGCCGGTCAAATCAGCTCAATGTGATATTGACGCACTGGCTACCACCATCGCCTGGCACGATGGAAACAGCATCATATACGGACTGGAAGGCAATATCCCGCACACGGGTGATGCGGTGGCATGGATGGCAGACAGTACGGGTCTGAGCGAACTTTCGGATGCCGAACTGACCTACGAACTCAACACCCTTCCCGCCTCCGTTGATTCAACCCTCGGCGTTTATTTTGTGCCAGCACTGACCGGGCTTGGCGCGCCATGGTGGGACGACAGTGCCCGTGGAGTCATCTGCGGACTCAGCCGGGGAGTTAAACGAGCACATCTCATTCGTGCCGCACTTGAGTCGATTACCTATCAAATCGCCGATGTTGTAGTTGCCATGCAGCAGCACGATGATTTCAAGTTAACTGCATTAATGGTTGACGGTGGCCCCACCAAAAACGACTGGCTAATGCAATATCAGGCAGACTTGCTTGGTTATCCGGTTATGCGTAGCGATGTGCCAGAACTTTCCGCCATTGGCGCGGCATTACTGGCGCGTAAAGCGCTTTACCCTGGCTCACTGACTGATTTAAAAGCTTTTTTAACCGTACATAGCACATTTCAACCCGACATGGATCGCCATCATCGGTTGCAAAAAAGATGGCAGGAATGGCGCCATGCGGTAAACAGAACATTATGGAAACCGGCCTCGTCCGCCTGACGCCTCACCAGGGAAAAAGCGCGACGTTATTTACCACATATACAGGAGGATACCGGACCATAAAAAATTCAAGCTTTACGTTGTTTCACCGTACCCGACAATAACAACACAGAGAGAACATTGTCATGAAATTACGTTTAACGCTGTTAACTGCTGCAACCCTGACTGCTTTGTCTTTTACTGCTCATGCAGCGGAAAAAGGGACAATCATGATTATGGTGAATTCACTGGATAATCCGTATTACGCCTCAGAAGCAAAAGGTGCCAGTGAAAAAGCCCAGGAACTGGGCTACAAAACCACAATTTTGTCGCACAGTGAAGATGTGAAAAAACAGAATGAATTGATTGATACAGCAATCGGCAAAAAAGTCCAGGGTATCGTTCTGGATAATGCAGATTCAACGGCCAGCGTCGCGGCAATTGAAAAAGCGAAAAAAGCTGGAATTCCCGTCATATTAATCAACCGTGAAATTCCCGTTGATGATGTTGCACTGGTGCAAATTACCCACAATAACTTCCAGGCTGGTTCCGAAGTTGCAAATATTTTCGTCGAGAAGATGGGCGAAAAAGGTAAATATGCTGAACTGACGTGTAACCTTGCCGATAATAATTGTGTTACGCGCTCCAAATCCTTCCACCAGGTTATCGATCAGTTCCCGGATATGGTTAGTGTTGCCAGACAGGATGCCAAAGGTACGCTTATCGACGGTAAACGTATTATGGACAGCATCCTACAAGCTCACCCGGACGTGAAAGGTATTATCTGCGGTAACGGTCCAGTAGCACTGGGCGCTATTGCTGCATTAAAAGCGGCGAACCGCAGCGACGTGGTCGTGGTCGGTATCGACGGCAGCAACGACGAACGTGATGCGGTGAAGGCTGGCACTCTACAGGCAACCGTCATGCTCCAGGCACAGGCTATCGCAGCACAAGGGGTTACCGATCTGGATAACTACCTGCAAAAAGGCATAAAACCAGAAAAACAACGCGTCATGTTCCGCGGAATTCTTATCACTAAAGAAAACGCAGATAAAGTACAGGATTTCAATATCAAGTCCTGATCCCGGGTTGTTGCGCCTCTCAGGAGGCGCAGAGGAGAATATCATGTCTAAAAAAGCCTGGCTTGCGCTGGTCGTGTTGACCGTGGGAGGATGCCGCATCGTCTCGCAGCAGGAACTTGCGGACCTCAAGTCGCCACCGAATCCACACATGGCCAATATAGATCAAACGTGGCAAAACAAAATTGTCCCGCAAATTGTCGGGCAGGCTCGTCCGGTGGCTGATTTACTGATGGCCTTGCAAGCTGAAAAAGATTTTGATAGCGCCTGTAAAAACCTCGGCTATCGTTCCCAGGAAGAGAATCCCTGCATCTTTTACGTTAAAGTTGAGGGAAAAATTAGCACTCTGGATACCGCCTCTCGCAATGGGAAAATGACTATCGCCGATAAAAGCGGCAACAACATTATTGTACAGATTGGTCCGACGCTACGCGGCACACAATTACGCGATGCCTTTAAAGGCGCAAGTTATAGTGATTTCAATGACCAGGTATTATTTGGTGAATATGGTCGGGGAATTAACGAACAAGCAATAAAGATGATCCAATCTGCGCAGCTTAAAACCGGCGAGTCAGTACACGTTTATGGTGTTTTTTCTGAGTGGGAGATTCCAGGATCCATCCCGGATATTACACCAGCGAAAATTGAATCTGTAGGAGGACAATAACATGCAGCAGCAAGATATCGTCACTCCTCATTCCGTCGAATCTGAAGTTATTATCGAAACACACGATTTATCGCGTGTTTACCCTGGGGTAGTGGCGTTAGATAGCGTCAACTATCGGGTATATCGGAATAAAGTAAACGTGCTGATCGGAGAAAATGGTGCGGGTAAGTCCACCATGATGAAAATGCTTGCTGGTGTCGAAAGCCCTTCTTCCGGGCAAATTATTATGGATGGCACACCCGTTACATTAAATTCGACCCATCAGGCCGAAAAACTGGGTATCAGTATTATTTTTCAGGAGTTGAATTTATTCCCAAACATGAATGTCATGGATAATATTTTCATGGCAAACGAGTTTTTTCAGAAAGGGAAAATCAACGAAAAATACCAATACGCTCTGGCAAAATCCTTACTGGAAAGACTCGAACTGGATGTTGATCCGTATACGCCACTGGAAGAACTAGGGATCGGTCATCAGCAACTGGTCGAGATTGCGCGTGCGCTCTCCAAAGACACCCGTGTTTTAATCATGGATGAACCGACCTCCGCCCTCAGCCAGTCTGAGGTGAAAGTGTTGTTTAACGTCATTGAGCAACTCAAACGACGCGGCGTCACCATCATCTATATATCCCACCGTCTGGAAGAGTTGATGGAAATTGGCGATTACATCACGATTTTCCGCGACGGCCGTTTTATCAGTGAACGTCCAGTCAATGATGCCAGTATTCCGTGGATCATTGAACAAATGGTAGGTGATAAGAAAAAACATTTTGATTATCAACCCGCACCAAAAGGTGAAACGGTTCTATCCGTACAGGGTCTCACAGCCCTTCATCCGAGCGGCGGCTATAAGCTTAATGACGTGACATTTAGCCTCAGTAAAGGCGAAGTCATCGGAATCTATGGTCTGCTGGGCGCAGGACGAACTGAACTGTTCAAAGGCCTGGTGGGACTCATGCCCTGCCAGAGTGGGAGCGTGCAGCTTAACGGCGAATGCATTGATAAAGCCCATTTTCAGTCACGTCTTAAAAAGGGGCTGGCGCTGGTGCCTGAAGACCGACAGGGTGAAGGCGTTGTTCAGATGATGTCGATTCAGTCCAACATGACGCTGTCTGACTTCAGCCTGCAAGGCTTTCGCCGTGCCTGGAAATGGCTGAACCCGCACAAAGAGCAGGCCAGTGTGAAGGCAATGATCCAGCAACTGGCTATCAAAGTGAGCGATCCCGAATTGCCTATCACCTCATTAAGCGGCGGTAATCAGCAAAAAGTGGTGCTGGGTAAGGCATTGATGACGCAACCGCAGGTGGTTTTCCTTGACGAACCTACCCGAGGCATTGATGTGGGTGCGAAAACCGACGTGTATCACCTTATTGGCAAAATGGCGCAGCAAGGGCTGGCGGTGATGTTCTCTTCATCAGAGCTGGACGAAGTGATGGCGCTGGCGGACCGTATTCTGGTGATGGCCGATGGCCGAATCACCGCTGATGTCCCCCGTCATGCGGTCACCCGCGAGGCATTAATCGCGGCTTCTACACCTCAAGATTAATCAGGCTGGAATCCATCATGAACCAGAAATATATGATTTATATGTACCTGCTGAAGGCCAGAACGTTTATTGCACTGCTGCTGGTTATCGCATTCTTTAGCGTGATGGTACCTAATTTCCTGACCACCTCTAACCTGTTGATCATGACCCAGCACGTCGCCATCACAGGCTTACTGGCAATTGGTATGACGCTGGTGATACTGACTGGCGGTATCGATCTGTCCGTCGGGGCGGTAGCGGGTATTTGCGGCATGGTTGCAGGCGCCTTGCTTACCAACGGTCTGCCCATCTGGGGTGGCAACATCATCTTCTTCAACGTACCAGAGGTCATAATCTGTGTTGCCCTCTTCGGCGTTGTCGTTGGTTTTGTCAACGGTGCCGTCATCACCCGTTTCGGCGTTGCACCGTTTATCTGTACGCTCGGCATGATGTACGTTGCCAGAGGGTCTGCTCTTCTGTTTAACGACGGCAGCACTTACCCAAATCTGAACGGCATGGATGCGCTGGGCAATACCGGTTTTGCCACGCTGGGTTCAGGTACTTTGTTGGGGATTTATCTCCCTATCTGGCTGATGATTGCCTTCCTGCTGCTGGGCTACTGGGTAACCACCAAAACCCCATTAGGCCGCTACATCTACGCGATTGGAGGGAACGAATCCGCCGCACGTCTGGCGGGTGTCCCTATCGTAAAAGCGAAGATCTTTGTCTACGCCTTCTCCGGTCTGTGTGCCGCTTTTGTTGGGCTGATTGTGGCTTCACAACTGCAAACCGCACATCCGATGACCGGCAACATGTTTGAGATGGATGCCATTGGCGCAACTGTGCTGGGTGGAACGGCCCTCGCGGGAGGACGTGGACGTGTCTCCGGCTCCATTATCGGTGCCTTCGTAATTGTCTTCCTCGCCGATGGCATGGTGATGATGGGCGTCAGCGACTTCTGGCAAATGGTCATCAAAGGTGTGGTTATCGTCACCGCCGTTGTTGTCGATCAGTTCCAGCAAAAGCTGCAGAACAAAGTCATTCTGATGCGTCGCCACGACGAAAAGCTGGCGGCAGCACCCTCAGTAAATACCGTATCCAGTTAAGCAGCAACATTCCGCCGGGCATCTTTTGCCCGGCCCATACAGGGGATAAAAATATGCAACGTGATTTTCATGGTAAGACAATTGTCATCACTGGTGCTTGTCGAGGGATTGGCGCAGGTATCGCCGAACGTTTTGCCCGCGACGGCGCAAATCTGGTGATGGTATCTAATGCAGAGCGCGTCCACGAAACAGCGGAACAGCTTCGTCAGCGCTATCAGGCAGATATTTTATCTTTGCAGGTGGATGTCACCAATGAAGCGCAGGTGCAATCTCTGTACGAGCAGGCCGCAGCGCGCTTTGGCACCATTGATGTCTCAATTCAAAACGCGGGTGTTATCACCATCGACTATTTCGACCGCATGCCGAAAGCAGATTTCGAAAAAGTCCTCGCCGTAAATACCACTGGCGTATGGCTCTGCTGCCGGGAAGCCGCAAAATATATGGTTAAGCAAAACCAGGGCTGCCTGATTAATACCTCTTCCGGTCAGGGACGTCAGGGTTTCATCTATACCCCACACTACGCCGCCAGCAAGATGGGCGTAATTGGCATTACGCAAAGTCTGGCCCATGAGTTAGCGCCATGGAATATCACCGTCAACGCCTTTTGCCCGGGGATAATCGAAAGCGAAATGTGGGATTACAACGATCGTGTCTGGGGCGAGATTCTCAGTACAGATGAAAAACGCTATGGCAAAGGTGAACTGATGGCGGAATGGGTTAAAGGCATCCCAATGAAACGCGCGGGCAAACCTGAAGATGTCGCCGGGCTGGTCGCTTTTCTCGCCTCTGACGATGCGCGTTATCTCACCGGACAAACCATCAACATCGATGGCGGCCTGATTATGTCTTAATGCCCGCCAGGGTATCTGTTAAGAGAGTCATCACTATGATTGCAAAAGATTTTGCTCAACAACTGTTTAATCTTGAGGGGCGCGTCGCTTTTGTTACTGGCGCAGGCAGCGGCATCGGTCAGACTATCGCCTGCGCACTCGCCAGCGCGGGCGCACACGTAGTCTGTTTTGATTTGCGCGAAGACGGCGGGCTGAACGCGACCGTTGATACTATTACCTCTATTGGCGCCCAGGCTGCGCTCTATACGGGTGATGTCCGTCAGCTTAGCGACCTTCGCGCCGCGGTAGCCCTGGCGAAGGAACGCTTTGGTCGTCTGGATATTGCGGTCAATGCCGCAGGCATTGCCAACGCCAACCCAGCGCTGGAAATGGAAAGCGAGCAGTGGCAACGCGTTATCGACATTAACCTCACTGGCGTGTGGAATTCCTGTAAAGCCGAAGCGGAACTGATGCTGGAATCCGGTGGTGGCTCGATTATTAACATCGCATCCATGTCCGGAATTATTGTTAACCGAGGTCTTGAACAAGCCCATTACAATAGCGCTAAGGCTGGGGTCATTCATCTGTCAAAAAGCCTGGCGATGGAGTGGATTGGAAAAGGGATCCGCGTGAATTCTATCAGCCCTGGATATACCGCCACGCCGATGAACACTCGACCGGAAATGGTTCATCAGACGCGGGAGTTTGAAAGCCAGACGCCGATTCAGCGCATGGCAAAAGTGGAAGAGATGGCGGGCCCGGCACTCTTTCTGGCCAGCGATGCTGCTTCATTTTGCACCGGTGTAGACCTGGTTGTAGATGGTGGATTTATCTGTTGGTAAACAGCATTACGCCCGCAGCCATGGTTAGCTGCGGGCATTAATTTATTCTCCGCTACAGGCAGCCAGCGTTTTTCGTTGCCGGCCGTTTTCATCAAAGTTGTCGGCAGCCAGCCAGCGCTGTAACACGGCGTCACACTGGGGCCATTCGCCGTCAATCATCGATAACCAGTCGCTGTCGCGATTACGCCCCTTGCGCACAATCTTCTGGCGAAAGCGTCCTTCGAAGATAAACCCAAGGCGCTCAGCCGCCCGACGGGAAGCCGTGTTCAGGGAATCACATTTCCACTCCACGCGACGATAGCCCAACGCAAACGCCTGGCGCAGCAGCAGCCAGATACTTTCGGTGCCGAGTACCGTATTTTTCATGCGCGGTGACCAGGTCACATGACCAATTTCGACCGAACCGTGCTCTCGTTCAATCGCCATAAAGCACACTAGTCCAACGGCACGTCCGGAACGCTGCTCAATGACAGCATAGGGAACCAGAGATGCATCAGTAGCTTTCCCCTGAACCCAGCAAGCTGCGGCCTCAACGCTTGTGGGGCGAGAGCTGGCAAGCCAGGTCCAGTCGCGATCGTCCGGTGCCTGCGCATAGGCATCAAACAGATCGGCAGCATGGCTGTCGGCATCCAGAGGAACCAGTCGACAATATTGCCCTGTAAGCGTTTCCCGTGGCAGCACGGCGGCGCCATTCCAGCCCGGCACAACATCGCCGACGGTCTGTCCATAAAGATTTAGTTCCGGCACCTTTCAACCCCTTTTGCGAAGTAAAAAATAGTTATAACACCGGCCATTTCGCCTTCAAAGCGTCGCCAGAAGATTTTGACAACGAACAGAAAATCAGCAGCGCTTCTATACTCTAAGGATTCAATCAACGCTGAAGAGAACCCTATGCCACTACCCGATTTTCATGTTTCTGACCCTTTCACGTTAGGCATTGAGCTGGAAATGCAGGTAGTCAATCCTCCGGGCTACGACCTGAGCCAGGATTCTTCCCGGTTGATTGACGCCGTAAAGCCGCTGCTTACCGCCGGAGAAGTAAAGCACGATATAACGGAAAGTATGCTGGAGATGGCGACCGGGGTTTGTCGCGATATCGACCAGGCGAGTGCTGAATTATCCGCCATGCAGCAGGTAATCTCGCGGGTTGCTGCAAAGCATCACCTCGCCATCTGTGGTGGTGGTACGCATCCATTTCAAAAATGGCAACGTCAGGAAGTGTGCGATGACGAACGCTATCGACGCAACCTGGAAAATTTTGGCTATCTTATCCAGCAGGCGACAGTGTTCGGCCAGCATGTGCATATCGGCTGCGCAAACGGCGATGATGCCATTTATCTCCTGCACGGGCTGTCGCGGTTTGTTCCCCATTTTATTGCGCTCTCCGCCGCCTCACCTTATATGCAGACGTCCGACACGCGGTTTGCCTGCGCGCGACTAAATATATTCTCCGGATTTCCCGATAATGGCCCGATGCCATGGGTGAATAACTGGCAGGAATTCGAGGGGCTATTCCGTCGGCTGGCTTACACCAGCATGATTGACAGCATTAAAGATTTACACTGGGATATCCGCCCCAGCCCGCACTTTGGCACAGTAGAGGTTCGGGTAATGGATACGCCGCTGACCCTTGATCATGCAGTCAATATGGCAGGGCTTATTCAGGCTACCGCCCACTGGTTACTCACCAAACGCCCGTTCAAACACCAGGAGCGTGATTACCTGCTGTATAAATTCAACCGTTTCCAGGCTTGCCGCTTTGGTATGGCGGGAATCGTCACCGACGTCAACACCGGCGACGGCTGCCGCTTGTCAGATGACACATTGCGGCTACTGGAGAATATCGCTACCTCTGCAGATAAAGTGGGCGCGGCCAGCGCGATTGAAGCTATAGGCCTGCAGGTTAAAAATGGTCATGATGAAGCACAAAATATGCGTGATTTCGTCGCCGACGGCGGGTCGTTGAGTGGTCTGGTGAAAAAGCATTGTGAGATTTGGGCAGGGTTATAAGCGTGGGAATTTGCGTTGCCCGCAGAGATCCCGGACAATGGCTTTTTAACTCAAGTTTAACAATGCTATGAAACATCCGCTTGAATCACTGATGACCGTCGCAGGGATCCTGCTGCTGGCTTTTTTGTCCTGCCTGCTGCTACCCGCCCCCTCGCTTGGCCTGCTGTTGGCGCAAAAGGTCGTCACCACCTTTCATCTGATGGATCTCAACCAGTTTTATACTTTGCTGTATTGCCTGTGGTTTTTACTGCTGGGGGTGCTTGAGTATTTGCTGTTGCGCTTCATCTGGCGGCGCTGGTTCTCGCTGGCGGATTAGGCCCGCGAGAACTCTTCGTCGTTAATGCGTTCGGCTATGATTTTCTTTGCGATAAGCACCCGGCGGCTGGCTGAACGTACGGGTGAAAATACGCGTAAAGGTCTGCTGCGAATCAAATCCGTACTTCAAACAAATGTCGTACACTTTCTGGTCGGTATCGCGTAGATCGCGCGCCGCCAGCAGCAGCTTACGCTCACGGATGTAACGCCCGAGGCTTTCACCTTTGTACTGCATAAAGAGACGCTGCAGGTGCCATTTGGAATATCCCGCATGGCGCGCAATATCATCAATGCGCAATGGCTGATTCAAATTATCATCAATCCATTCAACAATCGTATCAATTACCTGAGCAGAAATCGTCATCATGCTCTCCCCTGTGTTCATTGAGTCGCCTGTTGCCACCAGGCCGTAAACGGTTGGTCCGGTTCGGACAGTACTACCGGTTCACCCAGCATGGGCGTCAGCAGGCGGTAATCCTGATGACGGCTGGCAAGCGCCAGTCGTTTGTAAGGATCATCCCAGGTATGTTTCGCCAGAACGAAACGGCCGGCATGCCCTGGCAACACGGCTTTCGCATGCAAATCTGCCGCGGCCTGTGCCGTCTCTTCCGGCATCATGTGAATAAACTTCCAGTCCTGGTCATACTGACCGTTCTCCATAATCGCCAGGTCAACCGAGCCAAACTGCTCGCCAATAGCTTTGAAATGCGGTCCATAGCCGGAATCGCCACTGTAATAAACGTTCTGCTCCGGCGTTTCGAACATGAAGCTCGCCCATAGCGTTTGGTTGCGCTTGATACCGCGTCCCGAGAAATGACGAGCAGGCAGCACATGAACGATCAGCGAATCCGTCACTCTGACAGACTGATTCCAGTCGCGCTCTTCGATTATCTCGCTGCACATCCCCCAGTAACGCAGATGCGATCCGACGCCGAGCGGCGTAATCACCCGCTTAATTTTCGGCATTAGCGCCTTGATAGTGGCGAGATCCAGATGGTCATAGTGATCGTGCGAGATGATGAGCAGATCGATCTCCGGCATCGTCTGCGCACTCCACGGATAATCTCCGGCGAAGGCTTTATTCAGGAATGAAAACGGTGCGGCATAATTGCTAAACACCGGATCAATCAGGATACGCTGACCCGCCAGCTGTAAATACCACGAGGAGTGGCCGAGCCAGACCAGCGTATCCTGCAGCGGCGCAAGCCCGGCGAGATCGGTCGCCACCAACGGTAACGGCTGCGCTGGACGCGCATTTTCACGCTTAGCGACCAGAAACTCCCACCAGGCCGCCAGCATACCTTTGTTGCCGGTATAGCCCGGTGTCGGCACCTGGTTATGAAACTGTCCATCACGATAGTGTGGTGACTGTTCAACCTGACTCAGTTGTGCCCCTTGCGGTGCCTGACCAAACCCGGCATTGAGTACAAACGGTAAACTTGCAGCTGCGGCAATAAGCATAATAACAACCACACAAACTGTGAGACGCTTCATATCCTGACCTTAAACGCGCCCCCTTTCCGCTGGTTTGCGCGACTGACTCTTGATTATGAGTGAGTAAGCACTCATTATAGAAATCGAAAGTTCGCCGTCAAGATGATTTTCAATCTTTGACATTCGCCGTTGCGGTGCAGCAAAGGCCGTGATTCAATCATGTTTTTTACAGACTTAAGGGTAAAGTGTAGTGGCTCGTCCGAAGAGTGAAGACAAAAAACTGGCATTACTGGAAGCTGCAACCACAGCATTTGCACAATCAGGTATTGCGGCCTCTACCGCCGTGATAGCCCGCAATGCAGGGGTTGCGGAGGGAACCTTGTTTCGCTATTTCGCGACCAAAGATGATTTGATCAACGAGCTTTACCTCTTTTTGAAGCAAGATCTATGTCAGTCGATGATGGCAAATCTGGATCGCTCAGTGACCGATGCCAAAACCATGACTCACTACATCTGGAACAGCTACATTAGCTGGGGCCTGAACCACACCTGCGGGCATCGCACGATTCGCCAGTTGGCCGTCAGCGAGAAAATCAGCAAAGAAACAGAACAACAGGCTGACGATATGTTCCCGGAATTACGCGATCTTTGTCATCGTTCCGTACGACCCGAATTTATGTCTGACGAGTATCGCGCCTTTGGCGACGCGTTGTTTCTTTCTCTGGCGGAGACCACCATGGAGTTCGCCGCCCGCGACGCGGCTCGCGCAAAAGACTATATTTCGATGGGGTTTGAAGCCATGTGGCGCGCACTGACCCGCGAGGAAAAATAATGGACGGCCAGACCCTGCATGCCTGTGCGAAGCGCCTGGCGCTCGAACAGCCTTTTACCGAACACTGCTGGCCATTCGGCCCGGAATACGACGTCTTCAAAGTCGGCGGCAAAATTTTTATGCTGGTCACTGAGCTTCGCGGACGCCCGCTGGTTAACCTGAAATCAGACCCGCAAAAGTCACTGTTAAACCAGCAGATCTACCCCAGCATTAAACCCGGCTATCACATGAATAAAAAACACTGGATCTCGGTCTACCCTGGCGACGACATTACCGAGTCATTACTGGCAGAGCTGGTGAATGATTCATGGCACCGCGTCGTAGACGGTCTGGCGAAGCGGGATCAAAAACGTCTACGTCCAGGCTGATTTATCGTTAACCCCGATAAGTGTTTTTGCATTTTCCTGTCTTATCTTTTTCCCGCTAACCCTGTACCCTGCTGAAACAAAACGCACCCGCAGGGTATAAAAAATCACCAGGAGTAGTTATGGATATTGTTTCTGTCGCCTTAAAACGTTACTCCACTAAGGCATTCGATCCGAATAAAAAACTGACCGCTGAGCAGGCCGAAAAATTAAAAACGCTGCTGCAGTTTAGCCCGTCCAGCACCAACTCTCAGCCATGGCACTTTATTGTCGCCAGCACTGACGAAGGTAAAGCGCGTGTAGCTAAATCCGCAGCCGGCGGTTTTGTATTCAACGAACGCAAAATGCTGGATGCTTCCCACGTTGTGGTGTTCTGCGCCAAAACGGCGATGGACGATGCGTGGCTGGAGCGCGTGGTGGATCAAGAAGAGAGCGATGGTCGTTTCGCTACGCCTGAAGCTAAAGCCGCAAACCATAAAGGCCGTACCTTCTTTGCCGACATGCATCGCAAAGAGCTGAAGGATGACAACCACTGGATGGCAAAACAGGTGTACCTCAACGTCGGTAACTTCCTGCTGGGCGTTGCGGCTATGGGCCTGGATGCTGTACCGATCGAAGGCTTTGATTCAGCGGTCATGGATGCAGAATTTGGCCTGAAAGAGAAAGGTTTCACCAGCGTAGTGGTGGTTCCGGTGGGTCATCACAGCGTAGAAGATTTCAACGCCGTACTGCCGAAATCTCGTCTGCCGCTGGAAACGACGCTGACGGAAGTCTAATCCTCCGCATTTGCATAAGCTCCGCACAGCGGTCATCATAGACCGCTGTTTATTAAGGAGACGTTATGCAGGAATTGATATCTCAGGTAGAAGAACTCGGCATTGAAATAAATCACACCACCTCATTGGTGATGATTTTTGGCATTATTTTTATCACCGCCATTATTGTTCACGTTATTTTGCACTGGGTGGTATTACGCGCATTTGAAAAGCGTGCCAGCGCCAGCTCCCGCCTGTGGCTACAAATCATCACGCAGAACAAGTTATTTCACCGGCTGGCATTCACCCTGCAGGGTATCATTGTCAATATACAGGCCGCACTCTGGCTACAGAAAGGCAGCGAAGCAGCAGAAATATTAGTGACCTGCGCTCAGTTGTGGATCATGATGTACGCCCTGCTGTCCCTGTTTTCCCTGCTGGACGTTATTCTCAATCTGTCGCAAAAACTCCCTGCCGCATCGCAATTACCGCTAAAAGGCATATTCCAGGGCATCAAACTCATCAGCGCAATTCTCGTCGGAATATTGATGATTTCCCTGCTGATTGGTCAGTCACCGGCAATACTGATAAGCGGTCTAGGCGCCATGGCCGCCGTGTTAATGCTGGTGTTTAAAGATCCAATCCTCGGACTGGTTGCCGGAATACAACTTTCAGCCAACGATATGTTGAAGTTGGGTGACTGGCTGGAAATGCCGAAATATGGTGCCGATGGCGCGGTTATTGATATTGGCTTAACCACCGTGAAAGTGCGCAACTGGGATAACACCATCACCACTATCCCAACCTGGTCACTGGTCTCAGACTCTTTTAAAAACTGGAGTGGAATGTCGGCTTCCGGTGGGCGGAGAATAAAACGCAGCATCAGCATCGATGCCACCAGCATCCATTTTCTTGATGAGGATGAGCGCCAGCGTCTGCATAAAGCCCACCTGCTGAAACCGTATTTAACAACACGTCACCAGGAAATTGACGAGTGGAATCAGCAATTAGATGCGCCTGAATCGGTATTGAATCACCGCCAGATGACGAATATTGGCACCTTCCGCGCTTATCTGAACGAATATTTGCGTCATCATCCGCGTATTCGCAAAGATATGACATTAATGGTACGCCAGCTTGCGCCGGACGATCACGGTTTACCGATCGAAATTTATGCCTTTACTAATACGGTAGTCTGGCTGGAATATGAAAGTATTCAGGCTGATATCTTCGACCATATCTTTGCCGTGGTCGAAGAGTTTGGTTTACGCATTCATCAGTCGCCTACAGGAAACGATATTCGCGCACTGTCTGGCGCGTTTCAGCGATAAACCGGACAGAGAGAAAATGGCCGATCCCATTATTAATATGAGATCGGCCATAGCTTAGCGAGGTTTACGACGCAACAGTTTGAAGGCAACAAACAGGAACAGGATCCACACCGGCAGCAGGATAGCTGACAGGCGCATTTCATCCATCGTACACATCAGCACCAGAATCATGCCAAGGAAAGCAATACACAGGTAGTTCCCTGCCGGGTACAGCAGTGCTTTAAACTGCGTGTCACGTCCCTTACGTCGCATCGCCGCCCGGAACCGCAGATGCGCCAGGCAGATCATAATCCAGTTCAGCAGTAACGTCGCCACCACCAGCGCCATCAGCAGGCTAAAGGCCTTTTGCGGCAGAACATAGTTGATCAGGACCACCAGTGACGTAATAGCGCCGGAGAGGATCAGTGAGTTCACCGGTACGCCACGACGGCTGACGCGGGTTAAGAACTTCGGCGCGTTCCCCTGAACCGAGAGACCAAATAGCATACGACTGTTAGAGTAAACACCACTGTTATACACCGACAGCGAAGCCACAAGAATGACAAAGTTCAGCGCAGAAGCCACCACGTTGCTGTCAAGATTATGGAAAATCATCACGAACGGGCTGCTGTTGGATTTCACCTCTACCCACGGGTAGAGCGCTAACAGCACCACCAGAGAACCGATGTAAAACAGCAGAATACGGTACACCACCTGGTTTACTGCCTTTGGAATGCTTTTCTGCGGGTCCTGCGCTTCTGCGGCAGTAATCCCGATAAGCTCCAGTCCGCCAAAGGAGAACATAATCACCGCCAGCGACAGAATTAATCCGTTCCAGCCGGTAGCAAAAAAGCCGTTGTAACGCCACAGGTTATCGATGCTTGCATGTTCCCCGCCGTTACCGGAAAACAGCATCCACACGCCAAAACCAATCATGCCGATAATGGCCAGCACTTTAATCAGCGCGAACCAGAATTCCGTTTCGCCATACAGACGTACGTTGACCAGGTTGACGGCATTGATGATCACGAAAAATGCCGCGGCCCAAATCCAGGTCGGGACATCGGGCAACCAGTACTGCATGTAGATCCCGGCCGCTGTCAGTTCCGCCATACCGACCAGCACAAACATCACCCAGTAGTTCCAGCCGGACAGAAAACCCGCGAACGGTCCCCAATATTTATAGGCAAAATGCGCGAAGGATCCGGAAACGGGTTCTTCCACTACCATTTCGCCCAGTTGACGCATAATCAGAAAAGCGATGATCCCGGCAACGCCGTAACCCAGTAACACCGCAGGTCCCGCCATCTGAATAGCCGGACCAATGCCCAAAAACAGGCCCGTACCAATTGCACCGCCCAGCGCAATTAACTGAATATGGCGGTTTTGCAACCCTCGTTGAAGCGTCGGCTCGTTCGTCGACGCGGCATCAGACACGCTGGTGTCAGATGCAGTTGACGCGTTTTTCACGCCCTTCCCCTGTGTCGTTTTTATTGAAGGGGCTTCTTTTAACATTTCAACCTGGTTGTCGCAAGGCGCAATCGATTGGATGCGCCGGGCTTCCTTGCCCAACGCACCGAGGCTCGGGAGAAAAACAATAGAAAGAAGGCGAGTTGTTATTGTTTATTCAAGTCAATACGTACCACGTTATCTGGCGCAGACGTAGAGTGGTCTTTATTAAATTTTTGCTTCACCGTCACAAACAGCGTTTGTCCATCCGCCGAGAGCAGCAGGCTGTTTGGGTTAGGGGGTAAATCCCAACTTTTCTTCACGCTGTAATCGGTCGCATTCAGGCTGAGCAATTTCCCTGAATCACGCTGCGTAATATAGATTTCGTTGCGTTTTGCGTTGAATTTCACCGCCAGCGAATCACCCACATCCAGTTTTTTCAGCAGTTTACCGGTATGAATATCCAGAACCAGAGTGGTTTTCGCTTTTGAGTTGTCGGTGACAAACAGACGACCCGTTTGCGGGTCTTCCGCCATGTTCAACAGCAACGCGGGTTTATCGCCCAGCGGCTGCCAGCGTTTTTCTACACGCTGGTTACGCGGGTTGATGACGAGAATTTCACCGCCGCCGTTAGCTGCATAAATTCGCTGCGTCACCGCTGAATAATGCAGTCCGGTCATCCATTTACCTGTGTTTTTAATGCGGGTTTTCAGCTTCAGGGTTTCGGCATCAACCACCCAAATCACCGCCGGATCCGCCACGGCGCCAATATAGAGCAAACCGTTATGCAACAGCACCTGACGGGCACCATACGGGAAACCTTCCGGGTTACGTTCCGGGAACAATACGCGATTTTTCACCTTGCCGTCAGCGGTATTCAGCGCGCTCAGGCCACCGTCCAGTGAGTTGGTGACATACACCGTTTTACCGTCCGGCGAGATAGCCATACCAAAGTTTTTCATATCGGTATGACTCAATCCAAGCGTTTTGAGCGTTTTCGGATCCAACTTGTAAACCACGCCGCCCTGCACATCTTTAAATCCTTCGGCGCTGGCAACGTACAATGCATCCCCTGCCGGGCTAAGCGCCATTTCATATAACCCATCCGCCAGCGCGCGTTGCTGTACATCGGTAACGGCAGGTTGTGCTGTTTTTTCCGTTACGCTGACGTTGCTGGCTGGCGTGGAATGCGCCGCACAACCGCTTAACGCCGCAGCAATCAGCAATGCCAACGCAGATGTTGTTTTTTTCATTGTCGGGATCCTTACCAGAAGTAATACAGAGAGTTAATGACAAAAGAGAATGAGAACTATACGCATTATCTTTTTTGAATCAAGAATAATTACCCGATAATAAAAAACATGAAACAGAGGTTTGAAGATGCAAACAGGTGCGTGCGACTTCCGGTTTTTCACAATTACAGTGAATTATTCTGGACGAAAAGGCATCGCAGGCCACAGAATGCGCTTTACTGTTTTTCTAACATTTTCAAACGGGTGAACCGGCTGTGTTTTAGTCACTCGTTTTTGAGCCAGGCCAGGCAACGACTGTCATGAATAAGATCATTAAACGACTGGAAATCGTCAAAAGCGCTATTGAACTGGAAGATGAGGAAATTATTTTCCAGCAGGTAGAACATCTGAAAAATGAGCCTTTATCCGTCGTGCCAGGCACCATTGTGCTGGCGATCGAAGAACGACGCTTTAGTGATGCCCTGCGTGAAATCTCAGCCTGGCTGCAATCTCAACGGGCAGTCTCTACGTGGCAGGATCCCGCCATTGCCGCCAGTAAACTGGAACTCAAAGCGCTCGAAACACAGCTGCGTGACCTGATCGATAAGCGCAACACGCGCATTCAAATCCTCGATGATTTCAACGATCTGTATCATCTTCGCCTTGGACCGCTGATGAGCCGGATCCTCGAGTTACGTAAACAGCTCGCCGCCAGCGCCCAGCGTAAACAGGAAGCGGAGCGAAAACGTCGGGAAAAAGACTATCAGTCCTGTCAGCACTATATTTCCCAGGCTGTTGATCAACTTGCCAGGCTCAAGCAGCACTGGATGAACCTTAATTCAGATTCGCGCGAATCGGTGGAAACACGCCAACGTATTCAGCAACAAACGGAACTGATTACCGCCCTGCTGGCGGAGATTCGTGAGTTGGAAAACGACTTTTCTCGCCAGGACGACAGCGCAACCCGCCAGGCTCAGGAAGAGGCCAGCCATGAATATGATGAATTTCAGGAGCAGCAGCAGGATGCGCAGCATCGTTTTAACCGTGACCAGCGACTTTCATCTGATGAACGTAATGAGTTAAAACGCCTGTGGCGCCAGGCCAGCCGTCTTTGTCATCCGGATGTGGTGGCAGATTGTCTGAAAGAGAAAGCGCATCAGATGATGGTTCAGCTTAACCAGGCGCGCCAAAATGCCGATCTTGCCGCCGTTCGGGCGCTACTGACTCAATTACAAAGTGGCCTCGAACCGATGATGGCGAGTGACCGATTGAACGATCTGCAGCATTTACGCAGCAAAATCCAGCAGCTCAGAGAACAAATTAACGCGCTGCTCAAAGAAATTACCGAACTGGAAGCTGAGAACGCCTGGCGGCTTGCCACCTCCGTCACAGATAAAGAGGCCTACTTCTGCGATCAACAACGGGCGCTTACGGAAATCCGCAATACCCTGGAACAACAGGTGCATCAGGTTGAACAGGAGCTGTTGGCGGGCTAAGCGCTATCAGCAATGCAATCAGAAAAAATAACCTCTTCAGGTGAGATTTTAAAATTAAGCACAAAAAGCCCAAAATAGGATAATTCCCTAAAAACTTAGCACCACTAAGAATTATCGACCTGAAAATTCTAATTTCAGGTCGATAACTGCAAATTGAGCGATATTTCTCTCTTCCCCCTGGCTCCCCTTCTCTTTGTCCTGGTCTTGATTAAGAATTCTCCTGGTCACCAATCATCTCATCAAGAAAAACAGGTATCTGTATGAAATATAAAGTTTTCCATATAAATCCCCTCCACAATGAATAGGAATACCCTGTCTTTATAGAAATCACTCAATCATTATTAGCGTGATCCATAAGCGAAATCTATCAATCATTTACGCAGAGCTGAAATAAACGATTTATCTTAAATTTTAACAAAGTGTAATATCTACTTTAAGAATAGTTAATGATTCGAATTAATACAGAAATATCTGTGGAATCTGTAATAAATAAGGATGCGTTCACACCAGAGAACGTTATACGAGATTTAATTAACATTTCATGCGTCGCAAGAAACTCTTTTTCTTCTTAAAAAAAGAGGCGGTCGCCTGCATCAAAATTTCAAGGAGATCGTTATGTCTAAGGCTATTTTTTTGGGTGACTCAATTTACCCCTGGCTAGGCATGCGAGAAATCCTACGTGGTTCATCATTATATATTGATATCGCGTATTACTCCTCTCAGACGCTTTCTGCCGTCAACATAATCCCTTATGAAACGGATTGCATCATTATTAATCCTGACAACACAGATTTTTTAAAATATGCCAGGATTATCCGCAACATGGCTTTACGCCCTGCCACAAGAATCATTGTATTGGCAGATGAAGCTACTTTTTCTATTTTTCAAACCGTTTGCGGGAAGAACATGCTGTTTCTCGATCAAGACGCCAGCCTTGATCGGTTACTGCATGCCGTAACGCGTATTACACAAAACAAAAAACCAAGCAATAACAAAGAACTACAAAATAAAATTACAGCAAACGAATTCAGCGTAATGATGATGCTGGCCCGGGGTTGGTCACTGACGCAAATCGCCGGAGCATCACAAAAAAGTGAAAAAACCATCGGGGCGTACAAAAGCAACATTGCCAGAAAACTCGGCAAAAATAACTCGCGACTCAAGTACACCATTTCCCACTATAGCCAGCCATAACTGACTTATTTAAGGACAATTATCACGCTTACCATTTAAAAGGTTTTCTTTCTACTCAAATTTTAAATTCCGCATCGCACGGAAGGGAACCCTATTTTCCGAAATCTATTACCGGGTAGCACATCCGCGTGCCAACCATAGCCAACAACTCAACGTATTAACACATACATAACAGGAATGTAGACGAGGGTTATATATGAACAAAGTTTACAGCATTATTTGGAACGCGGTACTCGGTATCTGGGTGGTCGTTTCCGAATTAACTAAAGGAAAGAAAAAAAGCAGCTCGCGTAAAACTGTCGCCGTACTGGCGGCCGGCGCATTAAGCGCTGCTTCAATGCCGGCTTCCGCTGATCCGATTATCGATATCGGTGAGCACAATATTTTCACCGACTACCAGGCAGGTATTTCCGTTGGAGATTATGAGGGTATCCACGACTACGGATTCTTATATAAAGATATCACTGCTGGTCAGGCGCTCAATATCAGCGGCGCGATCCCAACGATTGCCCCAGGCCAAAGTGGTGTTGTTGAATCAACGACCATCAGAGAGCTACTGCAAACCGGCAAAATCACCCTGCAGGCCACCAGCCCTGACCAGGGCGTAAAAACGATTACTACCGCTGAAGAACTGGCGGAATACCTGACGTATAACCAATCGTCGACACCATCACAAAGCACAGAATTTGATATTAACGACCCGGCCTTCCCTGGCGAACCTACAACTATTAAAGTCTTTAACACCAATGACTTAAATAATTTCCTTACCGAATCGCAGATTGGCGATTCGGCATTAAACACCTACGATCCAACGTTGTCTAAAATCTATAAACAATTTGGCATCGCGCTGGCGACAAATGGCTCCATAGCCAATCTGGATATTGGCAACGACACGCTCAATGTCCGCGACAAAGCCAATACTATCGAGTTGCTGGCCAAAGACTCCTCCTTACTGGAGGCTCAGGACGCTGGTAGCCAGGTTAACTGGCAATCCGATAACTACATAAAATTTAACGCTGCTCCGGTTATTCCTGAAAAAACGTTCGCCGGCTCGGCCCAAACCTCTGTGTTTGGCGATGATGTGAAGCTCATGACCTACGGTTATGATACAGACGGCAATGTCGTCGAAACGGGTGAGCGCACATTTAGCATTACCAACACGCAGGATCTGGCCGATTTTAACGACTGGCTGTTGGGCAACAGCAGCGATGCAGCAGAAAACCCGGAAGGCGAAAAAGTCAGCCAAATCCAGCTGTGGCTGGATGCAAATGTCGTCACTACCTCCACCGCCGCACAAACGAAATATGCCGAGCTGATTGATGATCTTATCAACTCCAGCAAGCCCTCAGACGTGCTCACCTGGGATTACGACGTCTGGACCGACGGCTTGTCACATAGCAATAACGCGACCGCTGGCCGCGGTGAGCTGCATGCTATTTACGCCAACGGTGCAGGCACCACCGGCACCCTGAACCAAGATGCGATTATTGCCGTTGACGGCAGTATTAATGGCGTCATGAAAGCCATTGATGGCGGGGTTATCAACAACCTCGGCCAACTAAACGCATTACGTACTTCTACCGGACAGAGTCTGGCGATTGGCATGCTGGCAAAAGACGCTACGGCAACCAACAACGGGATCATCAATTCCGGGCTGTTTATCGACAAAGACGGCAACCAAAACGTCAACAGCTATGGCGCATTTGGCATGCAGGGGCAAGGCGCCAGCCAGATAGCGAACAATGGCACCATCAACCAGGCGATCACCACCGATAACTTTGGTACCGCGTCGGCAGCCGATCCCTGGAGCAAAGACGTACCCGACTCTTCGCTGACGCTGGCTATTGGTATGCAATTGTCTGACGATGCGCAAGGGGTCAACAACGGCGATATCAACGTCGTAGACGGGCGTAAAAGCGGTGCATCCTTTGCCAAAGGCACCGCTTATGGCGTAGAAGTCGCCGGGAATGCCACCTTTACCAACGCTCAGAATGCCTCAATTTATCTTGGTCGCGACGCAAGCGATCCGTCTAAAGATGTCACCATGGCGGGCGGTTCCAGCCTGAGCGCTGGTATTATGACCAAGAGTGCTAAAGAAGTTATTAACAACGGCCTTATCACGCTGGGAACCGGCATACGTAACGCCGCGGGGATTTTGGTCGGGAATGCCACGGGCAACATCCTCAATACCGGCAACATCGTGATCAATGGCGGTTCTGATGGAGGTAGCAGTAAAAACTACGGCATCTCCGTACGGGACAGCGGCGCGGAAAATAATCAGGAAATCCGCAACGACGGCAAGATTAACGTAAATGGCACCAACAACGTGGGGATCCACGTTAGCGCCAATAACAAAAATGCCGAAGTCACCACCAGCGCGGCAGGCTCTATCGTGGTGGACGGAGAAGGCGGCGTCGGTAACCGTAACTACGCCATCTGGGCGGAAGGTGGCGCTAACGGCCAGGCAGTGGTCAACGTTTACTCCAACATCACGCTGGATAAGGCCGGTAACATCGGCGTACACGTGCGTGATAACGCCATCGCTAACGTTGACAGCCTGAGTAGCCCGTCATTCAACAGCACCGATCAGATTGGTTATTACCTGTATGGCAAAGGCGCTACCGCCAATATTGGTCAGGCGGTGATGAATGACAACGGTCAGGATCGCACCACCATTTTCCGTATCGCCAATGGCGCATTGCTGGCCGGTAATACCACTAACCCGAAAGATCAGTCCACTTCCAACCTGAATCTGACTCTCAGCGGTAACAATTCTGTTGGCGTTCTCGCCACCGGGGCTGGCAGTAGCGTAGATACCGGTGAAGCAACGTTCACCGTTCAGGGTACCGACTCCGCGGCACTGGTTATCGAGGGCGGCGCGAAAGGAACTATCAGCGATAAAACCACCATTAATCTGACCGGTGAAAGAACCGTTGCCGGGGTTGTGGATGGTCAGGCGCATCAATTGAATGGCAATACGCAGGGTAATGCCACGAGCACCACCCTCACCTCGGACGCGAAGATCACCTCTGAAGTCAGCGGCAACAAGGTTATCGCCTATGTGGCGAGAAATCTGGGCAACCTGATCCTCGATACCAAAGCGATTATCGATCTGGCCAGCGTCGACAGCATCGGTGTTGATGTTCAAAAAGGCGGGAGTTTAACCAATAACGCCTCCAGCGCCCTGCACGTCAGCAACGGCATCGGCGTACGGGCTTCAGGTGACAGCGCACAGATTAAAAAACTGGGTCAGGTAACCGTTGATGACGGAACCGCAGGGGTTCTGCTGACCAATGGTGCAAGCCTGAGTATTACCGGTAATGCCGGCGATGCCATCACGACCAATGGTTCAGCAGACGGCATTCGTCTCGAGACGGGAGCGGGTAAGCTGGCTGCAAAAGGTGTGACTATCAGCGCTAAAGGGACGGGTGCCGGTATTCAAAACGATGCCAACAATACCGATATCACGCTCAATGACGTGACCATCAATGCCAACGATGGCCCGGGGATCCGTACCAGCGTGGCGCTGAACATGAAAGATGGGCTGAACAACATCCTTAACGTCAATGGTAAAGGTACCGGCTTCGCTTTTGAACAACGCAATGGCGATGCGGTGACGGGCGACCTTACTATCGGCAAAGGCTACACCATTGAAGTACAAAACAGTGAAGGGAGCGGGATTCGCGCCAATACGGACGGTCGTGTCACCACTAATGCTGACATCAACGTGCATGATAGCGCAGGCGGTTCGGCGATCATCGCGAAAAACGTCAGCGCATTAACCAACAGCGGCAAGATTATCTCGGCCAGCACCACATCACCGGTGATCGACGCCAGCGGCGACAGCAGCAAAACCATTACCAACACGGGAACCCTGCAGGCTATCAACGACACGGCGGTAGCCATTCAGTCTGGTAAAGGTAACGACACCATTGATATCAGCGGCGGTGTGACCAGTGGTGTAATCAACACCGGCGAAGGTACGGACACCTTCAACTGGCGCAGTGGCTCCTATGCCGGCGAAGTGAATTTCGCGGGTACCGGTGGTAACAATAAGGCCAACATTGGCAATGTGACGCTGGATAAAACGCGCCACATCATGACCGCTGCGGGTACAGGCAACGCCCTCACCTTCACCGATACGAAAGATGCGAAGATTGGTACGCTGGCCAGCGACAACCTGAATACCGGCACCAACATTGGCACCGGCTGGGATTCACTGACCATTAGCGGGTCAAATGCGGATGTGCGCGTCGTTGAAAACCTTAATCTGGCGAGCAAAACCATCGCCGTAAACAATGGCGCAACGCTGCGCACCGGCGACCACGTCGAGCCAACCAGTACTGCCGCAAGCATTGGCGATTACGATATCACCACCCAGGGCGCAGGCAGCAAGGTTATCTTCGATACCCAGGGGGATACGTCAGCAGCACAGATCTATCGCGGCATCATCAGCGGCGACGGGAAATTCGAACGTGCGGCAGGCGGTACTACGGTATTTACCGCCAACAACAGCTACACCGGCTCTACCACCATTGTTCAAACTGGTACGCTGCAGTTAGGTGACGGCGGAAATGAAGGCGAAGTCAGCGCCGTGTCTGACATTATCGACAACGGCGTACTGGCGATTAATCGCGCCAACACCGTGCTGCTCAATGGTGTGATCTCCGGCATCGGGGCGCTACAGCAAATCGGTAGCGGCATTACCCGACTGAACGGCAACAACACCTATACCGGTGAGACCACTGTCACTAACGGTACGCTGCTGGTCAATGGCGATCAAAGCGCAGCGCGCGGCACCACCACCGTCAGCGGCACATCCACACTTGGCGGCAATGGCGTTATCGGCGGCAACGTGCTGATGAACGATGCCACGACTCTCAGCGCCGGTGACGGCGGTGCGGGTACGTTATCCATCAACGGTAATCTGCAGCTCGGCAGCAAAACGACCTCCGCTTTTGAACTGGGCAAGGCATATACGCCAGGCGGTGCGCTAAACGATCTGATTAACGTCGCAGGCGATCTGCAACTGGACGGAACCCTGGATGTGACGACTTCACAGGGCGGCAACTTCGGACCGGGTGTGTACCGTATCTATAACTACGGCGGCACGCTGAATAACCAGACGCTGGAATTAGGCGCGATACCGGATAGTCAGGATAAGAGCAATATTTTTGTCCAGACCTCCATCGACAAACAGGTCAACCTGGTGAACGCCAACGGCGTTACCCTGCAGTTCTGGGACGGCGCAACCGTCAATCAGAGCCACGGCGCGTCGGGCATTGAAGGCGACAACAAAATTGACGGTGGCGATGGCAAATGGATGGCGATCGGCAGCCAGGGTGATAACAACTGGACCACAGCAACCGGTGAAGGTAACGCCCCTTGGGCGCAGAAGTCCTTTGCTGTCTTCACCACCAAAGGCGGAACCGTTACCGTTGATAACGCCGTGGGAGAAGTTAACTTCTCCGGGGCACAGTTTGACGCCGATGGCTATGTCGTTAAAGGCGATGCGCTTAACGCTTATGCCACCACGGAAAACGCGACCCACGCAGGCCAGACGCCTGGAACCGGTGAACTGCTGCTGCGCGTTGGCGCCGGTGGCGCGGGGCAAAACTACACCGCGACCATTGAGTCCGTTATCCGCGAAGCCAGCACGACTGACAAGCTGACGCTGGTGAAAACCGACCTTGGTCGTCTGATCCTCAGCGGCGATAACGAGTATCGTGGCGGCACGCGCATTGATGGCGGTACGTTGCAGATTTCCTCCGACAGCAACCTCGGCCAAAGCGGAACCGACTTAGCTATCAACAATGGCTCCACGCTGCAAATGGGCGCGGACCTGACCAGCAATCGCACCATTGAGCTGGGAGCACATGATAACGCGGCGGTGTTCGACCTCAATTCACACCACTTCACGCCAACAGGTGAGATTACCGGCGACGGTAAACTGAAAGTCACCAGCAGTTCAAGCGATGCGGGCAGCACCCTGTCGCTCGACCGCGCGAACAGCTACAAAGGCGATACCGAAATTGCCGGTACCGGAAACGCCAACAATGTAACGGTCAACGTCAGTAAAACCGGGGCCTTTGGTAGCAATGAAAGCAGCACTGTGAACGTCAATAAGGGGGCGACGCTCAATGTCAGCGGAACGGATACCAGTCTGCAGTCCCTGACCATGAACATTGCCGACAGCCTGTTAACGCTGGCAGATAACGTCACCGCTGCGAGCGCAAAACTGAACCTGACGGGCGCAGCAAAAGCGGTGTTAACCAACAACGCTACCGCGGGCAACGCGAAGGTTAACGTGTCACAAGACAGCACCCTGGCGCTGGAAGAAAACGCCAGCGGCGGCAATGCTACGGTGAATAACAGCGGACTGATGACCTTTGCCGACCAGGCGATGGCTGAAGATACCGTCGTTAAAAACCTGGCGGGTGGCAAGGTCGATATCAGCGCAGTCGACAGCGCTACGTCTATCGGTTCGTTGTCCGGTGCGGGTAACGTTGAACTGGGTAATAAAGAACTATCGCTGGGTAATCTGCATCTTGATGACACCATTAGCGGCATTATCAGCGGCAACGACGGCAGTCTGGTGAAAATCGGCGACGGCACATTAACGCTGACCGGCGATAATACCTGGACCGGCGCCACGGACGTCAATGAAGGTGTGCTGCTGGTCAACGGTAATCAGTCTGCCGCAACCGGTCAGGTGACAGTGAAATCCGGGGCAACGCTCGGCGGTAACGGTATCATCGGCGGCGCAGTTGATGTGCTGGACGACGGCCATATTACCGCAGGTGCCGCCATCAACAGCGTGGGTAAACTCACTACCGGTTCACTGACGCTCAGCGATAACGCACAGCTTGATTACCAGTTTGGTCAGGCCTATACCCCTGGCGGAGCTTTCAACGACCTGATTGATGTGAATGGCGATCTGACGCTCGACGGTAAGCTCAATATCGAGACCTCTCCGGGCGGTAGTTTTGACGTTGGCGTTTATCGTGTCATCAACTACACCGGCACCTTGACCAACAATGTGATGGACATTGCCAACGCGCCGGAAGCCGCAGACAGCCTGTACGTTCAAACCTCGGTTAAAAACCAAGTTAACCTGGTCAACCATGCCGGACTGACGCTGCGCTTCTGGGACGGCACCGGCGGTGAGAATGGCGAGTTGAAAAACAACGGCGTCATCAACGGCGGCGACGGTATCTGGCAATCAAGCCAGGGTAACGACAACTGGACTACGGATGAATCAACGCCAGAAGGCGCGCTGAACGCACCGTTTACCGATGCCGCGTTTGCCGTCTTCCAGGGTGAAGCGGGCAACGTCACCGTCGATAACAGCAAAGGCGACGTTATCATTAGCGGCGCACAGTTCGCTACCGATGGTTATCGCGTAGGCGGTGAGGCCATTACCACCGATACGGCCAACACGCTGATTCGCGTCGGCGATGGCACAGTAGACGGCGCTAACTACACCGCCACTATCGACAGCGTGATCCGCGGTACCGGCGGCCTGAATAAAGGCGATCTTGGTACGCTCATCCTCACTGGCGACAATACCTATAGCGGTGGAACCACCATCACTTCAGGGACGCTGCAGGTGGCGGGCGATACCAACCTTGGCGCGCCAGAAACGGGAATTACTTTTAATGGCGGTACGCTGAAATATGGCGAAGCGTTTGATACCGCCCGTCAGGTGACGCTGGAATCCGGCGGCGGGACATTCGATACCAACGGACATAACGTTTCCCTGCTAACGGAAGTCGAAGGTAACGGTCAGTTGACCAAAACCGGTAAAGGCTCCCTGACTCTGACGCTGGATAACACCTATACCGGTGGCACCACCATCGAACAAGGCGTTTTACAGCTGGGTAACGGCGGTAATATCGGTAGCATTCAGGGGGATATCGTTGATAACGGCGTACTCAATGTTAATCGTGGCGATACCCTGGCGCTGACCGGTAATATCAGCGGCGAAGGCCAGTTGCATCAGACCGGTAGCGGTGTGACGGAGCTACAAGGTGAAAACAGCTACAGCGGCGCAACGCTGATTGCCAGCGGCGTACTGCGGGCGGGTAACACCAACACCCTGAGTAGTGCGTCACACCACTACGTTGTCGCTGACACCACCCTGAACACGCAGGGTTACAACCAGACGGTAGCGGGCCTGAGCAACGGCGGCGATGTTTCACTCATCGGCCAGCAGACTGGCACAACGTTAACCGTCAAAGGGGATTACACCGGCGAAAAAGGGACTATCAACATGGCGGCAATCCAGAATGGTAGCGGCGCAGGCATTGCCGACCGTCTGATTATCGATGGCGGTAAAGCCAGCGGTAGTACGCTGCTGGATGTCGACGGCTCTGGTCTCGGCGCGCCGACCATTGGCGATGGCATCGAAGTGGTGACGGCGCTCAATGGCGCGACCACCACGGCCCAAACGTCGCGTGACGCCTTCCATCTTGCCGCCGACCGTATGGCTGCTGGCGCATTTGAGTATCAACTGCATGCGGGTAATGCTCAAGGTCAGGGTGAAAACTGGTACCTGAGAAGCGAATATCGTCCAGAAACTATGCTGTATTCTGGTCTCGCCAGCGTCGTTCGTCAGGGCGACATCAGCCTGCTAGGCAACATGCACCAGCGTATGGGCGACGAAGTTAAACCGGGTATTGATGAAGATAATCGCGCCTGGGCAAGAATGATTGGTTACTCCGGAAAAACCAAACTGGATGATGCGGCCGGGACACAAACCAGCTCCCATACCATGGGTATTCAGGTCGGCGTTGACATGTATGCTAACGACAGTTGGAAAGCCGGACTGTATACCAGCATTCTTGACATCGACAGCAACGTGAAAGGCACGAAGACAGGCAGCGACGGCAAAGGCGGTAACATCGACGACAACGCGTTTTATGTCGGCGGCTATGCCACCTGGTTCTCGGGCGACGGAATGTATGTTGATAACGTCCTGCAATACGGTAACCATAAATCCCGCCTGGCGGCGACCGGCAATAACGGATCGTATACCGTCAGAGGCAACACGCTGACGGCGTCGACAGAAGTGGGTAAATCATTCCGTTTGGGCGCCAGCGCATGGAGTCTGGAACCTCAGGCGCAGTTGATCTATCAATACAGCGACTTCGATAACGGGCATCTCGATGGTGTGACCCAAACGAAAGTGAAAATGGATACCGCTGATTCCTTTACCGCTCGTCTGGGCGTGCGCCTGGTCGCAGACTATGACACCAACCATGGCAAATTCCAGCCGTACGGTAGGGTCAACGTCTGGCAGGGACTGGGGTCAAAAGACAAAACGCACTTTAGCAATGCGGTCGCCACCACCACGCTGGAATCTTCACAACAGTACTCCAGCACTGAAGTTGCCGCCGGTCTGTCATGGTCTATCGACAGAAACCTGCAGGTCTACGGTGAATTGGGTACGCAATTCAGCAACGGCGGCAGTAAGTCGCAGGTTGAAGCGCCGGTCAATGCCTCTATCGGCTTTAAGAAATCGTTCTAAGCAGATATAAACTTACCCGCCCTCTGTTCTACAGGGGGCTTTTTTTTGTCTTTCAGGGCGGCCTGATGCGCTACGCTTTCAGGTCTACTGACTTACCGGCAACGCGGCACAATCAAGGGTTTGGGAAACGTAAAAAGGAGGGATTAATGATTATATTGTACTAAGAGTGTAGGGATCTCTTCTGCCAACACCGGAGGAGAAATGAAAAAGCCTTGAATTTTGTCACAACCAATCTGCATCAGGCGGTCCAGTTCGGACTGGGTTTCCACCCCTTCGGCCAGAACTTCAATCCCAAAATTATGCGCCAGTGAAATGATACCCTCCACAATCTTTGTTGAGCGGGTGTCGGGTTCAATGCCGGTGACAAATTCCTTGTCAATTTTTAAGGTATCAAAAGGATATTTCAACAGATAGTTAAGATTAGCGTGGCCGGTTCCAAAATCATCAAGGGCAAGTTTGACCCCTATCGCCTTCAACTCCATCATATTTTTAGCCGCTATCTGACTGTCGCACAGCGGCGACGTTTCCGTGACCTCTATCTGGCATCGATGGGGCGGCAGTCCGCAGGCGGTAAGGTTTTTTCTGACACGTTGGGGTAACAGAGGATCGCAAAATTCAAGCGCGGAAATATTGACTGATAGTACAAGGGGGTCTGGCCAACAGGTTGCCACATCCCAGGGAGTGTGGATAACCATATCTTCAATTGAAATGATATTGCCGCTGTCTTCCAGTAATGTAATAAAAACATCGGGAGAGATCATACCCATCTGAGGGCTATTCCAACGCATTAATGCTTCAAACCCACTAATACTCTGAGTACGCAAGTTAAAAATAGGCTGATAAACCATATAAAGCTGACTGGTATTCAATGCCTTTTCAAGCGCAGTTAGCACCTCACTGGAATTAAACATTCCGCTCCCCCTCAATAAATCATAGAAATTAAAAACCAGTCAACATCACTCCCGAATTGTATCTACTATTAGGTGTGTTACATCAGAAAAGAATGGCCAACTTAGGGTAAAAAAGACATACGATGGGTAAATCTGACAATTAATTTATTTAACTCAGAGGTATTGGTCAGTCCCAGCTTGGCGACGACCCGCATCTTATGCGCCTGAATAGTTTTATAGTTCAGACTAACTAACTCTGAAATTTCTTTAGCGGAATAACCGCTTACCAACAAATTCAGGATCTGCTGTTCTCTCTCGGTTAATCTTTTCTGCGAACGATATAGTCGGGGATTCCATTTCCCGACCGTTAACGACGCCAGTTGACCGAAATCACGCAGCGAAGATTTCTCAGTCAAAACTATTGTTTTTTCAACATATAACAACTCGACGCATAATTTTGCCACCAGGCTATCAGCAACAATTACCACGACGTTATTATAAAACTTAAAGCGGTTTTTATTCAGAAACTGCACGATCGCTGAACACGGTTGTTCATTATCAATGATATTAAAAACCATGGTTTGATGCTGGCATAATGATGTCTGATGCAACATATCCTCAAACGGGAATGTTTGTATCGGTACATGTTTGCTTGTCAGGTAGGTAAACAGACCGTTGCCTACAAAATTATCACTGCCACACATCAACATCCTGTTCACCGCTCCTTATAAGCTTCTAATCTTGTTACTCATTAAAAATTTAATAATAATTTTCTCGACCTCAGTCTCTTCGCGACGGTTTTTAAAATCGAACCCGCATGAGATCTGATGACAGGAATACAATTGATTATCATCATCAAATTCATTGATCATGACGACATCGATCACTTTTAAATCCAGCTGTAAACTGCCAAACGTATCAAAATCCAGTGTGGCATTTTTAATCACCGCATCTTTATAAAGAAAACGGGAGTTCACATCTTTAACAATTAATGCACAACCGCCCTGCGAGATGTTTTTAATCTTCAGAGAGTAGTTTTCTCCGTTTTTGTAACGACCAAAACAGAAAAAGTCGTAACCCTTCAGGAAGGAAAAACGCTGATTTTGTCGCTGCTGGGCAAAGAAAATCATATCCGGGATGAGGTAGGATAATCCTGCTTCCGCACCTGCTGATGAGGTTTGTTCGAATCTGGCACTAAATTTCACAATCCCGCTTTCGCTGTGCAGGATAAAGTATTGGACCTTTTCAGGAACAATGTCTTCGTGCCCAGAGATCACAAACCGCTCGAAATCGACCTTCTCTAACTGCGTGATAACGCTACTGTTTTCGCATAAGACTTCCAGTTTCGTTTTCTTGTGCAGCTCTTCTCGAAGGGTAGCTATGATTTCAAACTTGTTTTCCTTTGCTAATCCAAAGCTCATTCTAAAACCCTTATTTCCATATTTAAGATATGTCTCGCTTTTGGTTACTCACAAAACGCGAGATCAGCATCCACCCCTGGTGCTTAATTACCATAGTGGATTCCATGTCAAACAGTTGGTTAAAAATTAAGTTTTTAACTATCTTTAGTCATTTATTGATACGTAAAAACGTTTAATCAGGATTAATTCTAGCTTAAGACATGCCTAAAACCACACGAACTTGTTGATTAACTATAACAAAAGTGAATAACAATCTTTTTTGAAGTGTGGTTTTGAGATAACAAATAGCAAGAATTGCATAGATAAAATTTGAGAAAAATGGAGCTATCCTGGCGGGAGGGCTATGCCGTACGCGGGGTGGCACGCTTGTACAAGAAGAAAGAAAAAATACTTACGAGACTGTATCATTAGTCAAAAATATAGCTCTGACTCGTTATTCTTATAAACTGAATAATTGCAACTCATACATATTAAATAAATTTCCCTTAAGGCAGAAAAAAAGCCAGCATCCTGCTGGCCCGGTAATTACCGAATCTAACTATAGTGGCTTACTATCTTACAGAGGGTACAACGTTAAAAATTCAATATCGCTGCTTAATTATTGATCGGGATGAGTCTGCGATGATCATCACTGCTCCCGCCAACATTAACGTATCTTTTAACACCAACCGCTCGGCGCCTGACAAGTATGGAAATCCGTGGTGTAAATCACCCAGCGGCATTACCCATGCTTCAGGCGTGGTTATTAAAAATGATAAGGTTACAATTGGTGTAGCAAATGCCAGAACGCCGCCAATTAGTCCCAACCAACGGCTAACAGGATTAGCCAGCACCAGCAAAGCGATAAGCACCTCGACTACGCCCAGACCATTGGAAAACGTATACGTATTATTCGCAGTCTGCCACTCACGTTCCTGCGGCTTAAACTCACCTTCGTGAGTTAAATGCTGCTTATACTCTTCTGGATGTTCATAAAAAAATGACATTACCGGGCTATTGGCGACAAACGGCGTAATGCTGTCGGCTTCGTAAGGTACAAACTTTAATAAACCAATCCAGATAAAAACAATTGCAATGCTCAGGCGAATTAGGGTTAATCCAATTCTATCGCCCTTACTGAGTAAATGCAGGTATTTTTCCATCCAGACTCTCCTCATTTGTACAAAATTGCCGTTGCGTGAGTACTGCTATCAATGCGCATTGAGGTTATTTTCCAGGAAGTTGCATTATTTTCCTGAGCCAGTTTCGCAATAGCATCCTCTATCACGGAAGGTGAATCCGCTATGCCAGACACGCTAACGTGAGCAACCTCGGTTTGCGCCAATGCGGAAAATGTCACCGGCGCAGTCAATAACGCGGTCATTAGTAAGGTACTTTTAAATATGTTCATGTGTATTTCCATTAACCAGTAGTTTCAGTAGCAATATAATAAAATACGTCGACTTATTTCATTTCATCCATCACGCCAGAATAACTGTCAATTAGTATCCAGCCGATAAATAGATAAAAAAAGCCCCACACGGGCGGGGCAAACATACAGACTACGCTTTTATTATTTAACGAGAGAAAAGAGATCGTTCAGTGATTCACTCATGCTCGGATGCGTAAATATTTGATCGCGCAATGTGGTATACGGTAAACCCGCGTCCATTACGGTTTTAATGATATTAATCATCTCATGAGAATCCACGCACAGCAGCGATACGCCTAATATTTGTTTCGTTTCGCTATCCACCACCGCTTTAAGGACACCACGCGTGTCATCCATCACCCGTGCACGCGGGATAGCCGCAACAGGTAGTGTAACTACCTGCATCGCCGCGCCGCTGGCGCGAGCCTGTTCTTCGGTCATCCCCACGCGGGAAAGCGGTGGCGTCATAAAGACGGAATACGGTACGTTTTGGCGATCGCCGGTATGACGTAATCCCTCGCCTAACAGGTTGTCACGCACAATGCGAAAATCATCCAGCGAGATATAGGTAAATTGTAATCCCCCCGTGACATCGCCCATTGCCCAAATATGGTCTGCCGAGGTACGCAGGTATTTATTCACAATAATGGCGCCACGGTCATTTACATCCACACCCGCGTTCTGCAACTGTAGATTTTCAGTTGCAGGTTTGCGACCCGATGCCACCAGCAGCGCATCCACTGTGTGTACGCCTTCCGGCATTTGCAGCCGTACCTCGCCGTCCTCGGATGAAACCGCCTGAACCCTGGCATTGAGGATAATCTCAACCCCTTTGTCGCGTAGAATATTAGCGATAGCGTCAGCAATATCCCGATCTTCGCGGGGTAAAAACTGCGGGGCCGCTTCATAAATAGTGACCTTACTGCCGAAGTTGGCAAACATCGATGCGAATTCAACGCCAATATAACCGCCGCCCAAAATACCTAAACGCTCAGGACGTTGCGTCAAATTCAACAGACCAGTGCTGTCAAACACACCCGGTGTAGTCGTTAATCCTTCTACGTCCGGAATCGTTGACTGCGCGCCGGTATTAATAAAGATCTTCTCACCGCTTAGCTCAATCGCGCCGGTTGACTGCATGACCCGCACGGTATGGTTATCAACGAATTCGGCCCGCCCTTCAATCACATCCACGTTTTCCAGATCGGCAAGATTATGGAAGTTTTTATCACGCAAAAAGCTGACAACAGAGGCCTTGCGCTGCATCGCCGCAGCAAAGTCATGCTGAAGTTCAGCATCATGTACCAGGGTTTTGGTTGGAATGCAGCCGATATTGATGCATGTCCCACCATACATGGTGTTTGACTGTTCAATAATCGCCACACGCCAGCCCGTTTTCGCCAGGGTAGCCGCCAGCGTTTTCCCTGCTTTGCCAAATCCGATAATAATCGCCTGATACTGATTCATGCTGTCTCTCCGCCAGGTCACTGTTCGTTTGATGAACTGAAGTATAGGTTGAGCCCTGACAAAACAACGTATCCATAACGCGCGATTAACTGTCAAATCGTCTAAATCATCATTAAAGATGACTAACGTTTATAGAATGAAAAAACACACTAACACTTTGAAGGTATTAAAATAATAACTAATTAAAGAGATAATGCCGTTTCAACAAACAATAAATAAAACTGTTCAGGAGTCTTCATGGATACCCTTAGCCGATTACTGATGCTTAACGACCCGCAAGGCTCGATCGACAAGAACTGTCTACTGAGCAGAGACTGGCAGTTGCCACACGCGGCGGGAGAGTTGTCCGTTATCCGCTGGCATACGGTTACTCAGGGAGCGGTCCTACTGGAGATGCCCGACGGGACATCATTCACCCTGCGGCCAGGCACTCTTGTTATCCTGCCGCAAAACTCCGCGCACCGGTTGTGCCAGTCCGGCGATGAACAAACGCATATCGTATGCGGTAGCCTGCGACTGCATGCTTCCTCTCGTTATTTTTTAACTGCGCTGCCGGAAGTTCTGGTTCTGGCGCCTGATGAAAACAGCCCCGTCAGCCACTGGCTCAAGGCTATGATCGCACTGATGCAACAGGAATCCATGAGTGCGCTGCCAGGCTCCAGTGTAGTATGTAGCCAACAATGCGCCACACTGTTCACACTCGCCGTTCGCGAGTGGCTAACCCAAGCGACGCCCGCACAGAACGTGTTGAATTTATTGCTGCATCCCAAACTGGGGGCCGTGGTATTCCTGATGCTGGAGTCACCGGCTTTTGCCTGGACCGTTGAAGAGCTGGCAAAACGGGCACATATGTCGCGGGCCAGCTTCGCACAGCTATTCCGTGAAGTGTCAAATTCCACACCGCTGGCGGTGTTAACCACCTTACGTCTGCAATTCGCCGCCCAGATGTTGTCACGCGGGTCGCAGCCATTGATTGTCGTCGCCGAGTCGGTAGGCTACGCCAGCGAATCGTCGTTCCATAAAGTCTTTTTACGGGAATTTGGCTGCACGCCGGGCGAGTACCGCAAACGCGTGAAAGCCCTGGAAGCATAAAGCTACGCCTGCTTCGGCGACCAAACCGACGCAGGCGAGCGCTTCAGAGCATTACTTTTGGCTGCGATGCCTGTGCAGCCACATCAGCTTATAAGCTGCCGGGATAATGAACAGCGACAGCAATGGCGCAGTGATCATACCGCCAATCATCGGTGCGGCTATACGGCTCATGACTTCTGAGCCTGCCCCCGTCCCCCACAAGATAGGTAGCAAACCCGCGATAATTACCGCCACGGTCATCGCTTTCGGACGCACACGCAGCACCGCGCCGTGATACAACGCCTCATCCAGCTTATCAGCGGTAAAGGTTTGCGGATTTTCCAGTGCAGGTTCAGCTTCAATGGCGTGACGCAGATACATCAGCATCACCACGCCAAATTCTGCGGCAACGCCGGCGAGCGCAATAAACCCGGTTCCGGTTGCAACCGACATATGAAACCCCATCCAGTAGAGAAACCAGATGCCGCCCACCAGCGCAAAGGGGACGCTGGTGATAATCAGCAGCGCCTCGCCAAAGCGACGGAAAGCCAGATAAAGCAGAACGAAGATAATCATCAGCGTCATCGGCACCATCAGTTTGAGCTTATGGCTGGCGCGTTCAAGCAGCTCGAACTGCCCGGAAAAAGCCACGCTGGTCCCCGGTTTTAACTGTACGTTTTCAGCAATAGCCTTTTTCAGATCGTTCACCACCGAAACCATGTCACGATCGCGGGCGTCGATATAAATCCAGCTGGTTGGTCGCGCATCTTCAGTTTTTAACATTGACGGACCAGAAACTACCGTCACATCTGCAACATCTGCCAGCGTAATTTGCTGCTTCATGGGCGTCAGAATCGGCAGATTACGCAGCGCTTCTGGGCTATCGCGATAGCTCTGCGCATAGCGCAGATTGATAGGATAACGAGCAATCCCTTCCACCGTTTCGCCCACCATCGCGCCCCCCACCGCTGAGGTGACAAACAGCTGCACTGCGCCTACGGTCATGCCATAACGCGCTGCTTTCTCCCGATTGATGTCTACGTTGATATAGCGCCCTCCCACCAGACGCTCAGCCAGCGCCGAAGAGACGCCCGGTACGGTTCTGGCCACCTCTTCGATTTGTTCCGCCGTGGCGTCGATATCAGTCAGAACGTTACCTGACACCTTAATGCCAATTGGGCTTTTGATACCGGTAGAGAGCATGTCGATACGGTTACGGATAGGCGGAACCCACAGATTCGCCAGCCCCGGCAAGCGCACGGTTTTGTCCAGCTCGGCGATGATTTTGTCCATCGTCATACCCGGACGCCACTGATCCTGCGGCTTCAGTTGGATTGTCGTTTCAACCATTTCCAGCGGCGCGGAATCCGTTGCGGTTTCTGCCTTACCGGTTTTACCAAACACGCGCGCGACTTCCGGAACGGTCATGATCAGCTTATCGGTTTTTTGCAGCATATCCGCCGCCTGCGCCGCCGAAATTCCTGGCAAGGTTGAAGGCATATACAGTAAATCGCCTTCGTTAATCTGCGGCAGGAATTCCCCACCAACTTTATTCAGCGGGTAGATAACCGTCAGTATTGAAAGCACCGCCACCAGGAGGGTAGTTTTAGGCCAGTGCAGCACCTTCAACAGCAGCGGATGGTAAATACGGATCAGGAAGCGGTTTAGCGGGTTGCTGCTTTCCGCCGGAATCTTGCCACGGATCCAGAATCCCATCAGGATTGGAATTACCACAATGGCCAGAAACGCCGCGCCTGCCATGGCATATGTTTTGGTGAACGCCAGCGGGCCGAACAGTCGCCCCTCTTGCCCCTCAAGCGTGAAAATAGGGATAAATGACAGGGTGATAATCAGCAGGCTGATGAACAACGCCGGGCCGACTTCTACCGAGGCGTCGGTAATGACCTTCCAGCGCGTTGCGTTATCCAGTTTTTCATCCGGATGCTGATGCCCCCACTCTTCCAGCCGCTTATGGGCGTTTTCAATCATCACGATCGCGGCATCGACCATCGCCCCGACGGCAATGGCGATTCCCCCAAGCGACATGATATTGGCGTTCAGTCCCTGGAAATGCATCACAATAAACGCGATACACAACCCCAGCGGCAGGGAAATAATCGCCACCAGCGCCGAACGCAAATGCCACAGAAACAGAGCGCACACCAGTGCAACAACGATAAACTCTTCCAGCAGCTTATAGCTCAGGTTATCAATGGCGCGATCGATGAGCTGACTGCGATCGTATGTTGTAACTACCTCCACGCCTTCCGGCAGGCTACTTTTTAACGTGTCGAGTTTGGCTTTAACAGCGGAGATAACTTCACGCGCATTTTTACCGGAACGCAGGATAACCACCCCGCCCGCCACTTCGCCTTCACCATTGAGCTCGGCGATCCCACGGCGCATTTCCGGCCCAATCTGCACGCGCGCGACATCGTGCAGGTAAACAGGCACACCGTCGGCCCCTGTTTTCAGGACGATGTTATTGAAATCATCAAGCGTTTGCAGATAGCCACTGGCGCGAACCATGTATTCCGCTTCAGCCATCTCAACTGACGAACCGCCCGCTTCCTGATTCGACGTGTCCAGCGCAGATTTCACCTCCGCCAGGCTAATGCCATATTGCGTGAGCTTCATCGGGTCGATAACGACCTGGTACTGTTTAACCACGCCGCCTACCGAGGCTACTTCAGCCACGTTCGGAATCGTTTTTAACTCATACTTTAAAAACCAGTCCTGCAGAGAACGTAATTCCGCGAGGTCATGTTTCCCGCTGCGATCGACCAGCGCGTATTCAAAAATCCAGCCGACGCCCGTGGCGTCCGGCCCCATTTCCGCGCTAACGCCTGCCGGTAATTTGCCCTGAACCTGGTTGAGATACTCCAGCACGCGCGAGCGCGCCCAGTAAGGATCGGTGCCATCCTCGAAAATGACGTATACATAGGAATCGCCAAACTGTGAGAAGCCGCGCACCGTCTTCGCGCCCGGAACTGACAGCATGGTGGTGGTTAACGGGTAGGTCACCTGATTCTCAACGATTTGCGGCGCCTGCCCCGGATAACTGGTTTTGACGATCACCTGAACATCAGAGAGATCGGGCAGCGCATCAACCGGGGTATTGATGATGGTCCAGGTTCCCCAGATACTGAGAAACAGCGCCCCCATCATTACCAGAAAACGGTTTGCTACTGAGCGGCGGATAATCCATTCAATCATTTATCATATCCTCAGTGTGAATGGGCCGCCGGGGCTGGGCTAGCGACTGCGTCTTGTGCACCGCTATTCTGGGCGCGCATACGATCCAGCGCGCCGGAGATATTCGCCTCGGAGTCGATCAGGAACAGACCGCTGGACACCACTTTTTCACCTTCGCTCAGGCCGGAGCGGATAGCCGTCAGCCCCTGCGATTCATGGAATACCGCAACCTGCTTCGGCACAAATCGACCTTCATGATCAACGGTAATCACCCGCTGTTCGGTACCCGTGTCAATTAACGCTTTAGACGGGATCAGCAACATCGGCTTACTTTGCGTTTTCAGTTGCAGGTAGGCATTCATCCCCGGTTTGAGCGCCTCGTCGCGGTTTTCGACCTGCAAACGGATCTGCAACGTCCGCGTGGTGGCATCGACGCTGGGTAAGATATTCCATTTGCTGATGGTGAAAATCTTGTCCGGCCAGGCTGGCACAGTGATGCTAAATTGCGAGGCGTCTTTAATCAGCCAGGCAATAGATTCCGGGACCGACGCGCTGACCCATACCGGGTCCATACCCTGAATTTTCGCGACCACATTGTCTTTGGAAATGTTCATGCCGGTACGCAAATCAAATGCAGTGATCACCCCATCAATGGGGGCTTTCAGGGTGAAGCGGGTTTGAATTTTACGCGTCGATTTTAAGCGCTGAATATCCGCTTCAGGCATACCGGCCAGGCGTAACCTCTCCAGAATGCCTTCCACCTGTGTCGCGCTACCGCCGGTCTCACGCAGCAATAAATATTCGCTCTGCGCCTCAACCCAGTCGGGAATCGTCAGGTCGATAAGCGGCGCGCCTTGCTTAATTTTGTCGCCCACGGTGAGCGGGTAAACCTTTTCGATAAAGCCTGCGGAGCGTGCCTGGACAATAACGAACTGGTATTCGTTATAGCTAACGTTAGCCGGGAAAGTTTGCGCGTAGTGCAGCGGCCCACGGCGCACAGGTTCTGTTTTTAGCCCCAAATTCTGGGTCTGGGTGGGATCGATTCGTACGCCAGGCGCTGACGCGCTCGCGGTCTCTTCATCGGCATATTTCGGGATAAGATCCATATCCATAAATGGCGATTTACCCGGCTTATCAAAGCGCGTGTTCGGGTACATGGGGTCGTACCAAAACAAAACTTTTCTGTCTTCTTTTGGCGCAGCCTGCCCGGTTTCAGCCGTTGCTTTTACGGATGAATAATAAGTATAAATACCGACAGAAATAACCCCACCGGCAATCATGCCTGCGAGAATAAGCGCGGTAGTTTTAATATTTAAAGACGCCATAGTGATTTCCATTGCGCGATAGTCTCACCCGAATTACGAATAATCCGGGTAAGAATAAAAGAGACCAGCGAGAACGTTATTTACTGATGTGAATATCACGTAATACAGAGAGATTTCCCTGCTGAACAAACGTAAACGCAACCTTATCGCCGGGTTTAATATCATCAGCCTTCGTGTCGGCAACCAACGTAAAACGCATCGTCATGGCAGGCCAGTTCACCGCAGGAATAGGGTCATGCTTAATCGTGATTTTTTTACTGTCCCTATCGACAGCTTCAATCACTCCCGTGGCGCTAATGAGTTGTTCATGTTGAGCCGCTGGCTGCATATCCATCATTTCGCCATGCTGATGCTCATTGGCCTGAGCGTTAAACATGACCAGAGAAAAAAGGCTAAACAGCACGGCTTTGGCGGTAATATTCATAATTGATGCTCCTGAAAAGTTAATATTAAGGATTACTCCACCCAACCGCCGCCTAAGGCAGCAAACAGCTTAATTTCATTAACCTGCTGGGCGTAATTAAGATCGAGCAGTGATTGCTGCGTGGCGAATAAGGAACGTTCGGCATCCAGAACTTCGATATAGCTAACCGCACCATTTTGATAAAGCGCTCTGGCGCGCTGTAAGGTGATTTGCAATGAGGTCAGATAACGCTGCTGACCGCGAATTTGATCGGCAATGCTTTGGCGCAATACCAGCGCATCCGCCACCTCTTTAAAGGCGTTCTGAATTTTTTGTTCGTAATTCACCACCGACTGCTGCTGGCGTATTTCGGCGAGGTCGAGATTCGACTGATTACGTCCGGCATTGAAAATTGGAATATCTATTTTGGGAACAAAATTCCACATTCCGCTGGCGGCATTAAATAAGCTGGAGAGATCGCTGCTGCTACTGGAAACTGAACTGGTTAGAGTAATCGATGGGAAAAATGCCGCCCGCGCGGCGCCGATATTGGCATTCGCCGCCATTAATCCGTGCTCAGCTTCCAAAATATCCGGACGCTGCAACAGTATTTGCGATGACAACGATGGCGGCAGCGTTACCGGTTTAATATCCCCGCCGCTGCGCATCTGGTCGTTGGGTAATTTCCCGTACGTACCCAGCAACAGCTGCAGCGCATTGTTCGCTTGCGCCAGTTCACCTTTACGCTTCGCGATTTCGCTGCGCGTGCTTTCAATTACGCCGCGCGCCTGTTCCAGCGCCAGTACGTTGGTGCTGCCGGTCAGCAACTGTTTCTCCACAAAAGCGTATGAGCGCTGATAGTTTTGCAGCGTTTCTTCGGCAATTTGCAATTGCGCATAAGCCAGACGCTGATTGAAGTAACTTTGTGACACGCTGGAGATTAATGAGATATGCACCGCCCGACGCGCCTCTTCGCTGGCAAAGAAGTTCTGTCGCTCGGCTTCACTCATATTCTTCAGCCTGCCAAAGAAATCCAGATCAAAACTGAGATTCAGCCCGGCTTCGAATTCGCGGTTGGTGCTGCTATCGCCTTTCAATTTACCGCTGTAGGTGCCGCTGGAGCCTGCCGTGAGTTGCGGATAGCGGTCAGCGTCGGTGACGCCATATTGCGCTCTCGCTTCCTGAACTTTCAGCACTGCCATACGTAAATCGCGGTTATTAATCAGCGCCTCGCCGATCAGCGCCTTTACCTGGGGGTCAACGAAGAAAGTCCGCCAGCCCGTATCCTGATATCCCATCGGCGCAGAAACCAACGCATTCTGGCTTAAGGAGAATTGCTGCGGCACCGGCAATGCCGGACGCTGATAGTCCGGCGCCAATGAACAACCGGCGAGAACGAATACAGCGCTGAGGGTAAGAAGCTTAAATTTGCTCATAGTTCTTCTCGTCCTGACCGGACTGATGACCCTAAAATGTGTAGGAATTTATAGTGTTGTACTTTAACCAAGTGACTCTGTTTAACCGGTGACAGGAAAATGACAAAACTGTCATTTTCCCAATAACCGATTGCTATCCGATCCCGCTTCCCTAGAATTGAAAGTCCGCACAACCAGTGCGAGAAGGAGAATGCGATGAAGGTCTTGATAGTCGAAGATGAGAAAAAAACCGGTGAATACCTGACGAAAGGCCTGACGGAAGCGGGTTTTGTCGTGGATTTAGCGGATAACGGCCTGAACGGGTATCACCTGGCGATGACCAGTGATTACGACCTGCTCATACTCGACATCATGCTGCCGGATGTAAACGGCTGGGATATCGTGCGGATGCTGCGATCCGCTAACAAAGGGATGCCAATTCTTCTTCTCACCGCGCTGGGCACCATTGAACATCGAGTTAAAGGTCTGGAATTAGGCGCGGATGACTACCTGGTCAAACCGTTCGCCTTCGCCGAGCTGCTGGCACGGGTCAGAACGCTGCTACGCCGGGGTGCGGCGGTGATTGTCGAGAGCCAGTTTCAGGTCGCGGATTTAATGGTCGATCTGGTCAGCAGAAAAGTCACCCGCAGCGGTACGCGCATCACCCTGACCAGCAAAGAGTTTACGTTGCTTGAGTTTTTCCTGCGCCATCAGGGGGAAGTTTTACCCCGCTCGCTGATCGCGTCTCAGGTCTGGGATATGAATTTTGACAGCGATACCAATGCTATCGACGTGGCCGTGAAACGTCTGCGCGCCAAAATCGATAACGACTTTGAGCCGAAACTGATCCAGACCGTGCGCGGCGTGGGATATATGCTTGAGGTTCCTGATGGCCAGTAAACGATGGCGACGCCCTTTTTCGCTGGCGACACGGCTGACATTTTTTATCAGTCTGGCGACGATCGCGTCATTTTTCGCCTTTGCCTGGATAATGATCCACTCTGTAAAGGTCCATTTCGCCGAGCAGGACATCAATGATTTACAAGAGATCAGCGCCACGCTGGAGCGGATTATTAACCAACCTAACGAGCCAGAATCACGCCGCCTGGAAACGCTAAAAAACGTGGTAGCGGGTTACTCGAACGTCATTATTTCTCTGGAAGATAGTAATCAGAAAGCCATTTTTCATTCGCCCAATGCACCGGATCTCCGGCAATTTATTTCCAGTGCAAGGCCGGATAAAAATGCCCATGCCAGCGATGTTTTTATTATCTCCGGCCCAACGCTACAAACGCCCAGACATGTCCACGGGCAGAAAACGTCGTCTAACTGGCGAATGATTCGCCTGCCTGTAGGACAGCTTACCGATGGAAAACCGGCATATACGCTGTATCTGGCATTATCGATCGATTTTCATCTGCACTATATTAACGACCTGAAAAACAAACTGATTATGACGGCATCACTGATTAGCATGATGATTGTTTTTATCGTGCTGTTCGCTGTCTATAAAGGCCATGAACCGATCCGTAACGTCAGTCGCCGCATCCAAAATATCACCTCAAAAGATTTGGATGTACGCCTCGATCCGCAAGCTGTTCCTATTGAACTGGAACAGCTGGTAAGTTCGTTTAATCACATGATCGAGCGCATTGAGGACGTATTTAAACGTCAGTCGAACTTCTCGGCGGATATTGCCCATGAGATCCGCACGCCAATAACTAACCTCGTCACGCAAACGGAAATTGCGCTCAGCCAGACCCGCAGCCAAAAAGAGCTGGAAGATGTGCTGTATTCCAATCTCGAAGAGTTTAGTCGTATGTCGAAAATGGTCAGCGACATGCTGTTTCTGGCGCAAGCGGACAACAATCAGCTCATCCCGGAAAAGACAGCGCTTAATCTGGCTGATGAGGTGGGTAAAGTGTTCGACTTCTTCGAGGCCTGGGCAGAAGAGCGCGAGGTTGGCTTACGTTTTGAAGGACGCGCGTGCTGGGTTTCGGGCGATCCGTTAATGCTACGCCGGGCGGTGAGCAATCTTCTATCAAATGCTATGCGCTATACGCCAAAAGGCGAGTCGGTAACCGTACGGGTGAAAGAGGCGGACAGTCAGGTGCAGATAATCGTGGAAAATCCTGGCCCCCCCATTCCCCCACAGCATCTCCCCCGCCTCTTTGACCGATTTTATCGGGTAGACCCTTCGCGACAGCGCAAAGGCGAAGGCAGCGGTATTGGCCTGGCGATAGTGAAATCAATCGTCATCGCCCATCAGGGAAAAGTCTCGGTTTCATCCGATCAGCTTGCTACCCGATTTATTCTGACGCTACCCAAGCACGCGAAATAATTCCGGGTGATGACAGATATATGTCATCACCTGTTGTCTGACACAACCGTCATAATTCAGTCACGCCGCTGACCGACCTCGCCAATTATAATTTCTTCCGTAAACCCATACAGGAGAAATATGATGAATAAGATGTCCTCTTTTTTAGCTATCGCGTTTTTTATTTCAGCTGGCGTTAATGCGGCAGAAACGTCACCCCATGCACAATCATTTTCACAAATGAATGAACATGAAAAGGCAATGGTAGTACATCAGTCGACAAATAATGCTCATTCCTATGCCCATGAGCAGCAGGCGGAAAAACACCGTGCGCAGGCAAGCTCTACACGATAACGGATAACGCCAAAGGGCGCTGCGATCACAGCGCTCTCAAAAGCCATGCATTACAGTATGCCGTTTGAATACTGGAGACAGGTATGGCTTTAACCCTCACGGTATTGCTTGAAAACCGGCGTGCGGCGGGCGCGGATAAATCATTACGGGCAAAGCCTGGGTTAAGTCTGTTAGTTCAGGATGAAACCACCAGCATACTGTTTGATACCGGGCCGGACGACAGCTACATACTTAACGCCGCACAAATGGGCGTAGACCTGACGCAATTGACCGCCGTGGTACTGTCGCACGGTCATTACGATCACTGCGGCGGCGTGCCGTGGCTTGCGGATAACAGCCGTATCATTTGCCATCCCCAAATAGCCTGCGAGCGGTACGCTTCAATAACCCTGGCAGGAACGACAAGGAAAATAAAAAAACTCTCGCGTGATAACGACTACTCTCGGCTCATCATGGAATACACCCGCGAGCCGCTGACTATCAGCGAGCGCTTTTTGTGGTCCGGGGAAATCAGTGTCCCCACTCCGCAGGCCTATGGTGTTATTAGTAAGGAGACGCCCCAACCGGATTACATCAGCGATGAAGGCGTATTGATATATAAATCGGAGCGCGGGTTAGTCATCATTACCGGATGCGGGCATCGGGGAATAGAGAATATCGTACGCCATTGCCAGAACATTACCGGCATTAATCAAATTTACGCCCTCGTCGGTGGATTTCATTTACGTGCCGCCTCCCCCGCTAAGCTATGGCGAACCCGACAATTTATTAAGCAACAGCAACCCGAAAAACTACTCGGCTGTCATTGCACCGGTTCGTGGGGGCGATTATGGCTACCGGGAACTGACGCCCCGGCAACGGGAGATGTAATTGTGCTGGCAGAGTAACGACAGTAAACATGGCCAAAACAGCAATAAAAAACGGGAACCTCGCGGCTCCCGTTTATCAGCCTTCGTTACATAGTGACAATGGCTGGCTCATCAAAGACGGTGAGTTTTGGCGCTTCACCGGTGAATTTTTCTGCGTATACCAGGCTGGTATTCCCCGCACAGCCATTCGCCAGCCTTGAAGTCGGGATATCTGCCGTCAGTACGTTCGCGCCGCCATTTTTACAGATACCGTTTTCAATATCCGGCCATGCACCTTCATGGATACAGATAATTCCCGGTTTAATGCCGTCACTAACGTGCGCCCCCACCAGCACCTGCCCACGCGCATTCCATACGCGGACCAGATCGCCTTCGGCAATCCCTCTGGCTTTCGCGTCATCCGGGTGAATGGTGACCGGCTCGCGATTGGCAATAGCGTACTCTTTGCGCAGCGACGCGTAGTTCAGCTGGCTATGCAGACGATGCGCAGGGTGCGCAGTCAGCAGTTGCAGTTGATCTTTATCCGCAGTTCCTTTCCATTCATCGGGTTCAATCCATGACGCATGCGGCGGACAATCTTTATATTGATAGCCTTCAATCGTTTTCGAGTAGATTTCTATCTTACCGCTCGGCGTTCCCAGCGCATTCATCACCGGATCGCTGCGGAAATCCGCGTAGCGCACATATTTGTTATTCTTTTCATTCTCACGCATTTCGATCAGTTTATTCTGCTGCCAGAACGCGTTGAACTGAGGCATAGCGACACGTTGGGCGCGGGCGGCTTTTTGCGCGGCATCATAGAACTGCTTCAGCCACGCCATTTCGTCTTTGCCTTCGGTGTAGACCGCCTTACCTCCCGGCTTGAGCATCTCAGCCAGATCGGCAAATACGTCAAAATCGCTGCGGGATTCAAACTGCGGCGCGATGACCTGCTTCATCGGCACCAGGTGTTGGTTACTGTAATCACCGGTCATGGTCAGATCGTTACGCTCAAACGAGGTGGTGATCGGCAGGACTATATCAGCGTGTTTAGCCGCTGCGGTCCAGTAGCACTCAGAGATGACAACCAGTTCAGGCTTCTGCCAGGCTGTAATTAAGCGGTTAGTATCCTGATGATGGGTAAAGTTAGCACCGCCTGCCCACCAGATCATTTTGATATCCGGGAAGGTTTGCTCTTTACCATTATGCTGATATTTACCGCCTGGGTTTTCCAGCGCTTCAACAATTCGCGCTACCGGCAGGCTGGTTACCGCATCGGAAACCGCCCAGTCGTTACCCGCTGATGACCCCCCCTCAATTTTGGCGGAAATTGCTGGCAATACCCCACCCGTGCGCGTTGGGTTACCGCCGTTGGAATAATGATACGAGAATCCAAAGCCGCCGCCTTCGGTACCAATTTGCCCCAGCATCGCCGCCAGAGTCACCAGCATCCAGTGTTTTTGCTCACCGTATTGCTGGCGCTGAATCCCCCAACCTGCCATGAGCATGGTTTTATTGCTGGAGAAAATTTCCGCCAGTTTTTCCAGTTGCTCAGCAGGCACGCCGCACACGCCGGAAGCCCACTCGGCGGTTTTCTCTATTTTATCGCTCTTGCCGAGCAAGTATTCCTCAAACTGCGGATAACCGGTGGTGTATTTTTCCAGGAAGGCTTTGTCATGGAGATTTTTCTTCACCAGCGTATGGGCGATCCCTAACATCATCGCCACATCGGTCCCCATATGTGGCGCAATCCAGGTGGCATTATCACCAAAGAACTCAATGGTTTCAGAACGCATTGGATCGATGGCGATAACGCTTTTTCCTGATTTTTTCAGCAGATTAAAGTATTCAATCCCCTGTTCATCCGTGCTGCTCCAGGCAATTTTGAGGGTGTTGAGCGGGTTCATCCCCCACAGCACCACGACCTGACTGTGCTCAAGCACCATCGGCCAGGTGGTTTGCTGCTCATAGACTTCAACCGATCCCACGACATAAGGCATGATCACCTGCGCCGCCCCGGTTGAATAATCTCCGGTATGGCCGGCGTAGCCACCGGCCATGCTCATATAGCGTTGCAGTAAGGTTTGCGCCTTATGCAGAACGCCGCTGGAGCGCCAGCCATAGGAACCGGCAAATATTGAGGACGGCCCATAGCTGCTACGGATCCGGCTATGCTGCTCATGAATGAGCTTCAGCGCCTGCTCCCAGCTCACCCGCACGAAAGGATCGTTGCCACGTTTACCATCCGCTTTACCCGGGTTTTCCAGATAGCTTTTGCGCACCATCGGATATTTAACGCGGATATTGGTATGAACCTGATCCGGCGCGGTTTGCTGTAACGAGTTCGGCACCGTTTTCGGCAATGCCCCTTTTGAGGAAACCACTTTGCCGTCTTTTACTTCCACGTATACCGCCCCCCAACGTGCAGCCGTCAGAATCGCTCCGCCATTTTGGCCTTCGGCCCAGGCTGGCATTGGGATCACCGAAGAAATCGCCATTGTCCCGGTTGCCGCGCCAGCCGTCTTGATAAAGTCACGTCTTGTGAGTTTCATGATTTCTCCTGATTTATCGCTTATTTGTTCATGTCTTTAGCGTTGTACTGGAAGTAACGGCTCAGGATATCCAGTTCGGTTTCACTGATATTGGTGCGAGCGCCCATCCCTTTCGCTACTGAAGGCCAGGCGTTGAGCGTAAAATGATTCGCCGGAATTGGCGCATGGCAGCCCGCGCAATACACATTGTCGAGTTTGCGTGCGTAATCCCACATGGGTTCGCGGCTGGCGAGAGCGGAACCGCTCCATTCACCCTGCAGTACCACATCTCGCCACGCATTGCCGTAATCATCTTTTTTCCAGTCGGAGAGGATTTTCAGCGACTGCTGACCTTTTTCACTCAGGCTGGCAAGAATCAAACGCTGTCCTGCCGCGTAGTAAATGACCTGTTCACTTCCCTGCATCTGGCTCCCGCGAATCTCGACCTGTCGCGAATTGTCCGTTGATTTCAGGACCTGCATTTTTGTTGCCGGGTAAACGGTTCCCAAATCGCCAAGCGCGGTGTTGCTTACGGCATAAAGCTCAGTTGCCGAGGCAGGAGTGGAGGCTGACTGTGCTTCAAGCCCTTTGAGCGCGCTGTCATCCATTTTTACTTCAGGTGGGAAATGGGCGACGCCTTTGTGGCAATCAATACAGGTTTGCTTTTCCGCGATGCCCATTTTGTGCATTTTCTGCGCATCTGCGCTTTGTGCGGCAAGATCCATCGCGTCCATGCTGTGACAGCTACGGCAGGTCGCAGAATCACTCGCCTTGAGCTGTGCCCAGACGGTTTGCGCCATCTCCAGACGGTGTTCTTCAAATTTTTCCGGGGTATCGATTTTTTTGGTTATGAACTGATGATAAACATCTTTTGAGGCCCGCAGTTTAGCCACCAGATAATCCAGTCCGCCTTGCGGGATATGACAATCCGCGCACTCTGCACGAATCCCTTTCTGATTCTGAAAGTGAACCGAACCGGTATATTCCTCATAGGGGGCCTGCATTGTATGGCACGATAAACAGAATTCCGTGCTTGACGTTTTGTGCAAGGTCCATTGCCCTGCCAAAACGATAACAGCCCCAAGAACAATGGACAGCAGCATCGTCCAGAGGATGGTTTTATTTATTTTTCTCATCTTTTATTCCCACAAGACGAATACTCTTTAATGGGTAGACAATAATTACCCTAACGCGGTTACTTATTGATATTCATCAAACACAGAGGGAAATGAGAATCAGCATGCGGGTAAGTTTGAAGGGGCTCGCATAATTAATGAGAACGAAATGTAAATATCGAATTTCGTTTAAAATCAGAATTTTAAACCAAGTATAAGGTTGGATTAACTATTAATTTAATAAACATCAGAATAAAAGTTTGATAAATATTAAAAGCTGCTGAAATTAACCCTTTGGTGACACTCGTTATATAATTAAATATATAATGAAAACACATAAAAAAGAACCCTTTTCTGTTTTTTGATTACACGTATTAATGAAGATATCTGTCTTGCAGTGTTGCTCAGATATATATTTATGAGCAGACTTGCGACACACGCCTTTCATTGACGCGCATTTATGCACGTAACCTTGATCTGGTCACTTATTATACAGAGCCAGCTTTCGCTACACTCAGGGTAGAGGTAAACAAACAGGAGGTAGTGAATATGTATCGCTCAATTCTGGTGCCCATTGATATCTCTGAAACCGATTTAACCCGCCATGTTGTTCCCCAGGTCCAGGCGCATGCCAAAACCGCTAAGGTCCACTTTTTAGCCGTTATTCCTACCGTTCCGTTTTATGCCTCGCTGGGGCTGGCCTACTCTACCGAATTTCCGGACAGAAGTGGTCTGCAGGCCAAGGCCAGCGAAAAACTCGAAGAAATTATTAAGCAGTTCAATATTCCTGCTGGCAGGAGTCAGACTCATGTCGTTTATGGCCCGCCGAAGGACCAGATCCTCAAGCTGGCGGAAGCGGTTGACGCCGAGCTTATTGTCATCGCCTCACATAAGCCCGGTTTTAGCACATATCTGCTGGGGTCAACGGCGGCAGCCGTCGTACGCCACGCGAAATGCCCGGTGCTGGTTGTGCGGTGATAGGGTTAAAATGGGAGCGAATTTGCTCCCGTTTTTTGTGGCTTAGGCCATCACTCAGTTCTGATTATCCAGTCTGACCAACGCCAGCAACAGCTGACTCAGCGCGCCGTAGAAACCAAAGTCATCATAGCGGCGGCATTTGGCGGTGAACGTCGGTAACCAGCGTAACAGCCCCTCCAGCGTTTCTCTGCGCAGTGCATCAATACGCTGGCGGCTAAGCCCGGACTCTCCGAGAGAAAAATGCAGATGGCTTAACAGTTCGATAAAAATCGCCAGATGATCGGCTGACTCGCTAAACGTATCGCTTACCTGCATGCCCGCATCAGATAACAATTGTTTAATAACCCCGTAATTCTGCCCGCCTTCCAGATGAGCCGACGCATAGGGTAACGCCGCATGTTTGTCCGACATCAGAAACAGGCTGCAAAAATCAGCCGCCAGTTCCAGGGTAGCGTCTTCGCGCACCTGAAGCGCAGCAATTTTCGCCTCCAGCAAAAGAACTTCCGCCTCAAGCGACGGTTCACCTTTTAGCACCGCGAACCACTCAGCCATTTCGCTGGACTGTAAAAGCGCCAGGCTTTGGTCGTCACGCTCCCGGGAAAACAACTGCGCCAGCCAGGCGTAAACGCAGGCCATCTGTTCTGTGGTCAGGGAAGAGCGTTTCATCATGACGTCACCTTCTCTGCCGGGACATATTCGCACTGCGCCACCATTTTTATCGGGCCGCTGAACGCCGTCACGTTATCCACTTTGCCGGTATATTTCTCAATATCCACCAGCGTAGTATGGGCGCTGGTTGCCTGCGCCAGTTGAGACGTGCCGATATCTAACGTTAACACGTTCGGATTGCCGTATTTACACAGCGCCCCGGTTTCTCCACCGTTGTCAGGATCGTACCAGGCACCTTCGTGAATACGCGCCACGCCCGGAGTGTAAAGATCGGAGACAACCGCTCCGGCCAGTACTTGTCCACGTGCGTTAAACACACGGACAATATCACCGTTGCGAATCCCCCTTGCGCTGGCATCCTGCGGGTTGATAAATACCGGCTCTTTACCACTTACCGCATAATGTTTACGTAGCGCTTCAGATTCACAAAGCTGCGAGTGCAGACGGAAATCCGGGTGAACCGATTGCAGATGCAGCGGCCAACGCTGCGACCCCGGCCCACCGTGGGAACGTTCGATTTTCTCAAACCACATCGGATGCCCCTGGCAGTCGTCATACTGCATATCGGCAATCGTTTTTGAGAAAATCTCGATCAAACCACTCGGCGTACCCAACGGCTCAAGATCGGGATCTTCGCGGAAGGCCTGATGACGAACAAACATCTGTGGATGTTCGAATTCAACATACTCCTGCTGATTCCAGAAAACGTCAAAAGCCGGGAGATGAACCCCGCGCCCTTTCCCCTGCTGGCTACCTTCCTGCCAGATCCGTTTCAACCAACCCATCTCATCCAGCCCTTCGGTGAAGGCTTCTTCACGATTAAAGCGGCGGCAAAGATCGCGGAAAATATCGAAATCATTACGCGCTTCAAACTGCGGCTGCACCAGCTGTTTCATAGCGATAATGCCGCGGTTAGAGTGGTTGCCATACTGGTCGAGATCGTTACGCTCAAACTGGGTCGTTGCGGGCAAGACGATATCGGCGAATCGACAGGTCGACGTCCACTGATTATCGATGGCGATAACGGTTTCCAGCTTACGCCAGCCTTCAATAATACGGTTGATCTGCTGGTGACGATGGAAAGGGTTAGTCCCGGCAAAAACGCACATCTTTAACGGCGGCAGCTTGACGGTTTTTCCGTTCCAGTTAATTTTTTTGCCCGGTTCCAGAATCGCATCGATAAAACGTGCGATCGGAATAGTGCTGCTGTAGCCCTTAAAATCGGTGCTGTCATGTACAGGCGCAACGGTAGTGGAGCCAGAAAATCCGCTCAGGATAACGCCTTTACGCCCCGGGGTGCCTGCGCCGTTGTAGTGCCAGCCAAAGCCAAACCCACCGCCGGGTAAGCCGATTTGTCCAAGCATTGAGGCCAGCACCACAATCATCCATGCCCACTGCTCCCCGTGCTGCATACGCTGCACGCACCAGCCGGCAATAATCTGCGTTCTGCCGCCCGCCATCTGCCGCGCCAGTTCACGAATCGTATCGGCATCAATCCCGCATATTTTTTCCGCCCACTGCGCATCTTTAGGCTGTCCGTCACTTTCGCCCAGCAAATAAGGCAGAAATTGCTCAAACCCAACGCAGTAGTTATCAAGAAAATGCTTATCGTAGAGCTTCTCGGTAAAGAGCGTGTGCGCCAGCGCCAGCTGTAGCGGCACATCAGCCTGCGGGTTCACGGCGATGTGCTTAACCTTGTCGCGGCCCAGATAGTCGTGAGTCGAGGTGATGACCGGATCAACGCTGATAACCGAGATCTCGCCGCGCGCCACTTTGTCCTTCAGTTGCTCGTAGTATTCATAGACATCATGATCCGGACACCACCAGTTCGCCTGCTGATTTTTAATCAGGTCGGAACCCCACAGCACAATCGTTTTGCTATTTTTCAGTACCAGCGGCCAGGAAGTCTGCTGTTCATATACCTCCATTGACCCGACCACGCGCGGCAGGATCACCTGAGCAGCACCGGTGGAATAGTCGCCCCCGGTACCCACGCTGTTGCCATGCAGCGCAATGGCGCGCGCCAGCATCCCGGAAGCATTATGGAACATGCCGGTTGATTGCCAGCCGCTGGCCGTCAGCAGCGCGCTCGGACCATAGGTCTTCTGAATGCGCTCCAGCTCCTGATAGAAGAAGTCCAGCGCTTCATCCCACGAAACGCGCACAAAGCGGTTATCTCCACGCTGTGTGGTATCGCTCTGATGGCGTTTACGCAACCAGTCGACGCGGACCATGGGATAGCGAATACGCGTGGCGCCATGTACGTGATCCGGCAGTCCGGCGATCATTTTTGACGGGTATTTATCATGCTCAAACGGTTTGGCCTCAATAAAACGGCCATCAACAACAGTGGCACGGATTGCCCCCCAGTGAGAACCGGTCAGGATCCCCTCTTTGACGCCAGCCCCCTGCACCTCTGCAGCATTGGCGCTACGGGGCGTAAGCAGAGAAGGTCCCAACATACCGGCTACGGTCAAACCGCCCAACTGCAGTAGAAAACGTCGGCGAGATGCCTGAAAGAGATCGTTATTTTTCATTGCTTTCTCCCTTATCGCCATGCGGCTTATCCGTAGTGTCAGAGGCATTCATCTGCAAATATTTCAGCAAGGTACGTTCTTCACGTTTATCCAGACTGGTAAATCCAATCATGCCGTTCAACGTGCCAATCCAGCCGTTAGCGTCAAAGTGTTCTTTCTCTGGCGCGCCGTGGCATTGGTTACAGGTTCCGTTATAGAGCGAGTCGGCATAGGCCCAGATAGGTTTGATGTCGTTGACCATATCGCCCTTTTGCATCCAGGCGGTGGCCTGCAGCTTGCTCCACTGCGTATTCGTTTCCGCGACGGTAGTTTGCTCCAGGTTTTTCACGTGCTGCTGGATGTCACCACGAATGGAGGCCACAAAAATGCGCTTGCCCGGCAGTTGCGCCAACACGCGCTGGCGTCCGTTACTCTCGGTCCAGCCCACAATTTCAATTTGCAGCCAATCGCCATCACGCTTTAACACTTTTACTTCAGAGGCGGGTAGCAGTGAGCCAGCAGGTTCTTTATCACCCTTAGCGGCATAAATAGGCTTGATGTCCAGAGAGTAGAGCGTATCGCCATCGTCGTTCGCCCTGGCGCGTAACTCGTCAAACTGTTTGCGGAAACCACTGCTCATATCGGGGAGCTGGTGCGCGATACCTTTATGGCAGTCGATACAGGATTGGTTGTCCTTGGCCGCAATCTTCATCTGGCGTGCGGCTTCAGGATGCTGCTTAGCATGATCCATCGCATCATAGTTATGACAGGAGCGGCAGGTAGCAGAGTTGTTCTCTTTCATCCGTGTCCATTCTCGCTCCGCCAGCTCGGCGCGTTTGGCCTCGAATTTTTCAGGCGTATCTATAGAGTGGGCAACAAAGGTCTGATAAATATCGTTGCTTGCTTCCAGCTTACGCTTCACCATGCCCGGAATATCTGAAGGAATATGACAGTCATGGCATTCTGCGCGCACTCCAGAGGCATTCTGAAAATGCGCGGACTGTTTATATTCTTCATAAACCGGCTGCATGCTGTGGCAGCTCACGCAAAACTCGGTAGAGCTGGTTAATTTGATGCCAACGTGCGGCAAAACGATCAGCGCGATACCGACCACAATCCCGATGACGACCAGCGCCAACACTGACCAACGTGCGCTCGGTCTGAGTAGCGCCCTCCAAAGTTTCCGCATAATAGCCCCTGTAATTATATGGTTTAGTTACAGAGGATCTTATTTCTCAAATGTGAACAGCAACACTGGTCAGGATGAATGGCTTACGGCACAATGTGAACAGATATGAACAGAAAGAGACAGCAACCAGGATGTCGCATCACATTGTAATTGTTGAAGATGAACCCGTGACCCAGGCACGGTTACAGGCTTATTTTGAACAGGAAGGTTATCATGTCTCTGTCACCGCCAGCGGAGCCGGCCTGCGTGAAATCCTGTCGCAGCACCCTGTGGATCTTATTCTGTTGGATATTAACCTCCCGGATGAAAATGGCTTAATGCTGACCCGTGCCCTGCGAGAACGTTCAACGGTAGGGATCATTCTGGTAACGGGCCGTAGTGACCAAATTGACCGTATCGTTGGCCTGGAAATGGGCGCTGATGATTATGTCACCAAGCCGCTGGAGCTACGTGAACTGGTGGTACGGGTGAAAAACTTGCTCTGGCGGATCGACCTTGCCCGTCAGGCGCAGCCGGAGGCCAAAGACAACTGCTATCAGTTTGCCGGGTATTGTCTGAATGTCTCTCGTCATACCCTGGAACTGGGTGAAGAGGCGATCAAACTCACCCGCGCCGAATATGAAATGCTGGTCGCTTTTGTCACCAATCCGGGGGAGATTCTCAGCCGCGAACGTTTACTGCGCATGCTTTCGGCACGACGGGTGGACAATCCAGACTTACGCACCGTAGATGTGCTGATCCGCCGTTTACGCCACAAGCTACGAGCGGATTTACTGGTGACGCAGCATGGGGAAGGCTATTTTTTAGCGGCTGACGTGTACTGATACAGATAAACAGGACGGAATCCGCCGGGTGACAGCGAGCACTTAACATGCTGGCTGTCGGCATTTTTCGGGGTGAGCACCAGGATCGGTGGGCTGATATTTTCCGACACCGGTTGCCCTTGTAATATCCTGATAGCCTGCTGAATCGCCAGTTCACCTTGCCAGACCATCTGATCGCTGGCAGCCATTATGATTCTTTCGCGTTTAAGCCCGCGATACACCTGGTGCGACAGATAAAAAGAGACTACGGTTAGCGGCGTGCCCTGATTCCGCGTCTCCCCCATGGCGGCTTCCGCAGCAATTGCCGTACCGGCCACTACGTCAACATCCGGGTGACGCTCAAGCATCTCCTGCAACAGGTTGCGCTGAACTTCAATATCATTATCCCCTAACGCCACATCCACAATGTGCACCTGACTGCCGGCAATCGCCTGGCGGAATCCTTCCACCATCTCACGACTGCCTCCGGCGTCGTCAGGCCCGGGCAATAATAAGACCTTTAGCGGTTTACCGCCGCTCCACTTAACCAGATAGCGGCCTGGCTGATACCCCATCTGAAACCACGGAACCCCAACCCGCGCCTTTACCGTCGCGTCATGGATCGCATTCACCACCTCAATAACAGGCAGCGATCCAACCTGGGTCTGCAAATCTGGAAAAGTCGTCGTGCTGCTGCCTAACAAAATGGCATCCGCGCCCCATTGCTGGCACTGAGCGATTTGAGATTTTTGCATGTTTAACTGACGATACCCTCCCGCTTCAAGCACCTTCAGGCTCACTCCGTATTTTTTCGCCGCCTCAAGCATGCCGTAATTTACGGAAAGCCAGTAAGAATCCTTCAGGCTGGGATACAGCGCGCACAGTTTCCAGATTTTGTTTGCAGTAACGTCCGTTTGCGGCGCCGGGACAGCCTGCTGGCTATCCTGCCAGCGCAGTAGTGCGGGCACGGTCGCGTGACCCAGACCGGGAAAAAGCGTGATAAGCAGGAAAACCAATACGCGCATGATAGCCTCATCATTGATAAGGCTTTATCCTAGTTGCTTTCCTCTTTTCGACTCAACCTTTTTAATCTGTGGCGACCAGACAGTGAATTTATCTCTGACCAAACGACTGTGGATAGGCTTTGCGCTGATGGCGGCGCTGACCCTCATGAGTACGCTGGTAGGCTGGTATAACCTGCGTTTTGTCAGCCAGGTTGAGCAGGCCAATACCCAGGCGCTGATCCCGACCATGGACATGGCGCGCCAGCTCAGCGAAGCCAGCGCCTGGGAACTGTTTTCCGCGCAGAATCTGACCACCGCAGATAATGAAAATATGTGGCTGGCTCAGGGGCGTATGTTAACCGCCCAAAGTCTGAAAATAACCGCATTACTGAAAACTCTTCGCGAACAGGGCTTTGATACTTCGTCCATTGAACAACAGGAAAAAGAGATCGCCCAGTCGTTAAGCCATCAGGGGGAAATGGTTGGCGAACGGCTGAAACTGCGCGAGCAACAGCAACAACTCAGCCAACAACTTGTTGAGGCTACCGCCAACGTTGCCGAAATGGCGCGCGGGCAGGCCAGTAATGCCGCCACCTCGGCGGGCGCTACGCAGGCAAGCATTTATGATTTAATTGAAAGCCATCAGGGGCAGGCGGCTGAACACGCTCTCGACAGGCTTATCGATATTGATCTGGAATATTATAACCAGATGAATGAGCTGCGCCTGAGCGCGCTACGCGTGCAGCAAATGGTGATGAATCTGGGGAATAACCAGGCGCAGAATAACCTGGCGGCGCTGGAAAACCAGCTGAATGCCGCCGTCAGAGTGCTTCACCGCCGACAAATACGCATTGAAGATCCGGTGGTACGCGCTCAGGTTGCCGACGCAATAAATTCAATTAGCCGTTATGTCGATCTGCTGGCCCTGTATCGTCAGGACAATGACATTACTACCCGCTTACAGATCTTATCGCAAAACAATATCGAGCAATTTACCCGTTTCAGTAGCCAAGTCAGTCAGTTGGTGGAAATCATCGGCCAACGCAATCAGACCGGGCTGGCGCATCTCAAACAGGCCAGCCAGCGCGGGCAAACGCTGCTGCTGCTGTTAGGTGCGGTATCATTATGCTTGTTAATTCTCATTCTTTGGCGCGTGGTTTACCGCTCGGTCACGCGTCCGTTGGCGCAGCAAACCCAGGCGTTACAGCGTCTGCTTGAAGGTGATATCGACTCCCCATTTCCGGAAACCGCAGGCGTTCGCGAACTGGACACCATTGGGCGGTTGATGGATGCCTTTCGCGCCAGCGTTCACGCCCTGAATAGCCACCGCGAACATTTGGCCGCTCAGGTTAAAGCGCGCACCGCCGAGCTGCGGTCGATGGTGTCTGAACATCGGCTGGCGCGTGCGGAAGCCGAAAAAGCTAACCAGGCAAAATCGGCGTTTCTTGCCGCCATGAGCCATGAAATACGCACCCCGTTATACGGGATCCTCGGTACTGCGCAATTGCTCTCAGACAATCCCGCACTGGCGCAGCATCAGGAGAATCTGCGCGCAATCACCGACTCTGGCGAGTCTCTGCTGACCATCCTCAACGATATTCTTGACTATTCCGCCATCGAAGCGGGCGGAAAAAATGTGGCCATCGGTGATGAACCCTTTGAGCCCAGGCCATTGCTGGAAAGTACGCTTCAGCTCATGCACGGTCGCGTTGCGGGTCGCCCGGTCGCATTGATTATGGATTTTGCCGACGACGTACCCGACTCCTTACGCGGCGATCCGCGCCGCATCCGGCAAATCATAACTAACTTATTAAACAACGCACTGCGCTTTACCGATCGGGGGCACATCATCCTGCGTAGTCGGTGTGAAGACCAGGATTGGTACATTGAGGTTGAGGACACGGGATGCGGGATTGATCCTGCCCGTCAGGGCGACATTTTTCAGCCGTTTGTTCAGGTAAGCGGTAAACGTGGGGGAACCGGGCTTGGACTCACCATCAGCGCCAGCCTCGCGCAGGCGATGCAGGGAGAACTCAGCGTCACCAGCACGCCAGGGGTAGGAAGCTGCTTTCGTTTGCGTCTGCCATTACGGGCAGGCGAGATGCCGGTAGCGAAATCCGTTCCACGAGCGATATCATTACAGGGTTTACGCATACTGCTTATCGAGGATAACCCTCTCACGCAGCGCATCAGCACAGAAATGCTCACCCTCAATGGCGCACAGGTTACCGCTGCCGACAATGCCGCTGCGGCACTAACCATACTGCAGCAAGACGCCCATTATGATGCCGCCCTGGTTGATTTCGATCTTCCGGATATCGACGGCATCACGCTGGCGCAGCAGTTAACCTGCGCATACCCAATGCTAAATCTGATAGGCTTTAGCGCGCACGTCATCGACGAAACGCTAAGCCAAAGAACCAGTACCCTGTTTCTCGGCGTTATTCAAAAACCGGTTCCCCGGGATGAACTCAGTCGGTTAATTATGCATTATTTGCACGGTTACGCGCCTCTCCCGGTTGCATCAGAAAATGACAACAAACGGTTAGATACCCAGCAATTAGCCGGAGATATTCAGCTAATGGGATGGCAAAAGGTACACGAATGGTTAGCGCTCTTTAAGCAACATACCCTTCCTGTATTAGATGAGATTGATAATGCGCGCGCAGCACACGATCGCGAGAAGATAAAACGTCTGGCGCATCAGCTAAAAAGCAGTTGCGCCAGCATGGGAATGCGTTCTGCCAGCAGCGTTTGTGCCGCACTTGAACAACAGCCGTTAGCTGATTTTTCACTCAGGGAGGAGGTACAACTCAGTCTTAAGGAAGTGGAAACGTGGTTGGAAAAGGAAAATTCATCGCAATTCGCTGAAGCTGGACATCTGAAGTGATGTTGAGATGGTACGCCCTGTAGGATTCGAACCTACGACCTACGGCTTAGAAGGCCGTTGCTCTATCCAACTGAGCTAAGGGCGCATTGCGAAGTGATTACTTCATGCAGATGAAACGCGTGAATTATACGGTCAGCGCTTGCTGAGTCAATGCCTTTTGTTTCGGTTGCTGGCGAAGTGTACGAATGTTGATTTTTTCTGCTCGTTCAAGGGTATCCAGGAAATCACCTGGTAACAACTCAGCCCGCAAAACGTCAGATTTAGGGATACATGTATTTAGAATATTTATGATTTTGCTTAACATTCCTTTATCCCCTCTCCCGTGGTTCAGGAACTCTTTAATGTTAAGTATCGCCATCAAGGAAGAAAACAGTCACTTCGAACATGGACTGAAAATCATCATCTCCCATCTGGCAAATCAATGGCACCAGGAGATTTGCTTTTTACCCGTCGAAGATATCGATCGCGCTGACATCGCGTTTATCTCCCTGGATGAAGATTGGCTCAGTGCCGATTGCTACCAGGTTCCTGTCCACACCAGGCGCCAACACCGGGTGGTCATCTGTAGCAAAAACGATAAAGATAAGCTGATGTTCCGGCCCTGCTTGTACATGCTGCCACTGATTTATCGGGAAGATGACGTAGACGAGATAACCAAAAAACTGGTTCTCATCCTGCAAAAACGCGCGCTGCGCAATAGCGTGCCCGCAACTATCTGCCATTACTGCACCACTCGTAACTTTTCTATAGAAGAACGTCAGTTCTTAATGTTTCTCGCCAGTGGGTATACCTTAGCCGAAACGGCCCACCTGCTCTCGGTAAGCGATCTCCAGGCCAAAGCTACCCGCCGCAGCATTATGAAAAAGCTGCATGTGAAAAACGATCAGCAATTCTTAAGATACATCCGCGCGCATCTAAACTTTCTACAAAATTAGTCGGAGTAGTTCTGCCTAATTTTTATTGAGAAATATCTCATCGTCGATTAAGTATCGGCTCCTACTGTACCTGGCTTCAGGCTGCCAGAATTATCGAGCCATACTATTTCCGGGGTAACAGAAAGACATACCCGGTAATATTTTATCTAATCTCAGAGAGAGGCTGAACTGGATAAAACAAGCTTTTGGGCATTGAGTAAGACATCAGAAAACTTCCGGCAGATTATTCTGATGGGATACGCAATTGCCAGTCTGATGATTGTTGAAGCACTGAAACCCAACGGCACAAGTAAACTCACCTTTGCGCTGGCAAAAGTTTGGTTCAGGGATGTTTGTAGTCAGCAATTTATCCAGACCTGCCGCAACAGAAATGGAATGGAAAAGGATGCACAGCGCAAAACGCCGGGACCGCTATCGCCGTATACGAAACGCTAACTGTACCTGGCAATATCCCCACTGTACCTCACAGGTATTTGACCGGCTCGAGTATCTGGCGCAAAAACTCGAATACACATTACCGGACGACACTATATCTCAGGCGATAATTACGACAGACTACTATCTGGCCTATGCGCTGAGCCGGCATTTATTTTCAGGCACTCGCACGGGGATCTTCCAGAGCGTTGAATCGGCGTTGCTCAGCATGCAAGAGCCGGTAATTAGCCAGTTAGTGATTGACATAGAAGGCTTAGCAACTCCTTATTTCGATATACTTGAAGGTCTGCGTCAGTTAATTAAGAAGCGTAATGACATTCAAATTTTCATAATGCTATCGAATCGCGATGAAGACCTTACCTCTTTTATTTCACTGTCTGGTCCATTTTATATCTTGTCACGCAACTTACGCCTCCCGGAGATGCGTCACGCCTTATTATATCCGGCTCTAAACTATATTCACTCCAGGCGCATAAACCAGCTCGATTGGGAGATGATTGCCTTACTTTTACAAGGTAACTCATTAAAAAAGATTGCATTGTTACAGACTCTTCCCTACCACCGCATCATCTATCGTCTGAACAAGTTGATTACGCGCCTGGGATTGCCCAGCAGGCAACGCTTCTTACATCTGATACATCGCCTCAACGTTACCTCTCCTCATTTTAATTAACACCATAACCTCCTGTCCCATAAGATTTTTTAAGAAATTACTTATTCTTGAATAAGAAAACAGATTTAATTTTTACAAAAATTTAATATTTACAACTATTCCTGGTATTATGTCTGGTGCGACTGTCACAGTAAACCTTACAGATTCTGTGCATTTCAATATAAAACCACCTTAATGCCGCCTTAACAAAACCTAAACAATTAGTTTATCGTATCGTTTTTACTGTTTAAAAAAATTTTTCAATCTGCCATAATTCGAACTGCAGATAAATAATGCCAATAGCCATTAAGACACCTGGATCTTTCAGAACATCCTAACTGACATTAACAACCGGGATGTTGTAAGTCTTTTCCGAAAGAACAGAGCAGGTATAATCCCCACAGTTTCCTGATTAATTGTTAGTTTTCCCGGTGTGAAATGGATTTTCCACAAATTCATTGTTCTGCAGAAGAACAACCGAATAAACAAGGATGAAATAATATTTATTCGGCTCTCCCTCAGAACAATTCTTGGCTATTTGACAATATTATAACGCCTGATGTTTTATCAAATTCGCAAGATACGCAAACAGTTTGAGGCATACAACAATGAAACCAGCATCCGTTATCATTATGGACGAACACCCTATTGTCAGAATGTCGATAGAAGTACTACTCGAGAAAAACAGTAATATTCAAGTAGTGCTGAAAACCGATGACAGCCGTACGGCAATAGAACACCTGCGCACACACCCGGTCGATCTTGTCATTCTGGATATTGAACTACCTGGCTCTGATGGGTTTACATTACTCAAAAGAATAAAGTCATTGCAGGAGAAAACTCGGGTACTGTTTCTGTCCTCAAAATCTGAGTCATTTTATGCCGGGCGTGCTATCAGGGCCGGTGCAAATGGTTTTGTCAGTAAACGAAAGGATCTCAATGATATCTACAATGCGGTAAAAATGATTTTATCGGGATATTCTTTTTTCCCTTCGGATACCCTTAATTTCATTAACAATATAAATGCACAGAAAGGCGTCTTGAATGACATGCCGCTCTCTAACCGCGAGGTTACCGTTTTGCGTTATCTGGCAAACGGGCTGTCCAATAAGGAAATTGCTGAGCAGCTGTTACTCAGCAATAAAACGATTAGTGCTCACAAGGCGAATATCTACTCCAAGCTCGGATTACACACCATCGTTGAGCTGATTGATTACGCAAAAATGCATGAATTAATGTAATAACACTCCCGGCGAGATGTCGTTCGGGAGTGTTTTGTCAGCACATTGATTAGTTATAGTTAATCATAAACGTGGCATCAGCCCTGGCGACACCAGGCTGAACCCCGTCTGCTAACGCGATATAGTTGGCGAAAAAGGTCAGCGTGGCATTACCGTTCTCATCAATCCCCACGGTCTGGCTGGCCTGTTCGAGCGGCAATCGCGTGCGATCGCTGTCATGCAATTCGATCGCCACCTTTTGCGCCATCACCGCGTCATCAAGCGCCAGCAACGTCGTGCCTGGGGCCGGTGTTCCGGAAAACGTTATCGAAGCGGATCCCGGCGGGCAGCCTTCCAGCTTCAGCGTAAACGCGACCGGTTGCGTGGTCTCTCCACTGGTCTGAAGCTGCTTTGTCGGCCAGGTGCCTAGCTCCACAGACTTGTTGCTGTCGCTGGCAATTACCGCACAGGTAAAGTCCACCACGTTACCGCGCAGTTCAATATTGATTTCTCCCAGCGACGAAGCGGCATGGCACAACGAACTGAATGTCAGCAGAGACACCATTGCCAGGAGTGTCCCTGCGGCGGGCGTTTGCTTGTTAGTCATAATCCACTCGCAGATAGCCACGGGCTGTAAAGGGTCCTTCGGTGGGCTTATTGCCCGTCACGCTGACCGGCCATGCCCGAATGCCCACGCTTGCCGCGGCGTTGTCGTCCAGTTGAAACGGAATCGTGCTGGACAGATTATTAGGCGTCAGCGGTCTGCCATTGCCGTCGGCGACAATAAAACCTAAATCTGAGTTATCAGAAACCATCATTTGCCCGGTGGCTTTCTCGGCCTCTACACGCATGGTTAAGTAGGCCTGTGCGGCGACGTTGGTGCATTTTATCGCCACCGTTTTGGTCTGCGGATTAATGCCTTCTGGCCGGTTTCCCGCCCCCGCCTTGCTAAACAGCGATGCGCCAATATCACCAAAATCAAATTCGACAATCTGTCCGGCGTTCACCTCACAGTTTTGTGGAACCTCCACCTTGCCGCTGTAGCTGATGGTGTAAACCGGCGTGCTTAACGCATCTCCGGTACTGGTCGTGACATAAACGCTGAACATCGTCTGCCGGGGGATCGGCACCATGTTAATAAACGGGCGGATCACTTTGAGTTTAAACACCAGCTTTGAATCCATTACGCCAAAAGGCTGCTGCTTAGATACGTTAGGGTGAGTCCCCATGCGGATATAATTACGCGGAGGATAAAACAACCCGGCGTAGCTGTCGGTGATGCTCATGGCCCCCAGCAGGTAGTCATTGAGCTTCAGGTACTGAAATCCACCCTCGGTACTTTGAACCGGCAGTTCAGTCACATAGCTTCTATAGGTGTAATTTACCGTTGTCCCAGCCGGACAGGTGGCATTAACGCCAACCCAGCCCGATTTTTCCGGTAACGTCACGACCTGACCCGGCTGGTTGTTGCTGCTGTTAAACACGTTCGACAGATCGTAAAAAACATCCGTTGGTGTGCCATTCGAGTTTTGGCAGACCGTCGCCCAGGACGAATGGGCCATCAGCAGTAAAGCACTTCCCAGTAACAAACCCGTTTGTCGTTTCATCGTATTATTCCTGTCGTGCCGTTGGGGATTCGCACGTCACGTTCGTGATCGTCACCGCCTGTTTCAGGCTCTCTTCAGGCAAGGCATAGCGCGCCGTGCAGCGAGCTTTTGCGCCTTCTCCCCATTGGATCAGCAACTCGCCTTTTAGCGGCAGACCACTGAGATAAATTTGCCCGTCTTCACCCACCATACTGGTCACACCGCTGGTGTTCTCCCGCACAACGGAACCAAACGGCACGGGTTTACCGGCATATTTCGCGGTAATCAGTGCCCGCACGCCGATTCGCGTATCAAACGCCGCCCGCACCAACGCCCCTTGCGTTGGGACTACGCTGCTGACGTTATTTTCCACATCGGTATTGTTGTTCATGGAATTGGTGTCTAACGCGACGCGGTTATAGCGATAGACGGTGGCATACGGCATCACCGCGTATCCACGCCAGTCGGTTTGAACGCCGGTCTGGTTTTCTATCCGCACCCCCTGCGCACCAGGTGCTTTAATCAGCACGTTGGTATCGCCCAGAGGCTGACTGAGCGTAATGCCGTCCGCGTGACCCACCACGCCGCCGGAGAGTTGCCAGTTGTAGTCATGCTGGTCGCGGTCATAGTTGTATCCCACGCCCAGCGTGCCATAGGTCGCCTGCCAGTTGGCGCTGGCGTTTCCGCTATAGCCATTGGAGCTACTGTGCCCCTGATTCACGCTGTAGCTCAGGTTGCGTCCATCCAGCAGCGTACCGCCGACTCCGCTCTGCCAACTGTTTTGTCCGTTGCTATTGCGGTTGGCATTAAAGGTGGCGTAGGTGCGATCGAGGGCGTTGTCACGCGAGTAGCGCCGCCCGCTCAGCAGGCTGAACGGGACTGACATATTGAACGCCAGAATACGGTCGGTGTCGGAGATGCCAACCGATTCATTCCACGACCAGGAGAGTGAATAGCTAATCCCCTGCCAGCCACTGGCATAGCCTACCTGGTACCAGGTATTGGTATCTGAGGTATTCCAGTACGTTTGCTGACTACCCGAGACATACAGCGATCCGTAATCCCCCAGATTCTGCGAAATGTTTATCTGGAAACGACCTTTTTTGCTGTAGCTCAGGTTGTGGTAGCTCTTCACATTGGGCACGTCGTGGCGATTGCCCTCACTGTCGTATTCGTACTCATAGCCTTCCATACTGCGGTACGCGACGTCATCGAGGGTATAGAAGCCACGCGTTGAGTAGCGATACCCCAACAGCTGGAAGTTAGTGCCAAAATTGTTCAACGATTTCGCATACAGGAAACGCAAAGACTGCCCCTGGTGCGTACTGTCATCCGCCAGTTGGCTACGCGCGTGGGTAAGATCGACAGAAACCGCCCCCCAGTCCCCGAGATTTCGACCAGTGCCTAAAACCATCGCGGTGTAGCGTGAAGCCAACTGCGTACCACCATATGCGGTGTAGCCTTCTGGTAACCCGGCAATTAATGTTCCCTGGAAAAAGAAAGGTGAGGATTGCTGGCTATTGCCACTGCGAAAATCCCCGGCGACCACGTCATACTTGAAACGCCCTTCTCGCTGTAATAAGGGAACCGTTGAGTACGGCACCGTATAGCGTTGCTGACTGCCGTCTTTCTCATCCACAGTGACCTCAAGGTCACCGCTGGATGACGTCGGGTTGAGATCGGTTATCGAGAACGCGCCGGGTGAAACATAGCTTTGATAAATCACATAGCCATTCTGACGAATGGTCAGTTTCGCTGCGGTACGCGCAATGCCGCGAACGGTAGGCGCATAGCCTTGTAAGCTGTCAGGATACATACTGTCTGAGGAATAGAGCCGCGCACCGCGAAACCCGACGCTGTCAAAAACGTCGTTGCCGGTGTTGCTGTCGCCCATCACCAGTTCGCCTTTCAGCGGGATAATTGCGCGCTGAAGCCATGTACCGATGTTTTTCCAGCTTTGTGAATGGTATCCATCGCCCTTGGAATAGCTCCACGCGCCGTTATTTCTCAACCGCCATGGGCCATAGTTCAGACCACTGAGCATACTCAGGAAATAGCTGTCCGCATCACTGCCGCGACTGCCGGTAAAACTGTAGTTAACCAGCGCAGCCGGGATCCCTTCATCCCACTCTTCAGGTGGGATATAGCCACGCGCGCTGTTTAACATCGACGCTTGCGGCAGGCTGACGTTGAGGCGCAAGGTAGAAAAATCAAATGCAATCTCGCTGCCTGGAATCGCTTCAGGCAGATTGATGCAGGTATCGTTCGGGTCCTTACTGAGTGCCGGAAACGCGGCGATATTGACGCCAAGGCGTTTCACCCAGTCGAGTCCAAAACACGGCATCAGCCCACCGGACTTCTCCCCGGCTTTTCCCGCACTGGTCGCAAAACGAATATCCTGAGTGGCCACAAACTCATCGTTGCGCCAGATATCCACGCGATAAACGCCTTCAGGCTGGTGATTGCCTTTTTCAAAGCGTGATAAATCCGCCACGGTTGCCGTATCCGCAGATAAAAAGGCCGGATTAAAATAGCTTTCCCCATGGCTTAAAGAGGGAAAGAGCGCCGCCAGCGTGGACAACGCCACCCCTGCCAGCGGTGGCGTAACCCCCGGTAACAGGCCAGGAAAATACGTTGTCTTATTCATCGTTATCTCAACGCACGCTAACCGTTTTGGCCGGAGTCACAGCGCCATAATCATTGACCGTCTGGAACGTGACGTTGCCCTGAACGCCCGTTGGTAGTTGGATCTGCGCATCGCTTTTCGGCGCAACCATCACGTTATCGACCTTTGTTTTCCCCACATTGAGATTGACCAATGTGACGTAATACGCTGACGGATTATTGATTTTCAGGTGGTTACTGGAACGGGAAAACGTCAGCATCCCAGGCGCATCTTCCGGGATTTGCGGCAAATTATTCGGACGGACGAAAAGTTTGATGCGTGACAGAATCGCCAGTTGCAGAACGTTTTTGCCCTCAAGGCTGTTTTTATTGACTGACGGAATGGCTTTCACATTCATCCAGAACAGAGACTCACGATCTTTGGGCAGCGGTTCGCCGGCATAGATGATACGCAGCGTATTTTCGCTTTTGGGCTCGCTGACAAACAGTGGAGGCGTAACCACAAATGATTTTTCTTTAACGCCTGCGCTATTCTCAATCCAGGAATTTACCAGGTAACGCTCTTTGGTATCGCTATTGCTGATAGACAGGGATGTTTGTTTGGCATCAGCCGGATAAATAACGCGAGTGGCGCCTAATGCAATACCGCCGGCAGCCTGAACACTGGCAGCAGAAAATAAGGCCAGTAAAAGGATAAAACCTGATTTCAGATAATTAGACATAGCTACAAATACCTTTGATGCGATTATCGTTGGGAAATAAATCAGGGATAAACCAACGTAAACCACACGTCTGAACGAAGCATTCCCGGCGTTATATTTTCCGAGACAGCCCGATAGCGAGCAGTGAAATGAAACGTCATCTCTTGCGTTATAATCGGCGCATAATGAAGCGGCAGCGCATTTGGAATAATTTGCCGTTGGCGCTCGTCAAATAATGCCAGACCGATCCCCGAAGCCGCAGAAGCATCGCCGCTGGCAAGGAAAACCTGCGGATCTTCCGCTGGCGTCACGCCCGCAAACGCAATCCCAACATGGTCGTAGACATCAGAACTGCACGAGGTTAAACGCAGTGAAAACGGTACGCTGGTAGAGGCAAAGCTTCCCGTCCCGGAGAAAGCATTAGTGCGATATTGCCCCATTTGCACCCGCATATTCTGACTGTCAGTGGCGACCGTACAGGCTCCGTTGACCAGTTGCCCGCGTAGGTGGACGCGGCCACTTTCCAGTATTACCGTATGTGCAAACACGGGCATTACGCACAGCATTCCCGCCAGCGCCACGCCTTTCCCTATCATCTGCCGCATCCTTCATCATCCCCGGATATTGCCTCATCCAATGAGGCGTACCGCATCCTTGCGCAAATCAAAACGGCTTATTCGTACTTCATGATGAACGTCGCGTCAGCATTTGCCTGACCCGGCGTTGCGCTTGCAGCAGTGGCTTTATAACGCGCAGAGAAACGCAGGGTGTTGGTCCCTTCAACCAGCGCCTGAGCGGTAGAGAAGGTGGCTCCATCCGGCTTCAGCGCGGTGGACGTATTGTCCAGAATTTCAATCCCGACGCCGCTGGCAGTAGTACCGTTGTCTGCAGAAGTGACGGCCAGCAGGTTGTTATTGGTAATATCAGACTGACCAGAGAAAGCAACGGCTGCGGTTGCGGCAACTTTCGGGTCACAGTCGTTCAGGACGATAGAGAACGGAATTTGTGCCGTCGTATCACCCACTGCGGCAAAACTGGCAGTACGATACTGGCCTAAGGTGACAACCTGATCGGATGACTGAGTACTGACTGCACAGGCTGCATTGACCAGTTCACCTTCAAAATGCACAGTTCCGCCGCTAACGCTTACCGGATCGGCCGCAACCGCCGCACCTGCGACTAACATCAGGCTGGCAATAACAGAAGAGGTCATTAATTTACGTTTCATGGATTTCCCTTGAATTACACACATCCGGCTCCGGCGTCCTGCGGGATCCGTTTGACTCATTATCGACATTAAATGTCAGGCTAATTATCTCTGCATCCTGTAAAGATATATCTCGCAAGAGAATTAGCTAACCGTTTACCCCAACTCTCCTGAGTATTTGATTCACTAATTTATCTTCGCGAATATGACTATTCGTCACAGCGATAAATTAAACATTTCAATTAATGAAAAATACCTGCAATTCCTTTTAATGGCCCTGGCTAATTCTTAATAGGCCCCAGGAAAAATCTGGGTGAAAATGAGGTAAAATCACCCAAAATTAAGCGTAACAGACTGGTTTGCGACGCATTACCCATGAAAAGACCAGGGTGATGAGTTGTTTCATTCACGTTAACTTTAATTAGCATGCTCATTAATTACCCGTAAGGCTTTAGCCTCTGACCTGACCCCTTTCGCCGGCAGTAACGCCCCCTATCGCACGTAAAAACGCAAACGAAAACTGACAGCACGTCCCGCTTCTGACAAAATAGCGGCATCCCCTTCGGTTTAACGTAACAGACGGAATCCTCTCTCTGATGGCAGCAAAGATTATTGACGGTAAAACGATTGCGCAGCAGGTGCGCTCTGAGGTTGCTCAAAAAGTTCAGGCGCGTTTAGCGGCTGGATTACGCGCCCCAGGCCTGGCTGTTGTGCTGGTAGGTAGCAACCCGGCTTCGCAGATTTATGTTGCGAGTAAACGCAAAGCCTGTGACGAGGTGGGGTTTGTCTCCCGCTCCTATGACCTGCCTGAAACCACCAGCGAAGCGGAGCTTCTTGAGCTGATCGATACGCTCAATGCAGATACCACCATCGACGGTATCCTGGTACAGTTGCCGTTACCTGCGGGTATCGACAACGTTAAAGTGCTGGAGCGTATTGCGCCGGATAAAGACGTTGACGGTTTCCACCCGTATAACGTCGGTCGCCTGTGCCAGCGTGCGCCACGCCTGCGTCCGTGTACCCCACGCGGCATTGTAACCCTGCTTGAACGTTACAACATCGACACCTACGGTCTGAATGCGGTCGTCATTGGCGCGTCGAATATTGTTGGTCGCCCGATGAGCATGGAGCTGCTGCTGGCAGGCTGCACCACCACCGTCACCCACCGGTTCACCAAAGATCTGCGCCGCCATGTTGAACATGCTGACCTGCTGATTGTTGCCGTCGGCAAACCTGGCTTTATACCCGGCGAGTGGATCAAAGAAGGTGCGATTGTGATTGATGTCGGCATCAACCGTCTGGAGAATGGTAAGGTTGTTGGCGATGTGGTCTTTGAAGATGCTGCCGCACGCGCGTCATATATCACGCCGGTACCCGGCGGCGTAGGCCCAATGACGGTCGCCACACTTATCGAAAACACGCTGCAGGCGTGTATTGAATATCATGATGTAAAGGACGTTTAAAATGGCCACATTTTCACTGGGTAAACACCCACACGTTGAACTCTGCGATTTGCTGAAGCTGGAAGGCTGGAGCGAAAGCGGCGCCCAGGCAAAGATTGCTATTGGCGAAGGGTTAGTGAAGGTCGATGGCGCTGTTGAAACGCGTAAACGCTGCAAAATCGTTGCCGGTCAGACCGTCAGCTTTGAAGGCCACAGCATTAACGTCGTAGCGTGATCCCGGTGCCGGATAAGGTCATTTCTTGTCCGGCCTCCTCCCCTCTCTTTTTCAGATAATGACTTCACCGCCGCTTCACAGTGAACTGTTAGCATGTTGTTTTTCCACATGAAGCGATCATCATGCCAACTATCGTCACGCACGCAGCCGTTCCGCTCTGTTTAGGGTTAGGTCTCGGACTTAAAGTCATCCCCCCGCGATTACTGTTTACAGGCGTCATTCTGGCGATGCTGCCGGACGCCGACGTACTGTCTTTTAAACTTGGCGTCGCCTACGGCAACGTGTTTGGTCACCGTGGTTTTACCCACTCCCTGCTGTTTGCTTTTGTCGTGCCGCTGCTTTGCGTAGTGATTGGCCGACGATGGTTTAAGGCGGGATTGATTCGCTGCTGGCTATTCCTGACGGTATCACTGCTGTCGCACAGTCTGTTGGATTCGGTCACCACCGGCGGCAAAGGCGTTGGCTGGCTGTGGCCGTGGTCGGATGAACGCTTCTTCGCGCCGTGGCAGGTGATTAAAGTCGCCCCGTTTGCGCTATCACGCTACGCGACCCCTTACGGGCACCAGGTGATTATTTCGGAATTATTATGGGTGTGGCTACCGGGAGTGATGATGATGGGTGTGCTGTGGTGGTATAGACGTCATTAATAGTGCCTGATGGCGCTAAGCTTATCAGGCCTACCGATCATTACATCGTAGGCCGGATAAGGCGTTAGACGCCATCCGGCAATAGAGAGTTACTTACGACGCCAGGTGGTGCCCTGCGGGCCGTCTTCCAGCACGATGCCCATCTCGTTGAGACGGTCACGCGCGGCGTCGGCTGCCGCCCAGTCTTTCGCCTTACGGGCGTCCAGACGCTGTTGGATTAACGCTTCAATTTCAGCAACTTCACCGTCATCCGCCTGCGCACCGCTTTGCAGGAACGCTTCTGGATCCTGTTCCAGCAGTCCCAGCACGCTGGAAAGCTTACGCAGATGCGCAGCCATGCCGTTCGCCGCCGCCATATCTTCACCCTTCAGACGGTTAACCTCACGCGCCATATCAAACAGTACTGAGTAGGCTTCCGGCGTATTGAAGTCATCGTCCATCGCTTCAATAAAGCGCGCCTCAAAGGCTTCGCCACCAGCAGGAGCAACGGATTTGTCGGTGCCGCGCAGCGCGGTATACAGACGCTCCAGCGCAGAACGCGCCTGCTTCAGGTTCTCTTCGCTGTAGTTTAACTGGCTACGGTAATGACCCGACATCAGGAAGTAGCGGATGGTTTCGGCGTCGTAGTATTTAAGTACGTCGCGCACGGTAAAGAAGTTGCCCAGCGATTTGGACATTTTCTCGCGGTCAACCATTACCATCCCGGAGTGCATCCAGTAATTGACGTATTCACCGTCATGCGCGCAGGTGGACTGAGCGATTTCGTTTTCATGGTGCGGGAACATCAGGTCTGAACCGCCGCCATGAATATCGAAATGGTTGCCCAGCTGTTTGCAGTTCATTGCCGAACACTCAATGTGCCAACCCGGACGGCCTGCGCCCCACGGAGACGGCCAGCTCGGCTCGCCTTCTTTGGACATTTTCCACAGCACGAAGTCCATAGGGTTGTGCTTCACATCAACCACGTCAACGCGCGCACCCGCCTGCAACTGTTCCAGATCCTGACGTGATAGTTGACCGTAATTCGGGTCAGTCGGCACGTCGAACATCACGTCGCCGTTATCAGCCACGTAAGCGTGACCTTTGGCAATCAGCTGTTCAGTGATTTCAATAATCTCAGCGATATGGTGTGTAGCGCGCGGCTCCAGGTCCGGGCGCAGAATATTCAGCGCGTCGAAATCGCTATGCATTTCCGCGATCATTCTGTCGACTAACGCCACAAAGCTTTCGCCGTTTTCATTCGCGCGTTTGATGATTTTGTCATCAATATCGGTAATGTTGCGCACATACTTCAGCTTATAGCCGAGGAAGCGCAGATAGCGCGCGACGACGTCGAAAGAAACAAAGGTACGTCCGTGGCCAATATGACAGAGATCGTAAACGGTAATACCACACACGTACATGCCGACTTCCCCGGCATGAATAGGTTTGAATTCCTCTTTTTGGCGCGTCAGTGTATTAAAGATTTTTAACATCGAAGATTCCGTGTAGACGTGTGTGGATAGTAAAGTCTGTATAATACCCATAATTTAGACCGGAAGCAGCACACTTTGCGAGGTGATCGCAGCTTGCGGTTATGCTATAACACACCCCTAACTCTGACCCTTGACGGGGTCGAAGCACCAATCTATCGGAACAGGATGCAAAAATGGTTACTTTCCACACTAATCACGGCGATATCGTAATCAAAACGTTTGATGATAAAGCGCCTGAAACAGTTAAAAACTTCCTGGACTACTGCCGCGAAGGTTTTTACAACAACACCATTTTCCACCGTGTTATTAACGGTTTCATGATCCAGGGCGGTGGTTTCGAGCCAGGCATGAAGCAAAAAGCCACGAAAGAAGCGATCAAAAACGAAGCGAACAACGGTTTGAAAAACACCCGTGGTACGCTGGCGATGGCGCGTACTCAGGCTCCGCACTCCGCAACCGCACAGTTCTTCATCAACGTTGCAGACAACGACTTCCTGAACTTCTCCGGCGAAAGCATGCAAGGTTGGGGTTACTGCGTGTTCGCTGAAGTTGTTGAAGGCATGGACGTGGTTGATAAAATCAAAGGCGTTTCCACCGGTCGCAGCGGTATGCACCAGGATGTGCCTAAAGAAGACGTCATCATCGAAAACGTGACCGTCAGCGAGTAATCGTGACGACACTGTTTATTGCAGATCTTCACCTCTGCACAGAAGAACCGGCGATCACCGCCGGTTTTCTGCGTTTTTTAGCCGGCGATGCGCGAAAGGCCGATGCGCTGTACATTCTCGGTGACCTGTTTGAAGCCTGGATTGGCGACGACGATCCTAATCCGCTGCATCATGAAATGGCCGCGGCGATAAAATCGCTGGCGGATTCCGGCGTTCCCTGCTTTTTTATTCACGGCAACCGTGATTTTCTGCTCGGCAAACGTTTTGCCCGTGAGAGCGGCATGACCTTGCTTCCCGAAGAAAAAGTGCTCGACCTGTATGGCCGCAGGGTGCTGATCATGCATGGCGACACCTTATGCACCGACGACGCGGGCTATCAGGCATTTCGCGCCAAAGTGCATCAACCCTGGTTACAGAAACTGTTCCTCGCCCTGCCGCTGTTCGTTCGCCAGCGAATCGCTGCGAAAATGCGCGCCAACAGCAAAGCGGCCAACAGCAGCAAGTCGCTGGAGATCATGGATGTGAATCAGCAGGCCGTTATCGCTGAGATGGAAAAACATCAGGTTCAGTGGTTAATTCACGGTCATACCCACCGCCCGGCGGTCCACGAACTTACTGCCAATGAGCAACCTGCTTTCCGCGTGGTATTAGGCGCATGGCACAGCGAAGGTTCGATGATCAAAGTCACACCAGACGACGTTGAACTGATCGTATTTCCGTTTTAATTCTGCAGATATCCAGTTCCTCTTTACACAAAACTATTCGAGTTGCATCGAGGCGGCAAATCTGTGAATCCCCTGGAGCTTACAAAAGTAAGTGACTGGGGTGAGCAGATGCAGCCAACAAAGAGGCAGCTTGAAGAGTGAAGCGTAAAGCGCGCAATCGTTTTCCTTGACGATGAATTATGCTATTCTCTGTGCCCTCAAAAGCCGAGTGTAGTGCACCACAGGAGTTTTCAGACGCATGTCTTCCCGCAATAATCCGGCGCGTGTCGCCATCGTGATGGGGTCCAAAAGCGACTGGGCTACCATGCAGTTCGCCGCCGAAATCTTCGAAATGTTGGACGTTCCACACCATGTTGAGGTCGTCTCTGCTCACCGTACCCCAGACAAACTGTTCAGTTTCGCCGAAGGCGCTGAAGAGAACGGCTATCAGGTGATTATTGCCGGTGCCGGTGGTGCTGCACATTTGCCTGGAATGATTGCGGCGAAAACGTTGGTGCCTGTTTTAGGCGTTCCGGTACAAAGCGCAGCGTTGAGCGGCGTAGATAGCCTTTATTCCATCGTTCAAATGCCTCGCGGTATTCCGGTGGGCACGCTGGCGATCGGCAAAGCTGGCGCGGCCAATGCGGCCCTGCTGGCCGCGCAAATTCTGGCAACACACGACAAAGCCTTACACCAGCGTCTGAACGACTGGCGCAAAGCGCAAACCGATGAGGTGCTGGAGAACCCGGACCCGCGAGGTGTCGCATGAAGCAGGTCTGCGTACTCGGTAACGGTCAGCTAGGACGCATGCTGCGCCAGGCCGGCGAGCCGCTGGGCATTGCGGTCTGGCCCGTCGGGCTGGACGCTGAACCGGCTGCCGTTCCTTTTCAACAAAGCGTGATCACTGCTGAGATTGAGCGCTGGCCGGAAACGGCGCTAACCCGCGAACTGGCGCGTCATCCAGCGTTTGTTAACCGCGACGTGTTCCCGATTATTGCCGACCGTCTGACGCAAAAACAGCTTTTTGACAAACTCAACCTGGCGACCGCGCCATGGCAGCTGCTGGCGGATCAAAGCGAATGGTCTGCGGTGTTTGACAAACTCGGCGAGCTGGCAATCGTAAAACGTCGCGTCGGCGGCTACGACGGTCGTGGACAGTGGCGTTTGCGCGCAAATGAAACTGAACAACTGCCGGAAGACTGCTACGGCGAATGCATCGTTGAGCGGGGAATCAACTTCTCTGGTGAAGTCTCCCTGGTTGGCGCTCGTGCGCACGACGGCAGCACCGTCTTCTATCCGCTGACCCATAACCTGCACCAGGACGGCATTCTGCGCACCAGCGTAGTCTTCCCGCAGGCTAACGCCAGACAGCAGGAACAGGCCGAAGCGATGCTCTCTGCCATCATGCAGGAGCTGGGCTATGTCGGCGTGATGGCAATGGAGTGTTTCATCACCCCAGAGGGTCTGCTGATTAACGAACTGGCTCCCCGCGTGCACAACAGCGGGCACTGGACGCAAAACGGCGCCAGCATCAGCCAGTTTGAGCTGCACCTGCGCGCCATTACTGGCCTGCCGCTGCCGACGCCGGTGGTGAACAATCCTTCGGTGATGGTAAACCTGATCGGCAGCGACCTGAACTACGACTGGCTGAAGCTGCCGCTGGTACACCTGCATTGGTATGACAAGGAAGTGCGTGAAGGGCGTAAGGTGGGTCACCTGAACCTGAGCGACAGCGATACCGCGCGCCTTAGCGCCACGCTGGAAGCGCTTATTCCCCTGCTGCCGCCGGAATATGCCAGCGGTATCATCTGGGCGCAGTCAAAGCTGAAATAAACCATTAATGCCGGGGAGTTGATTTTATCCTTCCCCGGCCCCTCCTCTGGCGCGTAAAATCCCCTCCATTGCTGTTTTGTATTTTCAGGATCAAACATGAACGATGGAACGGACTATCGCGCAATTCTGCTCGCCGGTACGCCTATAATCGATGTACGCGCCCCCGTCGAATTTCAACAAGGCGCGATGCCGGGCGCAGTCAATCTCCCCTTAATGAACGATGACGAACGTGCCGCCGTGGGTACCTGTTATAAACGTCAGGGGCCTGAGGCCGCCCTCGCGCTCGGTCATCAACTGGTCTCGGGAGCAACCCGCCAGCAGAGAATACGTGCCTGGCAGGATGCCTGTCGTCAAAATCCTGCGGGCTACCTATGCTGCGCACGCGGCGGTCAGCGTTCGCATATTGTGCAGCAGTGGCTGCACGAGTCCGGCATTGACTACCCGCTGATACAAGGTGGTTATAAAGCATTGCGTCAGGCAGCGATTCAACTGACTGAAGAACTGGTGCAAAAACCGATCGTCTTAATCGGCGGCTGTACCGGGAACGGCAAAACGCAGTTGGTACAACAGCAGCCGAACGGTGTGGATCTCGAAGGACTGGCTCACCATCGCGGCTCCTCGTTTGGACGTACCGTGGAACCGCAGCTAAGCCAGGCGAGTTTTGAAAACCTGCTGGCGGTCGAAATGCTCAAAACCGACAGCCGTCAGGCTCTACGCCTGTGGGTACTGGAAGATGAAGGCCGCATGATCGGGGCTAATCATCTGCCCGAATGCCTGCGAGAGCGTATGATCCAGGCATCTATAGCGGTGGTTGACGATCCTTTTGAGCGTCGTCTGGAGCGACTGCGCGAAGAGTATTTCGTGCGAATGCACCACGATTTTACCCATGCTTATGGCGAGAGCCAGGGCTGGCAGGAGTACAGTGACTATCTGCACCACGGCCTGTTTGCTATCCGCCGTCGCCTGGGTTTACAACGTTTTGCCGAGTTGACCGCCCTGCTCGACGTGGCTCTGCGCGAACAGCAGGCGACGGGCAGCACCGACGCCCATATGGGCTGGCTGGTGCCGTTGCTCAACGAGTATTACGACCCGATGTATCGCTATCAACTGGAAAAGAAAGCCGCGAAAATCGTCTTTCGCGGCACCTGGCAGGATGTTGCCGACTGGCTTAACGCACAGTGATCAGTGTCTGTCGCGCTTATCTGCGCGTTTTGCCAGCCAGTCGCCCAGCACCTGAACGACCTGCACCAGAATAATCAGCGCCACCACGGTGACTACCATGACCTGGGTTTCGTAGCGGTAATAACCAAAGCGAATCGCCAGGTCGCCTACCCCGCCACCGCCAACGATCCCGGCCATCGCGGAGTAACCGATCAGACTCACCAGCGTTATCGTCAACCCACGCAGCAGACCCGCGCTCGCCTCCGGTAACAGAACGGTGCAGATGATGCGCATCGGGCTGGCACCAAACGCTTCCGCCGCCTCGATAATGCCTTTATCGACTTCACGTAGCGCACTGTCGACCAGACGGGCATAGAAGGCGATTGCCGCCACAGAGAGCGGGACCGACGCCGCAATCGGGCCAATGGTATTCCCAAGTAAAAACTGGGTTAGCGGCAACAGCAGCACCAGCAGGATCACAAACGGCACCGAACGAATGATATTCACCAGCACGGAGCTGAGCAGATACACAAAACGATTTTGCCAGAATAAATGCCGGTCGGTGACAAAAATAAGGAAACCGAGCGGCAGACCGCCAATAATTGCCAGCACCGTAGAGATGCTCAGCATCTGGAAGGTTTCATTAAACGCCAGCGTCAAATCAGGCAATAAATCATCCACGAATCACCTCCACCTGTGCAGTACGTTGACGAATATGTTCCACGGCGACTTCCACCGCTGAAGGGTTATGCGGCGCGGTCAGTTGCACCACCAGAATCCCCAGCGCGCGTTCGCCAATATATTCAATTTTGCCGTGCAGAATGTTCACCGCTACGCCAAATTTAACCGCGACTTCTGACAACACCGGCTGTTCCGCCGAATCGCCAATGAACAGAATTTTTAGCAGTTGACCGGGCAGATGCTGGCGCAGACGCTCGGGCAGCGTCAAATTGAGGGTATGCGACACCAGTTGCTGCGTGAAAGCGTGCTGTGGGTGAGCAAAAACGTCAAACACCTCACCGGACTCCACCACCTTGCCGCCGGACATCACCGCCACGCGATCGCAAATCGATTTGATCACGTTCATCTCGTGAGTGATCAGTACGATCGTGATCCCCAACTGTTGATTGATCTGCTTAAGCAACGCCAGAATCGTGGCCGAGGTTTCCAGATCCAGCGCGGAGGTAGGTTCATCACACAGCAGTACATCCGGGTGATTGGCAATCGCGCGGGCAATACCCACACGCTGCTTTTGCCCGCCGCTGAGCTGAACCGGAAAGCGGTTTGCCTTGTCAGACAGCCCCACCAGCGCCAGGATTTCGCTAACGCGCGGGCCAATTTTACTGCGCTCCCATCCGGCAGCCTTCAGGCTAAAGGCGACGTTTTGCGCCACGGTACGGGTATGCATCAGATTAAAATGTTGAAAAATCATCCCGATACGTTGACGAGCTTTACGTAGATGCGCGCCTTCCAGCGCGGAAATTTCTACGCCGTTCACCTTCACGCTTCCCTGACTCGGTCGCGTTAAGGCGTTCAGGGTGCGCAGCAGCGTACTTTTCCCCGCGCCGCTGGTCCCGACAATGCCAAATATCTCACCTGCGCCGATGCGCAAGCTGACGTCATCAACCGCCCGGGTTGACGGTCCACGGCCTGCGCTAAAATCCACGCATACCTTTTCTATTTCAATCATAGCCACCTCAGAAATGCGAAAAGGGCAGTCGCCGCTGCCCCTGTTAACCCTTGTGCGCAGCAATTATTGGGCTGCCGACATCCATTCCGGTTTCTGGAAGGCGCTGTAGATGTTTTGCGGATCATCGATCACCGCGCGATACGCCGGAGATTTCACCGCCTCCACAATATCTTTCGCAAACGGTTTATCCGCATCTTCACTGCGTACCGCGATGATATTTTTCAGATTTTCATCCAGATGCTCTTGCTTGATGGCGCTGGCGAGATCCAGTTTTGCCGCCACGGCAAAGTTACCGTTGACCAGCGCGCCGGTCACGCCGTCCAGCGTACGCGGCAGCTGTGCGGCTTCCAGCGGTTTAAACACCAGTCCTTTCGGGTTGCTGGCGATATCGCGCTCGGAGGCTTTCGTTGGATCGATATTGTCTTTGATGGTGATAAGGCCGATAGACTGCAGGAAACGCAGACCGCGAGCCAGGTTGGTGGGATCGTTGGACAGCGTGATCACATCCCCTTTTTTCAACTCATCCAGGCTTTTGATTTTATGTGAGTAAAAACCCATCCCGGCCGTCGGGACCACAATCAGCTTGCTCAGCTTAAGTCCTTTATCGGCGGTGAATTTGTCAAAGTAGAGTGAATGCTGGAACAGGTTGGCATCGATGCTGCCGTTGGATAGCGCCATGTTCGGTTGCACGTAGTCACTGAATTCGCGCACCACGACCTTATAGCCTTTCTCTTTCAGCGTAGGGGCAATGGCCTGTTTCACCATATCACCGTACGGCCCAGGCGCGACGCCAAACACGATGGTATGCGGATCGCTGTTCGCATGAGCAAATTGTAATCCGCAGGCCAGCAATAGCGCTCCGGTCGCGACGCGTAAACTCTGACGCAATCCCATAATCTCTCCATTTTAACGTTGTGGTGTCATGTCTCACGCCGTTCTTGCGGCGTTGTTCTTGTTGGCCCGTTAACAGGCTGATTGTTAACATGACACAGATCACAACCTGCTGTCCTTGAAATTATTTCATGATGTTGCGAAATGTGTTTTCAAATGAGAGAAGGCATGAAAAAGCCGGATGTCGGCACAAGTGCCTTATCCGGCCTACAAATAACGTGATCACCCTGCTCCCGTAGGCCCGATAAGCGCAAGCGCATCGGGCGTTCCGTTTGACAGGCGTTCGATTAGAAGTCGTAACGCAGACGAACCAGGTTCATATCGCCCAGATTGTCGGTGCTGGAGGTGAATACGTGTTCGTAATCAACACGGAAACCGTAATCCAGCTGGAAGCTGATACCCACACCGTTGTCAGTACGCAGGTAGTTACGGCCATTCACATACTCAATACGGTCTCCCATAAAGTAGGGCTGAACAGATTTCAGCGCATACTGACCAACCGGGAAGGTGTAACCCGCGAAGTATTCCAGACCCCAGGCATCACCGGCAAAGTAGTCATTAACAGACACTTTTTTGGTGGTCATGAAGTTTTGATACCAACCGCCGCCCATCGAGAAGGTCCAGTTGTCCGGTTTCCAACTCAACGCGGTACCAACGATGTTTTGATCGTAGGTTTTGCTGGTGTCGCCACGCATTTCCGCACGGGTGTAGTTCCACGCCGTACCCCAGGTCAGGTCATCGGTGATGTGATAATCCACACCCAACGAGCCGCCGCCTTTACGTTTGTAGCGCAGACCGTTGTTCGGGTTGTAATCATCGCTGAACAGATAAGAGGCGTAGAGATCGACATCGCCAACCGTTTTCTTATACTTCAGTGACTTACGCGTACGATAGGAACCGTCATAGTCGCCATTGATGCCGTTACCTGGCGCCTGACCGATCATGTCGTAGTCCCAGATATCCGTTTTCGCACCAACCACATCATAGTAAATGCTGTTCTGTTGACCGAAGGTCAGCGTACCCCAGGTTGCGCTCTTCAGACCGGTGTACAGCATACGACGCGTGGTATCGTTGGCGCCGTTAGCGTAGTGGTTGTCCCAGTTGAACATCGCCGGGAAGTTAACGCCCAGCTCGTAGTAGCTCACCCAACTGATGTCATCAAACAGATAGTAGTCAGCAGCGAAGCGGAAACGCGTCCCGCCGTCGAAGCCATTACGTTTGTAGCCATTCTTACCATCGTCACCGGCCATATTCTGGAACTGCGGACGAATACTCCCGCCGACGGTGAAGTTAAGACGGCTCAGCGGGTCGCCCGCCTGCGGATCTTGTTTCAGGACCGTGATTTCCGCCTGGGAGGCGAAGGTCGTTAATGCCACTGCTGCGCCGATCGATACCGCCAGCGCCGTTTTTTTTATAGTCATTATTTGTACCTTGATAGATAGCCTGCCAATTATTCAGCATACAAATATTAACGTTTATTAATACACTCGTGTTGTCGGGTTTTTATTGTTCTGTGCTGTTAAATATCAAGGAGTTGTCAATTTGTGCTACATAGATAAAAAAACGCACCGATTTAAAAAACCGGCGCGTAATCATCACGGATATGAATCAACTACTGAACTGACGGAACAGCGCTTTGCCTTTTAGCAGACGTGAACCGAGCCACCCGCCGCATAAAGAAAGCAGCAATGCCCCACAAAGTGGCAACACGACCCACAGTCGCCAGTCTGGCTCCCATGGGAAATCAAACACTTTGGTTTGCAGCACCGCCAATGCGGTTTCCGCACCGATGGCTGCCACCAATCCGGCTACCATCCCGAGCATGGCGAACTCGCACCACAGCGTGGTACGCAGCAATTTCTTGCCTGCTCCCAACGTGCGCCAGACCACCAGTTCCTGATGACGCTGGCGCATACCGACCTGGACCTGCGCTAATAGCAGCAACATGCCGCAGGCGGTAACCAGCACCACCATCACCTCCAGCGCTCTACTTACCTGCTCCAGCACCTGGCCCACCTGTTTGAGGATGGCGCCAATATCCAGCAGGCTGATGGTCGGAAATTCACGGTTAAGCTGCGTCAGCATGCCGTTGCCATTCTCCCAGCGAAAGCTGGTTAACCAGCTTTGCGGCTGAGCGTCCAGCGCGCCGGAGGGGAAGATAAAGAAGAAATTAGGTCGCAGGCTTTCCCAGTCTACTTTGCGCAGACTGCTGACTTTGGCGCTGAAATCCTGAGTATCGCCCATAAAGGTCACCCGATCGCCAAGCCTGACGTTCAGCCGTTTCGCCAGCCCCTCTTCCATCGACACTTCGCCTGCTTTTGGCGGCCAGCTTCCGGCGGTTATCGGGTTATGATCCGGTCGGGTATCCTGCCAGGTCAGGTTAAGCTCGCGGTTCAGCGCCTCATCCTGGTTGCCTTCGGTTGGCTTCTCATTGATCGCCGTCAGACGCGCCCGCACAATCGGATAGAACGATTCCGGGATCACCTGATGCTCAGACAGGAAAGCCTTCAGCGGAACCACCTGCTCGGTGGCAATATTGATCAGAAAATAGTTCGGGCTTTCCGGCGGCATTTGCTGCTGCCAGCGGTCGAGCAGATCGCCGCGCAGCACCAGCAGCAGCGCAAGCAGCATAAAGGAAAGTGAAAAGGCCGACAGCTGACTGAGCGTTGACCACGGCTGGCGCAACAGTCGACTGACCGCCAAACGCAGCGGCAGCGAGGAGAGCGTCAGACCGCGCAGCACGTTGAGCAGCATCCAGCCGAGTACCCCGCACAACAACGCCAGCACTACCGCGCCAGCCAGCACCGCCCACAGCAGCGGGCTTCCGCCCATCAGTCCGGCCAGCAGTGCAATCACAACTAACAATACCACCGGCAAATAAAACTTCAGCGGCCATACGTTTGCTACCACGTCACGGCGCAGCACCCGCAGCGGCTGCGTCGCCAGCAGCAAACGGTAAGGGCGTAACCCCACCAGCAGCGAAATAACCGTCATGGTACCTAATGCCCATAGCCACGGCCAGGGGCTGGCAGGCGGTAGTTCGCCGGGCAGAACCGGTTTGAGCAGCACGACCAGCACGCGCTCAAATAACAGCCCGAACAACCCGCCGGTCACGCCAGACAGCACCAGCACCATCAGCCACTGACCAACAATCAGCCTGCGCAGTTGCGCTCTGCCCGCACCGAGGGTTTTCAGAATCGCCACCAGATCGTAACGGCTGCGGCAATAATGGCTCATCGCCACGGCAACCGCGGCCACCGCCAGCAGCAGCGTTAATAGCGCCGAGAGCAGCAGGAACTGTTGCGAACGCTCCAGTGATTTCCCCAGCGCGCCTTCATCCTGCTCCAGCCCGTACCAGCGCTGTTCCGGCTTTAACTGCGGCAGCAGCCATTTTTCATAGGCTTCCAGTTGGGACGGCGTCCCGCCAAATTTATAGCGCCAGGTCACGCGGCTTCCCGGCTGGACTGCCGCCGTTTTTTCGACATCCGCAATGTTCATCATCAGGCGCGGCGCTATCTGGAACGGATTAAAACCTGAGTCCGGCTCCTGTACCACTTCCCCGGCGATGCGCAGCGTGGCATCGCCAACGTCGATGGAATCACCGATTTTTAAGTTGAGCAGCGCCATCAGACGCGGGGCCAGCAGCACCGAGCCTGGCTGTGGTTTCAGCCCCGGCGGATTGGTCTGCAATGTGCCGTACATCGGATACACTTCATCCACCGCTTTGACGTTCGCCAGTTGCGGCGTATCCTGGGCAAAGGTCATGGTGGCAAAGGTCAGTTGTTCGCCCACCTTCAGGCCACGCTGTCGCGCCTCGTCAATCCACGCTTTCGGCACGGTGCGCGAACTTTGCAGCGACCGATCTCCCGCCATAAACTCACGACTTTGCTGGCTTAGCCCTTTTTCCATACGATCGCTGATATTGCCCAGCGCCAGCACGCAGGCTACCGCCAGGCTCAGCGCCAGCCAGACAATCAGTAATGAAGGCGAGCGCCATTCGCGCCAAAACCAGCGTGCAATCATGCCTCCTCCTGCAACTGTCCGTTCACCAGGCGTAAACGCCGATCGCAACGCGCCGCCAGTTGCGGGTCATGGGTCACCAGTATCAGGGTGGTACCGTGTTCCCGGTTCAGAGAAAACAGCAGGTCGGCGATTTTCTCTCCGGTCTGGCGGTCCAGATTGCCCGTTGGTTCATCGGCGAACAGCACGTCAGGGCGACCGTTAAAGGCCCGCGCCAGCGCCACACGCTGCTGCTCCCCGCCGGAAAGTTGAGCCGGAAGATGATCAAGACGTTTTCCCAGTCCCAATTGCTCCAGCAGTGTTTTTGCCCCATCGCGACTTTTTCCGCTGTTTTCGCCGCGCAACAGCGCAGGCAATTCGACGTTTTCCAGCGCGTTGAGGGTCGGAATTAACATGAACGACTGGAAGACAAAGCCCACGTGTCGGGCTCTCAGTTGCGCCCGGGCTTCTTCGTCCATGGCGTGCAGCGCCTGCCCCACGAGGCTGACTTCACCGCTGGTGCCATCGTCCAGCCCGGCGAGGATCGCCAGCAGCGTGGATTTCCCCGATCCCGACTCGCCAATCAGCGCAATGGTCTCGGCGCGTTTGACAACCAGTTCAACTCCGGTAAGGATGGATAGCTCATGATCACCCTGACCGACGGATTTCTTAAGATGATGAACTTCAACAATGTTTTCCGCTGGCATTGGCCTTTCCTGTTCCTGGTCCTGTTAACTTTCCGCGCCGCCGCTGCGGACACGTTATTAATTCTGGGTGACAGCCTGAGCGCCGGATACCGTATGTCCGCCAGCGCCGCGTGGCCTGCGCTACTTAATGATAAATGGCAAACAAAAACGCCGGTGGTAAATGCCAGCATTAGCGGCGACACCTCGCAGCAGGGTCTGGCCCGTCTGCCTGCATTACTCAAGCAGCACCAGCCGCGTTGGGTACTGGTCGAACTTGGCGGCAACGATGGCCTGCGCGGCTTTGCGCCTGCGCAAACCGAACAAACTCTGCGCACGATTTTGCAGGACGTGAAAGCGGCAAATGCCGAACCGCTATTAATGCAAATTCGTCTGCCGGCAAACTACGGTCGCCGTTATAATGAAACCTTTAGCGCGATTTATCCAAAGCTCGCCAAAGAGTTTGATATCCCTCTGCTGCCCTTTTTCATGGAAGAGGTTTATCTGAAACCCCAGTGGATGCAGGATGATGGTATTCATCCTAACCGTGACGCCCAGCCGTTTATTGCCGACTGGATGGCGCAACATCTCACCCCTTTTCTATCCTAAATAATTCGAGTTGTATGAAGGCGGCAAGTGAGAGAGTTCCCAGGAGCATAGATAACTATGTGACTGGGGTGAGCGAGCGTAGCCAACGCACAGACAACTTGAAGTATGACGGATATAGTAAATCACGACTCGTAAAACAACGGAGATCCTGACAGGTAAAGTTATGCAAAAATCGGTCTTAATAACAGGATGTTCCAGCGGAATCGGTCTGGAAAGCGCGCTTGAGCTAAAGCGCCAGGGTTTTCAAATTCTGGCAGGCTGTCGCAAACCTGACGATGTCGCGCGTATGAACAGCATGGGATTCACCGGCGTATTGCTGGATCTGGATTCACCCGAAAGCGTGGATCGCGCCGCCGATGAGGTGATCGCCCTGACCGATAATCGTTTGTATGGGATCTTTAACAACGCCGGATACGGCGTCTATGGCCCCCTGCCCACCATCAGCCGCGAGCAAATGGAGCAGCAGTTTTCCGCCAACTTCTTTGGCGCACATCAGCTTACCATGCGTCTGTTGCCCGCCATGCAACCTCACGGCGAAGGACGCATCGTGATGACCTCATCGGTCATGGGATTGATCTCAACGCCGGGACGCGGGGCCTATGCCGCCAGCAAATATGCGCTGGAAGCCTGGTCCGACGCACTGCGTATGGAGCTGCGCTACAGCGGGATTAAGGTCAGCCTGATTGAGCCCGGCCCTATCCGCACCCGCTTTACTGAAAACGTCAACCAGACCCAGAGCGATGCTCCCGTGGAAAATCCCGGCATTGCCGCGCGTTTTACGCTGGGACCAGAAGCGGTTGTCGCCAAAGTGCGTCATGCGTTTGAGAGCGATAAACCGAAGCTACGTTATCCAATTACGCTGGTGACCTGGGCAGTGATGCTGCTTAAACGCCTGTTGCCAGGCCGCATAATGGACAAAATTTTACAGGGTTGAGTTGAAGCAGGCGCGTCAGCCCCCATGTAACAAGAAATCGACAAAAGAGAGTAACTCCATGTCCACACAGAATATTGTTAACATTAACGAATCGAACCTACAGCAGACCCTTGAACAGTCGATGACCACGCCGGTCCTGTTCTATTTTTGGTCTGAGCGCAGCCAGCATTGTCTGCAGTTAACACCGGTACTGGAGAGTCTTGCTGCCCAGTACAACGGCCAGTTTATACTCGCTAAGCTCGACTGTGACGCTGAACAGATGATCGCCTCCCAGTTTGGTCTGCGCGCGATCCCCACGGTTTATCTGTTCCAGAACGGTCAGCCGGTAGATGGATTCCAGGGCCCGCAGCCGGAAGAGGTTATTCGTGCGCTGCTGGAAAAAGTGTTGCCGAGCGAAGAAGAGCTGAAAGCGCGCCAGGCTATCGAATTTATCGAAGCGGGTAATCACGCTGATGCGCTGCCGCTGCTGAAAGAAGCCTGGCAGATCTCCAACCAGAGCAGCGAAATTGGTCTGCTGCTGGCGGAAACGCAAATCGCCCTGAACCGTTCTGACGAAGCCGAAGCGGTGCTGAAAACCATTCCGTTGCAGGATCAGGACACCCGTTATCAGGGGCTGGTGGCACAGATCGAATTGCTGAAGCAGGCGGCTGATACGCCGGAAATCCAACAGTTGCAGCAGCAGGTCACCAGCAATCCGCAGGATGCAGCGCTGGCAACTCAACTTGCCATTCAGTTACACCAGGTCGGACGCAACGAAGAATCGCTGGAGTTGCTGTTTAGCCACCTGAAGAAAGATCTTACTGCAGCCGACGGCCAGGCGCGTAAAACTTTCCAGGAGATCCTTGCCGCACTGGGTACGGGCGATGCGCTGGCTTCAAAGTACCGCCGCCAGCTGTACGCGCTGCTGTACTAATCCGTTTGATTTTGCCCGATGGCGCTTGCGCTTATCGGGCCTGGAAATTCGACAAATACCGCTCCCTCCGGCACCAGATCACGTCTTCTTCAAATGCGTTACAACTAATTGGTGACGTGAATTATAGAACTTCCGATAGGTCAGGTAGCAGGCAATAATGGTTGACAGGCTGGCCGTCGAAAGCAGCATAAACGTTACCATAATCTGATACTTAATCGCTTTTACCGGATCAATACCTGCAAAAATCAATCCGGACATCATCCCCGGTAAACTCACCAGTCCCACGGTCTTCGCTGAATCGATAGTCGGGATCAGCGAGGCACGAATGCTGTCGCGAATCAGCGGCGCGGAGGCCACTTTCGGCGTCGCGCCGAGGCTGAGTTTTTCTTGAATTTGCTGCTGTTCGCTGTTAAACCGCTGCCCCAGATTGTTGTAACACAGCCCTACCGCAACCATCGCGTTGCCTGCAATCATGCCGGAAATAGGGATAACCTGCATCGGCGTGAACTCGATAGAGCCTGACAGAACCAGCACCGCCAGCGTTAACCCCGCCCCCGCCGTAATGGCGATAAACGACGAGAGAAAAGCCTTATCAATAAATTTACTGCGCTTTTGCGCGTTATAGGCCGCGTTAAAGCAAATAAACAGCACCATCAATAAGGTCAGAATGCTGTGGTTGACGCCGAAAATATATTTCAGCACGTAGCCAACGATAATAAGCTGAACCACCGCCCGGCACACGCTCCAGAGAATATCTTTTTCCAGCGCCAGCTTTTCTTTGTTGCTGATCAGTATTGCGACCACCACCAGCATCATCGCTAATGCCAGGGATTCATTGGTAATATTATGCTCGTTCATTGCTTACTTCCTGCATTTCACCGGCGTGCGGTTGAAGGGTTATGACGTTATCCGCATGATCAATTTCATCTTTGTCATGCGTCACCCACAGCACAGCAATATTCTTATCGCGAACATAGTGGTGAATTAATTCGTTCACATTACGCTTGTTGGCTTCATCCAGCGCGCTGGTGATTTCATCAAGCAGCAGGATTTTCGGCAGAAACTGCAAATTACGAATTAACGAGACGCGCTGCTTTTCGCCGCCGGACAGCTCATTGATATTTTTTTTGAGGATTGCCTCAGGTAACTCAAATCGGGCCAGATCTTCCAGAAACACATCCGGTTCCGGGCGTTTATCGCGAATTTGCCACGGGAAAATGAGGTTGTCGTAGACGGTATCACTAAACAAGGCGGGCGTTTGCGCGCAATAAGAGACCTGCTGACGATACGCTTCCGGCTTGAGGGTATTTATCTCCTTACCCTCAAAAAGGATTTCACCGGAACTCGGACTTATTAACGACGCGACTATCTTGAGTAACGTACTTTTACCGCACCCGGACTGGCCGGTAATCAACTTAAATTCTCCGGCGCGGAGATCAAAACAGATGTTATTGAGAACCTGCGTCGCCCCTGCCTGCCATGCGACATTTTTTAACTGAAGCAGAATGCTGCTTTCTTCCATTACCAATCCCTTTTTTACCTCTTTCGTGCAGATAGTCTATACCCAAAATAATTCGAGTTGCATGAAGGCGGCAAGTGAGTGAACCTCCAGGAGCATAGCTAACTATGTGACTGGAGTGAACGACAAATCTGCCGGGAGCAGATTTGAACGCTGCTTACAGCGGCCCCGCAGGGGCGAGGCCCAAGGATGGGCCGAGTAACGTAGCTAACGCACATGCAGCTTGAAGTATGAAGGGTATATTCCTGTAATTTATTATAGGGGAGCCACCTTGATAAATCGGGTATAATTTGACTAATGAGGCAGTAAAGGACAGCACAACAGGAGGTTTCATCAATGCTCATTTTTATTCCTATTCTTATTTTTGTCGCGCTGGTCATCGTCGGCGCAGGCGTCAAAATCGTCCCGCAGGGATACCAGTGGACGGTAGAGCGTTTTGGCCGTTACACCAAAACCCTGCAGCCGGGTTTAAGCCTTGTTGTACCGTTCATGGACCGCATTGGGCGTAAGATCAACATGATGGAACAGGTGCTTGATATCCCCTCTCAGGAAGTCATCTCCAAAGATAACGCCAACGTCGCGATTGATGCCGTGTGCTTTATTCAGGTGATCGACGCGCCGAAAGCGGCTTATGAAGTCAGCAACCTGGAACTGGCGATCATCAACCTGACCATGACCAACATTCGTACCGTTCTCGGCTCGATGGAACTCGATGAAATGCTCTCCCAACGCGACAACATCAACACGCGCTTGCTGCACATCGTTGATGAGGCCACCAATCCCTGGGGCATCAAAATCACCCGTATTGAGATCCGCGACGTCCGTCCTCCGGCTGAGCTTATCGACGCCATGAACGCACAGATGAAAGCCGAACGAACAAAACGCGCCTACATTCTTGAAGCAGAAGGGATCCGTCAGGCGGAAATCGTCAAGGCCGAAGGTGAGAAGCAGTCGAAAATCCTCAAAGCGGAAGGTGAACGTCAGTCCGCGTTTTTACAGGCTGAAGCGCGTGAACGTTCCGCAGAAGCAGAAGCCCGTGCAACGCAGATGGTTTCTGAGGCCATTGCCGCCGGGGATATTCAGGCCGTGAACTACTTCGTGGCGCAGAAATACACCGAAGCGCTGCAACATATCGGTTCGTCAAATAACAGCAAAGTGGTGATGATGCCGCTGGACGCCAGCAGCCTGATGGGCTCCATTGCCGGGATCGCCGAACTGGTTAAGGACAGCGCCAGCGAGCGGAAAAAATCATGATAGCGATGATTCTGGTGCACCCGCACATCTTCTGGCTCAGCCTCGGCGGTTTGCTCCTCGCCGCCGAGATGCTGGGCGGTAACGGCTATCTGCTGTGGAGCGGCGTGGCGGCGGTAATTACTGGCCTGGTGGTATGGCTCGTCCCGCTTGACTGGGCGTGGCAGGGGGCGATGTTCGCCGCCCTCACCCTGCTGGCGGCCTGGCTGTGGTGGAAGTGGCTGGCAAGGCGCGTTCAGGAGCAGAAACCCGCCGACAGCCATCTGAACCAGCGCGGACAGCAGCTGGTTGGCCGTCGATTTATTCTGGAAACCGCCCTGGTCAATGGCCGCGGACATATGCGCGTCGGCGACAGCTCCTGGCCCGTTAGCGCCCGCGACGATTTGAGCGCAGGAACGCAGGTTGAAGTCATTGCCGTTGAGGGAATTACCCTGATTATTAAAGCGGTATCACACTAAAAAGACAGGAAATAAGACCATGGTCAGGAAGACACCCCTTGCCTTTGCCCTTTGCACATTACTGACCGCCGCCCCGCAGGCACTCGCCTCTTTCGATATGGAAGACTGTAAATGGAGCGACGACAGCTGCCTGCTGAAAGGCACGCCGACCTTTAACCCTGAAAACGACAGCCGCGACAACCTGCTGCGGCTGCTGAGTCAGGAAAAATCATTTGTTCTGCCGGTGCAGTCGATGCCAGCGGATATCACCCGCTCCCGCGATTTCTATTTTGCGTATCACCCACAATGGGATGAGGCTGTCCCGCAGCCAGCGGTTGCCCCGGTGCAAAGTGAAGATACCACTCTGAGTCAGCAACTGGCTGTTCTGGAAATCGAACCTCCGCTATTTGCTAAACAAAACGGCTATGATGCCGACCTGGAAAACCGTTATGTTTCGAATAATCGCCAGAGCGTAAGCGAGTTTATCGCTGCGCTGATGACGGACGAGACGTTAAATATCGACCAGCGCCGATTACTTGCGCAAGCGCGCCTGGATTTATGGGGTCGCGCGACCAAAGAACAGATCGCCGAGTCCCTTGCTGCACTTCCGGCTGATTCGACTTCACTTCTGTACAAAACGTATCTGACCGGTGCCGCGCATTTTTACGATCAAAATTACGAAGGGGCCGAGCAAGACTTTACCATCGTGTTGCACAACGGCTCCCCCTGGCTGATGGAAACCGCGCAATACATGTTGATGCGCACAGCACTGAACAAAAGCAGTAAGTTTAGCGACGGGCAGTTCGGCGAATTTAATATCGACAATATCAAACTCAAAGACGCCGCTCAGGCGCAAAAAGAGGCGCAGAACTATCTGCAACGCTGGCCGGAAGGACTCTACGCCAATTCCACCCGCGGTATGTTGCGTCGCATAAACTGGTATTTACAGGCGTGGCCGCAGTTGGCCGGGTTGTATGAGCAGACGCTCCAGCAGTCGGCTGACGCACAGCAACTGCGTGAAATCGTTATCGAATACGATAATGTATTCGGTATGCAATTCTTTGAAGGACCTGTGGTGGAGGCCTTCCCCGACGCGCCGCTGGTCAGCTATATCGAACTGCTGCGCGCGCTGCGTTTGAATAGTGATTACAAACTGACATTAACCCAGGAACAACTCGACGCCAGCAAGCCGGTGTTTGAACAGAGCCAAAAATTGCCGCTTTGGCGCGATCTGCAACTGAATCTGTGGCAGGCAACGGGCAACTACGCGGCAATTATTCAGGCAGTTACGCCAGCGCAGAAACTTGCCGCTCACGATACTCTCGCCTTCAGCGAACAGGTGCTGTACGGCGAAGCGCTGATGGGCCAGAAGAATTGGAGCGCGGCGCGTGATTTCTGGCAGCAGTTGCTAAAACTTAGTCAGGACAACGAACAGCAGCAGTATGTGCAGGCTAAGCTCGCTGCGACGCTGGTTTATAGCGGCGACGTGGAGGCAGTTTTTTCCCCAGAAAGTACCGTGACCAACCTGCGCTTTCGCTCGCAAGTGCTAAAAACACAGGCCACGCCTGAACTGCTGCGTCAGCAGGCCGTCCACGGTCCGAATAACGAAGAGCGTACCATCGCCCTGCATACGCTGCTGGTGCGGGATCTTACTGAGGATCGCTTTGGCGACTGGCTGAATGACAAAAAACTGGCCAGCGCGATTACGCCTCCAGTCATTGGCGAAGCGTTTGCTGACGTTAACCTGAGCATATTCGACTGGAATGGCGACGCGGCGCAGGCGGGCTATACGTGTCGCAGCCTCAATGAAACGGTAACGGTATTGAGCAAAAAAGCGGATGATGCCCACGCATTGAACTGCTTAGGCGAATTCTTCCGCACCACGCAAACGCATGTTGATCTGTGGAAAAACAGCGCTGGCAATGACGTGCTTGAATCAGCAATCTCGCGCAAGAAACCCTTCGGCCAGTTCGACAGACAAAGCTACTATCAGCAGGTAATCACCTCGCCCACCGCTGAAGTCGAAGATAAGAGCTTCGCGTTGTATCGCGCCATCATGTGCTATGCGCCTTCAGGCGCTAACGAGTGCGGCGGCGAGGAAGTGGATAAACTGCAGCGTAAGGGCTGGTTCACCCAACTGAAAACGCAGTATCCGGGAAGCCCGTGGGCGCAAAAACTCAAATACTACTGGTAACCACACTGCTGCTGGGCCAGGCACAGGCGGCGGATATCGTCGCCGCCCGTGAGCATCCCGCCTTCTGGCTGTGGTCCGGAGTGAAGGCCAGTGACGAGCTGAAAAACGCGCAAACGGTCTATCTGCATCAGGGCGAGGTACTGGTTCGTTCGGGTAACGTGGTTTTCCAGCGTCTCGGACTGCCGGTCAGCCGTCTGTCTTTTCCGTCAATCTGGCTGACCGTACGCTTTACCACGCTCGACGTACCGGAGGAAATCCCGGCGCGTATCATACGGTTGATGCAACGCTGGCAGGCCACCGGGAATCACGTTGTCGGCCTGCAGGTTGATTTTGACGCGGCGACCCATCAGCTTGCCGACTACGCGCACTTTCTACAGCAGTTGCGCCAGAGGTTACCCACTGAATTTGCACTTGGCGTAACCGGATTACTGGATTGGGCAAAAACGGGCGACGTCGCCACGTTGAACGCGCTGGCGGTCGATGAACTGGTGGTGCAGAGCTATCAGGGCCGTCACACGGTAACAAATTATCAGGCGTATCTGCCTGCGCTCGCTCGCCTGCGCATTCCGTTTAAGCTGGGACTGGTACAAAACGGTAGCAGGGACCCTCAGGCTGAAGCGCAGCTTGAGAAATCCCCGTGGTATCGCGGTACGGTGGTGTTTATGCTTAATCCTTCTCGCCGTTAAGCCTTCGCCTGGTGATGGCAGCAGCCGGAGAGATTATCCATGATTGGACATTCGGCGCTGTCATCGCCCGGGCAACTGTCCGCCAGCGCCAGCAAATGCAAGCGCATGGCCTGCAGCTCACTGATATGCCGCTCAATGTCCGCCACTTTTTCTAACGTACGCTTTTTCACATCCGCGCTATGACGCGCCGGATCGTTAAATAAGTTTACCAGCTCGCCGCACTCTTCCAGGTTAAAACCAACCTGGCGCGCCTGACGCAGCAACGTCAGTTCATTCAGATGCTGTTGGTTGTAAGTGCGATAGCCATTGTCACTACGCAGCGGCGGCGTCACCAGTCCTTTCTCTTCATAAAAGCGAATGGCTTTGCTGGTTAAACCGGTTTTTTTCGCAACATCGCTAATATTCACTTTTCCCCCGCGGTGCTTGTTGGTGCTGAGCCACATTATAGCCCAGATTGCCATAATCATTTACCCGAGTGACCTGCACATTTTCAGCCAATAAAGAAATGAATAAATCCTTTTGATTCACATTGTTATACGCGACACAGATCACATTTCAGTATTTGTTGACCGCACAAAATTGACTCAAATCAAAAGATGCATTGATTCTACATCTTTCATATTGAACAAAGGGAAACATTTTTATATATAAACGCGAATGATAATGATGATCATTTACATTCAATAAAGGTTCCCTTATGTTGCCACGGATTAACCAAAGGCCATTTATTCTTTCAGCCCTGACATTATGCATGTCCGGCGCTGCTTCTGCAGCGACCTCTACAACACACGCTTCAACGCCCGGCGATGATACGGTGATCGTCACGGCTAACCGCTCTGAAAGTAGTCTCTGGGATAGCCCGGCAACCATTCAGGTTATCGATCGCCAGACGCTGCAAAACTCCACCAGCGTTTCTATTGCTGATGATTTACAAGATATTCCCGGCGTTGAAGTCACCGATAACGCCCTCGCTGGCCGGAAACAAATCCGTATTCGTGGCGAAGCCTCTTCGCGGGTGCTGATTTTGATAGACGGCCAGGTCGTCAGCTACCAGCGCGCCGGGCAAAACTACGGGGCCGGTTTGCTGATTGACGAATCCGCGCTGGAACGGATTGAAGTGGTCAAAGGCCCTTACTCTGTCCTCTATGGTTCGCAGGCGATTGGCGGCGTCGTAAACTTTATTACCAAAAAAGGCGGCGATAAGCCTCTCGGCGGCAGCGTTAAGGCCGTCTATAACTCCGCAACGGCAGGATGGGAAGAATCAGCTGCGGCCTGGGGCAGCATCGGAAACTTTGACTACCGCATCAATGGCAGCTATTCCGACCAGGGGGACCGCGATACGCCTGATGGAAGATTGCCCGACACCAATTTCCGTAATAACGGCCAGGGCATGTGGCTTGGCTACAACTTCGATCGCCACAAAATCGGACTTTCCCTCGATCGTTACAAACTGTCTACTCAAACCTGGTTTGACGATCCAGAGGGCCAGTTCGACGACTTTAGCGTCAAAATACCTAAGCTGGAACGCGAGAAAATCGGTCTTTTCTACGACTATGCGGCTGACGGGGATTACCTGAAGAAAATCCATCTTGACGCATACAGCCAGACAATAGAGCGCAAATTTGAAAACCGGGTCAAAACGACCCAGATAATCCCCAGCCCGGCGATTAAAGCGCTGACGATAAACAATCAAACCAATACCAACGACAAACAGTATACCCAGGGGGTAACGCTGCAGGGCAATTTCACCCTTCCCGCTAACAACGAACTGGTGATTGGCACTCAATATCAGCATGACAAAATAAAACAGGACGCGGACGGCAGTACGCGCCAGACCGCAGCTACCGGCTTCTTCGATACGCAAACCCGTACCCTGTCATACAACGAAGCGGAGCAAAGCAACACCTCATTGTTCGCGCAAAACGACTGGCGCTTTGCCGATGACTGGACGTGGACCGTGGGCGCACGCCAGTACTGGCTGTCTTCGAAGCTCAATCGCAACGATACGCAAACCCTGCAAAGCAGCGGCAGCACCTGGCAATCCACCGGAGGAAATTCCGTTCACGATGATGAACTGGTGACCTCAACCAGCCTACGCTATTCCGGTTTTAAAGATCTTGAACTCCGGGCTGCATATGCCCAGGGCTATGTCTTCCCCACGCTGACTCAGCTATTTATGCAGACGTCCGCAGGCGGCAGCGTGACCTACGGCAACCCAAACCTGAAGGCGGAACACTCGAATAACTATGAGCTGGGCGCACGGTATAAAGGGAATATGTGGCTGATTGACGGCGCCATTTATTACTCCGAAGCCAAAGACTATATCGCCAGCCTGGCCTGTTCAGGTCAACCCGTATGCAACGGTAATACCACCTCTTCACGGGGCGGCTATTACTACTACGACAACATCGATCGGGCCAAAACCTGGGGCATGGAACTCACCGCAGAATACAACGGCTGGGCGGTTTCACCTTACCTGAGCGGTAATCTCATTCGCCGTCAGTACGAAGGCAATACCCTTAAAACCTGGGATACCGGCGAACCCACGCTGACCGGCCGCGTCGGCTTGAAACATACCTGGTTGATGAACGTCGCTAACCTGACGTCCGATGTCTTTATCCGCGCGGCGTCCAGCGCCAAAGACAATACCGGCACCACGGAAATCAACTACCCAGGCTGGGCCACACTTAACCTCGCATTTAACACCGAGTTCGGTCCGCAGGATCAGTATCAGGTCAACCTCGCGCTCAACAACCTGACCGACAAGCGTTACAGAACCGCGCATGAATCTATTCCAGACGCTGGTTTCAATGCCGCCGTTGGCTTTGCGTGGAATTTCTGACGATGAAAAAACTCATGATTGGCTTACTGAGCCTCGCCTGCGTTTTCAATGCCCAGTCCGCCGACCGCCTGGTGGTGGCGGGCGGCTCGCTTAGCGAACTGATATACGCCATGGGCGTCGGCAACCGGGTGGTCGGCGTTGATGAAACCACCTCGTATCCGCCTGAAACTGCCGCACTCCCGCATATCGGCTACTGGAAGCAGTTAAGCAGCGAGGGCATTTTATCGCTACATCCGGACAGCTTTATCACCTGGCAGGATGCTGGTCCCCAAATCGTCTTGGATCAGCTGCGAGCGCAAAAGGTTAACGTCGTGACGTTGCCACGCGTGCCGGCCACCGTCGAACAGATGTACGCCAACATTCGAGAACTGGCTACAACACTGCACATTCCTGAGCAAGGCGAGGCGTTAGTCAATCGCCTGCAGCAACGTCTGGAGCGTGTTCAGCACAGCGTGGCGGCGAAAAACGTGCCGGTCAAAGCCATGTTCATTCTCTCCGCTGGCGGCAGCGCGCCGCAGGTCGCCGGAAAAGGCAGCGTTGCCGATGCCATTATGACCCTCGCCGGCGCACAAAATGTCGCCACCCATGAGCAGTATAAAAGCTACAGCGCGGAATCACTGATCGCCGCCAACCCGGAGGTGATCGTGGTGACGTCGCAAATGGTGGATGGCGGTCTGGATCGCCTGAGCGCGATTGCCGGTATTACCCATACTGCTGCCTGGAAAAACCAGCGCATTGTGGCGGTAGACCAGGCGCTGATTCTGGGGATGGGGCCTCGCGTCGCCGATGCGGTTGAAGCCCTGCACCAGCAATTCTGGCCTCACTAACTGGATTTATTAAGAAGAATGAAAACTGAACACTCGCTGGATCTCACCGCGCATTTTGCGCTCGAGGGACGTCAGCCATTTAAGGATCGCCGCGCCACGATGCCCTGGCGTGGGGCGATCCCGGTTGCCAAAGAGCTATTGTCACAAACCTGGCAGGAGGTCATCAGCCAGCCAACCCCGCCGCGTAAACGGCTGGTGTACTTGCATATCCCTTTTTGTGCAACGCATTGTACTTTCTGCGGTTTTTATCAAAACCGGTTTGAAGAAGACAACTGCACCCGCTACACCAACGCGCTGTTGCGCGAAATAGAGATGGAAGCTGATAGCGCATTACATCAGTCGGCCCCCATTCACGCCGTCTATTTTGGCGGCGGTACGCCTTCTGCGCTGTCTGCACAGGATCTGGCCAGAATTATCACCACGCTGCGCGACAAGCTGCCGCTGGCGCCGGACTGCGAAATCACCATTGAGGGACGGGTGCTCAATTTTGACGATGCGCGAATCGATGCCTGCCTTGACGCTGGCGCCAATCGATTTTCGATCGGTATTCAGTCTTTTAACAGCCGAATCCGCAAGAAAATGGCGCGTACTTCGGACGGCCCGACCGCGACAGCCTTTATGCAAGGACTGGTAAAACGGGATCGTGCCGCCGTGGTGTGCGATCTGCTGTTTGGTCTGCCAGGACAAGACGCAAAACTGTGGGGCGAGGATCTGGAGATTGCCCGCGACATCGGCCTCGACGGCGTAGATCTTTATGCGCTGAATCTGATCCCTAATACACCGCTAGGCAAAGCGGTTGAAACCGGGCGCACAACCGTTCCCTCTCCCGCCGAACGCCGCGATCTCTATCTTCAGGGCTGCGATTTCATGGACAGCGCGGGCTGGCGCTGCATCAGCAACAGCCACTGGGCGCGCACCACACGGGAACGCAATCTGTACAACCTGCTGATTAAACAGGGTGCAGACTGTCTGGCATTCGGCTCTGGGGCAGGAGGATCAGTCAATGGCTATTCCTGGATGGTCGAGCGCAACCTGAATACATGGCATGAATCTATCGCCGCCGGAAAAAAACCGCTAATGATGATGATGCGCACCGCCGAGCGTGGTTTCCAGTGGCGACACACTCTCCAGGCCGGTATTGAGACGGCCCGCGTTCCGCTGGATGAGCTGACGCCTCATGCACAAAAACTGGCCCCGCTACTGACCCAATGGCATCACGCAGGACTGACGCGAGATGCCAGCACCTGTGTACGCCTGACCAATGAAGGGCGTTTTTGGGCGAGCAATATTTTGCAGTCTCTTGATGAACTGATTCAGGCACTTAACGCGCCGCGCATTGCGGTAGAGCAACCATAAAAGGAGTGAATTATGAGCCATGTCTCTTTACAGGATTTTTTGAAAACTGAGCCGGACGGTACGCTGGAAGCTATCGCCGCCCAGTACAACACTACATTGCTGGAGGTGGTGAAAAACCTCCCTTCCCCGACGCTGGTTTCCGGCAGTCAATTTGATACCGTCTGGGAAAACGTCTGCGAATGGGGCAAAGTCACCACCCTGGTCCATACTGCTGATGTCATTCTGGAATTCACCGGTGAATTACCTTCCGGGTTCCACCGCCACGGTTACTTCAACCTGCGCGGCAAAAAAGGCATGACCGGTCATATCAAGGCAGAAAACTGCACGCATATTGCCCTGATTGAACGCAAATTTATGGGAATGGACACTGCGTCCATTCTCTTCTTCAACCAGGCGGGTAGCGCTATGTTCAAAATTTTCCTCGGTCGCGATGAGCATCGACAACTACTGGCCGAACAGGTCAGCGCCTTTCACGCGTTGTCTTCATCTTTAAAGGAACATGCCTGATGGCTCCATGGCTCATTTTTGGTGCAGGTGGTCGCGGCGTCGGCGCGAAAACGCTGGAACTCGCGCTGGCGGAGCGTCGTCCGGTGATTGCTGTCGTTCGCAATCCCCAGGTCGCTGCCGGGCTGCAGGAAAAAGGTGTGCAGGTCTTTATTGGCGATGCCTGCGACAGCCAGGTCACCGCCTGCGCCTGTCGCGCAGCGGGTCAGCATGCCACAGTGATCTCCTCCATGGGCGGTGCCCAGGATTATCTGGCGCACAGAACCGTCATTGATGAAGCAGAAAAAGCTGAGATCAAACGCATGATTCTGGTCACCTCCCTGGGCTGTGGCGACAGTTGGGCCTTTTTGTCCCCACGCGCCAGGGCCGCATTTGGCCAGGCTGTACGGGAAAAATCGTTGGCTGAAAGCTGGCTACAAACCAGTCCACTGGACTACGCCATTCTCCGCCCCGGCGGTTTGCTGAACGGTGAAGCCACAGGCCTGGCGCAACGATTACAGGCCGAAGAGTGTCATGGCTTTGTGATGCGCGCAGATGTTGCCAGGCACATTCACGAACTGGCCACGGCGCCGGCACTCAATAACCAGATTTACAGTTTGGTTGAGCCGGGACTGAAACCCGCGTAAACCCCTCGCGGCGCGGAAACTTCGCGCCGCAAAGACGTTATGGAGCGTTGCGTGCTTAAGGACTCGCTTTCTTCCGTCAGCATTCTGACGGGCCTTTCTCTCTTGCTGGTCGCTCTGATGCTGTTCGGTGCCAGTCAGGGGGCGTTGAATATTAGCTTCAGCGCCCTGTTCAACGACGAATACCGTGATATCTGGTTGAACATCCGCCTGCCTCGCGTGCTGCTGGCCGTTTTGGTCGGTGCTGCGCTGGCTACGGCAGGGGTCATTATGCAGGGGCTTTTTCGCAATCCAATGGCCGATCCCGGCCTGCTTGGCGTCAGCAGCGGCTCCGCGCTGATGGTCGGCATCGCGATAGTTATCCCCTTTTCATTCCCCGTGGTGCTGGTGTTGTATGAGCAGATGATTTTTGCCGTCGCGGGCAGCATGGTGGTCTGCACGATTATTTTTCTGATAAGCCAGCGTCATAACCACGGCGGAATGATGCAACTGCTGTTAGCCGGTATCGCTATCAATGCTCTGTGCGGTTCGGCTATTGGCGTGCTGAGTTATGTGGGTGACGAACAGCAGCTACGTCAACTTACGCTGTGGATGATGGGGAATCTCGGCCAGGCCCAGTGGCCAACGCTGCTGGTTGCCAGCACGTTTGTTCTTCCAGCTATTGCTGTCACCGTCTGTATGGCAGGAACGCTTAATTTGCTGCAATTGGGTGATGAAGAGGCGCATTACCTCGGCGTAAACGTCAAACGTAAGCGCCAGCAGTTACTGTTGCTCAGCTCGCTCCTGGTTGGCGCTGCCGTTTCCGTCAGCGGCGTGATTGGCTTTATTGGCCTGGTGATCCCACATCTGATCAGAATGACTACCGGCGCCGATCATCGCTGGTTGATTCCCTGCTCTACGCTGGCCGGCGCCTGTTTACTTCTGATTGCCGATACGCTGGCCCGCACTCTTGTTCAGCCTGCCGAAATGCCTGTTGGCCTGTTAACCAGCCTGATCGGTGGACCGTATTTCCTGTGGTTAATACTGCGTAGCCGGAGGGTGTCATGATCGTCGCTGAAAATCTGGTCTACCACATTCAGGGCAGACGACTGACCGATGACGTTTCCCTGACGCTACCTGATGGAGAAATCATCGCGATTCTTGGCCCGAATGGGGCAGGAAAATCGACGCTACTCCGCCAGCTTACGGGCTATCTGCAGCCCCATAGCGGACGTTGCAGCTTGTTTGGCAAGCCGCTGAACGAGTGGTCAATCACCGAGCTGGCAAAAACCCGTGCTGTGATGCGCCAGAACAGTCATATGGCCTTCCCGTTTAGCGTGCAGGAGGTCATCCGCATGGGCAGGCATCCGTATCGGACGCGCAACACGGGCGATGAAACGGAGCACATCATGACGCTGTGCGACTGCCAGGCGCTGGCCGCGCGCGATTACCGGCATCTGTCGGGAGGAGAACAACAACGGGTACAACTGGCGCGCCTGCTGGTTCAGCTTTGGGAGCCCGAGCCCAGACCAAAATGGTTGTTTCTCGATGAACCCACCTCTGCCCTGGATATTCACCACCAACAGCATCTTTTTCGTCTGCTGCGTCGCCTGGTAGGTGAACGACAGTTCAGCGTCTGCTGCGTCCTGCACGATCTCAATCTTGCAGCGCGCTATGCTGACCGCGTGGTATTGATGGAACGCGGCAGGATAGTTGATAACGGTCGCCCACAGGATGTTCTGCTGCAACCATCGCTAAATGCGCTGTACGGCGCCGATCTCACAGTGATGAATGAACCGGAGCATCGAACGCCGCTTATCGTTCTCAATCAATAACAGACCGGGAACGTCCTGACCTGACGTTCCCGTTTTTCTCCTTTTCCTGCTTTTTCATCTTTTTTTAAAACGCCCTTGACCTTCCCCTTGCTGGAAGGTTTAACCTTTATCACAGTCAGTTAATCCCGTAATAAAGGAGTGTGTTATGTCTCAAACCATCGACCTGACCCTGGACGGACTGTCCTGCGGTCACTGCGTTAAACGCGTCAAAGAAAGTCTGGAACAACGTCCGGATGTTGAACAAGCGGATGTCACCGTGACTGAAGCGCACATCACCGGGAGCGCCAGTGCAGAAGCGCTGATTGAAACTATCAAACAAGCCGGTTACGGCGCGGAGTTAAGCCACCCAAAGGCTAAACCGCTGACGGAGTCATCAATCCCGTCGGAAGCACTGGCAGCGGTCCCTTCCGAGCTTCCGGCAGCTACGGCTGATGATGACAGCCAGCAGTTGCTGTTAAACGGCATGAGCTGCGCCAGCTGTGTCATCCGCGTACAAGATGCTCTGCAAAACGTACCGGGTGTCACACAGGCACGGGTAAATCTGGCGGAACGTACTGCGCTGGTAATGGGCAGTGCGTCCGCCGACCAATTAGTGAAAGCGGTGGAGAAAGCAGGTTACGGCGCAGAAGCCATTGAAGATGATGCTAAGCGTCGCGAACGTCAGCAAGAAACCGCCGTGGCAACCATGAAACGTTTTCGCTGGCAGGCGGCCGTCGCGCTGCTGCTGGGTATTCCGGTCATGGTATGGGGAATGATTGGCGATAACATGATGGTGAGTGACGACAACCGCAGCCTGTGGCTGGCGATTGGTCTGGCAACGCTTGCCGTGATGGTTTTCGCGGGCGGTCACTTTTACCGCAATGCGTGGAAAAGCCTGATGAACGGCACCGCGACCATGGATACGCTGGTGGCGCTGGGTACGGGGGTGGCATGGCTCTATTCCATGAGCGTCAACCTCTGGCCGCAATGGTTTCCGATGGAAGCGCGACACCTCTATTATGAAGCCAGTGCGATGATTATCGGTCTGATTAACCTCGGGCACATGCTGGAAGCGCGGGCTCGCCAGCGCTCGTCCAAAGCACTGGAAAAATTGCTCGATCTGACGCCGCCGACCGCGCGTGTTGTTACCGACGAAGGTGAAAAGAACGTGCCGCTGGCAGATGTTCAGGCGGGAATGTTGCTGCGCCTGACCACCGGCGATCGCGTTCCGGTTGATGGCGAAATCACTCAGGGCGAAGCCTGGCTGGATGAAGCCATGCTGACCGGTGAGCCAATTCCGCAACAAAAAGGCGAAGGCGATAGCGTCCACGCCGGTACGGTCGTACAGGACGGCAGCGTGCTGTTCCGCGCCAGCGCCGTTGGCAGCCACACCACGCTGTCACGCATTATTCGTATGGTGCGCCAGGCGCAAAGCAGCAAACCGGAAATAGGTAAACTGGCCGACCGCATCTCCTCGGTGTTCGTTCCGGTCGTGGTCGCCATTGCGCTGGTCAGTGCGGCTATCTGGTATTTCTTTGGGCCGGCTCCGCAGATTGTTTATACGCTGGTGATTGCCACCACCGTTCTGATTATTGCCTGTCCTTGTGCGCTAGGTCTGGCAACGCCGATGTCGATTATTTCCGGCGTTGGGCGTGCCGCGGAGTTTGGGGTGCTGGTACGTGATGCTGATGCGCTGCAGCGCGCCAGCACGCTGGATACCATCGTGTTTGATAAGACCGGGACGCTGACGGAAGGCAAGCCGCAGGTTGTCGCCATCAAAACGTTTGGCAACACCGATGAAGCGCTGGCAATTCGTCTGGCTGCAGCCCTTGAACAGGGTTCCAGCCACCCGCTGGCCAGGGCGATTCTGGACAGAGCCGGTGATATCTCGCTGCCGCAGGTCAACGGTTTCCGTACGCTGCGTGGGTTAGGCGTCAGCGGTGAGACGGAAGGTCATACGTTGCTGCTGGGCAACCAGGCGTTGCTCAATGAACAGCAGGTAGATACCACTGAAATGGAAGCTGAAATTACCGCTCAGGCTTCCCAGGGTTCAACCCCGGTCCTGTTGGCGATTGATGGTCACGCGGCGGCTCTGTTAGCGGTACGTGATCCATTACGTAGCGACAGCGTGGCAGCGCTCCAGCGTCTGCATCGCGCCGGGTATCGTCTGGTGATGCTCACCGGCGACAATCCAACGACCGCCAACGCCATTGCCAAAGAGGCGGGTATTGATGAGGTGATTGCGGGCGTCCTGCCGGACGGTAAAGCCGAGGCGATTAAGCGTCTGCAAAGCCAGGGGCGTCAGGTTGCCATGGTGGGTGACGGGATCAACGATGCGCCTGCGCTGGCTCAGGCTGATGTAGGGATTGCCATGGGTGGCGGTAGCGATGTGGCGATTGAAACCGCCGCGATTACGCTAATGCGCCATAGTCTGATGGGCGTGGCGGATGCGCTGTCTATCTCCCGGGCAACGCTGCGTAATATGAAGCAGAATCTGCTCGGCGCGTTTATCTATAACAGCATCGGTATTCCGGTTGCCGCTGGGATCCTGTGGCCGTTCACCGGAACGCTGCTCAACCCGGTCGTTGCCGGGGCGGCGATGGCGCTCTCCTCCATTACCGTGGTGAGCAACGCTAACCGACTGCTGCGCTTCAAACCGAAAGAGTAACCCATTGCCGTATGGCGCTCACGCTTATCCGACCTACAATGTTATCTGCACTTTGTAGGCCGGATAAGAGGATTTCGCATCGCCATCCGGCGATTCACGCATTGCACCTTCCTGGACCACGCGCTAGCATGGAAGTCTACTTAGGGAGGCCGTATGGATCTGTTGTACCGGGTAAAAACATTTTTCACCGCGCTACGCGGCAACCCCTATACCTGGCCTGCCATCGATATATCCTTGCCCGGCAACCGCCATTTTCATCTGATAGGCAGCATTCACATGGGCAGCCGCGAAATGGCGCCTCTGCCTGCCAAATTACTCAAAAAGCTCAAGCGTGCCGATGCGCTGATCGTTGAAGCCGATGTTTCCGGCGACGACGCGCCGTTTGCCAACCTTCCGACCTTTGCCGCCCTTGAAGAGCGCATCAGCCCGGAGCAGTTAGACAATCTACACAAGATCACCAGCGAACTGGGGATTTCCCCTTCCCTGCTGTCTACCCAGCCGTTGTGGCAAATCGCCATGGTATTACAGGCAACGCAGGCGCAACAGCTGGGGCTGCGGGCGGAATACGGGATTGATTACCAACTGCTGAATGCGGCAAAACAGGCACATAAACCGGTCATCGAACTGGAAGGCGCATCCAGCCAAATCGAGCTGTTATGCCAGCTGCCCGATAACGGCCTGGCTCTACTGGACGATACCCTGACACACTGGCATACCAATGCCAGACTGCTCCAACAGATGATGGGCTGGTGGCTTAAAACGCCGCCGCGCAATAGCGAACTCACGCTACCCAATACGTTTAGCCAGTCGCTGTATGACGTTTTAATGCATCAGCGTAACGCAGCCTGGCGCGATCGACTCAGAGCGATGCCCGCCGGTCACTATGTCGTGGCCGTAGGCGCGCTGCATTTGTATGGGGAAGGAAATTTGCCGGAGATGTTACGGTAAAAAAAATGGCCAATATTTCTATTGGCCCGTCAAAGAGGAATTTCATCATTATTATGATCCCAACGCTTAAAGCGTCGGTGTAGTTCGATTGTCGCTCAAAGTCATCATCCTGCCAATACTATTGCGCAAGATGGTACTATTTTTTAGACAGACATCAGGCGTATGCTTGAGTCGTATTTTGTCTGGTCCAGGAAAATTGCTATGACACCCGCCGTTAAATTACTCGAAAAAAACAAAATTTCTTTCCAGATCCACACCTACGATCACGATCCGTCCGAGACGAACTTTGGTGACGAAGTGGTGCGCAAGCTAGGTCTGAATGCGGACCAGGTTTACAAAACGCTGCTGGTTGCCGTGAATGGCGATATGAAGCACCTGGCGGTGGCCGTTACGCCGGTGGCAGGTCAATTAGATCTAAAAAAAGTCGCCAAAGCATTAGGCGCCAAAAAAGTCGATATGGCCGATCCAATGGTTGCGCAGCGAACCACCGGCTATCTGGTCGGCGGCATCAGCCCGCTGGGGCAGAAAAAAAGATTGCCGACGCTGATCGATGCTCCCGCCCAAACGTTTGACACCATTTATATTTCCGGTGGCAAACGCGGGCTGGATATCGAACTGGCAGCGGGCGATCTGGCGAAAATTCTGGATGCGAAATTCGCCGACATCGCACGCCGTGATTAAGCGGTTGTAGAATGAATGCCTGATGGCGAGCAGCTTTAAGGCCTACAACCGAAGACTCTTACAGTCAGCAGGCCGGATAAGGTGCCAGTACCGCCATCCGGCACTTCGCCCTGTTACTGCCAGGTAACTTCGCCCTTCGGCTCATACGCGCTGGCATCCAGCGGTGAGTTCTTCTGCACGTACTCTTTCAACACTTCCGCATCAATAAACCCGGTATTCACATAGCCTGGCTTATTGTCAATTCGCGGATAGCCATCGCCGCCGGTCGCGTTGAAGCTTAGCGTTGCCATGCGATAGGTTTTGGCTGGGTCAACGGGTTCGCCTTTGATTTTCAAATCGTTAAGCTTGCCGTCTTTCGCCACAAAGCTGACGTTGGCGAACTGCGGATAGGCCCCGGAGTCCGGCTTCATTTGCGCCACGGCGGTCAGATAGTCAATCACCTCTTTCCCGCTCATGTCGGCGTATACCACGATATTGCCAAACGGCTGTACCTTCAGCACGCTTTTATAGGTGATATCACCGCCTTCGATGGAATCACGGATGCCGCCGCCGCTCATCACGCCAAAATCAGCGCTGGTTCGCGCCATTTGCGCAGCCAGCAGCAAATGCCCCATGTTGGTCTGCACGAAACGGACTTTGCTCCGATCGCCTTCAAGGCGCGCATTGACGCTACCGATTTTCACGTCGAGCTGCGCTTTACCCTTATTCTGGAACGGCGTCAGCAGCGAAAGCATTTGCTGATTTTCAGCTATTTCTGGGGTGTAGAGTACGCGTTCACTTTTACCGTTGTCCCAGGTCACTTTTTTCTTCAGGTTGACAGGGATGAGCTGGTAATTAACCATTTTCATTTCGCCGTTACGGAACTCAAAGTCCGCCCGGCCCACGTATTTCCCCCACTCATGCGCCTGCACAATCCAGATCCCATTTTGCTTGTCTGGCGCACATGGCGTACCCGGTACGTAATCAACCTGCTTCTTGTTTTCCGCAGCCATACACACCGGATCCTGCGAGTGACCACCGACAATCATCGCCAGCGATCCCGCCGGCAGGCTGCGCGCCATTTCGACATCGCCAGGGGCATTCGATCCGTGATTGCCATTGTCATAATGCCCCATATGGGTGGTCGCGATAATGATGTCTGGCTTTTCCCCCATATTCAGTTCCTGGATTACCAGTTTGGCTTCATCGGCAGGTTTACGGAACTCAATATCGGTAAAGAATTCGGGGTTGCCAATTTTCGCCGTATCGTCAGTGGTTAAACCGAGTACGGCTATTTTTAAATCCTGGCGCTTAAAGATGGCCCACGGCTTAAACAAACGCTCGCCGGTGCTTTTCTGATAGATATTGGCCGAGAGAAACGGGAATTTGGACCACTTTTCCTGCTGACGCAAGACGGTCATGGGATTATCAAACTCGTGGTTTCCGACCGCCATCGCGTCGTAGCCAATCAGATTCATCCCGCGAAAATCAGGTTCCGCATCCTGCAAATCGGACTCCGGTACGCCGGTATTAATGTCGCCACCGGAAAGCAGCAGTACACTTCCCCCCTCCTCAGCCACCTCTTTACGAATACCGTCCACCAGCGTTTTTTGCGCCGCCAGTCCATATTCCCCGTATTCACTGCGCCAGAAGTGACCGTGATGATCGTTGGTATGCAGAATGGTAATTTTGTAGGTTTTATCTTTTTCGTACGCTTGCGCAGGCTGACCTGCCAGCGTAAATGCGGCTAATAACGCCAGCGCCACGCCCCGTTTCAAAAACTTCATATTTCTCTCCCTGAGCCAAAATCAACGACTGAAATTACAATGATATGAAATAATAGTCGAAAATGTTTTCAGAAATGAGACTTCCTTCAAACACCTTCCGCAGGTATGTTAGTCAGGTAATAATAACAAAATAGATTACCCTCATAATCGCAACCCAAACAGAAGTGACTTTCTATGGCAATAAGTGAACAAACCCAGCCTGTGGCTGGCGCGTCAGCGTCGGTTGCTAAAGCACGCACCTCATTTGGCATTTTAGGCGCGATCAGTCTCTCCCATCTGCTAAACGATATGATCCAGTCGCTGATCCTGGCGATTTATCCGCTGTTGCAGTCAGAGTTCTCACTGACGTTTATGCAGATAGGTATGATTACCCTGACCTTCCAGCTTGCTTCCTCGCTGCTGCAACCTGTCGTGGGTTACTGGACGGACAAATACCCGATGCCGTGGTCGCTGCCCATTGGGATGTGCTTCACGCTGAGCGGGCTTGTTTTGCTGGCCATGGCCGGCAGCTTCCATATGGTGTTGCTCGCCGCAGCGCTGGTTGGCACCGGCTCTTCGGTGTTTCACCCGGAATCATCCCGCGTGGCGCGAATGGCCTCCGGCGGTCGTCACGGCCTGGCCCAGTCAATTTTCCAGGTTGGCGGCAACTTCGGTAGCTCTCTGGGTCCCTTGCTGGCGGCTGTCATCATCGCGCCATATGGTAAGGGTAATGTGGCCTGGTTTGTTCTGGCTGCGTTGTTAGCGATTGTCGTCCTGGCGCAAATCAGCCGTTGGTACGCTGCGCAGCATCGGATGAGTAAAGGAAAACCGAAAGTCGCCATCGTAAATCCGTTACCGCGCAATAAAGTGGTGCTGGCGGTAAGCATCCTGCTGGTACTGATTTTCTCCAAATACTTCTATATGGCGAGCATCAGCAGCTATTACACCTTTTATCTGATGCAAAAATTCGGATTATCGGTACAAAATGCCCAGTTTCACCTGTTTGCCTTCCTGTTTGCCGTCGCGGCCGGGACGGTGATTGGTGGACCATTAGGCGATAAAATTGGCAGAAAATATGTTATTTGGGGCTCTATCCTCGGTGTAGCGCCATTTACCCTCGTTTTGCCCTACGCAACGCTGGAATGGACCGGGATTTTAACCGTGATCATTGGTTTTATCCTCGCATCGGCGTTTTCTGCCATTCTGGTCTACGCACAAGAGCTGCTTCCTGGGCGTATCGGCATGGTTTCTGGGCTATTTTTCGGTTTTGCCTTCGGCATGGGTGGCTTGGGAGCCGCGGTGTTAGGGCTGGTAGCCGACCATACCAGTATCGATTTGGTCTACAAAATATGTGCTTTCCTGCCTCTTCTGGGGATACTGACCATATTCTTACCTGATAACCGACACAAAGCCTGATTTTCTGACGGCCAAAAGTAAATTTTGGCCGTCATCACTTACAGTTGCCATCAGCCTTTACCTCTCAGATATCACCTTACTTTTCCGATCCGTGCTTTTTTACGCCTAAAATCCCGTTTTCTTCAAAATTCAATAATTATTCATAAACATAAACATCAAAATTGTCATAAACTATTACTCGTAATTTGAGTTTTCAGGATCATCACAGCAACCAAAGGAGACGGAATGCATCACGCCACCCCGCTTATCACCACCATTGTCGGCGGCCTTGTGCTCGCTTTTATATTAGGCATGATTGCCAATAAACTACGTATTTCTCCTCTGGTGGGATATCTGTTAGCGGGCGTTCTGGCCGGTCCATTTACACCTGGTTTTGTTGCGGATACCAAGTTAGCCCCTGAACTGGCCGAGCTTGGCGTAATCCTGCTGATGTTCGGCGTGGGGTTGCACTTTTCGTTGAAAGATTTGATGGCGGTAAAGGCTATCGCCATTCCCGGCGCGATTGCTCAGATAGCGGTGGCAACGCTGCTGGGTATGGCGCTTTCAGCGGTGATGGGCTGGTCGTTAATGGTAGGGATCGTGTTTGGTCTGTGTCTATCAACCGCCAGTACCGTGGTGCTACTGCGTGCCCTTGAAGAAAGACAGCTCATTGACAGCCAGCGCGGGCAAATCGCCATCGGCTGGCTGATTGTCGAAGACCTGATGATGGTACTGACGCTGGTTCTCCTGCCAGCCGTCGCCGGAATGCTGGAAAAAGAAGATGTCGGCTTCGCCTCGCTGGCCGTCGATATGGGCATAACCATCGGTAAGGTGGTGGCGTTTATCGCGATTATGATGCTGGTGGGTCGTCGCCTGGTGCCATGGATTATGGCCCGCAGCGCCGCTACCGGTTCACGTGAACTGTTTACCCTGTCAGTCCTCGCCCTCGCATTAGGTATCGCCTTTGGCGCTGTAGAGTTGTTCGACGTCTCCTTTGCGCTGGGCGCGTTCTTCGCCGGTATGGTGCTGAATGAATCGGAACTGAGTCACCGTGCGGCGCATGACACCCTGCCGCTGCGCGATGCGTTCGCCGTACTGTTCTTCGTTTCCGTCGGGATGCTGTTCGATCCGTTAGTCCTGATCCAGCAGCCGCTGGCGGTGCTGGGCACGCTGGCGATTATTATCTTTGGTAAATCCCTTGCTGCCTATTTCCTGGTGCGCCTGTTTGGACACTCCCAACGTACGGCGCTCACCATTGCCACCAGCCTGGCGCAGATTGGTGAATTTGCCTTTATCCTGGCGGGTCTGGGAATGGCGTTAAACCTGCTGCCGCAGGCCGGACAGAATCTGGTGCTGGCCGGGGCAATCCTGTCCATCATGCTTAACCCGGTGCTGTTCGCGGTGTTAGAAAAATACCTCGCCAAAACAGAAACGCTGGAAGAGCAGACGCTGGAAGAGGCCATCGAAGAAGAGAAGCAAATTCCGGTGGATATCTGTAATCACGCCCTGCTGGTTGGCTTTGGTCGTGTCGGTAGCCTGCTGGGTGAGAAATTGATGGCTGCGGGGATCCCGCTGGTGGTTATCGAAACCTCGCGTACCCGGGTAGATGAACTGCGCGAGCGCGGGATCCGCGCAGTGCTGGGAAATGCCGCCAACGAAGAGATTATGAATCTGGCGCATCTGGATTGCGCACGCTGGCTGTTGCTGACCATTCCCAATGGTTATGAAGCGGGTGAAATTGTCGCCTCTGCACGTGAGAAATGCCCGTCGATTGAGATTATCGCCCGCGCGCATTATGACGATGAGGTGGAATATATTACCGAACGCGGCGCCAATCAGGTCGTCATGGGTGAGCGTGAAATCGCCCGTACCATGCTGGAGCTAATTGAAACGCCGCCTGCCGGTGAAGTTGCTACCGCCAGTTAATGTACGTGCCGGATAGCGCTGTCGCTTATCCGGCCTGTGCCTGATTTAACGGTCCCAGTAAGACTCCTCAAGACTGTCTTCACGTTCCGGCAAACCGCGCGTCAGGCGCGGTGAATGCTGGTTCAGCACCTGATAACTCACGCGATTAGCATATTTACACACCTGGGCTAGCGACGAATAGGTCAGCCAGGTGAACTTGTGCTTGCTGGAGTTAGGCACGTTACTGCGGTGATAGCTGTTGGCGGTGATATCATGCAACAATGCCGCCAGCGCGCCGTCACCCGCGCCGTTGGTATTCATTATCTTTTCAGGCCCGCCCATATACGGCGCAATGTGCGAATACACGCGCAGCGGATTGATACAGTCTTTATGGCGCATGGCGCGGCTGAATTCGTACTGGTTAAATTCGGCAATAGCCCCAGGCAGCAGCGGATGCTGGGTTTTACGTTTAACTTCTTCTTCCGTAAAGCCCGCCATATACAGACCCGCCGGACCCGCGGTGCACAGCACCAGGTCCACCCAATCCAGCGCTTTGTCGGACGCCAGCAGCGGATCGTTCTCGCCTGTCAGCGCTTCGGCCTCTTCTTCATTCATCGCCAGAATAGAGACATGCTCTTTGAGGAACGCCTGCCACCACTGCGGGTTATCGGCAATGACGAACTTGGTGCCCAGCGTCAGTACCACCGGAACATTGTGTTTTTTAGCATATTCAATTGCCTTCATGGTCGCTTCCGGCATCGGCTCGCCCGGCTCGCAGCGCACCAGATAGGACGTCAGCACCAGCGCGGACGCTCCGGCAATCACCGATTCAGGGATGCTATCTGCCCGTAGCTTATTCATATGCCCTGGGCTGATCGCGAAGGTACGCTCACCTGACTCGCCAATCAGCGTAAAGCAGCGGCCAATCGGTCCATTAACGCCTTGCAGATAGTTCAGATCGGTACGGCTGGAGGTATTGCATAAATAGCGGTACGCATAGCTGCCAATCTCGATATTGCTGCACATCACGCCCAGCAGCACCGAGCGGTCATCCGCCAGCACGGAGTAGTTGTGCATCGTGTTACCGATAGTACCGCCCGCAAACTGATGGGTGATCAAATTTTCACGCACCAGCTCCTGATAGAGCGCTTCTGCGACATCATCGGCAATCACCAGAGAATGCCCGGCGCTTAATCCATAACGTTTTACAAAGCCATCATCCACTTTGGCTTCAATATCCACCAGCGTCTGGTCAATACCCACCACCCAGGCTGCGCTGGTTTCATTTTCTGGCTGAATTTGTTGCAGCAACGGATCGCGCGCGCTGACGGGAAAATAGTGTTTGGATTTGCGTTTACCGGGAAATTTCATGGTCGATTTTACGGGTGGTTAACTGAGCGATGCATGGTAGCACATTCCCTGCTGCGCATGCGATGCGGCACTGAGTTTCAATATCGGACGGTGAGATCGCAGTTTAAACGGGATTAATTTCTACAATAACTCACCTTCACAAGGAGCGTTTTATGAAGCCGGAAAACAAGATCCCCGTACTCGACAAAATTTCGGATGAAATGAAAAGCGTGGTGAATTTTCATCGCGACGATTTGCCGCCGTGGCCCGCTGCCGATGACATCGTGGCCCAGCGCCAACACTATATTCATGAACGACAGCTGTGGAATGCCGATGCGCCACAGATGAATACCCGTGAATGCGTTATTTCTACCGCGTGCGGCCCCGTTGCCACACGCATTTACGCTCCGCAGCCCCATAGCCAGGCGACGCTATATTACCTGCACGGCGGCGGTTTTATTCTCGGTAATCTGGATACCCACGATCGCATTATGCGCTTACTGGCGCACTATACGCAGTGCACGGTAATTGGTATCGACTATTCGCTGTCGCCGGAAGCTCGTTTCCCGCAAGCCATCGAAGAGATTGTCGCCCTTTGCCAGTATTTTCATCAGCACGCTGGCGACTATTCCCTTAATGTGAATCATATTGGTTTTGCCGGTGATTCCGCCGGGGCCATGCTGGCGCTGGCCAGCGCACTGTGGCTGCGGGATAAACACATTGTCTGCGGCAAGGTGGCTGGGGTGCTGTTGTGGTATGGGCTTTACGGCCTGCAGGAATCACTGAGCAGACGGCTGATGGGCGGAGCGTGGGATGGTTTAACCCGCGAGGACTTGCAGATGTACGAAAACGCGTACCTGCGTAGCACCGACGATCGCGAGTCACCGTATTATTGCCTGTTTAATAACGATCTGACGCGCGATGTGCCGCCGTGTTTTATTGCCGGCGCGGAGTTTGATCCGCTGATTGACGATAGCCGCTTATTATTCCAGACGCTACAGACGCATCAGCAGCCCTGCCAGTACAAAATGTACCCCGGCACGCTGCACGCCTTCCTGCACTATTCGCGGATGATGAAAACCGCCGACGATGCGTTGCGGGAGGGCGCGCGTTACTTCAGGGCACAGCTTTAACGGTAAGCTGCAGTCAGATTGACCATCATTTCGATATGTTCCGGCGTGGCGTTCAGCGCCGGGATATACTCATATTGCTTACCGCCAGCCTCGAGGAAAATCTCCCGATTTTGTACCGCTATCTCTTCCAGCGTTTCGAGGCAATCGGCCGCAAAGCCCGGACACATAACCTGGATATGTCGGGTCCCTTTCTCCGCCAGCATTTTTAACGTTTCGTCGGTATACGGCGTCAGCCATGGTTCGCGGCCAAAGCGAGACTGGAAGGTCATCATGACTTTTTCCGGCGGCAGACCAAGCGCTGAAACCAGCTCACGCGTCGTATCGCGACAGCGCTGCGGGTAGTCATCGCCTTCATCGGCGTAGCGCTGCGGAATGCCGTGGTAGGAGAGCAGCAGTAAATCAGGTTCGCCATGCTGAGCAAATGAATCCCGGGCGCTCTTGGCCAGCGCATCAATGTAGCTGCTGTCATCGGCGTAATCACGAATAAACGAGACGCCAGGAATACCGCGTTTACGCGCTAAGATGCGCGCCAGTTCATCCCAGACCGCCGCTACCGTCGAACAGGAATATTGCGGGTACAGAGGTAACACCACTATGTGTTCTACCCCGCTTGCCAGCAGCTCATCAACCGCGCTTTCGAGCGACGGCGAACCATAACTCATCCCCAGCGCGACAGGCGTATTTGGCAAACGTTGTGCCAGCGCCTGCTGTTGCGCCTTGCTGTAGACCATCAGCGGGGAACCGTCTTCCATCCAGATTGACTGGTACAGTTTTGCCACTCGCGGGGCACGTAGCGGCAAAATAACGCCGCGCAACAGTGGCCACCACAGCGCAGGTGACGTATCGACTACGCGTTGATCGCTTAAAAACTGGCGCAGATAGCGCTTAACGGCTTCGGGGGTTGGGGCATCGGGAGTACCGAGGTTTGCCAGCAGGATACCGGTTTTCGTCTGACGCATTACCGCCTCTTATCGATTCAAATTGTTGATAATTGTAGCGGAAAAGCGATAAAGAAGAACTAATTGCTGTGAGAGGTAAGACGAGAATTTGCCGGATGGTGGTGTTTACACCACCATCCGGCATTAACCGCGTTAAAAAATTAACCGAGGATTTTTTCCAGCGCTGCGCGCACGTCAGCCACGGCCTGGGTGCCGTCAACTTTCGCGTATTTGGTGTTACCCGCCTGCGCTTCTTTAGAGTAATAGCCGATCAGCGGAGCGGTCATCTGATGGTATTCCACCAGGCGCTTACGTACGGTCTCTTCCTGATCGTCTTTACGGGTGGTCAGCTCTTCGCCGGTCACGTCGTCTTTACCTTCAACCTTAGGCGGGTTGAATTTGATGTGGTAAACGCGGCCAGAAGCAGCGTGTACGCGACGCCCCACGATACGGTCAACGATCAGCTCGTCAGGTACGTCAAACTCCAGAACGTAGTCCACGTTGATGCCTGCTTCTTTCATGGCGTCAGCCTGCGGAATAGTACGCGGGAAGCCATCAAGCAGGAAACCATTACGGCAGTCTTCCTGAGCAATACGCTCTTTTACCAGCGCGATCACCAGCTCATCAGTCACCAGCTTACCGGCGTCCATGATGTCTTTCGCTTGTTTGCCCAGCTCGGAGCCAGATTTCACGGCGGCACGCAGCATATCACCGGTGGAGATTTGCGGAATACCATACTTCTCCATGATGAACTGAGCCTGAGTTCCTTTACCCGCGCCCGGAGCGCCAAGCAGAATGATACGCATTACGAAAATCCCCTTAAAGGTTGTCGATATTTTTTAAAAAGCGCTAAACGATACCACCATCACGCAATTGGCTCAAGGAAGACGCCCGACGCTGAAACGGTTAACGGAGGAAAATGAAGAAAAGAGAGGATAAAAAAACGCCCGATGGCGCTACGCTCATCGGGCTTTCATAAGCTGCCTGCTCGTTGGCCGGATAAGCGTTAGCGCCATCCGGCATTACATTACGGCTATCAGGACACCAGCAACTGGTTCATACGACGGATGAACTGGTTCGGATCTTCCAGCGTGCCGCGCTCAGCAAACAGTGCCTGATCCAGCAGCAGTTCAACCCACTCTTTGAACTGCGCTTCATCCTGGGTATCCGCCGTGCGTTTTACCAGCACGTGGTCCGGGTTCAGTTCAAAGATGTATTTCACTTCCGGTACGGCCTGACCCGCAGCGGCGAACAGTTTCGCCATCTGGGTGCTCATTTCGTCCGCATCGGTGGTGACGATGGCCGGCGTGTCGGTCAGGCGGTGGGTCAGTCGCACTTCTTTTACGCGGTCGCCCAGCAGGGTTTTCACGCGCTCAACGAACGGCGTCAGCGCTTTTTCCGCTTCTTTTGCCGATTCGTCAACTTCATCCGCCAATTTGTCGATGGACTCGTCAGCTTTGGCGACGGACTGGAATGCCTTACCGTCGAACTCGGTCAGGTAGTTCATCATCCACTCATCGATGCGGTCAGAAAGCAGCAGCACTTCGATGCCTTTCTTACGCAGCAGTTCCAGGTGCGGGCTGCTCTTCGCCGCCGCATAGCTGTCTGCAGTGATGTAGTAAATTTTCTCCTGCCCTTCTTTCATCCGCGACACGTAATCTTCCAGCGACACGGTTTGCGCGGAGGAGTCAGTGTGCGTGGACGCGAAGCGCATCAGCTTAGCGATCGTTTCCTGGTTGGCATGGTCTTCCGCCGGTCCTTCTTTCAGCACCAGGCCGAACTGTTTCCAGAAGGTCTGGTATTTTTCCGCGTCGTCTTTCGCCAGTTTTTCCAGCATCTGCAGTACGCGTTTGGTCAGCGCGCTGCGCAGGTTACGGGTGACGGTGCTGTCCTGCAGGATCTCACGAGAAACGTTCAGCGGCAGATCGTTGGAATCTATCAGGCCGCGCACAAAGCGCAGATAGTTCGGCATGAACTGCTCGGCGTCGTCCATGATGAACACACGCTGAACATACAGTTTCAGCCCATGCTTGTGATCGCGGTTCCACATATCCCACGGTGCCTGGGACGGGATGTACAGCAGGCTGGTGTACTCCTGCTTACCTTCCACACGGTTGTGGCTCCAGGTCAGCGGGTCAGTGAAGTCGTGGGCGATATGCTTGTAGAATTCGTTGTACTCGTCGTCTTTGATTTCCGACTTGTTACGGGTCCACAGCGCCTGCGCCTTGTTGATCTTTTCCCAGGAAACCACGGTCTCGCCGTCTTTCTCTTCGGATTTTTCGATCTCTACCGGCAGCGCGATATGGTCGGAATATTTGCTGATGATGGAACGTACGCGCCAGTCATCCAGGAACTCGTCTTCGCCTTCGCGCAGATGCAGAGTGATTTCGGTGCCGCGATCGTCTTTGGTGATGTCAGCTACGGTGTACTCGCCTTCGCCCGCAGATTCCCAGAACACGCCGTTTTCCGGTTTATCGCCCGCAGCGCGGGTACGTACGGTAACTTTGTCCGCCACGATGAACGCAGAGTAGAAACCAACCCCGAACTGGCCGATCAACTGGCTGTCTTTCGCCTGATCGGAGCCCATGGATTCGAGGAAAGATTTGGTGCCGGATTTTGCAATGGTCCCCAGATGATCGATAACGTCATCGCGGTTCATCCCCACGCCGTTATCGGCAATGGTCAACGTACGCTTATCTTTATCGAAGGAAACACGTACACGCAGCTCACCATCACCTTCATACAGATCCGGGTTAGACAGAGCGCGGAAACGCAGCTTGTCTGCCGCATCCGAGGCGTTAGAGATAAGCTCACGCAGGAAGATTTCTTTATTGGAATACAGAGAATGGATCATCAGGTGCAGAAGCTGTTTTACTTCTGACTGAAAACCACGAGTTTCTTGTCCTTTCATGTAGATCTACCTCAACAATGCCATTTTCAATGGTAAAAACACGTTGAGGGTGAAATGGGGACAAGCGGGAAGGATTTCAAGCGGAAGCCGCCGTCGCGGCCTCCGTTTGTTCAGAATTTAATCTTGTGTCGTCCTGCCAGAGAGTGCGACAGCGTGGTGCCATCGACCATTTCCAGCTCGCCGCCTACCGGAACGCCATGGGCGATACGGCTGGCTTCAACGCCATACTGCATGCAAAGCTCAGCAATATAGTTGGCGGTCGCCTCTCCTTCGACCGTGGGATTGGTCGCCAGGATCAGTTCGTTGATTTGCTCAGACGCCAGTCGCTGTTCGAGACGATCCAGCCCGATATCATCAGGGCCAATACCGTCCAGCGGCGACAGGTGTCCCATCAGCACGAAGTAACGTCCGGAAAATTGCCCAGTTTGCTCAATGGCGTAGATGTCCGCCGGACTTTCCACCACGCAAATCTGACCGTTCTCCTGGCGACGCGGGTTCGAGCAGATGTTGCAGACGTCCTGCTCTGTGAAGGTGCGGCAATCGGCACAGTGGCCGATTTCCGACATCGCCTTCGTTAACGCCTGCGCCAGACGCATCCCGCCGCTGCGATCGCGCTGAAGCAGCGTGAACGCCATGCGCTGCGCAGACTTCGGGCCAACGCCCGGCAGACAGCGCAATGCTTCCATAAGCTGAGTTAACAGCGGGCTGGTTTGCATCAGAACGGCATCTTAAAGCCAGGCGGCAGCTGCATTCCGGAGGAAACAGAAGCCATCTTCTCTTTCTGCGTCTCTTCAATGCGACGCGCCGCGTCGTTGAATGCCGCAGCGACCAGGTCTTCCAGCATTTCTTTGTCGTCTTCCAGCAGGCTTGGATCGATCTCCACGCGACGGCAGTTGTGCGCGCCGTTGATGGTCACTTTAACCAGGCCAGCGCCAGATTCGCCGGTCACTTCCAGCTTGGCGACTTCTTCCTGCATCTGTTGCATTTTTTCTTGCATCTGCTGGGCCTGTTTCATCAGGTTCCCCAGACCGCCTTTACCAAACATAGGCTTCTCTCTCAATCACGTTAAGGGATGACGACCGTCAAACCATTAGGCTCACGATCAAATGGGGCGAATACTCTCTTCGTCCAGGTCCGCATCGAAAAAACGACGCAGCGTCTGAATGTTATTATCCGCAATAATCGACTCACGCGCCTGCGCGAGCTTCTCTTCATAAATGGCCTGACGCCACTCCAGCGGCGTACGCACCGCTGGATTATCATCTTCAACGATGGTCAATTCAACCGTTGACCCCGTTAAGGAACTCAGTGCTTCAGCCAGTTTTTGCTGCGCGCCGCTGGAATTAAGGTGTCGCTGCGTGGAACGCAGGTGCAGGCAAACCACGTTGCCATTCTCTTCTTTCCAGGCATTGAGCGCCACCTGCTCCACCAGTTTTGGCAACGAGAGCTGGCTTACCTGCGCAGCCCACGGGTCGCGTTCAATGGCTTCAGCCGCAAGCTTTGCCGCCAGCTCCGGCGTTTTTTCATGCTCAAGCGCTTTTTTCAGCGCTTTCGGCGTGGCGACGACTTCTTTAACTTCTGCAACAGGATTGGTCGCTTTCCAGCGATACGCTTCTTTCTTCGCTGGCGCTTTTTCCAGCGCAGAAACTGCCGGACGCGCCTGAACACGTTCCGACACCGAAGCCAGTCTTTCCAGCGCAGCATTATTCACCGGCCGCGCGCGGGAAGCGGCTGCCGGTTCACTCTTTTTTGGTTTGGTTGCTCCCTGAGCACGTTGCAACTGACTGCGCGCCGCCAGCACCTGGCTGGTGGCATCGGAGAGCGGCACATTCTGTTGCTGTTGCGCAGGCGCTGGCTGCTGCTGCACCTGCGTCGGGGTCATCACCGCAGTGGGTGCGACCGGGGCAAACGACTGTCGCTGGACTTCAGGTTCCGGGAGCGGCATGCGCGGATGAAAAGCCAGCGCACGCAGCAGCGTCATTTCGACGCCCATTCGCCTGTCCGGCGCATACGGCAGTTCTTTGCGCCCGATTAACAGAGTCTGGTAGTAAAGCTGCACATCGGTTGGCGGGACGATTCGCGCCAGCTCGCGCATACGCTGTTCAATGGCGACCATATCGCTACCGAGCGCGGCGGGTGAAAGTTGAACCATAGCAATACGGTGCAGCAAAGCCGACATCTCAACCAGCAGCGCTTCCCATTCGATCCCACGCGCAGCGGCATCGTTAACCAGCGTCATAACGCGTTCACCGTCCGCAGCCACAACCGCTTCAACAAGCGAGAGCGCCTGGTCGTCGTCCAGCGTGCCGAGCATGGTGCTGACCGCGTCGGTCGAGACCTGACCATCGCCGCTGGCGATCGCCTGATCGGTCAGACTCAGCGCATCGCGCAGGCTACCGTCCGCGGCGCGAGCCAGCAGTTGCAGCGCACGTGGTTCATGCGCGATATGCTCTTCTTTGAGAATATGCTCAAGCTGATGACGAATCTGATCGACATCCAACGCTTTAAGATGGAATTGCAGACAGCGCGACAGGATAGTCACCGGCAGCTTCTGCGGATCGGTAGTCGCCAGCAGGAACTTAACGTGCGCGGGCGGCTCTTCGAGCGTTTTCAGCAAGGCGTTAAAACTGTGGCGCGACAGCATGTGCACTTCGTCGATCAAGTAGACCTTAAAGCGACCGCGCGCAGGCGCATACTGGACGTTATCCAGCAGGTCACGGGTATCTTCGACTTTGGTGCGTGAGGCGGCGTCGATTTCAATCAGATCGACAAAACGCCCCTGCTCGATTTCGCGGCAGTTATCGCACACGCCGCACGGCGTCGCGGTGATGCCGGTTTCACAGTTTAATCCCTTCGCCAGCAAACGGGCGATAGAGGTTTTCCCGACGCCACGGGTGCCGGAAAACAAATAAGCATGATGAATACGCCCTAGCGACAAGCCGTTCGCCAGTGCCGTCAGCACATGTTCCTGGCCGACGACGTCAGCAAAGGTTTGTGGGCGCCATTTTCGGGCTAAGACCTGATAACTCATTGGCAGGCTCTGAAAGGCTGGAGGGTGGATTCACAGGGGGATAATGCTAACACAACCTCGCAGCGACGGCGAGGTTGTGTGTCTCGGTATTACTTCAGCCGGGATAAGATAGCCCGACTTAGTGGCCTGGGAATGGAACCAGGCTATAACAGGTCAGCCCCTGTTTTTCCAGACGCTGTTCGCCGCCCAGATCAAACAGGTTAATGATAAAAGCGGCATCGGTCACTTCCCCACCCAGACGGCGGATCAGTTTCACGGTCGCTTCAATCGTGCCGCCGGTTGCCAGCAGATCATCCACAACCAGGACTTTATCGCCAGGTTTGATGGCATCAACGTGGATTTCCAGCTGATCGGTGCCGTATTCCAGTTCATAGCTCTCAGCAATAACTTCACGCGGAAGCTTACCGGGTTTGCGTACTGGAACAAAGCCGACGCCCAGACCCAACGCTACCGGCGCGCCAAACAGGAAGCCACGCGCTTCGGTGCCAACCACTTTTGTGATACCCGCATTTTTGTAGCGTTCAACCAGCAATTCAATGCTGAGGGCGTAGGCTTTCGGGTCTTCCAGTAAACTGGTGACATCACGAAAGAGAATGCCCGGTTTTGGGTAGTCGTGGATGCTTTTGATGCTATTTTTGAGAAACTCAAGCTGCTGTGCAGTCGCGGTCATAAGTTTGTGCCTGATTAATACAGTATTACTTCACGGCGCACTATACACTTCATCCTCGACGTATCTTGAATGATTTTGTGTCTATATATGAGTCAAGGTTACACTTGCTTAACCTTTGACCACCTGCGCCTGTGCTCGAAAACGGTCGAATTTACTGACTGTGGGAGACAATTGCAACAGCGTTTATTGCGCTTTACTGCTTTTGTTGTTTTTCATCAATCACCGGGATCCGCCACATAAAAATCAGTAAACAGGCGAGGATGACCAGCAGCAGGCCGCGTACCCACATCATATTGACCAGCCACAGTGAGATACCAAACGTCACCAGGATCAACAAAATAGCGCGCGGCTTCGCTCCCGGCGGCATCGCGCGGTGTTTTTGCCAGTGGCGCAGATACCCGCCGAACCACGAACGGTACAGCAGCCAGTCGTGAAAACGCGGCGATGAGCGGGCAAAACACCAGGCAGCCAGAAGTATAAACGGCGTCGTCGGCAACAGAGGCAATACAACGCCCAGCGTACCTAGCACTACCGCTATCCAGCCAATGATGATTAGAATAATGCGTTGCATAATATGAGTACTTAACACAGAGAATCGCTACTTTAGCATAACAGTTCTCATTTTCATCGGAGTGTTGTCGTGAAAACCGTCATGCTGCTTCAGACGCTCGAAAACCAGCTTAACCGCCTACGCCAGCGTTGTGCCCCCCTGGCGCACCATGCAACGCTTAGCGCCCGCTTTGACAGACATCTGTTTCACACCCGCAGCACGTTGCTGCAGGCCTGTCTGGATGAAGCAGATGATAATCTCGCGGCCCTGCGCCGCGCAGTCGAGCAGCAGCAACTACCACAAATTAGCTGGCTTGCGGAACACCTTGCCTCACAGTTAGAGGCGATTTCACGTGAAACCGCCAGTTGGTCGCTCCGGGAGTGGGACAGCGCATCTCCAGGTCTTGCGCGCTGGCAGCGCAAGCGAGTACAACACCAGGAGTTTGAACGCCGTCTGGTTGAAATGACGCGAGAACGCAAAGAGCGCCTGGCTCAGGCTACCGGCTTTGAAGAACAGCAAAAACTGCATCGTGAAGTAGAAGCATTCGAAGCGCGACTCGCGCGTTGTCGTCATGCACTGGCAAGAATAGAAAACGTGCTGGCGCGTTTAACCCGCTAATCCCCGGAGAATTTATGTCATTAGAGAATGCCCCGGACGAGGTCAAACTGGCCGTCGACCTGATTGTTTTACTTGAGGAAAATCAGCTCCCAGCACGCACAGTGCTACGCGCGCTGGAGATCGTTATGCGTGATTATGAAAACAAGCTTAAAAGTGCGGAAGGCACCTCGCAAACTGATTAACTGCCCTCTGGTCTGCCATTGGCTTTGGTGTCAGAGTCGTCGCAACATCACGACGATAACGGACAGATCATGGAACGACTCCCCACCACGCCGCACGATGCGGTCTTTCGGCAAATGCTGACGCAAAAAGAGGTCGCCCGAGATTTTTTGCAGATCCATTTGCCTGAAGCATTTCTCAATATATGCAATATGGAAACATTAACCCTGGAATCAGGCAGCTTTATTGAGGACGATTTACGCACCAGCTATTCAGATATCCTCTATTCCCTGCAAACAACACATGGACCCGGCTACGTTTACGCGCTGATTGAACATCAGAGTAAACCCGATAAATTCATGGCCTTTCGCCTGATGCGCTACGCTGTTGCCGCCATGCAGCATCACCTTAACGCCGGGCATAAAACCTTACCTCTGGTGGTACCGGTGTTGTTTTACCATGGCATGGAAAGTCCGTGGCCCTATACTCTCAACTGGCATCACCTGTTTGGCGAACCACAGCTTGCGAAAGCGCTTTACGGCAATGAATTTGCACTGGTAGACCTGACCGTAATGCCAGATAATCAGATCTTGCAGCATCAGCGGGTCGCGATGCTGGAACTCCTGCAAAAACATATTCGTCGACGGGATCTTAGCGAGTTATTGGATCAACTGATTACGCTCTTAACGCAAGATCATCTGACAGAGTTTCAAATCGACGTTTTGATCAATTACATGCTGAAAGCAGGAAATACCACGGAACCCGGCGTACTTGTCCGTCAACTGGCGCAGAGTACGCCACAGTACAAGGAACAGCTGATGACAATTGCCGAATGGCTGGAAGAAAAAGGAAGAGCGGAAGGCATGCAACAAGGGCTGGAAAAAGGGTTAGAAGAAGGTCGGCAGGCAAAAGCGCGTGATATCGCACAAAAAATGCTCACCAGCGGTCTGGAACCGGACCTGATTACACATCTTACGGGCCTGACCCAGGAAGAGCTGACAGCGCTGACTCACTAAATACAATCAGGGCGGCAAATATGCCGCCCTGATTGCAACTTAACCTACCGAAGGCGTCGGATCGTCACCCTTGATGATGTCACGCTTAACCTCGGTCACGGTGTCGCCTTTCGCATTATGCAGGTGCACTTCGAGCTGGTTAAAGGCGATATCAATGTCGTTTTCACGGCACAAACGATCCACCGCACGGTTAAGTTCATCAACCGTATGACTACGATCGCGCAGTTCACGTACGTATAAACGCAGTTCATGATCAAGCGTACTGGCGCCAAAGGCGGTAAAGAACACCGCAGGCTCCGGATCGTGCATGACTTTCGGGTGTTCCATCGCCGCCTGCAGCAACACTTTCTTCACTTTGTCCAGATCCGAACCGTAGGCCACACCAATGCGGATCACCAGACGCGTGGTGGTATCAGAGAGCGACCAGTTAATCAAACGCTCCGTCACGAATGCTTTGTTCGGGATGATCACTTCTTTGCGATCGAAGTCGGTAATGGTGGTGGCACGGATACGGATCTTGCTGACCGTTCCTGAAAACGTACCGATAGTCACGGTATCGCCGATGCGGACCGGACGTTCAAACAGAATAATCAGACCGGAAACAAAGTTACCGAAAATTTCCTGCAGACCAAAACCAAGACCAACCGACAGAGCAGCTGCCAGCCACTGTAGCTTATCCCACGAGACGCCGAGCGATCCGAAGACCGTCATCGCGCCGATGGCGATGATGGCGTAGTTAAGGATCGTAGTGATCGCATAGGAAGCGCCCTGACGCATCTTCAGTCGCGAAAGCACCAGCACTTCCAGCAGGCCGGGTAAGTTACGGATCAGCGCCCACGCGACCATTGAGGCAATAATCGCAAACAGCAGACTGCCCATGGTGACGTCTTTCACCACCGCAGCCCCTGCTTCGGTGCCGTTGTAATGCCAGAGCGTTATGCTGTCGAGGTAGCTGAATACGGTTATCAAATCAGACCAAATAGCCCAGAACAGAACCCCAAACAGGGCAACCATCACCAGCATGGTGATACGCAGCGTTTGCTGGTTAACCTGCTCCAGCGCAATGGTCGGTTCTTCCTGTGGTTCTGCGCCTTCAGCCCCTTCTTTAACCAGGTTCTGACGACGCGCCAGCGCACGACGCCAGGCAATACGGCGTGCCGCTACGCTCAATCCACGCAGCACCGTCTGGTACAGCAGGTTCCAGAGGATAACCAGATAGACCGTTTCAATCCAACGACCGGCCAGGCGCAGCGTGGTGTAGAAATACCCTGTCGCCGTCAGCACCATTAGTGCAATCGGAATAATAGACAGCACGGTAATGGTGACTAGACGTAGACCATGCGACTCTTTGTCACGCCAGCTTTCGCGGCACATTGGCCATACCAGGAAGGCGATCAGCAGCAGGTTGAGGAAAATGACCACCTGGCCAAGCACATCGTCCATCAAATTAAGCGGCGACAGCTCAGCAATGACCGACCAGAAGTTGAGCGGCAACAACGCAAGGCTGATACGAACAATCTGGCGGCGCCAGTGGCTGGTCTGCTGCGCTGGCATGCCAAAATGACGAATCGCCACGCCATCTTTTTCCAGCACCTTCCAGCACAGACCAAACACCAGCCAGAAGATGGTCATCTTCTTGCTAAACGCCCACAGCAGGTCACTGATATTCAGCTGCATGGTCAGCAAAATCAGGCCCACCGCGAGGATAATCAGACATGCCGGCAAGGCTCTGATGAGATCGATCAGAATTGCTTTGGGTGTATTAAGCTGGCTGTCGTTACGCAGGTTCCCCACCGCGGCGGCTAATTTTGCCTGATAATCCTTCAGCCACCTCAAACGCCAGCGGATTAACCCGGCGATAAGCAGCAGCGGCAGTCCTGCCAGGAACGCAATAAATACGGCTGGCCAGGCTTTTTCCCAGTTCACCGTGATTTTCATCGACTTAAACTGGTCTTTTAGCGTTTGTGGGAAGGCTTTGATCCAGTCCCAGTCCATCGGACGGTTACTGTTAACCCAGAAAATTTGCTGCGTGAGGATCCCTTTCAGGTTTTTCGACACGCTCATTAACTGTTGCTGGTTGATTTGCAGATTAATCGCCATCATCAACTGGTTGCCCAACTGCTTATTTAGCTGATCCAACAGTTCACGACGCATATCCACGACCTGCATCAGGGCATCGTGGACTTCAGGATTAACTTCGTTGCTGTGCCCTTCTTCCAGTTTGGCGACAAACGCATCGTTCTGGAACAACGCATCACGCTGCTGGTTGACCTCGAACTGCTCCAGACGCAAATCGGCGATCCGGTTGGTCATATCGGCAAGCTCATCTGCCGACGGCAGCGTTTGTTGTTGCTGATATAAAATGCGCGACAGCAGCAGACTGCCTTTCAGAACGGCGATCTGCTCTTTAATGTTGCGTTCGGATTGCAGGGCGCGGTCAAGCCAGTTTTTAACTTTGATATTTTGCTGCATCAGGCTGTTGCCGTTTTCAGTCGCGGCAATCAGGCGCTGGCTGAGCTGATGGTTAACATCAAGCTCCTGCTTCACTAACGGATTGGACTGGATACGCTCGGCTTCGTCCGGCGTTACCGCTTCCTGCGCCGTCTTTTCGGTTAACGTCAGTCGTTTGCTGTTCACCGCTTCTTGCAAGAGCTGAAGCTGATGTTCAAGGCGGTTACTGTTCGCCGTCACGTAATCGCGTTGTTTTTGCAGGGTGTCCTGCAAAACCGTATTACCTTCGAGGCTCTTACGCTGCTGGTCGATCTGCGCATTCAGCAGCGCCTGCTGCGCCTGCAGCAGCACCTGCTGGCTGGGGCGTAAAGCCGCCTCTCCCACACTGGTGCCATCAAGTCGATTGCGAATTTGCTGCATCTGTTGCGACGCGGTGTACATCGCATTTTGTACGCGCTCTGGCTGCGTCTGCAGCGACACCAGTTGGCTGTTGTAAGCGGCAAGATCGTTTTGCGAACTCTGCAGGTCATCCAGAACCTGCGCCACGCGCGACTCAAGCTGTCGTAAGGAGAGCGTACTTAGCGTTTTTCGCGTTTCATCGTCATTATCAACATCGCTAAGCGAATTTAGCGCATCCGTCGCCTGACGCATTTTTTCCGGCGCCTGGGCAACTTTCTGCCGAAGCTGTACGGTTTCATCCTTCACGCGATCGATTTTATCCAGCGTGGCAATGGTATCGATGAGATCCTGTTGGACCAACTTATCCTGCGCGGAGAGATCTTTTTGTTTATTCAGCGTGTCTAACTGGCTCTGAATATCCGCTTTCGTCGGCAGTTCACCACTCTGTTGCGCCCGCGCAAATGCAGATGACTGGCAGGATAGCAATAGAATGAAGAAAAGAATGGTAATAGCAATAAGATGCTGTGAACGTTTATAGAGCTGCAACATAGTCATGAGAATGAACGTTTCTGAACCGGAAAAGTGACCGAAAATAGTCAAGCAGCAAGAATATCACGGCTGTGACCGGCAGAATAGCAGCAGGCAAAACGACCAGGAGAATTCCTGGTTCAGACCCAAAGCGTTAGCAGGTTTTCGCCACGTTAACCCGCAGGCTTGGGCAGAGAAGACACATCTCCAGCAGTACAGCGATGTATTCCCGGGCCTCTTTTTTCAGATCAAAAGATTCTGGGGCAAATAACCAGTTCTCTATAATTCCGGTAACGTAGCTACGCAGCAGCACCGCCACGCGACGCGTGTTCAAATTTTCCGGCAGCATGTTGGCATTCATGCAGTGCCGCAATGTTTGTTCGATACGGTCGTAATTTTCAATACACAGACTACGTTGAGCTAACTGAACAGAGGCCATTTCCCCGACAAATTCGCATTTGTGGAATATAATTTCCAACAACAAACGTCGGCGTTCTTCTGTCACGGTAGCTTCAAGAACGTAAATTAAAATTTCTCTTAATACTGATAGTGGATCGTCGGGGAATTTTGCCTGATACTCAATCTCTAACTCATCAATGTTAGGTTTTGCTAGCTCCCAGATTTCACTGAATAAATCCGATTTGTTTTTGAAATGCCAATAGATTGCGCCGCGCGTGACACCAGCGGCTTTTGCGATCTCCGCAAGCGAGGTGGATGATACCCCTTGTTGCGAAAACAAACGCAGAGCGACATCGAGAATGTGCTGTCGTGTTTCCTGTGCTTGTTGTTTGGTTTTTCGTGCCATAGGTCAGTGAATTTACAGGCGTTAGATTTACATACATTTGTGAATGTATGTACCATAGCACGACGATAATATAAACGCAGCAATGGGTTTATGGGCTTTTAGCCATTGATCAATTTGAAATCGGACACTCGAGGTTTACATATGAACAAAAACAGAGGGTTAACGCCTCTGGCAGTCGTTCTGATGCTCTCAGGCAGCTTAGCGCTAACAGGATGTGACGACAAACAGGCCCAACAAGGGGGCCAGCAGATGCCAGAGGTTGGAGTTGTTACGCTCAAAACTGAACCTCTACAGATAACAACCGAACTCCCGGGTCGCACCAGTGCGTATCGCATTGCTGAAGTTCGTCCTCAGGTTAGCGGTATTATCCTGAAGCGTAATTTCACGGAAGGTGGTGACATCGAAGCGGGTGTATCTCTCTATCAGATTGATCCTGCTACTTACCAGGCCGCTTATGAAAGCGCAAAAGGCGATCTGGCCAAAGCACAAGCCGCAGCAAATATCGCTCAACTGACGGTCAAACGTTATCAGAAACTGTTGGGGACTAAGTACATTAGTCAACAGGATTACGATAGCGCGCTGGCAGACGCACAGCAGGCGAACGCCGCCGTTGTCGCCGCGAAAGCCGCGGTAGAAACTGCACGCATCAATCTGGCCTATACCAAAGTGACGTCGCCGATCAGCGGCCGCATTGGTAAGTCATCCGTTACTGAAGGCGCTCTGGTGCAAAATGGTCAGGCGACCGCACTGGCGACCGTTCAGCAGCTTGACCCAATCTATGTGGACGTGACGCAGTCAAGTAACGACTTCCTGCGCCTGAAACAAGAATTGGCCAACGGCACGCTTAAGCAAGAAAACGGTAAAGCGAAAGTCGAACTGGCGACCAATGACGGTATTAAATTCCCGCAGTCCGGTACGCTGGAATTTTCTGATGTGACGGTTGATCAAACCACCGGATCGATTACGTTACGCGCAATCTTCCCTAACCCGGATCACACCTTACTGCCAGGTATGTTCGTTCGCGCACGTCTGGAAGAAGGGACTAACCCAACTGCATTACTGGTTCCACAGCAAGGCGTTACCCGCACACCGCGTGGCGATGCCAGTGCATTGGTTGTCGGTGCAGACGACAAAGTTGAAACTCGTCAAATTGTCGCCTCACAAGCGATTGGCGACAAATGGTTAGTCACTGATGGACTTAAACCGGGCGACCGTGTGATTGTCACTGGGCTGCAAAAAGTACGTCCTGGCGCGCAGGTAAAAGCGCAGGAAATCACCGCTGATAACAACCAGCAAGCAGCAAGCGGTAGCCAGCCTGAACAGTCCAAGTCTTAACTTAAACAGGAGCCGTTAAGACATGCCTAATTTCTTTATCGATCGCCCAATATTTGCGTGGGTGATCGCCATTATCATCATGTTGGCAGGGGGGCTCGCGATCCTCAAATTGCCGGTAGCGCAATATCCAACTATTGCACCGCCTGCAGTGACGATCTCCGCGACCTATCCTGGCGCTGATGCCAAAACAGTACAGGATACTGTTACGCAGGTTATCGAACAGAATATGAACGGTATCGATAACCTGATGTACATGTCCTCAAACAGTGACTCCACGGGTACCGTGCAGATCACCCTAACCTTCCAGTCTGGTACTGACGCGGATATCGCACAGGTACAGGTGCAGAACAAACTGCAGCTGGCAATGCCGCTTTTGCCGCAGGAAGTACAACAACAGGGCGTGAGCGTTGAGAAATCATCCAGCAGCTTCCTGATGGTTGTCGGTGTTATCAACACCAACGGCACCATGACGCAGGAGGATATTTCCGACTACGTGGGCGCCAACATGAAGGACGCCATCAGCCGTACTTCAGGTGTGGGTGACGTTCAGTTGTTCGGTTCCCAGTACGCGATGCGTATCTGGATGGATCCGAACAAACTGAATAACTTCCAACTGACGCCGGTTGATGTGATCAGCGCCATCAAAGCGCAGAACGCCCAGGTTGCAGCCGGTCAGTTAGGCGGTACGCCGCCGGTGAAAGGCCAGCAGCTTAACGCGTCGATCATCGCGCAAACCCGTCTGACCTCTGCCGATGAGTTCAGCAAAATTTTGCTGAAAGTGAATCAGGACGGTTCTCAGGTGCGTCTGCGTGACGTAGCGAAAGTCGAACTGGGTGGCGAGAATTACGACATCATTGCGAAGTTCAACGGTAAACCTGCATCCGGTCTGGGTATCAAGCTGGCGACAGGCGCTAACGCCCTGGACACCGCTAACGCTATCCGCGAAGAACTGAAGAAGATGGAACCGTTCTTCCCGTCAGGTCTGAAGATCGTTTATCCGTATGACACCACGCCGTTCGTGAAAATTTCTATTCACGAAGTAGTGAAAACGCTGGCGGAAGCAATCATTCTCGTGTTCCTGGTAATGTATCTGTTCCTGCAGAACTTCCGCGCGACGCTGATTCCGACTATCGCCGTGCCGGTGGTGCTATTGGGTACGTTTGCCGTCCTTGCGATTTTCGGCTTCTCGATAAACACGCTGACGATGTTCGGGATGGTGCTCGCCATCGGCCTGTTGGTGGATGATGCCATCGTTGTGGTCGAGAACGTTGAACGTGTAATGGCTGAGGAAGGGCTACCGCCGAAGGAAGCAACGCGTAAATCGATGGGCCAGATTCAGGGCGCACTGGTTGGTATCGCGATGGTGCTGTCAGCGGTATTTATCCCGATGGCTTTCTTCGGGGGTTCTACCGGCGCAATTTACCGTCAGTTCTCCATCACCATTGTTTCGGCGATGGCGCTGTCAGTCCTGGTGGCATTGATTCTGACCCCTGCCCTGTGTGCGACCATGCTTAAACCGATTGCTAAAGGCGATCACGGAGAAGGCAAAAAAGGCTTCTTCGGCTGGTTTAACCGCATGTTCGATAAGAGCACGCACCATTACACCGACAGCGTGGGCGGAATTCTGCGCAGCACCGGTCGTTATCTGGCGCTGTATCTGATAATCGTCGTGGGCATGGCCTATCTGTTCGTTCGTCTGCCAAGCTCGTTCCTGCCGGATGAAGACCAGGGGGTATTCCTGTCAATGGCTCAGCTGCCAGCGGGTGCAACGCAAGAGCGTACCCAGAAGGTGCTGGACGAAATGACGGATTACTATCTGACCAAAGAAAAAGCGAACGTTGAATCGGTGTTTGCCGTTAACGGCTTCGGCTTTGCTGGTCGTGGTCAGAACACCGGTATCGCGTTCGTTTCTCTGAAAGACTGGAGTGAACGTCCTGGCGAAGAGAACAAGGTTGAGGCGATTACTCAACGTGCGATGGGCGCATTCTCGCAGATTAAAGACGCAATGGTCTTTGCCTTTAACCTGCCAGCCATTGTGGAGTTAGGGACCGCCACCGGTTTCGACTTCCAGCTGATTGACCAGGCAGGTTTAGGTCATGAGAAACTAACCCAGGCGCGTAACCAGCTGTTTGGTGAAGTTGCGAAGCATCCCGATCTGTTAGTCGGCGTACGTCCTAACGGTCTGGAAGATACGCCGCAGTTCAAGATCGATATCGATCAGGAAAAAGCGCAGGCTCTGGGTGTTTCCATTAGTGACATTAATACAACGCTGGGTGCAGCATGGGGCGGAAGCTACGTGAATGACTTCATCGACCGTGGTCGTGTGAAGAAAGTTTACGTCATGTCTGAAGCGAAATACCGTATGTTGCCGGAAGATATTGGCAACTGGTATGTTCGCGGCAGCGACGGTCAGATGGTGCCGTTCTCCGCCTTCTCTACCTCACGTTGGGAATATGGTTCACCGCGTCTGGAACGCTATAACGGTCTGCCTTCCATGGAAATCTTAGGCCAGGCCGCACCGGGTAAAAGTACCGGTGAAGCGATGGCAATGATGGAGCAACTGGCCAGTAAACTGCCATCCGGTATCGGCTATGACTGGACCGGTATGTCCTACCAGGAACGACTGTCCGGCAACCAGGCCCCTGCCCTGTATGCCATTTCACTGATTGTCGTATTCCTGTGTCTGGCGGCATTGTACGAGAGCTGGTCAATTCCGTTCTCCGTAATGCTGGTAGTACCGTTGGGTGTTATTGGCGCATTGCTGGCGGCGACGTTCCGCGGCCTGACCAACGACGTTTACTTCCAGGTAGGCCTGCTCACAACCATTGGGTTGTCGGCGAAGAACGCGATACTTATCGTCGAATTCGCCAAAGACTTGATGGATAAAGAAGGTAAAGGTCTGATAGAGGCGACGCTGGACGCGGTACGTATGCGTTTACGTCCAATCCTGATGACATCGCTGGCCTTTATTCTGGGCGTAATGCCGCTGGTAATCAGCTCCGGCGCAGGCTCCGGCGCGCAGAACGCAGTAGGTACAGGCGTAATGGGCGGGATGGTAACGGCAACCGTGTTGGCTATCTTCTTTGTTCCGGTGTTCTTTGTGGTGGTACGCCGCCGCTTTAGCCGCAAAAGCGAAGATGTTGAGCATAGCCACTCAGTAGACCATCATTGATAGCTCTCTAAAGATAAGGCCGCGCAAGCGGCCTTTTTTCTGGAAAAATCATAAAAACCACTTATTGCGATATCGTTTATTTTCTCTGGGGTAAATAAGCGATATAATCCCTGTAGGCTTAAAGGCTATTCTTAAAAAACATTGAGAGTTCTTATTTACTTTAATAAATATTAAGATTATTCCTAGCTTTTGACTGGCATTGTCGACTGTTACCTTGCGTTGCTAAACCTAATCAAGATAACCCGATGATTGCCCGAAGAATAAAGAAGTTGTCCCATTCCGAATAGCCGTACGTATCTGTTAAAATGTAAAAATGACCTGACATCATAATTTTGCATAATTGTAATTTTTCGTGATATGACGATGAAATCTTTTTTAGAGTAGATTATAGTTAAATCATCAGGAGTCGCGGGCAAGTTCCAGGTAGTTTGTTGTATCCATCCCGAAAGGTGTTCGGTTAGTTTAAGCCACTAAGAAGGGGATGCGTTATGGATGAATACTCACCCAAAAGACATGATATCGCGCAGCTTAAATTTCTCTGCGAAACCCTGTATCATGACTGTCTTGCAAACCTTGAACAAAGTAACCATGGCTGGGTTAATGACCCTACCTCTGCCACCAGCTTGCAGCTCAATGAACTGATAGAGCATATTGCAACCTTCGCTCTTAATTATAAAATTAAGTACAATGAAGAGAATAAGCTGATTGCGCAGATAGATGAATACCTGGATGACACTTTTATGTTGTTCAGCAGTTATGGTATTAATACGCAGGATCTGCAGAAATGGCGGAAGTCAGGTAATCGTCTGTTTCGCTGTTTTGTCAATGCCACCAGGGCTAATCCTGTTAGTTTGTCTTGTTAAAAATTATTACAATCATAGGTAAGAGTTATGTCCGATAAACCATTAACTAAAACTGATTATTTGATGCGCCTGCGACGTTGTCAGACAATTGACACACTTGAGCGCGTTATTGAAAAAAATAAATATGAATTGTCCGACAACGAACTGGCTGTATTTTACTCAGCAGCAGATCACCGCCTTGCTGAATTGACTATGAATAAGCTCTACGACAAGATTCCAACTTCTGTTTGGAAATTCATTCGCTAATTGCTCACGGGTTAAGTCAGGTATAGCAGTACATTTGTCTGGCTGACCATTTTCGTATTTACAATAGTTATTTAATTCAAATCATGTGACTACGATCACAGCGAAACAACGGGAACGTTCCCCTTGCTGGCATTGCGTTTTACTGTGTTGAAATGATCTCCAGGACACAGGGAATTCGTAATGAGTAATGAAAAGCAAAAAATGATCGCCGGTGAACTTTATCGCCCGGCAGATGAAACATTGCGCAACGACCGGCTACGCGCTCGTCAGTTGACCCATCGCTACAATCACACCGCTCCCGATGAAAAAAGCGAGCGACAAGCTATCCTGCATGAGCTGTTGGGTCAGAGCGAGGGCGCTTATATTGAACCCTCTTTTCGTTGCGATTACGGCTACAACATCTATCTCGGTAAAGAATTTTACGCCAACTTCGACTGCGTTATGCTCGACGTCTGTCCGATCCATATTGGCGACAACTGCATGTTAGCGCCGGGCGTCCATATCTATACCGCGACCCATCCGCTGGATGCCACCGAGCGAAACAGCGGCATGGAGCTGGGTAAACCCGTGACGATTGGCAACAACGTCTGGATAGGTGGGCGCGCGGTGATAAACCCCGGCGTAACGTTGGGAGATAACGTGGTTGTGGCCTCAGGCGCGGTAGTCACTAAAAGCGTTCCGGCCAACAGCGTGGTTGGGGGCAATCCCGCGAGGATCATCAAAACGCTGTGATCTTAAATGTAACTGTTATGCTAAATTGTGGTTAATCTGTTACTTTCTTCAAAAGGTATCCCCTTTTAAAATAGGGCGATCACACTTGAATTTTGCAGACACCACGAAGGCAAGAGATGACAGAAATACAGCGCCTGCTTACTGAAACAATCGACGACTTAAATATTCGCGAAAAGCGCGACAACAAACCGCGCTTTAGCGTCAGCTTTATTCGCAAACACCCAGGGCTGTTCATCGGCATGTATGTTGCGTGGTTTGCCACGCTGGCGGTGATGCTACAGTCAGAAACGTTAGTCGATTCAGTATGGCTGCTGGTGGTTCTGTTTGTCATACTCAACGCGTTTTTCTTTTTCGACGTTGCGCCGCGATACCGCTTTGAAGATATAGACGTGCTGGATTTCAGAGTTTGCTACAACGGCGAATGGTACAACACGCGCTTTGTCCCCCCTTCACTCATCGACACCATCCTGCACTCACCCTCCGTCGATAGTGAACATAAAGCACAGCTGCAAAAAATGATATCGCGTAAGGGCGAACTCTCGTTTTACGATGTCTTTACCCTAACCCGCCCCCAGACCAGCCAGTAAAGGCGGCCTTAGTACAGATAAAAAAAGTGCGTCCCTGTGGAGGAAACGCACTTTAGTCCCTGAAATGCTGGCAAAGAAACTAACGTCTTTTTTTACGCCCCTGTACCGCTTTAAAGCGTGGGTTCGTTTTGCAGATAACGTACAAACGCCCTTTGCGTTTTACTATCTGGCAGTCAGGATGGCGCTGTTTCGCACTGCGAAGTGAATTGAGTACCTGCATCTTAACCTCGCTTAGCGCCAATAAAATGGCCAAAACGTTTCTGGAAACGAGCTGCGCTGCCTTCGTTATCAAAGGTTTTTTGTTTCCCGGTATAGTACGGATGCGATTTGGAAGAGATATCCAGGGTCACGTATGGGTACATTTTCCCCTCAAACTCAATCTCACGCTCAGTCTTGATGGTCGAACCGACCTTAAAGAACTCATTGGCACTGGTATCGTGAAACACCACGGTACGGTAAAAAGGATGAATATCCGGTTTCATGGCAACCTCAATTTGTTACGTTATAACATAACCAACAAAATACACCACTCTTGTACAAACCACAACCTGATTTACGCTACAGAGAGTTAAACGGGATGATAAGTGGCCGTAAATATATGATGCCAATCGAATAGCTTTTTCGGCTTTCGGATATACTTTCCCTACGCTGTGTTAATAAGGATATCACTGTGACAACACGACATCTGATAAGCCTGGTGACAGGGGTACTGTTTCTTTCCATCCTCGCGCCCGTAGGTTTAAGCTTGTGGCTGGCACATCGTCAGGTCGAAACGAAATTTATCGATGAACTCGATATGTTCTCAACGCGAGTCGCATTACGCACGGAACGCGTAGGCGAGCAGGCCAGGAAAGCATTACGCCATATTGAAGCCTTTCAGGGGGTGCCTTGTAGTGAAGAGCATCTGCTGGAAATGCGTCGTTTGTCATATAGCTATCGCTATATTCAGGAAGTGCTGTACCTCAAAGATAACGTTCCGCAATGCTCATCTCTGGAAAAAAGAAGCCAGGCTGACGCATTTCCCCCCGCAATGAAAGTCACGCCTGATGGATATCGCGCATGGCTTACTACGCAGAACGATTTGGGGATTAAGCGCTTTATGGCGGCATTAGGGAGCGAACATTACGTTGTGATGGTCGATCCGAGCTCTTTCATAGACGTCATCCCGTTTGGCTCATGGCCAATTGAAGTCACTATCATTGGCACTGTGCGCAACGTCGTGGTTGCCAGTAGCGCCGATCTGCCTTCGGACGTTTTGCAGCATGTACAGCAAGAACGCTCGATTACCCATTTTCAGAAAGATGGCAGCATTTTTAACGCCCGCCCTTTCCCGGAGCTGGGCATCACTATCGTAACCTGGGCCTCCACCCTGCCATTGCAAAAAACCTGGCACCGACAGGCGCTGATCTGGCTCCCGGCAGGTATTCTTATCGGCCTGCTCACCGCCGCCTTTGTTCTGCGCATTTTGCGCCGCTTACAGTCGCCCCATCACCAGTTGCAGGACGCTATCCAGCATCGGGACATTAAAGTCCACTACCAACCGATTATCTCGCTCAAAACGGGGAAAGTGGTCGGGGCAGAAGCGCTGGCTCGCTGGCAGCAGGCCGATGGGAGCTATCTGTCGCCGGAAATCTTCGTCCCCATGGCGCAGCAGACCGGACTCTCAGAACAGCTCACCCGTTTGATTATTGAAAGCGTATTTGATGATTTAGGAAAATGGCTGCGCCAGCATCCGGAGCAGCATATCTCCATCAACCTTGAGTCAGCCGATCTGTCTTCCGAAACGCTTCCTGCCCTGTTAAGCCAGAAGGTGAACCACTGGCAGCTAAAACCTGCGCAAATCGCGCTGGAACTCACCGAACGCGAATTTGCCGACCCGAAAAACAGCGCGCCGTTTATTGCCAAATACCGTCAGGCGGGTCACTCAATTTATATTGATGACTTTGGTACCGGCTATTCCAGCCTGAGCTATTTGCAGGATCTGGATGTTGACATCCTGAAGATAGACAAATCGTTCGTCGATGCACTGGAATACAACAACGTCACGCCGCATATTATCGAGATAGCGAAAACGCTGAAGCTGGAGATGGTAGCGGAAGGTATCGAAACCGAGAATCAGGAAACCTGGCTACGCCAGCACGGCGTGCAGTACGGTCAGGGCTGGCTTTACAGCAAAGCGCTGCCGAAAGCAGAATTTATTCTGTGGGCAGAAAAACGGCTTTAACATGGCTGTTTATGTTGAGATGGCTGGCGGCACGCCGCACAGCCAGTCACATCACTCTTCCATAATGGGCGCAAATCCACCGTAGATCATTCGCTTGCCATCAAATGGCATAGATTCACCGAATTCCTTCATACGGGGATCGGACATCATCTTCTGATTTGCCGCATCGCGGACCTCTTTGGAAGGGTATTCAATCCAACTGAATACGACTTCTTCATGATCCTGCGCTTTCACCGCCATGCGAAAATCGGTCAGTTTGCCGTCGGGGACATCATCTGCCCAGCACTCCACCACGCGCAATGCACCGAACTCCTTGAAAAGCGGAGCTGCTTTTGCCGCCATCGCAATGTACGCCTCCTTGTTTTCAGCGGGTACGGCAACCACAAAGCCATCAACATACTTCATGAGAAAAACCTCCGAAGTGTACTGCGCGGCAAGCCGATTCCGGCCGCGTCAGTCGAGGTTAAGTTTAGTCGCCAGCAGGCGATCGTGCCCCAGGCGCATTCCTGATGCGAATACGCGCCTGCGGCTGATGGCGAAACCATGGCAGGCAAATCTGAATGAGCGGCCCGATAGCCAGTGCATACAGCACGGTCCCTAACCCAACGGTTCCTCCCAGCAACCAACCGATAAGCAGCACCGACACTTCGATTGCGGTTCGAATTCGTCGTACTGGCCAGCCGGTACGCGCGTGAATACCGGTCATCAGGCCGTCACGCGGACCGGCGCCAAAACCGGCACCAATGTACAGACTGGTTGCTAACGCATTCAGGATCACCGCTGATACCAACAGCCCGCTGCGCGCCAGCAGGGATTCAAATCCCGGAATCACCAGCAGCGCGGCATCTGCCGCCAGCCCAATCATAATCACGTTGCTCAACGTGCCAAACCCTGGGCGCTGGCGCAGTGGTATCCACGCCAGCAGTACCAACACGCCCACGGCAATAATCACCACGCCGATATTCATCGACAGTAAATTTGCCACCCCCAGGTGAAACACGTTCCACGGATCGGCCCCTAAATCGGCACGGACAAACATCGCCGTCGACACACCGTACAGCGTCAGCCCGATAAACAGCTGAAGTAAACGACGCAGCATGCTTTTCTCCTCTCACTCTCAGATAACTTTCATCTTCACCGCAATTGGCACTATGATTAATGTCCAGTTTTCAAAAAGTGGACTGCTATGTCATCTCGCCGTTACGGAAGCCAGTCTTTGCAGCGCCTGCTCGGACACTGGCAGGAAAGCCCCTCGCGAACCCCCATCTGGCGACAGCTGGCAGAAGCGTTACGTTTACTGATCCTCGATGGTCGACTGGCGCTGGATAGCCGCTTACCGGGTGAACGCGAGCTCGCCGCCGTTCTGCAAGTAAGTCGAACTACCATCGCCAGCGCTATGGCGCAGTTGCGTGAAGAGGGATATCTGGAAAGTCGTCATGGTAGCGGCTCGCGGGTGATCCTGGCGGAACATATTCGCCATGTGCCGACCCGGACCAGCACCGGCACCGCGCTTGATTTGTCCACGGCGGCGCTGAACGCCGGTCCCGAAATTCATCAGGCTTACCAGCAGGCGCTGTTCGCAATGCCGCAGCACCTGCAGAGCTCCGGGTATCTGCCGCAGGGGTTGTCGGTTTTGCGTGAATCCATCGCCCGGCATTATTGCGAACGCGGACTCCCGACACAGCTCGATGAAATAATGGTCGTGAACGGCGCGGTCAGTGGCCTGGCGTTGATCCTGCGGTTACTCACCGGCCCCGGCGATCGCGTAGTGGTCGATCACCCCACTTATCCGCTGGCGATTGCGGCAATACAAGGGGCATCATGTCGCCCCATCGGCGTCTCGCTGCCCGAGCACGGTTGGGATACGGCGGGCCTGGTCGCCACCCTTGCACAAACTGCGCCGAGAATGGCTTATCTGATGCCGGACTTTCACAACCCGACCGGACGCTGTATGGATGCCGCAACTCGCCAGGTCGTGGCGGATATTGCTGAAAGAACCCACACTACGTTAGTGGTCGATGAGACCATGGTGAACCTGTGGTATGACGCCCCGCCGCCGCCACCGCTTGCCGCATTCAACCGCGATGCGCCGATCATCCTGCTCGGTTCGGCAGGGAAAAGCTTTTGGGGAGGATTACGTCTGGGCTGGATCCGGGCATCGGCGCGAACCATTGCCGCGCTGGTACAAACCCGCGACACCTTCGACCTGGGCTCACCAGTGCTTGAACAACTCGCCACCAGTTGGCTACTGGATAACGCCGCCGACTTTCTTCCTGACAGAAGACGCCTGCTCACATCCCAGCGAGATCTGTGCTCGGACCTGATGAACTCACATTTCCCGGAATGGCAATTTACCCAGCCGCAGGGAGGGCTTTCTTTCTGGGTTGAACTGCCCGATACGCTGGCAACGCTGTTCGCTACGCGCGCCGAAAGCGCTGGCATTCAGTTGGGAACCGGTACGCGGTTTGGCCTTGATGGCGCATTCGACCGCTTTTTGCGTATGCCTTTCACGTTACCGGATGACACAACGCGTGCCGCCTTCCAGGTATTGCAACCCATTTGGGATAACCTGCGTTTGCAGGCCAGCAGCGGGAAAATGCGTAAAATAATCTAAACGACGAGTCAAAGGACTCGTCTTTGAATGCCGTGATGGGCGAGGATGCCCCGGCAATATTACCGTTGAGGAGGAACCGGGAACCCCTTCAGGGAAATCACGAAATTCTCACCATCCTTCTTAATCTTTGCCCCGGCATCACACCAGTCGGAGGCTATACGGAAGAACTCATCGCTGCCGACGTTCCAGCTCAGACGAACATGTTTCACATAACCGGAGCGCAGCATTTCACAGGCTTCGCCGTAATTACAGGCGGTTGAGAGCGATTGTTGTTTCATTTTTTCTTCTTCAGTAATCTTCGCAATGCTTTGATTTCTTTAGGAGTCAGTGCTTCAACTACGGATTCTTCCGTGTGCTGGCTATCGATATCCTCAGCGGAGACTCCCGCCTCTTCAACGGCGGAAAACGCGATCAGCAGTAGTTTTTCCGTCGCAATACTTAAATTTTCATTATGTACTTCAGCGTAATGGCGAAGCTTTTCTTTTAGCGCCTCATCAATTTTGACATTCAATACAGCGGTCGACATCGTAGAAAATCCTTGTGGTCAGCCAAAACACACCGAAAGTAAGACCATGTCGTTACAGCGCGATGGCGGCGGCAAAAGCATCAAATAACATCCCCGAAACACATTGACAGTATTTGATGACAATAAAATGACATTACGATGACAAAGAAAAGAAGATAAACAGAAGGGAAATATCGGACGGCAGAAATGGGTGGGGGCCCTGCCAGCTACATCCCGGCACACACGTCATCTGCCTTGGCTGCTTCCTTCCGGACCTGACCTGGTAAACAGAGTAGTGTTGCGGGAGAACCAACAGAGCCCCCATTGAGAGCGTTGTTAACCAACGCGCAGGCGCATTATCACTGCTGCACCCTGTAATTGCAACCCATCCAGCATCGGATGCTGTTTTCTTGCGCAATGCGGCTTCACTCCTTCGCTTTTCGGCATTATGCTGGAGGATTAGCGCAGGAATAAATGATGGATATACAAGACACTTTCCCCCAACGCGTCTGGCAAATCGTCGCGTCAATCCCCGAAGGTTTCGTCACTACCTATGGCGATGTTGCCAGGCTTGCCGGTTCGCCGCGTGCTGCGCGCCAGGTAGGCGGCGTGCTCAAGCGTCTACCTGAAGGCAGCACTCTCCCCTGGCATCGGGTGGTTAATCGCCACGGAGCTATTTCGCTGACGGGTCCCGATCTGCAACGACAGCGTCAGGCGCTGCTGGCAGAAGGAATAGTGGTTTCAGGAAGCGGACAGATCGATTTACAGCGCTATCGCTGGGTGTACTAACCCTCTCCTGGCGGAGAGGGTTACAACTGCCTTAGTACTGCGTGGGAGCTGGAACCGCAGACGACGGATTCACCTGGGTTGGTGACGTTGACGGTACCGTGGTTGTCGCCCCACCGCTCGCCTGAACCGGTACTGCTGTTTGCTGTACAGGCACCAGCGTCAGGTCGGCTTTTTTACCACCCTGATTAATGACCGTCTGAACGGTATCAGTAATAAAGACCAGTTTATCATTCACCGTAATCGCCGCACTCAGCAGAATACGAGCGTTAGGCTGAATATCTGCCGGGTTAAACGGTAATACGAAGCTGAATGGCGCCTGTTTACCTTCAGTACGGACCGCTTTTTGCGATAGCACTTTTGACGGCGCATCGGCCAGTGAAGCATCCGACAGCGTAACGGTCAGCACCGCATCGGGTGGCAAGGCCACTTTCTGGCGGATCCATACCGTACCGGAAACATTCGGTTGTTGAATTTTAGACTGTGTGTCAGAAATTGACGTATTAGGGCTTGGCGCAGGCGTCTGAATATCAGCACTTTTATCGGCGCAGGCTGCCAGAGCGACCGCAACCGCTAAACCACTTACCATGTGCACGAGTTTCATTAAATTCTCCTTATCATCTATGCACCAGCGAGAACTTTCCCCGCCAGAAGAGTGGTTAACAAAAACATAACGTGACTAAGTGTGGCACAAGACAGCTATTTTTGCCTGTAATAGGCCAGTAATTCAGACAATTGCACCCATCGGACCACTTTCAAAATTGCGTTATACTCTGCCTACCTCGCTGCGAGATCGATATTACCTGGAGAGCACGTATGAGTCTGGCGCTGAAAAATTTGCTGACATTGTTAAATTTGGAAAAAATTGAAGAAGGACTCTTTCGGGGCCAAAGTGAAGACTTAGGGTTACGTCAGGTTTTTGGGGGGCAGGTTGTCGGTCAGGCGCTGTATGCCGCCAAAGAAACCGTACCAGAAGAGCGTCTGGTGCACTCTTTTCACAGCTACTTTTTACGTCCCGGCGATAGCCAGAAGCCCATCATCTATGATGTAGAAGTCCTGCGTGATGGTAACAGCTTCAGCGCACGCCGCGTTGCCGCGATCCAGAATGGTAAACCCATTTTTTATATGACCGCCTCTTTTCAGGCACCGGAAGACGGATTTGAACATCAGAAAACCATGCCGGATGCGCCAGGTCCCGATGAGTTGAAATCCGAAACGGAAATTGCCCGCTCAGTGGCGCATTTGCTGCCACCGCTGTTGAAAGAAAAATTTATCAACGATCGTCCATTGGAAGTGCGTCCGGTAGAGTTTCATAACCCCTTAAAAGGTCACGTCGCACCTCCGGCGCGCCAGGTCTGGATCCGCGCTAACGGCGAACTGCAGGACGATCTACGCGTCCATCAGTATCTGCTGGGTTATGCCTCAGACCTGAACTTCCTGCCTGTAGCGCTGCAGCCGTACGGGATTGGCTTCCTGGAAAAAGGGATTCAGATCGCCACTATTGACCATTCAATGTGGTTCCACCGTCCATTCAATATCAATGAGTGGCTGCTGTATAACGTCGAGAGCACTTCAGCCTCCGGAGCCAGGGGCTTTGTTCGCGGGGAGTTTTATACCCAGGACGGTGTGCTGGTCGCCTCTACCGTGCAGGAAGGGGTAATGCGTAATCGCAATTAAGAATTACCGGATGGTGGCGCAAAAGCGTTGCCATCCGGCAGATTGAAACATCAAGCGTTGTAGGCGTTTTCGCCGTGACTGTTCACATCCAGACCTTCGCGTTCCTGTTCTTCCGGTACGCGCAGACCCACCGTCATATCCGCCAGCTTATAGCCAATGAAGGCCACCACGCCGGACCAGACGATGGTGATCGCCACGCTTTCCAGTTGCACCAGCAGCTGATGCCCCATGGTCACGCCCTCAGCAAAGCCCACGCCGCCCAGAGAGCTGGCAGCGAAAACGCCGGTCAGGATGCAACCAACAATGCCGCACACGCCGTGAACGCCAAACACGTCGCACGGATCGTCCACGCGCAGAAAACGCTTCAGCATGGTTACGCCCCACAGGCCAGTCAGCCCCGCAACGACACCGATAATCAGCGCGCCGCCGACACCAATGTAGCCACATGCCGGTGTTACGCCTACCAGACCCGCAATAGCGCCAGAACAAGCGCCCAGCAGAGACGGTTTGCCACGCAGTGCCCATTCACCGAAGATCCATCCGAGGATGGCAGCAGCGGTGGCGACCACGGTATTGACGAAGGCCAGTGCGGCGATCTCATTCGCCGTTCCCGCTGAACCGGCGTTAAAGCCAAACCAACCAATGTAGAGAATAGCGGTGCCGGTGAAGACCATTGGCAGGTTGTGCGGTTTAAAGGCTTCTTTGCCAAAACCGACGCGTTTGCCAATCAGATACGCACCAACCAGACCGGCTATCGCCGCGTTGATGTGCACGACCGTTCCGCCGGCAAAATCCAGCGCGCCATGGGAAGCCAGCAAGCCGCCGCCCCAGACCATATGGGCAATCGGGATGTACGACAGCGTTAACCACACCACCACGAAAATCAGCACCGCAGAGAAGCGAATACGCTCAGCCAGCGCCCCGACAATCAGCCCAACGGTAATACAGGCGAACGAACCCTGAAAAGCAACGTGAATGTACTGGTAGAAACTCCCCGTGACCGCCGTCAGCGCGATGTTCTTCAGCAATACCCAGTTGAAGTTGCCGAAGAAATTATTCCCTTCGCCAAAGGCCAGCGAGTAGCCATAAACTACCCATAAAATACAAACCAGAGCGAATGTCACTGTTACCTGAGTCAGCATCGACAGCACGTTCTTACCGCGAATCAAACCGCCGTAGAACAGCGCAATGCCAGGGATAGTCATAAACAGCACCAGCGCGGTACAGATCATCATAAAAGCGTTATCTGCTTTATCCGCAACCGCCGGTGCCGCCATCGCCAGTCCCGGCAGTAGCGCCAGTGAGGCAATACCCGTTTTCATCGTTGCTATCTTCATTTTTTGGTTTCCTATCACTGTGTGCCAGAAGTTACAGTGCGGCTTCGTCGGCTTCGCCGGTACGAATACGAATCACACGTTGCAGCTCGGCGACGAAGATTTTGCCGTCGCCAATTTTTCCGGTGTATGCCGCCTTACTGATGACATCAATCACGCCATCTAGTTGGTCGTCGGCAATCGCCACATCAATCTTCACCTTTGGCAGAAAATTGACGCTATATTCAGCCCCACGGTACAGCTCAGCATGACCTTTCTGTCGGCCAAACCCCTTCACTTCGGTGACGGTCAGCCCCTGAATACCAATAGACGACAGTGCTTCACGGACGTCTTCCAGTTTGAATGGTTTGATTACCACGGTAACCAGCTTCATAGATCCCCTCCAGTCAGAATTCAGTAGTGGCTGCAGATACACGAGAGGAATATTGCAAGGGATGTGCCAGGAATGAAAAACGCGGAATGATTCAGGTTCGCAGGGTACAGCCAGGAGAGAAAAAGAAAAAACGCACTATAACGGTGCATAGTGCGTTACATTTTTGCACCAGATTGTTGATTGCCGGATGGCGGCGTTTACGCCTTACCCGACCTACGACTCCGCGTGGCCGGATAAGCGCTGCGCCGTCAGGCGATAACAGAATCCTCTTGCGTGCTGGCGGCTAACTCTTCCCCCGCCAGCTGCAACTGATACATCTGCCAGTAACGGCCTTGCGCCGCCAGTAATTGCTGGTGCGTACCACGCTCAACCGCCTGACCGCGATGTAACACCAGAATGGTATCCGCATCGACAATCGTCGATAACCGATGCGCAATCACCACAAGCGTTGTGTGTTCACGGACCGCCGCCAGAGCTTGCTGAATGGCCTGCTCAGTACCGGAATCAATACTGGCCGTGGCTTCATCGAGGATCAGCACCTGCGGCGTTTCAACCAATACCCGCGCCAGCGCCAGCAGTTGTTTCTGCCCAACGGAGAGATTATTGCCCTGCTCACCCAGCCGGGTATGAATCCCCTCGCTCAAACCGCGGGCCAGTTCTGCCAGTTGCACGGTCTCCAGCGCCTGCCATACCCGCTCTTCTGAGATATCGCGACCCAGCGTGACGTTTGCCAGGAAGGTATCCGCCATCACCACGGGATCCTGCTGCACCATCGCGATGCCCTGACGTAACGCACCGTGGCTCAGCGAAGACAGCGGACGTCCGTCAAGTCGGATTTCACCCTGCGTCAGCGGGTAGTACCCCATCAGCAGGCTGGCCAGCGTACTTTTGCCGCTGCCGGTGTGTCCGACCAGGGCCACAAAGCTACGCGAAGGCACGGACAGACTGATGTTTTGCAGCACCAGATTGTCGTCGCGATAGGCAAATGAAACGTTATCCACCTCAATGTCACCGCTTTTGAGCGGTCGATCATCTTCACCATAGCGCTGACGAGGCCCGTCCATCAATTCGAACACACGTTCACCGGCGACAACCGCCTGCTGCAGCATTGACTGCTGGGTTGTCAGTTCGATAAGCGGCTCGTTTAAACGGCCGAGGTAGCTGATAAACGCATACAGCACACCAACCTCGATGGAGCTACCAGAGGTAAAGCTGAACAGCATCAATAAACCGCAGAGGATCAGCGCCGAAAAAAGGCTCAGCAGCGGGCGCAACAAAAAGCCATCGAGTCGTAGGGTCTGCATACGCGCCATATAGTGCGAGCGGCTGGCCTCCCCCATTCTCTCGCCAAACCGCGCCTGCTGGCGGAACTGCTGGATAACGCTCATGCCGTTGATGACTTCGTTAAAGCCATCGTTAATATCCGCCAGATAAGCGCGAACCCGGCGCACAATCGGGGTGCTGTAGCGTTGATAAATCACCATCACCACCAGCACTGCCGGGAAAATAGCCATCGCCACCAGCGCCATACGCCAATCGAGGCTGAACATCGCGACCAGCATGGCGCCGATTAATGCCGCGCTGCGCAGAACCGTTGCAACCACCGTCACATACAGGTCGCGAATCACTTCGGTGTCATTGGTCACGCGGGAGATAAGCTGCCCGACGGGCTGAGTATCAAAGGCGCTGAGCGGCTGGCGCAGCGCAGCGTCCATTACGTCGGTGCGTAGCTGTTGTACTACGCCAACCGCCGCCTGGTTAAACAGCAATGACTGTGCATAATGCAGGCCTGCTGCCAGCAGTTGCAGACCGACATACGCCGCAACCAGCCCGGCGACCATCGCCAGCGGCAGATTGTTCTTCGCCACCATGTTATCGATAAAATAGCTAATCAGCAGCGGGCCGCTGACTTCCGCCGCAGCCGCCACCCACAGCATGACGACCGCAATCGCCAGCTGTTTTCGCCATGGGGAACCGTATGCCAGTAATCTTTTCAGAGTCGGCCATAATTGCCCGAAACTACGCATTAGCCGCCTCCTCGTTTATCTCTGGTGCATCAGACAGCGCCGCTTCCAGTTGCTGATAGCGGTACATATCACGATACCAGCCAGCCTGCTGCACCAGCACGTCATGCTCGCCGCGCTGGGCAATATGCCCATGCTGCATCACGATAATCTCGCTGGCTTCCGTCAGAGCCGATAAGCGGTGGGCGCTGATAATGACGGTTCGGCCTTCGCCCCACTGGCGCAGATTATGCAGGATCTGATGCTCGGTACGACCGTCCACCGCCGACAGCGCATCATCCAGGATCAGGATTTCAGCGTTCAGCAGTAGTGCCCGAGCGATAGAAATACGTTGTTTTTGCCCACCAGACAGCATCACCCCACGTTCGCCCACTTCGGTGTCGTAGCCCTGCGGAAGACGTAAAATATCCTCATGAACGCTGGCAAGGCGCGCCACATGCTCGATCTCTTCCTGCGTGGCCTGTGGGCGTCCTAACGCGATGTTATTACCGACGGTATCTGAAAACAGGAATGGCGTCTGGCTAACGACCGCCAGTCGGCTGCGCCAGCTATCAAGCTGTAAGCGCGTTAACGGGATATTATGAAAGCGTACATCGCCCTGAGTGATATCAAAATGACGCTGGATCAGCGACAGCACCGTGCTTTTTCCCGCGCCGGTCGGACCACAGATGCCCAGCATCTGTCCAGGTTTAAGCTGGAAATTCACATTTTCCAGCGCCGGGTGGGTGGTCTGCGGGTAACAAAATTCGCGAATCGCCACCGCCAGCTCGCCGCGTCCTTCCGGTACCGACTCAGTGCCGTCATCCACCACCGGCGCTTCGGCCAGCATAGCGCGAATCCGGCTGTAGGCAGCGCTGCCGCGTTCGACGATATTAAACATCCATGCCAACGCCAGCATCGGCCAAATCATCAGACCGAGATACATCATAAAGCTGGTGAGCTGGCCGAGCGTCAGCGAACCGTGCACCACCATCCAGCTTCCTCCGGCAATCGCCAGCAGGTTAGCCATACCAATGGCAATATAAATCGTGGGATCAAAGCGGGCGTCAATGCGCGCCACGCGCAGGTTTTTCTTACCGGTATCCTCGGCATCGGCGGCAAATAATGCCGACTGCCGATCCTCCAGACCAAAGGCCTTGATCATACGAATACTGGTCAGGCTTTCCTGAGTACGGTCATTGAGACTGGAAAACGCCGCCTGCGCTAGCTTAAAGCGATTATGGAGTCGATCGCCGTAACGTTTGATCATTATCGCCATCACCGGCATCGGCAGAAGCGCAATCAGCGTCAATTGCCAGCTTATCTGCGTAGACATCACGATCAGCACCGCACACCCCATCACCAGCGAATCCACCAGCGTCAGCACACCTTCTCCGGCGGCAAATACGACGCGATCGACATCGTTAGTTGCACGCGCCATCAGATCGCCCGTACGGTGACGCAGATAAAATTCTGGATGCTGGCGACTCAGCTGACGGTAATAATCTTCCCGCAGTTCAACCGCCAGTTGGTAGGATGCGCCAAACAGCAGCACGCGCCAGACATAGCGCAGCAAATAAACCACCACTGCGATCAGGGCAATTGTTCCCACCCACATCAGCAGCCGCTCGGTGGTGAAGCGTTGTGTCGTCACGCCATCGACAATGATCCCAACCACTTTCGGCGGAATAAGCTGAAGGATAGCGATGATGATAAGCAAGGCCACTGCCCCGAGATAGCGACGCCACTCCCGGCGGAAGTACCAGCTTAATTGAGCAAATAATCGCACGCGTTATGTCCTGACAAGATTTCCGGCAATGAGCGCCGGGAGAATTATTCAATAGGTAGAGCAGTTGTGTATTTAATCTGTTCCATCGCAAAGCTGGAGGTGACATCAGACAGGCCCGGTACGCTGTTCACCAGGCGCTTATAGAATTCATCGTAGCTTTTCATATCGGCAACCTGCACTCGCATCAGGTAGTCATACTCCCCAGCCATACGCCAGAATCCCAGAACCTCGGGCATTCCGGTCACTTCAGTGACAAAGCGGCAATACCATTCGCTGCTGTGATGCTGAGTCTTGATCAGCACAAACGCGGTGAGTCCCAGCCCCAGCTTTTCTGGATCCAACAGCGCGACTCTGCCTAGCAGGATACCGTCATCCTCAAGTCGTTTGAGACGTTTCCAGCAGGGGGTGGTAGTCAGATTAACGGCATCTGCTAACGCCTGCAAAGAAAGGGTGCAGTCCTGTTGCAGTAAGCCAAGCAGCTTGCGGTCAATTTTGTCTAACATAACCACTCCACAGAGAAGAATTTTCTCCTTACATTCTATTTTAAAGGCTAAATGGCAACAATTTTTTCCGTGCTTTTCGCTATTCTGGGCACAAAATGACAAATGGATATCTATTAATGATGAATAGCTCCTGGGTTAAAAACGCCATCAATGAAATCAACGCGGATTATCAGCGTTCTGCGGATACGCATCTCATTCGTCTGTCGCTACCGGCGTTCCCGGGCATTCAGATCTATTTAAAAGATGAGAGCACGCATCCGACCGGGAGCCTGAAGCATCGTCTGGCGCGCTCACTGTTTTTGTACGGATTGTGCAATGGCTGGATCAAAGAAGGCACCACCATCATTGAGTCATCGTCCGGTTCAACGGCGGTTTCTGAGGCTTATTTCGCCCGACTGTTAGGACTGCCGTTTATTGCCGTCATGCCTTCCTGTACGGCGAAACGTAAAATTGAACAGATTGAATTCTACGGCGGTCGCTGCCATTTCGTGGAAAGCGCCTGCGAAATCTATGCGGCTTCTGAACAGCTGGCGCGTGAGCTGAACGGTCACTACATGGATCAGTTCACTTACGCTGAACGCGCCACCGACTGGCGTGGCAATAATAATATTGCCGACAGCATCTTTCGTCAGATGCAGTGCGAGCCCAACCCCGTTCCCCGCCATATCGTGATGAGTGCCGGAACCGGCGGCACCTCAGCAACCATTGGCCGCTATATCCGCTGTCAGGGCTACGACACTCAACTGATGGTTGTGGACCCGGAAAACTCGGTCTTTCTGCCCTTCTGGCAGGATCGCGATGCAACGTTGCGCAGCCCGGTAGGAAGTAAAATCGAAGGCATTGGCCGCCCGCGTGTCGAACCGTCTTTCATTCCTGACGTGGTTGATGAAATGTTGCGCGTACCGGATGCCGCAAGCGTGGCTACCGCGCACTGGCTGGAAACGCAATTGGGCCGCAAAGTCGGCGCTTCAACCGGTACCAACATGTGGGGAACCCTGCAGCTTGCCGCTCGTATGCGCGATGCAGGCGTTACCGGTTCACTGGTAACGCTACTGTGCGACAGTGGCGAACGCTATCTGGAAACCTACTACAACCCACAATGGGTCGACGCGCAGATCGGTGATTTAACGCCGTGGAAAGGGGAACTCGCCCGACTTCTGAACACCCATTAACAGGATAAAAAAAAGCCAGACGCGAAGTCTGGCTTGCTGGAAGGGATCTCTCATTCGGGGGAATAAGGTAGATGCGGATTGTCCAGCCAATGCGTCAAAAAGTGTGATACTGCCTGATTGCGGCAATGCCCAATCACCGATAAATGAGGCAGTTCGGCAATCAGTTGCGGCATCGCGTTACCCATAATCAGACCGCGACCAACGCTGCCTAACATTTCGCGATCGTTCATGGCATCGCCAAACGCCATACACTCGGCCATTGAATAACCTAAGTGGTCGCTTAGTACCGCCAGCGCAGATCCTTTGTTACAGCCCAACGGCAGTACCTCAAGACAATCAAACGCGGAAAAACAGAGATTCGCCTGTTCACCCAGCGCTTCATTCAGCTGAATGCGTAATTGGATCAGGGAGTCATGATCGCCGCAGAAACAAACTTTCGTGACCTGATGAGCAGGAATACGTTTCACATCGACAATCTGGTAGCGAAATCCGCTATATACATGCGCCTGCAGCAGCGAGGGGATCTCTTGTCCGGTGAACCAACCGTTGTCATTAAAGACATGCATGCTGGCGGTGGTATCCCACTTCTGATGTAGCACGATATCCGCAACATTCGGATCCAGATCCTGACGGTGCAGCACATCGCCCTCAAGAGAGTGAATACGCGTGCCGTTACCCGTGATCAAAAAAGCGTCCAGTGACACAGAACCCAAAATATGGCGCATCTCCAGCACATGGCGACCGGTGGCAAAGGTCAGGGTGATATCACGTTCACGCAGGCGCGCCAGCGTTGAAAGCGTTTCGTCACCTAAATGGTGATTCGGCATCAAAAGGGTGCCATCCATATCAAATGCAGCCAGACGAGCCATTTCTTTCTCCACACTGTGACGCGGTTAACTTGTGATTCAGTATCACCTGAGATATACGGAAGTAATAGTGAATAGATAAAATGAATTGTTCCGGGTTTATATGCGATTATTGAATCGACTGAATCAGTACCAGCGCCTGTGGCAACCGTCGAACGGCGAACCACAGTCAGTGACCGTGGGCGAACTGGCCAAACGCTGTTTTTGCAGCGAGCGCCACGTGCGAACCTTGCTAAAGCAAGCGCAGGATGCTGGCTGGCTGGAGTGGTACGCTCAGTCGGGGCGCGGGAAACGCGGGCTGCTACGTTTTTTGGTGACGCCAGATTCGCTGCGCAACACCATGATGGAACAGGCGCTGCAAAAGGGAGAACAGCTCAGCGTACTTGAACTGGCTCAACTGGCGCCAGGCGAATTAAGAACGTTGCTACAACCGTTTATGGGAGGTCAGTGGCAAAACGACACGCCAACCCTGCGTATCCCCTATTACCGCCAGCTCGACCCTTTGCACCCTGGATTTCTCCCCGGTCGCGCGGAGCAACACCTCGCCGGACAACTATTTTCTGGACTGACACGGTTCGACAGCAAGACGCAACGCCCCTGCGGAGATTTAGCCCACCACTGGAATATCTCCGCCGATGGCCTGCGCTGGGATTTCTATATTCGTTCCACCCTGCACTGGCATAACGGCGATGCGGTCAGCAGCACGCAGCTACATCAACAATTGCAGAAGCTGTTAGCGCTACCCGCGCTGAATAAGCTGTTTATCAGCGTGAAGCGCATTGAAGTGACGCATCCCCAGTGCCTGACCTTTATTCTGCATCGCCCCGACTTCTGGCTGGCGCATCGTCTGGCAAGCTACAGCAGTCATCTGGCGCATCCTGAACATCCGTTTGTGGGTACTGGTCCGTTCCGATTGACGCTGTTTACTCCTGAACTGGTGCGTATCGAAAGTCACGATCACTACCACCTGAGTCATCCGCTGCTAAAAGCCATTGAATACTGGATAACCCCGCAACTCTTCTCCCAGGATTTGGGCACCAGCTGTCGCCATCCGGTGCAAATTGCGATTGGTAAGCCCGAAGAATTGCCCATGCTAAGCCAGGTAAGCAGCGGCATCAGCCTCGGTTTTTGCTATCTTACGCTCAGAAAAAGCGCGCGCCTGAATACGCAGCAGGCCCGCCGACTGGTCAATATTATCCACCGCTCTTCCCTGCTACAAACGCTTGAAGTGGATGAAAACCTGATTACGCCAAGCAATGCGCTGCTGCCAGGATGGACTATCCCACAATGGGATGAACTGGACGAGGTAACGCTGCCGAAAAAACTAACGCTGGCCTATCATCTGCCGGTAGAACTGCATGCGATGGCTGAACAGCTTCGCCAGGCGCTGGCGCTGCTCGGTTGTGAATTAACGCTTATTTTTCATAATGCCAAGAACTGGGATGGCGATCATCCTTTAGCCCAGGCCGACCTGATGATGGGCGACAGGCTAATTGGCGAAGCGCCTGAATATACCCTCGAACAGTGGCTGCGCTGCGATCAGCTCTGGTCACACGTATTGAGCGCGCCGGCTTATACTCATCTGCAAACCACTCTGGATGCCTTGCAAATTCAGGCTGATGAAGACGATCGTCACGCGGCTTTACAACAAGTTTTCGCCACGCTGATGCATGACGCGACCCTGACGCCGCTGTTCAATTATCACTATCGTATTAGCGCCCCTCCAGGTGTGAACGGCGTACGCCTGAACCCTCGCGGCTGGTTCGAGTTTACCGAAGCCTGGCTGCCGCCGCCTTCAGCGTGAAGAAGCTGGTCGGCGACACGCCCAGGCGCTACCATAAGCGCTTTCGTTACTAGTCAGGAAAAGCCATGAAACGTGCCGTTGTTGTATTCAGTGGAGGCCAGGACTCCACAACCTGTCTGGCGCAAGCGCTGCATCAGTATGATGAAGTGCATTGCGTGACCTTTGATTATGGTCAGCGCCACCGCGCTGAGATTGATGTCGCACGTGACCTGGCCTTAAAACTCGGCGCGCGTGCGCACAAAGTCCTTGATGTCACGCTGCTCAGCGAACTGGCCGTCAGTAGCCTGACCCGCGATAACATTCCGGTACCTGATTACGAACCTGATGCCAACGGCATCCCCAACACCTTTGTGCCTGGACGCAATATTCTGTTTTTAACGCTGGCGGCGATTTACGCGTATCAGGTACAGGCAGAAGCGGTCATTACCGGCGTTTGCGAAACGGATTTCTCCGGATACCCGGACTGTCGCGATGAGTTCGTCAAAGCCCTGAACCATGCCGTAAGCCTGGGGATGGCAAAAGATATCCGCTTTGAAACACCGTTAATGTGGATCGATAAAGCCGAAACCTGGGCACTGGCCGATTACTGGGGCAAGCTGGACCTGGTACGCGAAGAAACGCTGACCTGTTATAACGGCATCAAAGGTGACGGTTGCGGTCACTGTGCGGCGTGTAATCTGCGCGCCAACGGCCTGAACCATTATCTGGCGGATAAATCGGCGGTGATGGCGGCAATGAAGCAGAAAACCGGGTTAAAGTAATACGTTGAGTGATGCCGGATGGCGCTTTTGCTTATCCGGCCTGCAGACACTCGCAGCCACTACTTCACCATCTGCTCCAATTTTTCGCGCAACTCCCCTTCCAGCGGCAGCGCTTTTTGCGTTTTCAAATCAATGCAGACGAAGGTAATCAACGCGTCTGCCACCACCTGTCCTTCCGGCTCCAGGGTGATGGTCTGGTTCAACACGCCGCTTTTACCATTTAGCTGTTGGACCTGGCTGGTGATGGTCAGCAGATCACTCAGCACCGCAGGTCGGCGGTAGTTAATATTAATATTAACGACCACAAAAGCGATGTTGTGTGCGGTCATCCACTGAAAGCTGTCGCTGTTTTCCAGACCATCCCAGCGGGCTTCTTCCAGAAACTCCAGATAGCGGGCATTGTTAACGTGCTGATAGACATCAAGATGAAAACCACGAACTTTGATTTGTGTTTGCATAGCGCAGGAACCTTACGTTTTTATAGGAATATATTCAGGGTAGTGAGGCCATAACTGGTATGACCTCTCTAGTGTGGCAAATATTGGCCACTGCGCAAGTTATTAAAGTGTTAAAACTGCCAAATTACGCTCAACCAGCGAGCTACCCATGCCCGGCACCTGCTTTAAGTCCTCCACCGTTTTAAACGGTCCGTACTCTTCACGATAGCTCACAATCGCCTGCGCTTTCTTCAGACCAACGCCATTCATGACTCGAGCTAAATCCTCAGCAGAAGCACTGTTGATGCTTACCCTGGTACCTTCATCGTCGCTCGCTTTAGCCGCTGACGTGGCTTTGCTTTGCGCCACTGTGGAAGCATCCGCTTTGGCTTGAGTCGCCTGACTTTTGGCGACAGGCTCTGCAGCCAGTGCGCTTTGAGCCATGCCGGCACAGGTCAATGAAAGAGTGATAAGAAGGGTTTTGATTCCATGTTTCATACTGTTTTCTCCTTGTTTGTTAACAGTGGAATCACGATAGCGGGGTGCACAACGACAGACAAACGGCAAATATCAGAAATGGAAAAGGCCGCGAAAGCGGCCTTTTGTCGATACAACTTTTTGCAATTTTTTGCGAGCAGCCTCGGTTATTGCTGCTGTTCCAGCGCGTCACCGACTTTAATTTTTGCGGCTTTACGCAGGTTGCTCATCAGCGCTTCGAAGACAATCTGCGCGTTGTTCTGGGTAATCCCCTGAACCATCGCTTTCTTCTGCGCTTCAGGCATAGAACCGGCTTTCACCTCGTCCAGCGCCAGCAGAACAACATTACCCTGCATATCGTTCGCCACGCCGTAGCTCGGTTTGTCTTTCGCTGGCAGGCTCAGGCCAAAGGCCGCCTGGCTCAGCGGATCCTGCCCGGTACGGCTCAGCGTTTTCGCCTCGCCAAAGCTCAGACCCGCCGCTTTCATCGCTTCATCGCCTTTACCAGCTTTCAGATCCGCCAGCAGTTTATCGGCATCAAGCTTCGCCTGCTGCTCTGCTTTATTGTGCTTAACGAGCGCAGTTACCTGATCTTTCACTTCAGCCAGTGGCTTAACGGCTTCGGCTTTGTGTTCTGCAATACGCAGTACAAACGCACGATCGCCGTCCACGGTGATGATGTCGGAGTTACTGCCAGGCGTACCGTTTTCGCCAACCAGACCACCATTGAAAATGATGTCAGCGACCGGTTTGAAGTTCAGTTCTTCCGGCAGGCTGTCACGGCTAAACCAGCCCGTCTCAACCGCTTTCATGCCAGCAGCCTGCTCCGCGCCCGCCAGGGATTCGTTATCGTTGCTGGCGGCATCGCTCACTTTCTGCTGCAGTGCGTAATACGCGTCCAGCGCTTTTTCCTGCTTCACTTTCGCCGCAATGTCGTCACGGGCTTCGCTCAGCGGTTTAACCTGTGCAGGTTGTACGTCGTCAAGACGCGCAACGAGGAAACCAACGGAAGACTTAATCACGCCTGACAGCTGGCCTTTTTCTTTCAGACCAGCACTTTTCAGCTCATCCGGAGTGGTGGAATCTTCCAGCCATCCCATGTCGCCGCCTTTACGGGCAGAGATGATGTCAGCAGATTTTTCTTTTGCCAGCGCAGCGAAATCACCGCCTTTGTTCAGCTCGTCCAGCACCGCTTTGGCTTCATCTTCCGTTTTGGTCTGAATGATGCTGTAGCGGTTACGCTGCGGCTGAGTGAACTGGTCCTGATGCTGGTCGTAGTAAGACTGAATATCAGCATCGCTGGCCGTCTCCTGCATAGCAGCGGCGTCCAGCTTGATGTAGCTCACGCGGAACTGCTCCGGCGTCATAAAGTTGTTTTTATTTTGCTCGTAATAGCTGGCAACTTCCTGCTCGGTAACAGACTGCTTCGCGGCCAGTGCGTTAACGTCAATCGTCGCCTCGCGAACGATACGCTGCTGTGCAACCAGCGCCGCCAGCTCGTCCGTTTCGCCTTTCAGCATGAAGTCCGTACCGGCAACACCGTTGATCAGCTGCTGGGTAGTGAGCTGATTACGTAATGCCTGAGCGTACTGATCGGCGGTCATACCCATCTGATTAACAATCGCGTTGTAGCGGTTGTTATCAAATTTGCCGTCCACCTGGAACGCAGGCGTGGCGAAAATAGCCTGTTTGACCTGATCGTCGCTGATGTTGAGCTTAAGCTCGTGGGAGTACTGATCCAGCAGCGCTTCGTCAATAAGACGATTCAGCACCTGCTGACGCAGCGTTTTCATGTAGCCTTCGTTCGCAGCCAGTTCGGAGTATTGATCGCCCAGCTGTTGCTGCATGCGGTTACGTTCGCTGTTGAACGCATTCTCGAACTGCCCGCGGCTGATCTCCTGGCCATTCACTTTGGCGGCGAAGTTATTGCCCCCGCCAATCAGGTAACCACTCACGCCGGTCAAAATGAACGACACGATAATGATACCGAAAATAATCTTGAGCACGAGACTGTTAGCAGCCGTGCGTAAGCTGTCCATCATGGTGTAACCACACTCCGCTGTAGATGACTATACGCGTTATCTCTCAAGCCGCCTGCGCGCAGGCACAACAACGGCGGCAAGGATTTTGAGTATATATGCTTCACGCAGCATAGCGTTTCCTGAACGCTGCGCACAAAGGTCTATTGTGACAAGAAACAGGGGCAATTGTCAGCCCACAACGCGTAGAAAGTACCGGAATTACAAATAAAAAAGGCACATCAGTCGATGCGCCCTTGTACTTCGTCACATCCCCAAAGGGGAAATCACTTAGTTTACCGCGTCTTTCAGTGCTTTACCTGCACGGAAGCCCGGTACTTTAGCCGCGGCGATGGTGATCTCTTTACCTGTTTGCGGGTTGCGACCAGTACGGGCAGCACGCTCTTTAACGGCAAAAGTACCAAAACCTACCAGCGCCACGTCATCACCTTCTTTCAGAGATTCAGTAACAGAAGCAATAATTGCATCTAACGCACGTCCAGCCGCAGCTTTAGAGATATCAGCCCCTGCAGCAATTTTGTCGATCAGTTGAGATTTATTCACTCTTCTCTTCCTCTTTATAATTTATATCGCACCTGAATCCTTCAAAGTGCGAACGCGCAGCAGTTATATCAGGCCTGCCATGCCCTTACAACACCCGTTAATGATGGCAAGCCCAATCCGTCATCTAAATTAGCTATACAAAAAAAGGCTGGCAAGTCCGAAATGGCCTGCCAGCCCTGTTTTTATTAGTGCTCTTTGCGCGAGGTCACTATTTTGCGGTCACAACCTGCATTCCGGAGGGCTCATTTTGCAACGCAAGCGTCAGAACCTCCTCAATGCGTTTCACCGGATGGATGTCCAGATCGGCAATCACGTTGTCCGGAATCTCTTCCAGGTCACGTTTGTTTTCGTCTGGAATTAAGACCGTTTTAATACCACCACGGTGTGCCGCCAGCAGTTTTTCTTTCAAACCACCAATAGGCAGAACCTGACCACGCAGGGTGATCTCACCGGTCATCGCCACATCGGCGCGTACCGGGTTACCGGTCAGACAAGACACCAGCGCGGTACACATGGCAATACCCGCACTTGGACCATCTTTCGGCGTCGCCCCTTCAGGTACGTGAACGTGGATGTCGCGTTTTTCGTAAAAGTCCGGATTAATACCCAGTTTTTCCGCACGCGCCCGCACCACGGTCAGTGCTGCCTGAATGGATTCCTGCATGACTTCACCCAGCGAACCGGTGTAGGTCAGCTTACCTTTACCCGGTACGCAGGCGGTTTCGATAGTCAGCAGATCGCCGCCCACTTCCGTCCACGCCAGACCCGTTACCTGACCAACGCGGTTTTCGTTGTCCGCGCGGCCATAGTCAAAGCGTTGAACGCCCAGGTAGTCGTGCAGGTTATCACCATTGATCACGATGTGTTTCAGCGACTTGTCGAGCAGCAGCTGTTTCACCGCTTTACGGCACAGTTTGGAGATTTCTCGCTCCAGACTACGCACGCCGGCTTCACGGGTGTAGTAACGAATAATGCCCACAATGGCGCTATCGTCGACCGTCAGCTCGCCTTTTTTCAGCGCATTACGCTCAATCTGTTTCGGCAACAGGTGACGTTTAGCAATGTTCAGCTTCTCGTCTTCGGTATAACCGGACAGACGGATCACTTCCATACGATCCAGCAACGGCGCTGGAATATTCATGGAGTTAGAGGTCGCAACGAACATCACGTCGCTGAGGTCGTAGTCCACTTCCAGGTAGTGATCGCTGAACGCCACGTTCTGCTCTGGATCCAGCACCTCAAGCAATGCGGAAGCCGGATCGCCACGCATGTCAGAAGACATTTTGTCGATCTCATCGAGCAGGAACAGCGGGTTTTTAACGCCCACTTTAGCCATTTTCTGGATCAGTTTACCCGGCATAGAGCCAATATAGGTCCGGCGGTGACCGCGAATTTCAGCTTCATCACGCACGCCGCCCAGCGCCATACGAATATATTTACGTCCGGTGGCTTTAGCGATGGACTGTCCCAGAGAAGTTTTACCTACCCCCGGCGGCCCAACCAGGCACAGGATCGGTCCCTTGATTTTGTTCACACGGCTTTGAACCGCGAGATACTCAAGGATACGATCTTTGACGCGTTCCAGACCGTAGTGGTCAGTATCGAGGATTTCCTGCGCCTGACGCAGGTCTTTTTTGACCTTGCTACGCGCATTCCACGGTACCTGAACCATCCAGTCGATGTAGCCACGCACTACGGTCGCTTCCGCGGACATCGGAGACATCATTTTCAGCTTCTGCAGTTCTGCTTCCGCTTTCTCTTTTGCCTCTTTCGGCATTTTCGCCGCGTCGATTTTACGCTTCAACGCTTCGTTTTCGTCCGGCGCATCGTCCATCTCGCCGAGCTCTTTCTGAATGGCTTTCATCTGCTCGTTCAGATAGTACTCACGCTGGGATTTTTCCATCTGCTTTTTCACGCGGTTGCGAATGCGTTTCTCAACCTGCAGCAGATCAATTTCAGACTCCATCATCGCCATCAGATATTCCAGACGTTCGTTAACGTCGGACATCTCCAGCACGGACTGCTTGTCAGCCAGCTTCAGCGGCATGTGTGCAGCGATGGTGTCCGCCAGACGTGCAGGATCGTCAATGCTGTTCAGCGACGTCAGCACTTCTGGTGGGATTTTCTTGTTCAGCTTGATATAGCCTTCGAACTGGCTGATAGCGGTACGCACCAGCACTTCCTGTTCGCGCTCATCAATGGCTGGCGAGTCAAGGTACTCCGCTTTCGCAGAGAAATGCTCGCCGTTGTCAGACAGCGCAGAAATACGCGCGCGCTGTAACCCCTCGACCAGCACTTTTACGGTGCCGTCAGGCAGTTTCAGCATCTGCAAAATAGAGGCCACGGTCCCGACGGTGAAAAGATCGTTTACACCCGGCTCATCCGTTGACGCTTCTTTCTGTGCGACCAGCATGATTTTTTTATCATGGTCCATAGCCGCTTCCAGACAACGGATAGATTTTTCCCGCCCTACAAATAAGGGTATGACCATGTGCGGATAAACCACCACATCGCGCAACGGCAATACGGGGATTTCAATGCGTTCAGAACGCTCAGGATTCATAGAGCTCTCTCTTAGTTTAGTTTCCGCCAGGTAATCAGGTGGTACGACTGTGCTCCACACCACCTTTAACATGTATGTCAGTATATGGGGATGTTTCCCACACATTCAACGCCATGTTTACGGAAAAATAAAAGGGGAGATAAAATCCCCCCTTTTTAATTAAATGTCTGTATGAATTGATGAATTATTCGCCAGATGCCTGCTGCGCTTCCGGCTTACCGTAAATCAGCAACGGCTTGCTCTGACCGCCAATCACCGACTCATCGATCACCACTTTTTCGACGTCTTCCATAGACGGCAGATCGTACATGGTGTCGAGCAGCGCGGCTTCGACGATTGAACGCAGACCACGAGCACCAGTTTTACGCGCCATCGCTTTCTTGGCGATCGCATCCAGCGCTTCCTCACGGAATTCCAGATCGACACCTTCAAGATTGAACAGCGCCTGGTACTGCTTGGTCAGGGCGTTTTTCGGCTCTTTGAGGATCTGGATCAATGCTTCTTCGCTCAGCTCGCTCAGCGTCGCGACAACCGGCAGACGACCGATGAACTCAGGGATCAGACCAAATTTGATCAGATCTTCTGGTTCTACCTGCGACAGCAGTTCACCTTCGCTGGCTTTGTCAGACTGCGCTTTTACCGTTGCGCCAAAACCAATGCCGGAGCCGGTTTCAACACGGTTAGCAATCACTTTATCCAGACCGGCAAAGGCACCGCCACAGATAAACAGGATCTTAGAGGTGTCAACCTGCAGGAATTCCTGTTGAGGATGTTTACGACCACCCTGCGGCGGAACGGCAGCAACCGTACCTTCGATCAGTTTCAACAGCGCCTGCTGTACGCCTTCGCCGGAAACGTCACGGGTAATGGACGGGTTATCGGACTTACGAGAAATCTTGTCAATTTCATCGATATAGACGATCCCGCGCTGTGCTTTCTGTACATCGTAATCGCATTTCTGCAGCAGTTTCTGAATAATGTTCTCAACATCTTCCCCCACATAACCGGCTTCGGTCAGCGTGGTGGCGTCGGCCATGGTGAACGGAACGTCCAGCAGGCGCGCCAGCGTTTCAGCCAGCAGCGTTTTACCGGAACCCGTCGGGCCAATCAGCAGGATGTTACTTTTGCCCAACTCGACGCCATTGCTGGTGTCGCCGTTGCGCAGACGTTTGTAATGGTTGTATACCGCGACCGCCAGCACTTTCTTCGCCTGCTCCTGACCGATAACGTAATCGTCCAGGTGGTTGCGAATTTCATGTGGCGTCGGCAGCGCACTGCGTTCACGGTGCGGTGCTACTTCCTTAATCTCTTCGCGAATGATGTCGTTACATAAATCAACACATTCGTCGCAGATATACACGGATGGTCCGGCAATCAGCTTACGCACTTCATGCTGGCTTTTGCCGCAAAAAGAGCAGTACAACAATTTGCCCGAGCCATCTTTGCGTTTATCTGTCATGGGTCAAAACCTCTTCTTTGTTCTTTGTGCCGCACACGACGACGCAAATGCCATTCTCAGGCGCAAGACGCTAGTCAGCGTTGTGCCGCTCCAGGTAATTATAGCGGCACACCTGCGCGCTGGGCATTAATTACGATGGGTCAAAATCGAGTCGACCAGACCGTACTCTACCGCTTCAGAAGCGGAGAGGAAGCGATCGCGCTCGGTATCACGTTCAATCTGCTCAAGAGATTGACCCGTATGATGCGCCATAAGTTCGTTCATGCGCCCTTTTACCTTCAGGATTTCACGGGCATGAATTTCAATATCCGTTGCCTGGCCCTGGTAACCGCCCAGAGGCTGGTGGATCATGACGCGAGAGTTAGGCAGGCAAAAACGTTTACCTTTCGCCCCGGCAGTCAGCAGGAACGCGCCCATTGAGGCCGCCTGGCCCATACAAATGGTGCTGACGTCCGGCTTAATAAACTGCATGGTGTCATAGATAGACATCCCGGCAGTGATCACTCCACCAGGGGAGTTGATGTACAGGTAGATATCTTTTTCTGGGTTTTCTGCTTCCAGGAACAGCATCTGCGCCACGATCAGGTTAGCCATATGGTCTTCGACCTGGCCGGTCAGAAAAATGACGCGTTCCTTAAGTAGACGAGAATAGATATCAAAAGAGCGCTCACCACGTGAGGTCTGTTCAATGACCATCGGCACCAGCGCCATATGGGGTGCAAAGTTATCTCGTTCGCCGCTGTATGACATTTCCGTCTCCTGGATAAAATTTGAAAAAACCTGCTGTGCTGATTGTAACCTTATGGACGGATTATCAGCTAGTCCCTCAGTAATGGGTACGACATCGCCATAATTCAAGCATAACAATCTTTTGTTGTAACGCTAACACTGAAACGCTGTTTTCGCACTCTTCCCATGCAAAATGCGTGACAAAAAAAAACCCGCCACCAAAAGGTGACGGGCTTGCGTACGAAATTCGAGCTAAAAAAGCGACGAATTACGCCTGCTGGTTCATCAGCTCGTTGAAGGAAGTGGCTTTTTCAGTCACTTTCGCTTTCGCCAGAACGGCTTCAACAGCCTGCTCTTCCAGAGCGACGTTACGCATATTGTCCATCAGCTCTTTATTTTTGCTGTAGAACTCAACAACTTCTTTCGGATCTTCGTAAGCAGAAGCCATCTCTTCGATCAGGCCTTTAACGCGATCTTCATCAGCTTTCAGCTCGTTGGTGCGAATCACTTCGCCCAGCAGCAGACCGACAACTACGCGACGCTTAGCCTGTTCTTCGAACAGTTCACGCGGCAGTTCCAGAGCTTGTTTCTCGTTGCCGCCGAAACGCTGTGCAGCCTGACGACGCAGAACGTCGATTTCGCTGTCGATCAGAGCAGCCGGAACGTCGATGTCGTTAGCTTTTACCAGACCTTCGATCGCCTGAGACTTAACGCGGTTACGCACAGCGCCTTTCAGCTCGCGTTCCATGTTTTTGCGTACTTCAGCGCGCAGACCTGCTACGGAACCATCTTCAACGCCGAAACGTTTGATGAATTCTTCAGTCAGTTCCGGCAGCTCGCGTTCTTCAACTTTCTTCAGGTTGATAACGAACTTAGCGGCTTTACCTTTCAGGTTTTCAGCGTGGTACTCTTCTGGGAAAGTCACGTCAATAGTGAATTCTTCACCAGCTTTGTGGCCTTTAACGCCTTCTTCAAAGCCCGGGATCATACGACCCTGGCCCATCGCCAGTACGAAGTCAGACGCTTTGCCGCCTTCGAACTCTTCGCCGTCTACAGAACCGGTGAAGTCGATGGTTACACGGTCTTCTGCATCTGCAGCGCCGTCTTTGTCTTTCCAGGTAGCCTGCTGCTTACGCAGGGTATCCAGCATCACGTCAACGTCAGCGTCGGTGACTTCAACAACCGGTTTTTCAACTTCGATTGCTTCCAGGCCAGTCAGCTCAACTTCCGGGTAAACTTCGAACTCTACCGCGTAAGTAAAATCTTCACCCAGTTTGTATTCGCCCGGAACGTAGTTCGGTGCGCCAGCCGGATTGATTTTTTCTTTGATGATCGCGTCAACGAAGTTGCGGCTCATCAGGTCACCCAGAACGTCCTGGCGAACAGATGCGCCATAACGCTGAGCAACAACATTCATCGGTACTTTTCCTTTGCGGAAACCGTCAATACGCACTTTCTTCGCTACGTTGACCAGCTCGCTTTTCACAGCGGTCTCGATGCTGTCAGCAGCGATAGTAATCGTTACACGGCGGCCAAGGCCTTGAGTGGTTTCAACTGAAACTTGCATCTTGTTACCTCAAAAAATCACAGTGCTCGGTCAACTCTTCTCCGCAAGCACAGGTTGTTGGCTTCGCGGAACTGGGATGTTCTCATAAGCAATCACATTCCCTGTCGTCAGAATCATCCCGAAGACATTCCGAAAAATAAGACGCGCATTATAGCGGCATCACTTTTATGAGTCGAGAACGGTTATCGCGCGTTGCTGCGGCTTTTTTCACAATTCCCGGCTAATTTTTGTCTGAATACTGTACGAGCGCCCCAGAATTCAGACAAAACAAAACGGCCCGCAGGCCGTTTTCACATAATCTGTAGCAACATACTGGAAAAGCGTCGGTTGTTGCAAATCCGTTTTTACGCGATGCTTCCCGCCCCACGACACGGAGGCGATGCAAAAATCGTATCCTGCAACGCTTCCCACTCCTTAATGGTATAGGTATGCAGGGCAAGCGCATGAACGGTTGTGGAAAGCTCCGCCGTTAATGTGCTGTAAATCATCCGATGACGATTAAGAAAACGTTCACCTGTAAAGCGATCGCTAACCAGCACAACCTTAAAGTGGCTTTCAGAACCAGCCGGGACATTGTGACGATAGCTTTCATCCACAACTTCGAGGAATACGGGTTCGAACGCTGCCCTTAATTTTTCTTCTATTTGCTCACGAATCATCATGAAATTTTTCCTCCGACAACGCTGAGATGTCACCCATCCCTTTAAATACTAGCCGCTTTTACCGTTTTCATTACACCTTAGCAACAAAAAATTAGCCCTTGTCTGATTTTCTCAGCCAAACGGATGAAGTTCACTGAATCCACCCTTCGATTTATTGCAAAAAGTCCGTTTATGGTCTCCACAAAGTCATAAAACGGACAACACAATGAATTTACATGCGTTACCCACTTCCCCTCATCGTTGGCGATGTTATGATGGCGGGAATTTTCTCCAACCATACAATTTAGATTCGCTGAGAGCCCTGGCATGTTTAAAAAAATCCTCGTCCCGTTTGTCGCGCTGTTTATGTTAGCTGGATGCGCAACGCCGCCGACCACTATTGAAGTTTCCCCAAAAATCACTCTGCCGCAGCAGGACCCAAGCCTGATGGGCGTGACCGTTAGCATCAACGGTGCCGACCAGCGTCAGGATCAGGCGCTGGCAAAAGTCACCCGTGACAACCAGTTGGTTACCCTGACCGCGTCTCGCGATCTGCGCTTCCTGCTGCAAGAAGTACTGGAAAAACAGATGACCGCACGCGGTTATATGATTGGGCCAAACGGTGCAGTCAACCTGCAAATTATTGTTAGCCAACTGTATGCTGACGTGTCTCAGGGTAGCGTGCGTTACAACATCGCCACCAAGGCAGACATCGCCATCATCGCGACCGCCGCTAACGGCAACAAGATGACCAAAAACTACCGCGCAAGCTATTCTGTTGAAGGCGCACTGCAGGCCTCTAACAAAAATATCGCTGACGCCGTTAACAGCGTACTGACCGACACCATCGCTGATATGTCTCAGGACACCAGCGTTCACGATTTCATCAAGCAGAACGCTCGTTAATTTCTGCCCATATGGCCCGGCGCTCGTCGGGCCTATAGAAGCCCATGTCCAGTCATTACTTACGTATTTTTCAGCAACCACGTTCAGCTATCCTGCTCATACTGGGATTCGCCTCCGGTTTACCGCTCGCTCTGACCTCGGGTACGCTTCAGGCGTGGATGACGGTCGAGAATATCGATCTTAAAACCATTGGTTTCTTTTCTCTGGTCGGCCAGGCCTACGTGTTTAAGTTCCTCTGGTCCCCGCTAATGGACCGCTACACTCCGCCGTTTTTAGGTCGACGCCGGGGTTGGCTGCTGGCAACCCAGGTACTGTTACTGATTTCTATCGCCGCGATGGGTTTTCTGGAACCTGGTACGCAGCTGCGCTGGATGGCCGCGCTTGCGGTGGTGATCGCGTTTTGCTCAGCATCGCAGGACATCGTCTTTGATGCCTGGAAAACCGACGTGTTGCCCGCCGAAGAACGCGGCACCGGTGCGGCTATCAGCGTGCTGGGCTATCGCTTAGGGATGCTGGTTTCCGGCGGTCTGGCCCTGTGGATGGCCGATCGCTGGCTGGGCTGGCAGGGCATGTACTGGCTGATGGCGGCGCTGATGATACCTTGTATCATCGCGACTCTGTTAGCGCCCGAACCAACTGATGCCATTCCGGTGCCCAAAACGCTGGAACAGGCGGTAGTCGCCCCGCTGCGCGACTTCTTTGGTCGTAACAACGCCTGGCTGATCCTGCTGCTGATTGTGCTGTATAAGCTTGGGGACGCTTTCGCCATGAGCCTGACCACCACCTTTTTAATTCGCGGCGTTGGGTTTGATGCGGGTGAAGTTGGCGTGGTGAATAAAACGCTCGGGCTGCTGGCCACCATCGTTGGCGCGCTGTACGGCGGGATTCTGATGCAGCGCCTTTCGCTGTTTCGCGCCTTGCTGATTTTCGGCATTCTGCAGGGGGCGTCGAATGCGGGTTATTGGCTATTGTCCATCACTGACAAACACATGTTCAGTATGGCGGCCGCCGTCTTCTTTGAAAACCTGTGCGGTGGAATGGGCACGGCAGCGTTTGTCGCCTTATTAATGACGCTGTGCAATAAGTCCTTCTCAGCGACTCAGTTCGCCCTGCTCTCCGCGCTTTCAGCGGTTGGTCGCGTTTACGTTGGCCCGGTAGCGGGTTGGTTTGTCGAAGCGCACGGTTGGCCAACGTTTTATTTGTTCTCCGTGTTTGCCGCGATCCCCGGCCTCATACTGCTGCTGGTTTGTCGTCAGACGCTGGAGCATAGCTGGAAAAATGAAAGCTTTATTCCACGCACGGAATTTCGTGGGGCGTACAGCCTGGCATTAATGACGTTGGTAGCGGGCTGCTGCTTACTGCTGGCTTGGCTACTGCTGTTAACTATGAACGCACTGGATTACACCAACTTCTCCTTCCTGCCGGAACTGCTTGAAGTCTCAGTGGTGGTCGCGGTCTGTGGAGTCGTTTTTGGTGGATTGCTGGATTATCTGGCACTGCGCAAAACCCGTCTGGCGTAACAATCCGCATTAATATCGCCGTTGTAATCACCTTGCGTAATTATAACGGCTAAATAAACAACAATCGCTAAAAATATAATTTGTTATTTTGTGCGCCAAAGAATTTGGAAATTATTGACGCCTTTTATATATACTATTTTCCTTACTCGATTCAGCCACTACAGATTTATTTTTTGTTCTTTAATTGTCTTTTTATTGATAATCAATTGTTAAACAATTGTTTTATTTTCGTATTGGTTATACCAATTGCCCTCAGCAAGTCCCTCGCCTGCCCGCTTTCGTTATAACGTGATGTTGCAACAGGTTCTTAAAGCCAAAGCGACATATATTGCAACATATGTGACATGCGCGGCAGAACCCAGTAACACAGATCCAAGGATGTTTACAGTAATGTAACCTTCCCGTAAAATGACCTCACACTTTAAACGCCACCCGGTCCCGTGGAATTGAGGTCGTTAAATGAGACTCAGGAAATACAATAAAAGTTTGGGATGGTTGTCATTAATTGCAGGCACTGCGTTACTCAGTGGCTGTAATTCTGCGCTGCTTGACCCTAAAGGACAGATTGGACTGGAACAACGTTCATTGATACTGACGGCATTTGGCCTGATGTTGATTGTCGTTATTCCCGCCATCTTGATGGCTGTTGGTTTTGCCTGGAAGTATCGTGCAAGCAATAAAGATGCGAAGTACAGCCCGAACTGGTCACACTCCAATAAAGTGGAAGCTGTGGTCTGGACGGTGCCGATCTTAATCATCATTTTCCTTGCCGTACTGACCTGGAAAACCACTCACGCTCTTGAGCCAAGCAAACCGCTGGCGCATGACGAGAAGCCCATTACCATCGAAGTGGTTTCCATGGACTGGAAATGGTTCTTCATCTATCCGGAACAGGGTATCGCTACCGTGAATGAAATCGCCTTCCCGGCGAATACTCCGGTTGAGTTCAAAGTGACGTCCAACTCCGTGATGAACTCCTTCTTTATCCCGCGTCTGGGTAGCCAGATTTATGCCATGGCCGGTATGCAGACTCGACTGCATCTGATCGCCAACGAAGCCGGTACTTATGATGGTATCTCCGCAAGCTATAGCGGACCTGGCTTCTCCGGTATGAAGTTCAAGGCTATCGCAACAAAGGACCGCGCCGAATTCGACCAATGGGTTGCTAAAGCTAAACAGTCCACGAACACCATGAGCGACATGGCAGCGTTCGAGAAAGTGGCTGTGCCAAGTGAATACAACCAGGTGGAATACTTCTCCAACGTGAAACCCGATTTGTTTAAAGACGTTATTAACAAATTTATGGCTCACGGTAAGAGCATGGACATGACCCAACCCGAAGGTGAGCACAGCGCACACGAAGGAATGGAAGGCATGGACATGAGCCACGCGGAATCCGCTCACTAAGGGGCCGAGGAAGAATACGATGTTCGGAAAATTGACGCTGGATGCAGTGCCGTTCCATGAACCTATTGTCATGGTTACGATTGCTGCAATAATCATCGGTGGTGCGGCCTTACTGGGCCTAATCACTTACTTCGGTAAGTGGACCTATCTATGGAAAGAGTGGCTGACTTCTGTTGACCACAAACGCCTTGGCATCATGTATGTCATCGTTGCAATCGTCATGTTGATTCGTGGCTTTGCCGACGCCATCATGATGCGTAGCCAGCAAGCGCTGGCTTCTGCAGGTGAAGCGGGCTTCCTGCCACCTCACCACTACGATCAGATCTTCACGGCTCACGGCGTGATTATGATCTTCTTCGTGGCAATGCCATTTGTTATCGGTCTGATGAACCTGGTGGTTCCGCTGCAGATCGGCGCTCGTGACGTTGCGTTCCCATTCCTGAACAACCTGAGCTTCTGGTTCACCGTTGTCGGCGTAATCCTGGTTAACCTGTCTCTGGGCGTGGGAGAGTTCGCACAGACCGGTTGGCTGGCGTACCCGCCGCTCTCGGGAATAGAGTACAGTCCAAGCGTCGGGGTCGATTATTGGATATGGGCAGTTCAGTTGTCAGGTATTGGTACCACTCTGACCGGTATCAACTTCTTTGTGACCATCATTAAGATGCGTGCGCCAGGAATGACCATGTTCAAGATGCCGGTATTTAGCTGGGCATCTCTGTGTGCGAACATCCTGATTATCGCTTCTTTCCCAATCCTGACGGTTACCGTCGCGTTGCTAACCCTGGATCGCTATCTGGGTACCCATTTCTTTACCAACGATATGGGCGGCAACATGATGATGTACATCAACCTGATTTGGGCCTGGGGCCATCCGGAAGTGTACATTCTGGTTCTGCCGGTGTTCGGTGTATTCTCCGAAATCGCTGCAACCTTCTCGCGTAAACGTCTGTTTGGCTACACCTCACTGGTGTGGGCAACCGTGTGTATCACCGTTCTGTCGTTCGTTGTTTGGCTGCACCACTTCTTCACCATGGGTGCGGGCGCTAACGTAAACGCCTTCTTCGGTATTACCACCATGATTATCGCCATCCCGACCGGGGTGAAGATTTTCAACTGGCTGTTCACCATGTATCAGGGCCGTATCGTATTCCACTCAGCGATGCTGTGGACGATTGGCTTTATCGTCACCTTCTCAGTCGGCGGCATGACCGGCGTACTGCTGGCGGTGCCGGGTGCGGACTTCGTACTGCACAACAGTCTGTTCCTGATTGCGCACTTCCATAACGTTATCATCGGCGGCGTTGTATTTGGATGCTTCGCTGGTATGACCTACTGGTGGCCAAAAGCGTTTGGCTTCACGCTGAACGAAACCTGGGGTAAACGCGCGTTCTGGTTCTGGATCATCGGCTTCTTCGTGGCATTTATGCCGCTGTACGTGCTGGGCTTCATGGGTATGACCCGTCGCCTCAGCCAGCAGATTGACCCGCAGTTCCATCCGATGCTGGTCGTTGCCGCCTGCGGTGCCGCGCTGATTGCACTGGGTATCCTGTGCCAGTTGATTCAGATTTACGTGTCTATTCGCGACCGCGAGCAGAACCGTGACCTGACCGGTGACCCATGGGGTGGTCGTACGCTGGAGTGGGCAACTTCTTCCCCGCCTCCGTTCTATAACTTTGCCGTTGTGCCGCACGTTCACGAGCGTGATGCATTCTGGGAAATGAAAGAAAAAGGTGAAGCGTACAAACAGCCTGCGCACTATGAAGAAATTCATATGCCGAAGAACAGCGGTGCCGGTATCGTCATTACCGCCTTCGCAACACTGTTTGGTTTCGCCATGATCTGGCATATCTGGTGGCTGGCGATTGCAAGCTTCGCAGGCATGATCATCAGCTGGATTGTGAAAAGCTTTGATGAAGACGTGGATTACTACGTGCCGGTCCCGGAAGTCGAAAAACTGGAAAATCAGCATTTCGATGAGATTACTAAGGCAGGGCTGAAAAATGGCAACTGATACTTTAACGCACGCGACTGCCCACGCGCACGAACACGGGCACCACGATGCAGGCCAGACCAAAATCTTCGGATTCTGGATCTACCTGATGAGCGACTGCATTCTGTTCTCTATTCTGTTTGCAACCTATGCCGTTCTGGTGAACGGCACCGCAGGTGGCCCAACAGGTAAGGACATTTTTGAACTGCCGTTCGTTCTGGTTGAAACATTCCTGCTGTTATTCAGCTCCATTACTTACGGCATGGCAGCGATTGCCATGTACAAGAACAACAAGAGCCAGGTTATCTCCTGGCTGGCGTTGACCTTCTTGTTCGGTGCCGGATTCATCGGGATGGAACTCTATGAATTCCATCACCTGATTGTTAACGGTATGGGCCCGGATCGCAGCGGCTTCCTGTCTGCGTTCTTCGCGCTGGTCGGCACGCACGGTCTGCACGTTACCTCCGGTCTTATCTGGATGGCGGTGCTGATGGTGCAAGTTGCTCGTCGCGGCCTGACCAGTACTAACCGCACCCGCATCATGTGTCTGAGTCTGTTCTGGCACTTCCTTGATGTGGTGTGGATCTGTGTGTTCACTGTTGTTTATCTGATGGGGGCGATGTAATGAGTCATTCTAACGAAAGCGGCGGCGCATCCCATGGCAGCGTAAAAACCTACATGACAGGTTTTATCCTGTCGGTAATCCTGACGGTCATTCCGTTCTGGATGGTCATGACGGGTGCTGCCTCTCCGGCCGTCATTCTGGGAACTATTCTGGCAATGGCAGTGGTACAGATTCTGGTGCACCTGGTGTGCTTCCTGCACATGAATAGCAAATCTGATGAAGGTTGGAACATGACGGCCTTTGTCTTTACTGTGCTAATCATCGCCATCCTGGTTGTGGGCTCCATCTGGATTATGTGGAACCTTAACTACAACATGATGATGCACTAAGAGCGGCGATTATGATGTTTAAGCAATACCTGCAAGTAACGAAACCAGGCATCATCTTTGGCAACCTGATCTCGGTGATTGGGGGGTTCCTGCTGGCCTCGAAAGGCAGCATCGACTATCCCCTGTTTATCTACACGCTGGTTGGGGTGTCACTGGTTGTGGCGTCGGGTTGTGTATTTAACAACTACATCGACAGGGATATCGACAGGAAGATGGAGAGGACCAAAAACCGCGTGCTGGTTAAAGGTCTGATTTCCCCTGCGGTCTCGCTGGTATACGCCACCCTGCTGGGTATTGCTGGCTTTATGCTGCTGTGGTTTGGCGCGAACCCTCTGGCCTGCTGGCTGGGGGTAATGGGCTTCGTGGTCTATGTGGGCGTCTATAGCCTGTATATGAAGCGCCATTCCGTTTACGGCACGCTGATTGGCTCACTCTCCGGCGCAGCGCCGCCGGTGATTGGCTACTGCGCCGTAACCGGTGTGTTCGATAGCGGTGCGCTGATTCTGCTGGCTATTTTCAGCCTGTGGCAGATGCCGCACTCTTACGCGATTGCGATTTTCCGCTTCAAGGATTATCAGGCTGCCAACATCCCGGTGCTGCCGGTGGTGAAAGGTATTTCGGTCGCGAAAAACCATATCACGCTGTACATCGTAGCGTTTGCTATCGCCACGTTAATGCTAACCCTGGGCGGCTATGCTGGTTATAAATACCTGATTGTTGCTGCGGCGGTGAGCGTCTGGTGGTTGGGCATGGCGCTGCGCGGATATAAAGTGGAAGATGACAGAATCTGGGCGCGCAAGCTGTTCGGTTTCTCCATCATCGCCATTACCGCGCTTTCCGTGATGATGTCCGTCGACTTTATGGTGCCAAACTCGCAGAACCTGCTGACTTACGTCTGGTAAGAATCTGCAGATACGAAAAGGGTGCCCCGGCACCCTTTTTATTTACTACGTTATTTTGAGAGCGTCAGGTCTCGTCTTTTTGTTCTTCAGGCCAGCTCTCAAACAACCATTTCCCCGCTTCAGCCGACTCAGCAAACATCCTTACGGTTAACGGTATGCGTGTTGCTTCCACTTCTTCCCGGTTAGCTTTGAACCATCTCGTGAATAGTGGCAGATTGTGCCATGGATAATAAGGTTTCCAGTTCACACATGATAAATCAACTTTGAACTCTTTCTCATATCGATCCAGAGCGCTGTGGAGATCATCTCCGGGGACATCAAACAATTCTGAGTCGAGTTCTAAAGAAACCTCCTTCCAGTTTTCATCCAAATACCCAGGTATTTCTTCCCTGAAAAGCTTTAACACATCGTCTTGAATACTCATTAGAATGATGTCCACTGAATGCGATCTTTAGGTCGAGCAATTAAGTTGTATTTTAGCTGCGTCTTTCTTGATACTTGCACAAGTGCATTTACCAGACCAATCCACCCAAGCCAAGGTATATACCGAGCAATCACAGCTGCAAGTTTGTTAGTGCTTTGTATCCTGAAACCCACTGGGGTGGGGACTTTAATACCAAATGGCACCCGCGCATCTCTCAGAAGCATTCTCCCGTATTTGGAAACAACACTTATTCCTTCAATAGCCCCAGAAGGTTTCTGTCTAGTCTTCAACCAAGGCTGACCAGCCAGAATAGCTGCTCCCGATTCAATGCCAATTCCTAACTCATCACAAAACTGTTCCAGAAAGATGAGATCATACAATTCCCCAGCTGATAGATTGCTGTGACCATGATACCAATAGGTTCCATTCACTTCTTCAGTGGTGTCCATTCAATCACCCATTATGCCGTCTGCCGGTCATTCCATGCGTCGGTATAGATAATGTTCCCGTCGCAATGCTTCCAGGTGATTTTTTCGTAGCGTAATTCTATGGTTTCAAGATGGTTATTGTTCATGTCCTCTGGACCAGCCATCGAAGGAGAAACGGAGACAATCCGCACCCCTTCCAGAAGCATATTGAAGTATTCAACTTCCTGACCCGCATCATTAATTTTGTACCAACGAATCTCTGCGGACTTAAGATTCTGACCAGAAGCGACCGCTTTGTATAAATACGGACTAGAGTAGTCAAACTCTTTGACTATCATCATCGGTGAATGTTGGCGAGTGCCTGTTGGCTTGCCTGTACCATTATCAGTGGGAATAGACAGATTATGATGAAAGCCTTTAAATTCAATACTGTATTCTCTTCCCTTTACATCACACCGCCCTTTATCAGCGCGCCACCATCGTCATAAATCCACATATTGCCTGGAATCGCCATTTTCCTTTTCCCTCTTTCCATTAGAAACAACCACAAAAAGACTACACCTGTAATTATCGCAAGTAAATTAGTTGCATCGGTAACTATTTCAATTATCCCACTACACAATTCCACATATCGTAGAGGTTTACCCCACCCCTTCCCCGCTTTACACTAGGCGCGAAATTAATACAGAGGTGGGAATGAACGATTACAAAATGACGCCCGGTGAGTTGCGCGCCACTTGGGGTTTAGGGACCGTATTCTCGTTGCGCATGCTTGGCATGTTTATGGTCCTGCCGGTTCTGACCACATACGGTATGGCGCTACAGGGCGCCAGCGAAGCGTTGATAGGCCTTGCCATCGGCATTTACGGTCTGGCGCAGGCCGTTTTCCAGATCCCCTTTGGTCTGCTCTCTGACCGCATAGGTCGTAAGCCGCTTATCGTCGGCGGGCTGGCGGTATTCGTTCTCGGCAGCGTAATTGCCGCCCTATCCGATTCAATCTGGGGAATTATTCTCGGCCGGGCTCTGCAAGGCTCTGGCGCGATTGCTGCTGCCGTAATGGCGCTGCTGTCCGACTTAACCCGTGAGCAAAACCGAACGAAAGCGATGGCGTTTATCGGCGTCAGCTTTGGTATCACTTTCGCCATTGCGATGGTGCTGGGGCCGATCGTTACCCACGCGCTGGGGCTACACGCGCTGTTCTGGATGATTGCCGCTCTTGCTACCACGGGTATCGTGCTGACTATTTGGGTCGTTCCCAACAGTACCAACCACGTGCTGAACCGCGAGTCGGGCATGGTAAAAGGCAGCTTCAGCAAAGTGCTGGCGGAACCTAAACTGCTGAAGCTCAACTTCGGCATCATGTGTCTGCACATTTTGCTGATGTCTACCTTCGTCGCCTTACCGGGCCAACTGGCGAAAGCAGGCTTCCCCGCCGCCGAACACTGGAAAATTTATCTGGTGACGATGCTGCTGTCCTTTGTTTCCGTGGTGCCGTTCATCATTTACGCCGAAGTGAAGCGCCGGATGAAACGCGTGTTCCTCGCCTGCGTGTTACTGATTCTTATTGCAGAGATTGTATTGTGGAGCGCTAACATTCGTTTCTGGGGGCTGATTGCGGGCGTTCAGATATTCTTCCTCGCCTTCAACCTGATGGAAGCCCTCCTCCCCTCGCTTATCAGTAAAGAATCTCCGGCTGGCTATAAAGGCACGGCGATGGGCGTTTACTCCACCAGCCAGTTCATCGGCGTGGCGATTGGCGGTTCGCTCGGCGGTTGGGTAGTCGAAATGTTTGATGGTCAGGCGGTATTCCTGGCTGGTGCGCTTCTGGCAGCAGTGTGGTTATTGGTGGCAAGTACAATGAAAGAGCCGCCGTATGTCAGCAGCCTGCGGGTGGAAATCCCACCTGAAATTGCTGCGGATGACACCCTGAAGCAGCATCTGCTGGCTAAAGAAGGGATAAGCGAAGTGTTAATTGTCGCGAAAGAGCACTCGGCCTACGTGAAAATCGACAGCAAAGTGACGAATCGATTTGAGGTTGAGCAGGCCATCAGCCAGGCGTGAAGATTGCCGGATGGCGGCTATCACCTTATCCGGCCTACCAATAGCGTGTGCTACCTGTAGGCCTGATAAGCGTAGCGCCATCAGGCATTACGACTTAATCGCGGAAGTTCTTAAACTGGAATGGCTGGCCGAGATCGCCACCGCGAACCAGCGCCATAACGGATTGCAGATCGTCACGCGCCTTACCGGTCACACGAATTTCTTCGCCCTGAATCTGCGCCTGCACCTTCAGTTTGCTGTCTTTAATCAGCTTAACGATTTTCTTTTGCACCGCGCTTTCAATGCCCTGCTTCAGCTTAGCTTCCACAAACCAGGTTTTACCGCTGTGCACGAAGGTTTCTGGTACGTCCAGCGACGTGCCTTCAATACCGCGCTTCAACAGCTTGGCACGTAAAATATCCAGCAACTGGTTGACCTGAAAATCAGACTCGCTCAGCACCTTAATCGTCTTATTTGACTCATTCAGCTCAAAAGTCGCTTCAACGCCACGAAAATCAAAGCGTGATTCCACTTCACGGCTGGCGTTATCTACCGCGTTACGGGCTTCCTGAAGATCAACTTCAGAAACAATATCGAAAGATGGCATCTTTTCCTCTCCCTTCATTTTTGATGCGAAGCATAATACCTGCAAAGTTACACAACAGACAGCGCTATACTAGGCTGTATCCTTTAATTGTACGTGGTACTGACACCTGCGAACAATAATGGGGTACGGCCGATATGGATTAACACCTGGTGCTGTTGCAGGTGAGGAGGAAGAATGAAAATTACCGTACTGGGATGTGGAGCGTTAGGGCAGCTTTGGCTAACCGCGCTGTGCAAACATGGACATGAAGTTCAGGGGTGGCTACGCGTACCGCAACCCTATTGCAGCGTTAACCTGATCGACACGGATGGGTCAGTTTTTAATGAATCCCTGACGGCAAACGACCCCGATTTTTTGGCGAAAAGCGACCTGCTGCTGGTCACCCTGAAAGCCTGGCAGGTTTCTGATGCGGTAAAAGGCCTGGCCGCAATACTGCCTGAAACCACTCCCATTCTGCTGATTCACAACGGTATGGGGACGATTGAAGAACTGCATAACATTAAGCAACCTCTGCTGATGGGCACCACCACCCACGCGGCACGCCGTGACGGGAACGTCATCATTCATGTCGCTCAGGGTACTACAAGGATTGGTCCGGCGCGTGAACAAGACGGTGATTTCAGCTATCTGGCTGAAGTCCTGCAAGAAGTGCTGCCGGACGTCGCCTGGCACAACACTATCCGCGCCGAGCTATGGCGCAAGCTGGCAGTAAACTGCGTTATTAATCCGCTGACCGCATTATGGGATTGCCCAAACGGCGAGTTACCCCATCATCCAGAAAAAATAGCACTCATCTGCGAGGAAGTAGCAGCGGTCATTGAACGCGAAGGCCACCACACATCAGCGGATGATTTACGCTATTATGTCGAGCAAGTAATTGACAGTACTGCGGAAAATATCTCATCGATGCTGCAAGACATTCGTGCGCTGCGCCATACTGAGATCGATTACATTACCGGCTATTTGTTAAAACGCGCCCGCGCGCACGGCATCGCCGTCCCGGAAAATGCCCGCCTGTTTGAAATGGTTAAGAGAAAGGAAAGTGAGTATGAGCGCTCAAGCACTGGTATGTCTCGCCCCTGGTAGTGAAGAAACCGAAGCGGTCACCACTATCGATCTGCTGGTTCGCGGCGGGATTAAGGTCACGACCGCAAGCGTCGCCAGCGATGGCGGCCTGGCTATTGTGTGTTCACGCGGAGTGAAGCTGCTGGCGGATGCGCCATTAGTGGAAGTTGCTGACGGCGATTTCGATATCATCGTGCTGCCGGGCGGAATTAAAGGCGCCGAGTGTTTTCGCGACAGCCCTCTGCTGGTCGAAACCGTGAAACAGTTTCATCGCTCCGGGCGCATTGTCGCGGCAATTTGCGCCGCTGCCGCCACCGTCCTCGTCCCACACGATATTTTCCCCATCGGAAATATGACGGGCTTCCCGGCGCTGAAAGACAAGATCCCCGCTGACCAGTGGCAGGACAAGCGCGTCGTATGGGATCCGCGCGTCAATCTGTTAACCAGCCAGGGACCGGGAACCTCAATCGATTTCGGTTTAAAAATCATTGATCTGCTGGTGAGTCGCGAAAAAGCTCACGAGGTGGCGTCACAGCTGGTGATGGCCGCGGGAATTTATAACTACTACGAGTAAACTTTCAGGCCACTCACATACAAGGAATTATAATGAAAGGATATCTGAGCACAGTGGCTTTACTGCTCTTTTCTGGTTACGCCTGTGCAACACAGCTTGAAATAAAAAACCTTGAGTATCGCTATCCCGCAAGTACTGAGATGCAGTATCGCGTGCCGTGGTTTACTTCAAAGGAAAGCCCACAGGTTGCAAAACGCATTAACGATTATATTTTCGCCAGCTTTATCAATCAGCTACCGGGAAATAATCCGCAAACGACAGTGAATCAGTTTGCAAATTCAGAGATGAACCCTACCGCAAACCTTGACTACACGATTGAGTATCGCGATGCCAATGTCCTGACCCTGAATATGTTTGTCGAAGGCTGCGGAGCGTATTGCGAGTCATACAATGTGCCGATCAGCTTCGATTTGGCCAGCGGCGCGGCAATTACCCTTAACGATCTTTTTTCCCGCTCCACGATGGCCGAATTAAACACCCGCATCAGAAAAGATATCCGCAGCCAAATTGATACCTTTGTTACCGCACAGAAGGACGGTGGAGATCCTGGCTATGCCGAATTCTACGCCTCGTGCGCAACCTACACTGACGGGTTGTACTACATCGACAGATTCTCCCTGCAAAAAGATCATCTGGCTTTCCTGAACGGACGCTGTAGCAACCACGCCAACCGCGCGGGTGACGAGCTGGGCGATTTCACCACGAAAATCCCTACCGGTGAACTGCATAAACAGTTCACGCCATACGGCCAGTATCTGACTGGTGCAAAGAGTACAACATCGGTTGAGCCCACTCCAGGCATTGACGGCAAGGTCATGTACGGCACGTTGGGAAAAAGCATGCGTATTGTGCTGAAGGTGGACTGCAAATACGGTGATTTTTTTGAAGGGGCTTACTTTTACCAGAAATTTGGCGCACCGATTGAATTAACCGGTAAGTGCGACACAGCCGACAATCGACATTATGAACTGAAGACGTCTGCCGCTGAACAATCGGAAGAGAAGATAACGCTGGAGTTAAAAGACGGTGTCTATCAGGGCGTCTGGGAATCGAACGGAAAGACACTACCCGTGCGTTTTGAATAATATCGTTATATTGCCGGATGGCGGCGTAACCGCCTTATCCGGCTTACAACACGGTGTTTAGTCAATTACGGGCGGTACACCTTCACGTTTTCAAAGCCCTGCTCGCGCAGATAAAGCGCCTGCAGGCGGCTCATCACCCCGCGTTCACACCACAGCAGCCAGGTTTTACTCTGGTCCAAATCGCCGAATTTAGTGCTCAGTTTGTAGAATGGCAGAGAAACGACGTCCACACCGTCAACTTTCAGCGGTTTGTCATCCTGTTCATCCACCGAACGGATATCCAGAATCACATCGTTCGGGCCGAAGCCGCTCACGGTTTCAACTTCCACCACGGTCTGCTGTGTCTGCTGAGCGATATCGCGAATATCGATATTGTTGGCTTCTTCAACCACCTTATCGAGGATAGAGAAATCGAAGTTTTCTTCTTCAGCCTCAATCTTCGCTTTAACCGCTTTCACCGTCGGGCTTTTTGAAATCACACCACAGTATTCCGGCATGGTACGGGCAAAGTCCTCGGTACCAATTTCACGCGCCAGATTGATGATGTGCTCTTTATCATGGGAGATAAGCGGGCGCAGGATCAGGGTGTCAGATACGTTATCGATCAGGCGCAGGTTGGTCAGCGTCTGGCTGGACACCTGACCCAGTGCTTCACCGGTGACCAACGCCTGTACGCCGTAGCGCTCAGCGACTTTCGACGCCGCGCGTACCATCATGCGTTTGAGGACCACGCCCATCTGGCCGTCGTCGACTTTCTCCAGGATCTCGCCAACCACCGGCTCAAAGTTGATTGCAACAAAACGCACGCGATGCGAGCTGCCAAAGCGATTCCACAGATAATGCGCCACCTGGCGAACGCCGATTTCATGCGCTGCGCCGCCGAGGTTGAAGAAGCAATAGTGTACGCGGCAGCCGCGACGCATCAGCATGTAGCTGGACACGCCGGAGTCGAAACCACCGGAGATCAGCGACAGTACGTCTTCCTGCGTACCAATCGGGAAACCGCCAATACCTTCATAGCGGCCTTTAACCAGCAGCAGACGGTCGTTTTCGATTTCAAGATTAACCGTCACGTCCGGCTTCGTCAGCTTCACGCGTGCGGATTCAATATGCTGGTTCAACCCGCCGCCAACATAGCGTTCCACCTCAATGGAGCTAAACTCATGCTTACCGCGACGCTTAACGCGTACACAGAAGGTTTTACCTTCCAGTTGATCGCGATACTGCACCAGCGCTTTCTCGAAAATATCGTGCATATCGGTAAACGGCACGTCTTCTACTTCGAGAATATGGTGGATCCCCGGAATACGGGTTAACGCGTCGCGTATATCCAGGCGCTGGCTTTCATCTTTAGCGCGAACCTCAACGTGATCCCAGTGACGGACAACGGCAAGGTCTTCATCATAATGCTTTAAAACGTTACGAATGTTCCCTGTCAGAATTTTTATAAAGCGCAAACGCACAGATTGGCTTTTGATGGTGATTTCTGGGAACAATTTAATGATAAACTTCATGGCGGCAATGGTTCTTTGGCAAGTCTGAACGACTTGTAATGGAAAAAAATACAGCAGCCCATACCCTGCGGCTGCATCCAGGCGCGCAAGTATACCACTATCATGGTCATCCTGTGCACATCGCCTTACCATTGCGCGTTATTTGCTTATCAGTACGAGTCCGTTACCATAGTCTTGTGCTGCCAATACAGAGAGTCAGACATTCATTATGCCGAAGAAAAATGAAGCGCCAGCCAGTTTTGAAACAGCGCTGAGCGAGCTGGAACAGATTGTTACCCGCCTGGAAAGCGGCGACCTGCCGCTGGAAGAAGCGCTGAACGAATTCGAACGTGGCGTACAGTTGGCGCGTCAGGGACAGGTTAAATTGCAACAGGCTGAACAGCGCGTACAAATCCTGCTGTCAGATACTGAAGACGCCGCCCTTACGCCTTTCACACCGGATAATGAGTAAATGGATTTTACGCAGCAGCTACAGGCATGCGTTGAGCAGGCCAACCAGGCACTGAGCCGTTTTATTGCGCCATTGCCCTTTCAGAACACTCCCGTGGTCGAAACCATGCAATATGGCGCATTATTAGGCGGTAAGCGTCTGCGCCCGTTCCTGGTGTATGCGACCGGTCAGATGTTTGGCGTCAGCCTGAGTACGCTTGATGCTCCCGCTGCCGCCGTCGAGTGCATTCATGCCTATTCGCTAATGCATGATGATTTACCCGCGATGGACGACGATGACCTGCGCCGCGGTCTGCCGACCTGCCACGTAAAATTTGGCGAGGCAAACGCGATCCTGGCCGGAGATGCGCTGCAAACGCTGGCGTTCTCTATTATCAGCGATGCCCCGATGCCGGAAGTGTCCGATCGTGACCGCATCGCGATGATCTCTGAACTGGCCCGGGCCAGCGGTATCGCCGGTATGTGCGGCGGTCAGGCGCTGGATCTGGAAGCTGAAGGTCATCAGGTTGAGCTGGATGCGCTGGAGCGTATTCACCGCCATAAAACCGGGGCACTGATTCGCGCCGCCGTACGTCTGGGAGCATTAAGCGCTGGCGATAAAGGGCGAGAATGCCTGGCAATACTCGACAAATACGCAGAAAGCATCGGTCTGGCCTTCCAGGTTCAGGATGACATCCTGGATGTGGTAGGCGATACTGCAACATTGGGTAAACGTCAGGGTGCTGACCAGCAGCTTGGCAAAAGTACCTATCCTGCACTTCTGGGTCTTGAGCAAGCCCAGAACAAAGCCCGGGATTTAATTGAGGATGCCCGCGAGTCGCTAAGTTTGCTGGCCGCACAGTCACTCGATACCTCGGCACTGGAAGCGCTAGCGGACTATATAATCCAGCGTGATAAATAAACCAACATATCCCATGAGCTTGCGATGAGTTTTGATATAGCCAAATACCCGACCCTGGCGCTGGTCGACTCCACCCAGGAGTTACGCCTGCTGCCAAAAGAGAGTCTGCCAAAGCTTTGCGACGAACTGCGCCGCTATTTGCTCGACAGCGTAAGCCGTTCCAGCGGGCACTTCGCCTCTGGTCTGGGCACGGTGGAACTCACCGTCGCGCTGCACTATGTCTACAACACCCCGTTTGACCAGTTAATCTGGGATGTGGGACATCAGGCTTACCCGCACAAAATTCTGACCGGCCGCCGCGATAAAATCGGCACCATTCGTCAGAAAGGCGGTTTGCATCCGTTCCCGTGGCGCGGTGAGAGCGAGTATGACGTACTGAGCGTTGGGCACTCCTCAACGTCCATCAGCGCCGGTATTGGTATTGCGGTTGCCGCCGAGAAAGAAGGCAAAGATCGTCGTACCGTTTGTGTGATTGGCGACGGCGCTATCACCGCCGGGATGGCGTTTGAAGCGATGAACCACGCGGGTGATATTAAGCCCGACATGCTGGTTATCCTCAACGACAACGAAATGTCGATTTCAGAGAACGTCGGCGCGCTGAACAACCACCTGGCGCAACTGCTCTCTGGCAAACTCTACTCCTCGCTGCGCGAAGGCGGGAAAAAAGTGTTCTCCGGCGTGCCGCCGATTAAAGAGCTGCTCAAGCGTACCGAAGAACACATCAAAGGCATGGTTGTGCCGGGTACGCTGTTTGAAGAGCTGGGCTTTAACTATATTGGTCCGGTAGACGGTCACGACGTGCTGGGGCTTATCACTACGCTGAAGAACATGCGCGACCTTAAAGGTCCGCAGTTCCTGCACATCATGACCAAAAAAGGTCGTGGTTACGAGCCTGCGGAAAAAGATCCGATTACCTTCCACGCGGTACCAAAATTCGATCCGTCCAGCGGATGCCTGCCGAAAAGCAGCGGCGGCCTGCCAAGCTATTCAAAAATCTTCGGTGACTGGCTGTGCGAAACCGCAGCGAAAGACAATAAGCTGATGGCGATCACTCCGGCGATGCGTGAAGGCTCCGGTATGGTGGAGTTCTCACGTAAGTTCCCGGACCGCTACTTCGATGTGGCGATTGCCGAGCAGCACGCGGTGACGTTTGCTGCCGGTCTGGCAATTGGCGGCTATAAGCCGGTCGTGGCTATTTACTCTACCTTCCTGCAACGCGCCTACGATCAGGTGCTGCATGATGTCGCCATTCAGAAACTGCCGGTCCTGTTCGCCGTTGACCGGGCTGGTATTGTTGGCGCAGATGGGCAAACCCACCAGGGGGCGTTCGATCTCTCCTTCCTGCGCTGCATCCCGGAAATGGTCATTATGACCCCGAGCGATGAGAACGAATGTCGCCAGATGCTGTTCACCGGCTATCACTACAACGACGGCCCAACGGTTGTACGCTACCCACGCGGTAACGCGGTGGGCGTTGAGCTAACGCCGCTGGAGCAACTGCCAATTGGGAAAGGCATCGTGAAGCGTCACGGGGAGAAAGTGGCAATACTGAGCTTCGGTACCCTAATGCCGGAAGCCGCGCAGGTCGCAGAGTCGCTGAACGCCACGCTGGTTGATATGCGCTTTGTCAAACCGCTGGATGAAACGTTGATTCTGGAAATGGCAGCCCAACACGAGGTGCTGGTCACCCTCGAAGAGAACGCCATTATGGGCGGCGCTGGCAGCGGCGTAAACGAAGTGCTGATGGCCCATCGCAAACCCGTTCCGGTGCTGAACATTGGCCTGCCTGACTTCTTCATCCCGCAGGGGACTCAGGACGAGGCTCGCGCCGATCTGGGTCTTGATGCCGCCGGCATTGAGGCCAAAATCAAGGCCTGGCTGGCATAATCCTCTCTCCGCTCCTGCTATGCTTAACTCATCACGAGCTAAGCAGGAGTGGATTGATGAAATACAACACCTTAGGAAAAACCGACCTTCGGGTCTCCCGCCTTTGCCTGGGTTGCATGACGTTTGGCGAGCCCAATCGCGGCAATCATGCCTGGACGCTACCTGAAGAAAGTAGCCGCCCGATAATCAAACACGCTCTTGAAGGCGGCATTAACTTTTTCGATACCGCCAACAGCTACTCCGCTGGCAGCAGCGAAGAGATTGTCGGCCGCGCGCTGCGTGATTTCGCCCGCCGCGAAGATGTCGTGGTGGCGACCAAGGTTTTTCACCAGGTGGATGATTTAGCGGAAGGTTTATCCCGCGCACAAATCCTGCGCTCAATCGACGACAGCCTCAGACGCCTGGGTATGGACTATGTGGACATCCTGCAAATTCACCGCTGGGATTACAACACGCCGATCGAAGAAACGCTGGAAGCCCTTAACGACGTAGTGAAAGCCGGTAAAGCGCGCTATATCGGCGCCTCATCCATGCACGCTTCACAGTTTGCTCAGGCGCTGGCCTTACAGAAGCAACACGGCTGGGCGCAGTTCGTCAGCATGCAGGATCACTACAACCTGATCTACCGCGAAGAAGAACGCGAAATGCTGCCGCTTTGCTATCAGGAGGGTGTGGCAGTGATCCCATGGAGTCCGCTGGCGCGTGGTCGCCTGACGCGCCCCTGGGGAGAAACGACCGCCCGTCTGGTTTCCGATGAGGTCGGTAAAAATTTGTACAGCGAGAGCGATGAAAACGACGCGCAAATCGCCGAACGGCTGACCGGCGTCAGTGAGGAACTGGGCGTAACCCGTGCGCAGGTCGCGCTGGCCTGGCTGCTGAGCAAACCGGGTGTGGCAGCACCGATTATCGGCACATCGCGCGAGGAACAGCTGGATGAGTTGCTCAATGCGGTGGATTTAACGCTGAAGCCGGAGCAGATTGCCGAGCTGGAAACGCCGTACAAACAGCATCCGGTGGTGGGATTTAAATAAGCGCGATTGTAGATTGTAGGCCGGATAAGGCATTTACGCCGCCATCCGGCAAACCCGTTAAATGATCCCTACCGGCCAGTGATGGCCAATAAAGTACAGTATCCCGGCGGACAGTATCCCGGCCACGATATCGTCGATCATAATTCCCGTACCGCCATGTACGTTGCGATCGAACCAACGAATCGGCCACGGCTTCCACATATCCAGAATACGGAAAATCACAAATCCGGCGGCAACCCACTGCCAGTCGTTGGTCGGCAGCGCCATCAGGGTTATCCACATCCCGACAAACTCGTCCCAGACAATGCTACCGTGATCGTGCACGCCCATATCTTTCGCCGTTTGATGGCACAGATAAACGCCGATACAGATAGATAACATCACCACCAGTGAATACAGCTGCCACGGCAGAAACGTCATTAAATACCAAAAAGGGATCGCCGCCAGCGAACCCATGGTGCCAGGAACAATTGGGCTCAGCCCGCTGCCAAAACCGGTGGCTAACAGATGCCACGGATTGCGCATACTCAGGCGGCTTTTGGCGACATCTTTTTTAAGGCGCGGCAAAATGGTCATATCCTTTCCAGTCGAACGTGACGGATTTTCCATCGCGCGTAAAGTGAATACCTTCCACGTCCGCGCTCATCTGTCCTATGCAGGTAAACGTTGCGCCGAGATTTCCCAGCGCTACGTCCAGCGCGCCACGATTAATTTCCGGTACGGTAAAGCATAACTCATAATCTTCACCACCCGAGAGTGCCCAGCGCAGGGCCTGTTCCGGCTCCACGTGCCGGGCAAACGCCGCGGAGTAAGGCAGCGCATCAACGTTAACCCGTGCGCCGCAGCCGCTGGCATTAACGATATGCCCCAGATCGGAAATCAGACCGTCGGAGATATCGATAGCCGCACTGGCCAGATCGCGCAGGGCTTGTCCCTGCAAAATACGCGGCGTGGGACGCAAATGGCGTTTCAGCAGATAGTCTGCGTCTTTTACCTCTGCAACCTGCAAGCGATCCTGCAAAATCGCCAGCCCGGCAGCGCTGTCACCCGGCGTGCCGGTCACATAAATCCAGTCACCCGGTTTCGCACCGGAGCGTTTTAAGGCACGCCCAACGGGAACGTAGCCATGAATACCCAACGTCATCGACAGCGGTCCACGCGTGGTATCACCGCCAATCAGCTGCATATCGTAGTAATTAAGGAGTTCAAACAGGCCATCGCTGAAAGCTTCAAGCCAGGCTTCATCGACGTCAGGTAACGTGAGCGCCAGCGTCAGCCACGCAGGATCGGCTCCCATCGCCGCCAGATCGCTCAAATTCACCGCCAGGGCTTTCCAGGCCAGATCGGTAGGATCAATGTCGGGGAGGAAGTGGTTGCCAGCCACCAGCGTATCGGTACTGATCGCCAGCGTCTGTTTTTCAGGGATGTTCAGAAGTGCGCAGTCGTCACCAATACCGGTTTCGACATCAAGACGAGACGTTCTTACGCGGTCAAAATAACGGGCAATCAGGGAAAACTCGCCGCATGCCATACGTTATGCCTCAGCAGAAAAAAAAGAAAAAGCCGGGGACAGCGGAAACAGGTTCCACCATCCAGCCGGCCTCGGGATTACTTTTTGTTGGGGCGAATCACAGGTGCTGCTTTATCCAGTACGCCGTTCACGAACTTGTGGCTGTCTTCAGCGCCGAAGGTTTTCGCCAGTTCAATCGCTTCGTTGATGGCCACTTTGTACGGCACATCACTACGTTTAGACAGTTCAAACAGCGCAATACGCAGCACGGCTTTTTCTACCTGACCCAACTCTTCCAGCAGACGAGACAGGTAAGGCTTCATTAATCCATCCAGGTACGCGCTGTTAGTCGCCACCCCGGACAGCAGTTCACGGAAATACAGAACGTCAACATCTTTCACGTCCTGTTCCGCCAGGAACTGGTATTCAACATCAGCGATGTCGTTCTGGGACAACTGCCAGGAGTAGAGCGCCTGGACGGCACACTCACGGGCGCGGCGACGAGCAGCAGGTTTCACGGATTTCCCCTTACAAAAATCAGGCCTTGATGGCTTTCAATACATTAATCATTTCAAGCGCAGTCAGTGCAGCTTCTGCGCCTTTGTTGCCGGCTTTAGTGCCAGCACGTTCGATGGCTTGTTCAATACTTTCGGTGGTCAGAACACCGAAGGCTACCGGAATGCCACTGTCCTGAGCGACATGCGCCAGGCCATTGCTAGCACCGCCAGCCACATATTCGAAGTGCGCAGTACCGCCACGGATCACCGTACCGAGCGCAATCACCGCGTCGTATTTACCGGTTTTCGCCAGCGCGTCAGCCGCCAGCGGCAGCTCATATGCGCCTGGAACCCAAACAACGGTAATGTTTTCATCTTTTACCTGGCCAATACGTTTCAGGGCGTCAATCGCACCTTCCAGCAGGCTGTCATTGATAAAGTTGTTGAAACGCGCAATGGTGATGGCGACGCGAGCGTCCGGGGTAGCAACGTTAGCTTCAATAATGTTCATATTCTTCCTTCGGGTTCGATTTATGGCCCCGTAAGGGGGGCGGATTTTATCATAATATTCTGTGCGCTGCTTGCTCTAATTCAGAAAGCCTCACGCAGTGGTTAAATGCAGGCAAACGTCCGGGCCCACCTGGCGTATCTCGTTGAATTTGAAATGGGGCGCGTCGGCCAGTTTCTCAAGGCCTGGAAGAACACATAATCCTCGCGCATCGCTGCCTAACAGTTTAGGCGCAACATACACGATTAGCTCATCAACCAAACCGGCCTGTAATAACGCGCCCGCAAGCGTAGGGCCAGCTTCAACCCAAATGCTGTTAATTTGCTGTTTGCCCAACTGCATCATCAGCACCACCAGATCCAGATGCCCGTTATGTTCCGGCACCTTCAGGCTGCGTACCGCCTCCGGCCAGCTTCGAGAATCGTCTTCAGTCCGGACAATCCAGGTTTCTCCTGGCTGTTGCACAATACGATGCTCCGGCGTGACCTGATTCTGGCTATCAAGAACAATGCGGATTGGCTGGCGCAGATTTTCCTGCGGGTAACTCGCCTGGGTTGACTCCCCAAGCTCCGACCAACGCACGGTAAGCAGAGGATCGTCGGCCAGCACCGTCGCGCTGCTGGTTAAGATGGCATGGCTTTGCGCCCGCAGACGTTGCACATCGCGGCGCGCCTGCGGCGAGGTTATCCATTGACTTTCACCACTGGCCATCGCCGTACGCCCATCAAGCGACGCGCCAAGCTTAAGCTGCAGATACGGGAATCCGGTACGCATGCGCTTGAGAAAACCTTTATTAAGCTGCTCAACCTCGCTCATCATCAGCCCGTGGCTGACATCGATACCCGCCTGCTGCAAACGGTAGAGGCCACGACCTGCTACCTGTGGATTGGGATCCTGCATCGCCGCAACCACACGCATCACACCCGCGGCAATCAACGCATCGCAGCATGGCGGCGTACGACCATGATGGCTGCAGGGTTCAAGCGTGACATAGGCGGTTGCCCCTTGCGCTTTTTCTCCAGCCATCCGCAGGGCATGGACTTCAGCATGCGGTTCGCCCGCGCGGTGATGATATCCTTCACCGACGATCTCCCCATCTTTCACAATCACGCAGCCCACATTGGGATTGGGATGCGTGGTAAAACGTCCGCGCGCAGCAAGCTTCAGCGCGCGCGCCATGTACAATTCATCCTGCATGGCTTAGTCCTGTAGGCGAGCAATCTCTTCGCCAAATTCTTTGATATCTTCGAAGCTCCGGTAAACCGAGGCGAAGCGAATATAGGCGACTTTATCGAGTTTTTTCAACTGCTCCATCACCAGGTTGCCGATCATCTTGCTCGGCACCTCACGCTCGCCAGTTGCACGCAGTTGTGATTTGATATGGTTCAACGCCATTTCGACGTCATCAGAGCTGACCGGGCGTTTCTCAAGCGCTCTGAGCATGCCGCTGCGCAGCTTATCTTCATTAAAGGGTTCACGCACATCGTTGCTTTTCACAACGCGCGGCATAACAAGTTCAGCCACTTCAAAAGTGGTGAAACGTTCGTTACAGACCAGACACTGCCGACGGCGGCGTACTGAGGAGCCCTCGCCTACAAGACGAGAGTCAATTACCTTAGTGTCTACGGCGAAACAGAATGGGCAATGCATACGGCGTCCTGTACCTCAGTGGTTAACAGAAATCTATTTTACCCTGAACTGGCGTGACAACAAAGGCGCAGCGCTTTTGAGACAAAGGATCGATGCCTTCGTGCTCAGTGCGCACTACCATTATGCTATCGCGACAATGAAGGAAGTAATCACAATGACAAGACGTTACCTAAGAATTGTCCTGGTGGGAAGTCTCTTTAGTCTTAGCGCCTGCGCACAGCAAAGCGAAGTACGTCAGATGCATCAAAGCGTTAGCACGTTGAACAAAGAGATGACGCAGCTCAATCAGGAAACGGTAAAAATTACACAACAGAATATGTTGAATGCAAAATCAACCAGCGGCGTCTATCTGTTGCCGGGTTCCAAAACGCCTGCCCGACTGGACAGCCAGATTGGCACGCTACGTATGTCGCTAATCAATATTGCGCCAAACGCCGAAGGCACACGTCTGACGCTGCGGATTCAGGGTGAATCCAACACACCTTTACCCGCCTTTAGCGCCACCGTCGAGTACGGACAAATTCAGGGCACCACGGATAACTATCAGGAAGTGAACGTTCAGAATCAATTGGTCACTGCCCCCGCGAGTATCCTTGCACCCAGCGACGTCGATATTCCGCTGCAGTTAAATGGCCTTTCTGCGGACCAGTTAGGGTTTGTTCGCATCCACGACATCCAGCCTGTTAGCCAATAAACTTTTTTGCGGGACGTTTTGTGCGTTCCGCAACATCACTTTGCCTTATTTTGTTACTCCCCTGACATAACCAATATTTCTGTTAAAACTTGGCAACATTCATGGGAGCCAGTACAATTCGCCGCCTAAAGTACGCAAACGTGAACGCAATCGATTACGCAAATGATAGAACTGTGAAACAAGACATATTTTTGTGAACAATGATTTTTATAATAGGCTCCGAAGAAACACGAAATATTTCTACACAAAATCATGCAAGATGCATCGAGGCGGCAACTGCGTAAATCCCTGGAGCTTACATCAGTAAGTGACAGGGGTGAGCAAAGGCAGCCAACAAAGAGGCGTCTTGAAGGATGAAGTGTATAGAAACGCAAATTGCGCATTTTTCTATCCCGAAAGGGATTTCAAACAGTGGCATACATATGAAAAAAACATTACTTGCAGCCGGTGCAGTGCTGGCGCTCTCCTCGTCTTTCACTGCCAATGCAGCAGAAAATGACAAACCGCAATATCTGTCCGACTGGTGGCACCAGAGCGTCAACGTGGTGGGCAGCTACCACACCCGTTTCTCCCCGAAACTGAACAACGATGTGTATCTGGAATACGAAGCGTTTGCTAAAAAAGACTGGTTTGACTTCTATGGCTACATCGATATTCCGAAAACCTTCGACTGGGGTAACGGCAACGACAAAGGCATCTGGTCTGACGGTTCCCCGCTGTTTATGGAAATCGAACCGCGTTTCTCCATTGACAAACTGACCGGTGCTGACCTGAGCTTTGGCCCGTTCAAAGAATGGTATTTCGCCAACAACTACATCTACGATATGGGTGACAACAAAGCCAGCCGCCAGAGCACCTGGTATATGGGTCTGGGTACCGATATCGATACCGGTCTGCCGATGGGGCTTTCCCTGAACGTGTATGCTAAATACCAGTGGCAGAACTATGGCGCATCCAACGAAAACGAGTGGGATGGCTACCGTTTCAAAGTGAAATACTTTGTGCCGATCACCCAGGTTTGGGGCGGTCAGTTGACCTACATCGGCTTCACCAACTTCGACTGGGGCTCAGATTTGGGTGATGATCCGAACCGCACCAGCAACTCTATCGCTTCCAGCCACGTTCTGGCGCTGAACTACGATCACTGGCACTACTCCGTAGTCGCGCGTTACTTCCATAACGGTGGTCAGTGGAAAGGTGGAGATACTCTGAACTGGGGCGAAGGCGACTTCAGCGCGAAATCTACCGGTTGGGGTGGTTACCTGGTCGTAGGTTACAACTTCTAATCCAGACAATGTTTCGCAGACAAGCCAGCTTAACCGCTGGCTTTTTTATGGCTGGTCTTCACAGCGTACTTTACGTAAAAAGTCACTTAGCGAGCGATCCGCCGATTCGCGAAAGCGCCTGTCGAGCGGCGTGATCTTCAGACATCGATCAACGCGAAAGCAGCGATAATCGTCACGCTTCTCGCACCAGGCAACCAGCAGCCAGTGCTCGCCCCAGAAAAATAAGCCCAACGGTTGAACGTCGCGCCAGGAGAGGTTCCCGGACTCATCGCGATAATGCAGCGCCAACGCCTGCTGCGCCGAAACCGCGCGATGTATGAGATCGAACGCACTGCGTGAATGCGGCTGATTACCAAAATCTGGCGCGAAAATCCGCGTTTGCTCGGCTCTGCGCCGACTCTCTGGCGGCAATATCGCCAGCACTTTTTCCTGCGCGGATTCCAGCGCCTGTGAGAGTGAATCTCCGCCCCATGTTTTCAGCAACCGAATCGCTACCATCAATGCTTCTGATTCGTGATGCGTTAACATCAACGGCGGCAGATCAAACCCGGCCATCAAGCGGTATCCGCTGCCCACTTCTCCTTCAATGGGCACGCCGGATAAAGAGAGATCGCGGATATCGCGATAAATCGTCCGTTCAGAAACTTCAAGGCGTTCTGCCAGCAGCGCCGCCGTTGTCACTCGCCTGCCACGCAGGATTTGTACAATCTGAAACAAGCGGTCGGCGCGTCTGCTCATGTTAATCCTCAGTCCTGAAAGTATTACGCGGGTTGATGTAAACCAACACGATTGCCTTCACTGTCAGTAAATAGCGCAATCGTACCAATGTCCTGCCCCAATTCGAGTGGGCCAAACACGCATTGACCGCCAGCAGTGGCGACGCGTTCAAGCGTGGCAGCCAAATCGTCCGTATGCAGATAAATAATAGCGCCCTGCGCTGAAGGCGTAATACCGTCAAATTTAGCCAGCGCCCCGCCGGGAGCGGGCTCCTGATACGGGAATACGGCCAGCTCGGCGCAGTCCATATTCTCCCGACGCAACGAAACCAGCATCACTGGCTCATAAAAAGCGATGGCGCGATCCATTTGTGCCACGGGGATTTCAAACCAGTTAATTACGTTCTTCATACTTCCTCCTGCCTGTGTGGGTAATCTCAGAAGGACTATAAGACAGGGCTACTGACAGCATACTGTCAGTAGTGTGGCGAGAGAAAAAGATAATGTCCTGCCGCTAAATCGCAGGCAAAAAAAATCCCGACCTTGCGATCGGGATTCCAGTATCTTCACTCTTAATGGTTAAGGCAGAATCGACGGTTGATCCGCCCCTTCTTTCTCGACCTTCTGCTGCAGCATGTGTTCACGCTTCATACCCAGCTTCAGCGCCAGCGCCGATGCCACGTAGATAGAAGATGCGGTACCGATGGAAACACCGATCAGCATCGTCAGCGAGAAGCCTTCCAGTACCGGACCACCGAACAGGAACAGCATCAGAATAACCATCAACGTCGTACCGGACGTAATCAACGTACGGTGCAGCGTCTGAGTCAATGACACGTTAAAGATTTCGTAAGGCGTACCGCGACGAATTTTGCGGAAGTTTTCACGAATACGGTCAGATACTACGATACTGTCGTTCAGCGAGTAACCGATTACCGACATCAGCGATGCGACGATAGTCAGGTCAATCTCGATATGGAACAACGACAGGATCCCAAGTGTGATAATCACGTCGTGCGCCAGCGCGATAACTACCCCAGCCGCCAGTCGCCATTCAAAGCGAAAACCGACGTACACCAGGATGGAGATCAGCGCCGCCATCAGCGCCATCGCACCGGTTTGCGCCAGGTCTGCACCCACGCTCGGCCCCACGAATTCAATTCGTTTCACCGCGGCGTTTTGGTTGGTGGATTCGTTAATCACACTCAACACTTTGCTGCCCAGCACCTGACCGCCGTCTGCGCCTTCAGTTGGCGGCATACGTACCATAATGTCGTGGCTGCTGCCGAAGTTCTGCAGAAGCGGATCAACAAAGCCCGCTTTCTCCAGCGCATCGCGCATCACGTCCATATCGGCCGGTTTTTCCAGCGTGATTTCAATAACCGTACCACCGGTGAAATCGAGACCCCAGTTAAACCCGCGTACGCCCATCACCACGATGGCCGCAATCAGCAGGAAACCTGAAATGCCGAAAGCCCAGTAGTCCCAGCGCATAAAGTCCCAGACTTTACGGCCGTGGTTCAATTGTTCAACAGTATATTCCTGTGCCACTTCGCACTCCTCAGATTGACAGCTTTTTGACGCGCTTGCCGCCATACAACAGGTTTACGATGGCACGTGTACCGACAATCGCGGTAAACATCGACGTCGCCACACCAATACCGGTAGTAATCGCGAACCCTTTAATTGCCCCGGTGCCAACTGCGTACAGGATGATGACCTTGATCAGCGTCGTAATGTTCGCATCAAAGATGGAGCTAAATGCGCCTGCATAACCTTCATTGATCGCCTGCTGCACCGAACGCCCGTTACTCAACTCTTCTTTGATACGTTCGTTGATCAGTACGTTCGCATCGACCGCGACGGCAAGGGTTAAGACGATCCCCGCAATCCCCGGCATACTCAGCGTAGCACCCGGCAGCAACGACATAATACCGACAATCAGCACCAGGTTAGCAATCAGCGCACTGGTCGCAATCAGACCGAACTTCTTATAGAAGAAGATCATGAACAGGATAGACACCACCAGACCGGCCAGACATGCTTCCAGACCCTGTTTAATGTTCTGCATACCCAGGGTTGGGCCGATGGTACGTTCTTCAACAATCTGAATCGGCGCAATCAACGCACCGGCACGTAACAGCAGAGAAAGCTGACGCGCTTCGTTCGGGTTGTTGATACCGGTGATACGGAAGCTGTTGCCCAGGCGAGACTGAATGTTGGCGATGTTAATCACCTCTTCCTGTTTCACCAGCACTGCGCGACCGTTAGCATCTTTCTTACCGCTGTCTTTGTACTCCACGAACAGGGTCGCCATCGGCTTACCGATGTTGTCCTTAGTGAAGTTGGACATGATGTTACCACCCGCGCTATCCAGCGAGATGTTAACCTGCGGCTGATTGTATTCGTCCTGGCTGGAAGTAGAGTCGGTGATATGGTCACCGGTCAGAATCACGCGTTTGTACAGCACAACCGGCTGGCCTTCACGAGACTGTTTCACTTCCGAATCACCCGGAACACGACCCGATGCCGCAGCGGACTGGTCAACGTTGGTGTTTACCAAACGGAACTCCAGCGTCGCGGTTGCGCCCAGAATTTCTTTCGCACGCGCGGTATCCTGAATACCCGGCAGTTCGACCACAATGCGGTCAGCACCCTGGCGTTGTACCACCGGCTCAGCAACACCCAGTTGGTTAACACGATTACGCAGAATGTTGATGTTCTGCTGTACCGCGTACTCACGGGCTTCGCTCAGGCGCGCATCGGTCATTACCGCACGCAGAGCATTGCTGCCCTGGCTGGAAATAACCAGATCCTGGTGGCGCTTGCTCAGGTAAGAGATAGCTTCATCACGGGCGCTGCTATCACGGAAGGTGATGCTCAGACCGTAGTTATCTTCTTTACGAACGGTAGTATAAGGAATGCCTTTTTCACGCAGATCGCTGCGCAGACTATCGATATTTTGTTCCTGCAACTTACTCAGCGCGGTGTCCATATCCACTTCCATCAGGAAGTGAACGCCGCCACGCAGGTCAAGACCGAGTTTCATCGGTTCTGCGTGAATGGCTGCCAGCCAGCGCGGGGTTGCCGGAGCAAGGTTAAGCGCCACGACATACTGATCGCCCAGTACGCCCATTAACACTTCACGTGCGCGCAGTTGGGTATCAGTGGAGTCGAAGCGCGCGAGAATAGCACCCTCTTCCAGAGCCACAGACTTAGGTGTGATTTTATCTTCTTGTAACGTTTTCTGGACCTGGATCAGCGTTTGCTCACTGGCGGCGGCACCGCGCACGCCAGTGATTTGAACAGCCGGATCCTCACCATACAGGTTGGGAAGCGCATAGAGCAGACCGACGACAATAACGACGATCAGCATGACATACTTCCACAAAGGATAACGGTTTAACACGGCAGTTCCCTTTGGGAAAACAATAAATTACAGCGCCTTCATGGTGCCTTTCGGCAGAACGGCAGCTACGAAATCACGTTTAATAACCACTTCAGTGGTGTCGTTCAGCGCGATAGCGATGTAGCCAGATTCTGCTACTTTGGTCACGCGACCCACCAGACCACCGTTAGTCAGCACTTCATCGCCTTTCGCAATGGAGCTCATCAGATTTTTATGTTCTTTGGTACGCTTTTGCTGCGGGCGCAGGATCATGAAGTAGAAAATCAGACCAAACACCACCAGCATCAGAATCAGAGACATCGGGCTGCCCTGCGCCGGAGCACCTGTTGCCGCTACCGCATCAGAAATAAAAAAGCTCATTCAAATTCCCTCATTATTAAAATTAATCAACGTTCACAGGTGGAACTGGTCTACCCTGACGTTGGTAAAAATCGGTCACGAAGCTCTCTAATTTACCCTCTTCAATAGCCTTGCGTAAACCCGCCATCAAACGCTGGTAGTAGCGAAGGTTATGAATCGTGTTGAGACGCGCGCCCAATATTTCGTTGCAACGGTCGAGATGATGCAAGTAAGCGCGCGAATAATTGCGACAGGTGTAGCAATCACACTCAGCATCGAGCGGACTGGTGTCGCTTTTATGTTTCGCGTTACGAATTTTTACCACGCCGTCAGTCACAAACAAATGACCATTACGGGCATTTCGCGTTGGCATCACACAGTCAAACATATCGATACCGCGACGCACGCCTTCAACCAGATCTTCTGGTTTGCCGACGCCCATCAGGTAACGCGGTTTATCTGCCGGAATCTGTGGGCATACATGCTCCAGGATGCGGTGCATATCTTCCTTCGGCTCACCGACAGCCAAACCGCCGACAGCGTAGCCATCAAAGCCGATATCTACCAGACCTTTAACAGAGATATCACGTAAATCTTCGTAAACGCTGCCCTGAATGATGCCAAAAAGCGCATTTTTGTTGCCGAGACTATCAAAACGGTCGCGACTGCGCTTCGCCCAACGCAGAGACATCTCCATCGAGCGTTTAGCATAGTCCCAGTCGGCCGGATACGGTGTACATTCGTCGAAGATCATCACGATATCGGAACCGAGATCGTATTGAATCTCCATCGACTTCTCGGGATCGAGGAAAATCGGATCGCCGTTGATCGGGTTACGGAAATGCACGCCCTGCTCGGTTATCTTACGGATATCGCCCAGGCTGAACACCTGGAAGCCGCCGGAATCGGTGAGGATCGGCCCTTTCCACTGCATAAAATCGTGCAGATCGCCGTGCAGCTTCATGATTTCCTGACCCGGGCGCAGCCACAGGTGGAAGGTGTTGCCGAGGATGATCTGTGCGCCGGTCGCTTCAACTTCTTCCGGCGTCATGCCTTTTACGGTGCCGTAAGTACCGACCGGCATAAAAGCAGGCGTTTCTACTACGCCACGATCAAAAACCAGGCGGCCGCGACGCGCGCGACCGTCTGTGGTATCCAGTTCAAATTTCATTTTTTCTCCTGCATCAGAGAGACAGTCTGATGATTAAACTTTCCCCATGGATTCACTCCACGGAGTAAAAATATCTTAACCCACTGGCGAAGGCGCAATCGGCGCAGCCAGTTTGGGGGCGACCAGCGCACAGCCACCGGAGCGTACACGCAGTACGTGAGGATGGCGAGCACTGCCCGCCATCAAAATGGCAAGTGAGATAGCCTTCTCACGGTCGCTCAGAAATAGCCTGCGGATTGTACGTGATAAACATCGCATCACCGTAACTAAAAAAGCGATATTCCGCTTTTACCGCTTCATGATAGGCGTGCATGGTGTTTTTATAACCAGCAAACGCGGAAACCAGCATGATCAGCGTCGATTCCGGCAGGTGGAAGTTGGTTACCAGGGCATCAATCACCTGATATTTATAGCCTGGATAAATGAAAATTTGCGTATCGCCGAAGAATGGCTCGATAAGGTCGTTTTTGGCAGCCTGCGCTGCGCTTTCCAGTGAGCGTACAGAGGTGGTGCCCACCGCAATCACGCGGTTGCCGCGCGCTTTCGCCGCCAGCACCGCGTCCACCACATCCTGCGGCACTTCCGCATATTCAGAGTGCATGATGTGGTCTTCAATGGTGTCTACGCGCACCGGCTGGAAAGTACCCGCGCCGACGTGCAGCGTGACGAACGCCATTTCAATACCTTTATCGCGCAGTTTAGCCAGCAGCGGATCGTCAAAGTGCAGACCCGCAGTCGGCGCGGCGACGGCACCCGGTTTTTCACTATACACGGTCTGGTACAGCTCGCGGTCGGCGTCTTCATCGGGACGGTCGATATACGGCGGCAACGGCATATGGCCGATGGCGTTGAGGATATCCAGCACGCTGCGTTCGTCGTTAAACTCAACTTCAAACAGCGCGTCATGGCGGGCGACCATCGTCGCGTTAATACTTTCGTCGTCGCCCAGCAGCAGCTCAGCGCCCGGCTTCGGCGCTTTCGAAGCACGAATATGCGCCAGAATACGTTTGTCATCCAGCATACGCTCGACCAGTACTTCAATCTTGCCGCCGCTGGCTTTACGGCCAAACAAACGCGCAGGAATGACGCGAGTGTTGTTAAAGACCAGCAAATCTCCAGGGTTGAGCTTATCGAGCAAATCGGTGAAAGTACCGTGCGTCAGCGCGCCCGTCGGCCCGTCCAAAGACAGCAAGCGGCAGCTACTGCGCTCAGCTTGCGGATAGTGGGCAATCAGGGATTCGGGTAGTTCAAAGGTGAAATCGGTAACGCGCATGACACTGACTCAGACTAAAATAAGAGGCGGGTAGTCTAGTGCCGGGGCGTTCTCCCTGCAACCTTTACCCCTCTGGATAAACGTTTAACTATGAATTTTCTTGCACATTTGCATCTCGCTCATCTTGCCGACAGCTCGCTTTCCGGCAATCTGCTGGCCGATTTTGTCCGGGGTAATCCGGAAACGCACTATTCGCCTGACGTGGTGGAAGGCATCTTCATGCACCGTCGTATCGACGTGATGACCGATAACCTGCCGCAGGTGCGTGAAGCCAAAGAGTGGTTTCGTAGCGAAACGCGCCGCGTCGCACCGATTACGCTGGATGTCATGTGGGATCATTTTCTGTCGCGCCACTGGTCGGAAATCTCCCCTGACTTCCCGCTGACGGACTTTGTGCGCTATGCCCGTACCCAGGTAACCACTATTTTGCCGGAATCGCCGCCGCGCTTTATCAATCTGAACAACTATATATGGTCAGAGAAATGGCTTGAGCGCTACCGGGACATGGATTTTATCCAGAACGTCCTGAACGGCATGGCCAGCCGCCGCCCGCGACTCGATGCCCTGCGCGACTCATGGTATGACCTCGATACGCATTACGATGCGTTAGAAGAACGTTTCTGGCAATTTTATCCGCAAATGATGGACCAGGCGCGGCGTAAAACCCTTTGATTGCAGCCCGCATTCCCCGCCGGATAAGCCGTAGCCGCGATCCGGCAAAAGATTGATAGACAAAACCTGTCTCATTGATTGCCAACGCCTCTTTGTCTTATTCCCGAACACTCTCTATACTGGCCCGCGTTGCGTTCCAAAAACCCCTTAACATTGCAGGAGAATTATATGGTACTGGTAACTCGTCAGGCTCCGGATTTCACAGCAGCTGCGGTACTGGGTAGCGGTGAGATCGTTGAAAACTTCAACTTCAAACAGCATACCAACGGTAAAACTACCGTTCTGTTCTTCTGGCCGATGGACTTCACCTTCGTTTGCCCGTCTGAACTGATCGCATTCGACAAACGTTACGAAGAATTCCAGAAGCGCGGCGTTGAAGTTGTTGGCGTTTCCTTCGACTCTGAATTTGTCCACAACGCATGGCGTAACACCCCTGTCGACAAAGGCGGCATCGGTGCAGTGAAATACGCAATGGTTGCTGACATCAAACGCGAAATTCAGAAAGCCTACGGCATCGAGCACCCGGAAGCGGGCGTTGCTCTGCGCGGTTCTTTCCTGATCGACGCTAACGGCGTTGTTCGCCACCAGGTGGTTAACGATCTGCCGCTGGGTCGTAACATCGACGAAATGCTGCGCATGGTTGACGCGCTGCAGTTCCACGAAGAGCACGGCGACGTTTGCCCGGCACAGTGGGAAAAAGGTAAAGAAGGTATGAACGCGTCTCCGGACGGCGTGGCAAAATACCTGACCGAGAACGTTTCCAGCCTGTAATTGGCATGAATCGACAAAAGGCCCGCAATGCGGGCCTTTTTTATTGGTTTATGTCGGATTACCCTTTTTCACTTCTCGCCAGATTCGCCACGCCATCAGAGCCAGTACGGCGACGCCAAGTATCAACGCCCCCCATACCAACAGCGTTTTCCACTGGCTTTGTTGCTCAGCGACTGACGTTGCCGTCAGCCTCGCCTCGCCACCCAGGGTGACCCGTTCATCCTCAAAAGCCTGCGACATTTTGTCGGGGTCGTTGTGTTTGCGTAACGCCTCCGGGATCAGCATCGCCAGACTGATGCTCGCCGGTTCCGCCGCTTTGTTTCCCCATGCCAGGATAAACGGGCTTTGGCCTTGTGCGTTAAAAATCACTTTATAGCTGTCACGCTCCCCTCTGAGCACGGGTAAGGTGGCAGGCAAACGCGCCTGAAGCGTCGTCATCCGGACAGCCTCAACCAATTCACCGGAGAGCGGAATATCATCCGAATACTGATTTTCCAGATTGTAGAGAACCGTTCGGGTTAAAGGCTGCCAGGCCTCTTTTTCTGCCTTGCGCCATTCAAGCTCAACCGGCAACACGCCTTCGTTATCCAGTGAAACCTGTAATGAGGTCAACGGTTGCGGCCTGGACCACCGCCAAATCGCCTGGTTTTCGGCGATTCTCTCCACTTCAGCATTCATCGAAACAGGCTGGATAAGCGAAGGCTCCTCACGGGTTATCCCACTCACCCCGCTCAGATTCAGCGCAGGACTTTGCGAATCAAGAATCAGCAGCAGCCAGGGGACGCCATCAGCGGACATTCGCAAATCATCAACGCCTAAGGTGTCCATTTTCAACCGGTCGTCGCTATGCGTCAGATCCATCAGCGGCGCATTTCCTGTAATCAACCTCCAGTCACGCAAATCGCGGCTGTAATAAAGCGATGCCGTTCCCTGCCAGTTTTTCGCAGGCGCATCCCAGATCAAACGTAACTGGGACAGCGATGGCGTCTCTTTCACATCGTCTGGCAAAGCGATTAAATAACTCTGCCCGATGGATTGCTGGTTTTCACTTTCGAAGCGAATTTCTATGCCATTTTTAGAACGCAGCAGGACCGCGGGGCGTTCATCATCTTGCGTTGGCGTCACCTGCTGCGCCGTAGAATCAAACGGGAAAAGGCGCAGAGGAATGGTTTTCGGGGATGTTGCCTGCGCTTTTTCTGCCAGCAGAGTGAAAGGCACTACGTCACCCTGACGGTTGAACACCCTGATATCACGTAAGTCCGGCCAGACTGCCTCGTGGTATACCGCTAAAGGCAGAGGGAGGCTATACCATTGCTCTGACCCAGGCGTAAAGAGCTTCACTCCCGTCGCGTAGTCTGCTGGCGCATCCGTAGCCGTATTACTGCCCCACGCAGCGCCGGTTGCTCCTAACAGAGCACTCCAGAGAACCGCTTTCATCCATTTCATTTTTCTTCTCCAGCTTTGGGCGGTAAGGGTGAAAAATAGCCAATAATCAGCACCAGAATGGCCACGCCAATAAACGCGACCGCGCGCGCCAGGCCGCCGCCTCCCGCGCTGTCCACCAGCATCAGTTTAACGATGACTATCCCCAGCAAAACCGCGCCACATAGCCATTCCTGGCGCGAGCGACGCCGGGTCGCTCGCAGCATCACCACCAGCGCCGCTAACATCCAGAACAGAGCAAAACAGGTTTGAATCAGCCGCGAATCCCATAGCGCCTGGACATTCCACGCAACTTCGCCATACCAGGACAACGCGCGCAGCAGCAAACCATTAAGCCACCAAAAGCTGAGCGCCATCAACGCCACAAGCGGCCATGGGCGACATACGGAAAGCTGAACCGGGAAATAGCGTTGAGACACGCGATAAAACACCACCAACCCCAGCAGGGCAAACGCTGCGCCCTCTTCCAACGGGTTGAGCAACGGCAGATACGTCTGACGATAAACCACGCCATCCTGTAAATTCGTCAGCACGAGCAAACCGACCAGTGCCAGCGCAACGGGAATCATCGCCTGAACAGAATAGAGGGCCGGCCAGATGCGAAACGGCCAGAGCTTGCGATGAACAGCTTGATAAACCATGAAAATCAGCAGCCCACCAGCCGCCATCATCAGGCCGCTTCCCCACGCAGCCCTGCCCCACGGCAGCGCCTGCGCGAACCAGAACAGCTCAACCGCCAGCGCCAATAAAATCATCCAGAAGAACGACAAATGCGCCAGCCGGGAAAGCGCTGGCGGTAATATCTGCGCGTCACGCCAGAGCAGCGCCAGCGCAACAACTAGCGCCGCACACCAGGCCAGATTCGGCCAACCCGCCGCAAAAATCTGCTGCAAAGAGATTTGATACATCAGCACCACGAGCATCATCGGCCACAGCAGCCATTTACTGGCATCCAGCTCCCGCCATGCCAGGCGACCAGCAATCGCTCGCCAGCCCCAAACCGATACCGCCATTAATGCCAACACGCCAGACAGCACCCACCGATCCTGTTTCAGGATGAGTTGCGATGCCGCAACAAGTGCAATAATCCAGAAAAGCAAACCACCCGCGAGAAGCCCCCAACTGCCCTGTATCCGAATGTTGCGCCATAGCCATGCACCAGCCAGCCAGCTAAGGCTAAGCACGGCAAAAATCAGCATCATCGAAAGTGCGGTTGTGCCGTTCGTCAGCGCCCATAGCGCGCTGCCCACGGCCAGCACGAGCAGCGCCGTACCGCTATAACTCATGCGTCGTTGCTGTTGTTGCACACCCAACCAAAGGATACCCAGCCCCTCCAGCGACCAGGCCATCGCCGTCCAACGGGCTGAAAGCGCTAACGGAATGGCCAGGGTGGTAAATGCGCCGCCGAGCGCCAGGGCAGCTAATACCAGAGGTCTCCCCAGAGAAGACGAGCGCCGCAAGGCAAGCGTCGCCAACACCAGATAGAAACCACCGTAGCCTAGCGCGCTGAGCGCCGGACCATATGCCATATGTCGGGTAATGGCATACTGCATGCCAAAACCTATCAGTGGAGGAGCAAACAGCAGCACGCCGTCAATAATCTGTTTGCCTTTTTCCTGCGCCCGAAGCGATAGCGCCACGCTCAGCACACCAAAAATAATGGTGTTGGCGATCAGGAAAAGTTGGCAGCTCAGGTAATACTCAGGCCGATAGTCATCCAGTCCCCACAAACCGCCAACGCCAAAGGTAAACAGCAGGCCGAGCAGATTCAGCTCCCGCCAGTGCTGCCAGATGCTGATGGCGAGAATGCCCACCGAGAGCAAAAGATAGAAAGAGAAGAGTGCGACATGACTGCCGCCGCCGGTGGAAAGCAGCAGCGGCGCGAGATAGCCGCCAAGGCTTGCCAGCATCGCCAGGCTGAGTGCCTTTTGCAAAATAGCCAGACCCACACTGGCCGCGCAAATCGCCACCAGCAGCGCAAATGCCAGCGTCATGGGCAGCATTTGCCACAGCCGGAACGCGCCAAAGACGGTGAGATAGAGTGCCCCCGTAGCCCCGCCCTGTAGGATCAGCGCATAGACCGGTTGCTTATGCCTTAACCGCCAGCCCAGTGCCAACAGGACAATAGCAAACAATGCGGCAGCCACCAGGCGCAGCTCAAGCGGAAACAAAGAATGTTCGACGGTGTAACGCAACAGGAAAGAAAGCCCCAGGAACAGGAGCAAAATACCGAGCTTTGCCAACGGGTTGCCCTGCATAAACCAGTGCACCAGCGATGACATCACCCCACCAAAAGCAGAAGGGCGCTCGACGTTGGGCGTGGATACCGCCGCTTTCTCCGGCTTCGGCTGCGAAGCCCACGGGTTAACAAGTTCCGGCGTCGGCTCAGTGACAGGTTCCGGCACCACGTTGCTAATCGCAGACGTTGGCGCATCAGAAAGAATACTCTCTGTTGCAGGCGTCGGCTCAATGGCTGTTGCCTGCGCCACAGACTCTGGCACCACGCCGCGCAGCTCAAGTTCCTCTACCCGACGGCGCAAGGCCACCAGTTCGGAACGTACCGCCGCACTGCGTCTGTATGCCACGATCGCGAGGCAAGGTACCACTACCAGCGCGAAGAATAAAACAATGCAGCCAAGGGTTAGCAGCTCATCCATGTTTCCACCTTCACTGTATAAAGACAGACCAGAATGACACAATTTGTTGCAGTTACGCCATATCTGTTAACACTATGACCCGCTTTTCAGAAAATACAATCAGCCCCTGCGTTTGGCCAGGGGCTGTGAGGAGGGATTAAAACGCGAAGCAGGAGCAACCAAGTGCGCCCCAGAAAGCCCGATCGTCCGACACCGGAATCCCCGACTTACGCGCAATATCATGCTGGTGACCGTGTACGCCGCAGCTGCCGCAGCACTGGTGCATCTGCACCATTGCGCCAATTTTCGCCGCAGCAGGTGGCGCTGAGCGATAGTGCCCCGGCACCTTCACTACCGGCGACCAGTCCGGCACAACCGGAATGGCTGGCGGTGCCAGCGGAGTGAAATACCCTGCCGCGTACACCACTTTGCCATCGACAATGGTCATCACCGACTCGATGCCTTTGATCTCTTCTTCCGGCACGCTGAAGTAATCTTTAGACAGCACCACCAGGTCGGCCAGTTGATCTTTCTCGATGCGCCCTTTCTTACCCTGTTCGCTGGAGAACCAGGCGCTACCGGCCGTCCACAGTTCCAGCGCCACATCGCGTGGCAGGCGATTGTTATCATCATACATCGCCATTCCGCCAACGGTACGGCCCGAAACCAGCCAGTAGAGCGCGGTCCACGGGTTGTAGCTGGCCACGCGGGTGGCGTCAGTCCCCAATCCGACCGGAACGTCAGCCGCCAGCATTTTCGCCACCGGCGGTGTATGTTTGACCGCATCTTTACCGTAGCGATCGACAAAATATTCGCCCTGGAACGCCATACGGTGCTGAACCGCTATCCCGCCCCCCAGCGCTTTTACACGCTCGATATTCCGTTCGGTAATCGTTTCGGCGTGATCGAAGAACCAGTGCAGACCATTGAACGGGATATCACGATTTACCTTCTCAAACACGTCCAGCATTCGGCTGATGGATTCATCGTAGGTAGCATGCAAGCGGAACGGCCAGCGGTGCTCAACCAGGTGTCGCACCACGCGCTCCAGCTCATCTTCCATACCTTCCGGCAGATCCGGGCGTGGCTGGAGGAAGTCTTCAAAATCCGCGGCCGAGAAAACCAGCATTTCCCCTGCCCCATTGGCACGATAGAAGTCGGTTCCCTGCCCTGGCTTGAGCATATCGGTCCAGCGTTCAAAGTCTTCCAGTTCCTGCTTCGGACGCTGGGTAAACAGGTTGTAGGCGATACGCACCGTCATCTGTTTATTGGCGTGTAGCTGCTCAATTATCTCATAATCTTCCGGGTAGTTCTGGAACCCGCCGCCCGCATCGATGGCGCTGGTCAGTCCCAGACGGTTCAGCTCGCGCATAAACTGACGGGTCGAGTTAACCTGCATTTCCAGCGGCAGTTTTGGTCCTTTTGCCAGCGTCGAATAAAGGATCATGGCATTGGGTTTGGCGATCAACATTCCGGTCGGGTTGCCGTTGCTATCACGCACAATCTCACCGCCCGCCGGATCCGGCGTCGCTTTGGTGTAACCGACGGCTTTCAGCGCGGCACGGTTGAGCAAAGCCCGGTCGTAGAGATGCAGAACAAAAACCGGAGTATCGGGAGCAGCTTCATTCAGTTCTTCGAGGGTTGGCATGCGACGTTCGGCAAACTGGAATTCACTCCAACCTCCCACCACGCGTACCCATTGCGGCGACGGCGTTCTGTCCGCCTGCTCTTTAAGCATACGTAGCGCGTCCGCCAGCGACGGCACGCCTTCCCAACGCAATTCCAGATTGTAATTCAGACCGCCGCGAATGAGATGCAGGTGCGAATCGTTCAGACCCGGGACCACCGTATGTCCCTGCAGATCAACAACCTGCGTCCCTTCGGCGGCAAAGCTCATTACACGCTCGTGGCTCCCGGTCGCCAGGATTTTACCATTGGCGATCGCCACCGCCTCAACCTGCGGGTTTTGTTTTTCGAGAGTATGAATTTTTCCGTGAGTCAGAATTAATGTGGCAGTTTGCGACATATCAATCTCCTGAGAAACCGGTCAGGCTTTTTTCAGCCATCCGGCAAACAGACGGGTTACGATGGGCATCCAGAACCAGACCACCAGCGCAACCACAAAGGCATCATTGATGAGATGCAGGAGTAACGAGCCCTTCATTGCAGGCAGCACCATGCCGGTCAACCACGGCACCAGATTGGTGCTGGGAAATATCACCAGCAGGGTTATCAGAAACTGTTTCCAGCGTTTGGGCTGGCGTACATGGGGCGCGGGCGGCGTAAACCAGAATGCCGCTTCGGTACGAACTTCGGTTTTGTCACCTTCCGCCAGCAGTGGAGCAATCTCTTCGACCAGCACGCGGCGCGTATCGGACTGGGTCCAGTTATACAGATGCTCAAGCGTGTCGAAGCGGATAATGATGTTCCACAGGTTGTTGCCATCTGCCGGGCGAATCACGTTCGCGCCGAGATGACCGGGAAATTCAGCCGCTACAGGCATGATTTTCCCCAACCACTGCTCATACCGCTGCGCCTGCTCAGGTAGCAAGGTGTGGGTAATCACCAACGTCACATGTTTGCTCTGCGCCATGAAGGGTTCCTTGTTGAGAGGAAACAGGCCGCTTAGGCCAGGAAAGCAATACACAAAATCATTCATGGTGCATCGAGGCGGCAAGGTTGTGGATCCCCGGGAGCTTACATAAGTAAGTGACCGGGGTATGCAAACGAAGCCAACAAAGATGCAACATGAAGGATGACGTGTATTTAAGCTTTACGTTCCGGCGCGCCATGCACCATGGTATAGGCATAATCCACGCCCATACCGTAAGCGCCGCTGTGCTCGCGCACCAGATCCATAACGGCGTCGTAAGTTTCTTTGCGTGACCAGTCGCGCTGGTACTCGAGAAGAACCTGTTGCCAGGTCACGGGAACGGCGCCCGCCTGCACCATACGATCGATAGAACGTTCATGGGCATCTACGGACGTACCGCCGGAAGTATCGGTCACCACATACACTTCGTAGCCCGCTTCCAGCGCCATCAGCGCAGGGAAAGTCAGACATACCTCGGTCCACAGCGCGGAGATAATCAGTTTTTTACGTCCGGTCGCTTCCACGGCCTTCACAAACGCCGCATCTTCCCAGGAGTTCATTGAGGTGCGTTCAATGGGTTTTACATCAGGATGAACCGCTAACAATTCTGGCCAGATATATCCGCTAAAACTTTTCGTTTCCACAGAAGTATAAATCACCGGAACATTGAATATTTTCCCGGCTTTCGCTAATGCCACGGTATTATTTTTTAAAGTCTGGCGATCAATATTCGCTACACCAAATGACATTTGCGGCTGATGATCAATAAAAATAAGCGTAGAGTTTTGAGGGTCAATCAGTTCCCGAATAGACATATCACACCTTCTTAATCAATAAGTTAAAAGGCAACGGTCTGTATCTGCCGTCAGCAGCAGGATCCTGAATCAGAAAGCTTGTTGAGTATAGCGGGAAATTTCTAACGAGTTATTAAAGAAAACTTACCATCCTGTGAAACTATTAATTTTGTATTGCGATATATCCTAAACAACATCAAAAAAATGCGCATAACTCATCTAATTTATTCACTGGCATTGTTTTTCTTCATTCGGTACAACAGAGAGGTTTAATTTTCAGGATATTTTCTGCTTATGCGCATCAATCTGGATGTTTTGCTCATTCTCGACGCACTCGACAAACAGGGTTCATTTGCCGCGGCGGCCGAATCGCTGTTTAAAACCCCTGCGGCACTCAGCTATATGATTCAAAAGCTGGAAAGCGACCTGAATATCGAGTTGCTTGACCGTTCTGGACACCGGGCTAAGTTTACCGACACCGGACAGATGATGCTGGAAAAGGGACGTTTGCTGCTGAGCGCGGCAAAAGATCTCGAAAAGCAGGCAGTGCAGCTGAGTTCAGGCTGGGAAAAAGAGCTGGCAATTGCGCTGGACGATTCCTTTCCCCTCGCCTCGCTGTTGCCGATTATCGATGAATTTCACGCGCTGAATAAGCAAACGCGCCTGAGCTTTACCCACCATACGCTGGCGGGTTCCTGGGAGGAACTGACCCATAATGGAGCAGATATTATTCTGGGGGCGATTAATGAACCGCCAACGTCTGCGGCCTGGTCCTACAAAATGCTCGGTACGCTGGACAATGTGTTTGTCGTTGCACCTGAGCATCCGCTGGCCGCAGCAACGGACGGCCTGACCAACGAGCAGTTGTGCCTGCATCGGGCGATTGTTATCAGCGACAGTGCGCGCTTTTGTCATCCGTTACAAACCAATCTGATGGAAGAACAAGCGCAGATCCGCGTCGATGACTTCCACAGTAAAGTGATGCTACTTCGGGCCGGCATGGGCTGCGGATTTCTCCCACGTCATATTGCCAGCCCGTGGCTTGCCACGGGCGAGCTGGTAGAAAAAACGGTTATCTCATTTCGCCAAAAAGACGTGGCCTATATGGCCTGGCGCAATAACCGTGATGGGCTGGCACAGCGCTGGTGGCGAGACGCGCTGCTGGCAAGCCGGGAGGTTGCGCGCTTATATCAATGACCTGACCACACCGAGGCGGTAATCGCCGGCAGCGTCAGGACATCATCAGCAAGCAGGCCTTTACCCTCTTTGTGCTGCCATTGGCTGACGCTCAGTAATGGCGAGGCTGGCAGGACCACTTCACAGGCGTGGCCACGGTTAATCGCCACCAACACGCGCTGACGGTTTAGCACGCGGACAAACACCACCACGTTATCCTCGGCGTAAATCACCTGACAACCGCCATGGCGTAACGCCTGGCTTTGATGGCGTAATTTAGCCAGCCGCTGGTACAACGCCAGCAGGTTAGCGTCCTGTTTTTCAGGCTGCCACGGGAACGGTTTGCGACAAAATGGATCGTTGTTCCCATCCAGCCCCACTTCGTCACCGTAGTAAATACAGGGCACGCCAGGCCAGGTAAACAGCCACACCACCGCCAGCGGTAACCGTGCAACGTCTTTACCAAGCAGAGATTTAAAACGGGCGGTATCGTGGCTGTCGAGCTGATTAAACATCCGCAGTTGCTGCTGATGCGACAAACCCGCACGGTAGTTGTCCATCCACGCCATACAGGTCTGGGCATCAATAGATTGCGGATCGTATGAGATATCAGTATTGGCGAGGAATCCCCAGAGGGGGAAAGTAAAGCCGCGATAGTTCATGGCGGCATCTTCGGCATCAGCCTGCAACCACTGGCGCGCATCGCCAAAATGTTCGCCCACCACATACGCCTCTGGCTGGGTTTCTTTTGCCGCCTGCGTAATACCGGCCACGTGCTGCAGGTTGTTGCGCGCGCCACCGGTCTCTCCCAGCATGTGCACCACATCCAGACGCCAGCCGTCCATACTCCACGGCGCTTTCAGCCAGTGGCGGACGATACTGTCTTCGCCGCGATAAATTTCATTCACCAGGCTTGCGGAGGAAAAGTCCAGCTTAGGCAGGCTGGCATACCCCAGCCAGTCGAGCGCGACACCATCATCTGAAAAATGATACCAGTCGCGCCAGGGAGATTGCGGATTATGGCACGCCCCGTCGGTTCCCCGATTATGCCGGTCAAACCAGGCGTGCGAATCGCCGCTATGGTTAAAAACACCGTCGAGAATCAGCCGTATGCCCTGCCGTTGGGTGTTGTGACGCAGGCGCAGCAGTGCTCTGTCGCCGCCAAACTGTGGATCAACATGGCGGTAATCTTCGGTATCGTATTTATGCACGCTCGGCGCGGTAAACACCGGATTCAGATACAGCGCCGTGACCCCTAACGTTTTCAGGTACGGCAGCTTTTCACTGATGCCATCCAAATCACCGCCATAAAACGTGGAGCCGCCGGCCTGAGCCATAAGCGGCTCGTCCCACTCGCGCCGCACAATATCGTGCCCGGCCGCGTGGTGGTAATAGACATTATCCTGAGCCGCTTCACGCGACTGGCTGCGGGCAAAACGGTCCGGGAAAATTTGATAGAAAATCTGATCGGCGACCCACTGCGGACCGTTATCCGGCACATCAATCGCAAACTGCTCCAGACGCGCAGGCGGAAAACGGCTGAAACCCTGCGGGGTAAACCACAGCTGACGATCGAGCCAAAGTAATTTAAAACTATAGCGTCGACGAGGCTGCCCGCTGGAGAGATCGATTGCCGCTCGCCACGCGGTCACGCCCGGCTGCGGCTGGCTGCGCTGCTTGTGCATAGCCAGCGAAATCTCTTCGTTATCGTTTTCTGCGCGTAGCGTCACCCGCTGGGGTGGATTCTCCCCCGCCAGCCATAATGTAATCGTCAGTTGATCTTTGTTTTGCTTAACAAATGGGGCAACCGGAAGGTGCCAGGCGTTCAACATCACGTATCCCCTTTGATGATAATGACGTCACCTTGCCATAGCGAAGTGCAGGATCACTCCTCATCTTAACGTTTATTGGGGGAGGAGCTCGGGGGAGGAGAAAATTGCCGGGTAACATCAGGCTACCCGGCAAAAATATTACTGCGCTTCAGCCAGTTGACGCTCGCGACGGCGCTTGAAAACCCAGCCGGCCAGCAGCAGGATAATCCACGCAAAGCCGACGTACAGCGAAATACGGGTATCCGGATGATAGCCGATAAGCGCGATGATAAAGACCAGGAAAATCAGGCCAATAACGGTCGTCACAACCCCACCCGGCACTTTAAATTTCAATGCCTTGACCTCTTCCGGCGGCAGACGACGACGGAAGGCAATCTGCGACAGCAGGATCATAATCCACACCCATACCGTGGCGAAGGTCGCCAGAGAGGCGATCACCAGGAAGACGTTTTCCGGCATGATGTAGTTAAGATACACCGCAAACAGCAGCGCGATGGTCATCACCATCACCGTGACCCACGGCACGCCACGACGCGAGGTCTTAGCGAACATTTTCGGGGCGCTGCCCTGCTCTGCCATACCGTGCAACATACGACCCACGCCGAAGACGTCAGAGTTGATGGCCGACAGCGACGCGGTCAGTACGACAAAGTTGAGGATCCCGGCGGCAAAGGTAATGCCCATATGCTGGAACGTCAGAACGAACGGGCTACCGTCGGTGCCAACCTGGTTCCATGGGTAAATGGACATGATGACGAACAGCGTCCCCACGTAAAACACGAGGATGCGCATCGGTACGGAATTGATGGCGCGCGGAATAGATTTTTCCGGGTCTTTGGCTTCACCTGCGGTAATCCCGATAATCTCAATCCCGCCGTAGGCGAACATCACCATTTGTAACGACATCACCATACCGAGCCAGCCGTTGCTGAAGAAACCGCCGTTGCTCCACAGGTTATGGATACCGGTCGGTTGCCCGCCGTTGCCAATCCCCCAAATGATGATGCCGAAACCGGCGACAATCATGATGATAATGGTGGCGACCTTAAAGAACGAAAACCAGAACTCCAGCTCGCCAAACACCTTCACGCTCATCAGGTTGATGGCGCAGATAATCAGCACCACGCTGAGGACCCAAATCCAGTGCGGAACGGCAGGGAACCAGACCCCCATGTAAATACCAAAGGCAGTCACGTCGGCAATAGCGACAATCAGGATTTCAAAACAGTAGGTCCAGCCGGTGATGTAGCCTGCCAGCGGTCCAAGGTTTTCCTGCGCGTAGCGCGAGAAGGAGCTGGCAGCCGGGTTATGAACGGACATTTCGCCCAGCGCACGCATAATAATATACGCCGCTACACCGCCGATAATATAGGCCAGCAATACGCTTGGCCCCGCCATTTTGATGGCATCGGCCGAGCCGTAGAACAGCCCAGTGCCAATTGCTGAACCTAATGCCATAAAGCGGATGTGCCGGGTGCTCAGCCCACGCTTTAGCTTGTTATTACTTTCCATCGATTCCTAACCTGTTAACACAATAAAAAAACCACGGGGCCATATTAATAGCCCCGTGGTTAAAACTTATTGTCAGTGATATTAGTGTGCGCTGGAGGTCACTTGTCGACCCGCTGCGCGATCCCAGATAACTGCCAGGATCACCATCACGACTGTTGGCATCAACCACGCCAGCCCCTGCTCCGCCAGCGGTAAACGCTGGGTCCAGGCCGGTAACACGTCGCCAATTGCAGAAGCTTTAATGCCATCAAGGATACCAAAAATCAGGCTGATAAACATCGCAGGTGCAATGACGCGGGAAGAATTATGCCACCATGAGCGGGTAAAGCTTAATACAACCAGTGCGATACATGGCGGATAGATAGCCGTCAGCACCGGAATAGAGATCTGAATCAGATGGCTCAGACCCAGGTTAGAGACCACCATCGAGAAGCCGCCGAGGATAAATACCAGCGTACGATAAGACAGTGGAACATACTGGGCAAAGAACTCTGCGCATGCGCAGGTCAGGCCAACCGCGGTGACCAGACAGGCGATGAAAATCAGCGCCGCCAGCAGGAAGCTTCCCGCGCCACCAAAGGTGTGCTGAACATACGCATGCAAAATTGCCGCGCCGTTAGCAGACTGATCGACCAGAATCGCGCTATCTGAACCCAGACGGAACAGCGCGAGATACAGCAGCGTTAAGCCCACACCCGCCATCAAACCCGCCCAAACGGTGTAACGGGTCAGCAGACGCGCTTCAGTAACGCCACGCGAGCGAGCAGCGTTAACGATAACAATACCAAATACCATCGCGCCCAGCGTATCCATGGTCAGATACCCGTTCACGAAGCCATTAGAAAACGCCGCAGTTTGATAGGCCTCCATCGCATTACTGATCGGGCCCGCTGGCCAGACAATTGCAGCGACAGACAGTACCACCAGCGCCAGAATTTTCAGCGGCGCCAGGAAATTACCAACCGTATCCAGCAGTTTACCCGGATACAGTGAAACCAGAATGACAATCGCGAAATAGATAACGCTATAGATAAACAGCGGCAACGCAGAGTCACCGGTCAGCGGTGCAATCCCGACTTCGAAAGAGACCGTCGCGGTACGTGGAGTAGCAAATAACGGCCCAACTGCCAGATAGCAAACGGTCGCCAGCAGCAGACCGGCGACTTTACCGATAGGCGTGCTCAGTCGGTCCACACCACCACCGACTTTCGCCAGCGCGACAACGGTAAGCACCGGCAAACCAACGGCGGTAATCAAAAAGCCAAAAGCCGCAGTCCAGACGTGTTCACCTGCCTGCAAACCAACCATTGGGGGGAAGATGATGTTACCTGCACCAACGAACAGTGCAAATGTCATAAATCCCAAAGCGATAATATCGCGCGATTTTAACTGATGGGTCATAAAGTCTTACTGCCTGTGGATGTGGTGTTGAAAATAATAAATTTTTGCCTTTCCCTGGGGGACAATACAGCGGCATTTTTGCTCAATTCCAGCGGGAAACACTCCCGAGCTGGCGCGGCGAAGAATAGTTTTTCGATTTACCGCGCAAATGCAGTCGGTATGACAGCACCTGGAGCGCAATTTAAACGCTTATAACGTTTTAAAGCAAGGTGGGATCCAAAAACCAGAACAATATAGCGATATGAAAAATTGGGTTAGCACAAAACACCATTTCATGGAAAAAGGTATGGGTAATAGTTCGAACAAAAAACAATCAAACGTCGTAAAATTCAGGAGTCATATATTGACCGCATGGAAAAAGCCAGCTTGTGCTGGCTTTTGGAAAGTTAATCTTACGAATGTGCTTTAACCGTTACTTTTGGCAATCAAACGTTCCGGGATCACGAAACTAAATCGCGTCCCCTGACCTGGTTCGCTTTCGATATTCAAGCGGCTGTCGTGATGATGCAGCGCATGCTTCACGATGGCCAGACCCAGCCCGCTACCGCCTGTTTGCCGCGATCGCGCTTTATCCACTCGGTAAAAACGTTCGGTCAAACGTGGAATATGCTCGGCGGCAATGCCCGGACCGTTATCTTCCACACAAAACTCCGCCCCCGACGCCACATGCTGCCAGCGTACGGTAATGTGCGTTCCCGCAGGCGTGTGGTTTACTGCGTTGTAGACGAGATTCGAGATAGCGCTACGCAACTGTTCCTCGTTACCCCGCACGTTCAGGCTGTTATCAACATCAAAGGTAAACGTATGTTTTTGCTGGCTCAGCGTCTGCGCTTCATGCTCAACTACGCGCAGCATCATGGGTACATCGACCTTCTCATTCAGTTGCAGCGTCGGTGCAGCCTCAATTTTTGACAGCGTCAGCAGCTGTTTCACCAGTCCTTCCATGCGGTACGTTTGTTCACGCATGGTATGCAGTGCTTTTTCACGCGTCGTCCCTTCCAGCGGATGCTCCTGCATCATTTCCAGGTAACCCTGTAACACCGTCAGCGGCGTACGCAGCTCATGGCTGGCGTTAGCAAAAAAGTTACGTCGTGAACCTTCAAGTTGGTGCATCTGGGTAACGTCGCGCGCCACCATCAGCAGTTGCTTATCGGTGTAGGGCATCACGCGAATTTCCAGATGCCGTCCGGTATTGAGCACCAGATTGATAGGCCGGCTAAAGTCGCGCGTTTTCAGATATTGTGTGAATTCCGGATAGCGAAGCAGGTTAAGAATATTTTGCCCGCTATCGTCCGGCCAGCGCAGTCCCAGAACCTGCTGAGCCAGTCCGTTACACCAGAAGATACCGCCTTCTTCGGTGGTCAACACCACCGCGTCGGGTAGCGATTCCGCCCCGCTGCGAAAACGTTTAATCAGGTTACCCAGTTCTCGACGGCGCTTTTTGTTGCGAAGCTGCATTTGATGCAGCCCATATAACAGCGGCTCCCAACTGCCTCGCCCCGGCGGCGGCGTCATGCTTCTGTCGACCCATAGCCACCAGGACAAACGTAATAGATTCCAGAAATGCCAGATAAGCAGGCCCGTTACCGACGCCAGTAAAAACCAGGGCAGGTAACCGAAAAAAGCGCTAAGGATAAATGCCGGTATGCAGCACAGGATCAGCTCCAGTACCAACCTTTTCCATGACAATCGTTCTAGCAAACGTCTTACTCCATTTACGGCCTAATCCATCAGGCCATGATTCTTGTCAGTCAGAAGCGGGTCGAAAAACGATATCCCGTCCCGCGAACCGTCTGCACCATACGATCGTGTCCGCTGTGCTCCAGCGCTTTACGTAAGCGGCGGATATGCACATCCACTGTCCGGTCTTCCACGTAGACATTGGTTCCCCAGACATGATTGAGGAGTTGTTCACGGCTGTAGACACGCTCAGGGTGAGTCATAAAGAAGTGCAACAGTTTGAATTCGGTCGGCCCCATATCCAGCGGATCCTCGCCGGTCATCACGCGATGCGAGGTCGGATCAAGGCTTAGCCCCTGCATCTCAATAACCTCTTCCACCGCCATCGGGGAAATACGACGCAGAACCGCTTTAATACGCGCCACCAGCTCCTTGGGAGAAAACGGCTTGGTAATATAGTCATCCGCGCCGGTTTCCAGACCCCGAACGCGGTCTTCCTCTTCACCTCTCGCCGTCAGCATCATCACAGGGATGTCCCGCGTCATCGCTTCGCGCTTGAGATGTTTAATAAACTGCAGACCCGAGCCGCCGGGAAGCATCCAGTCAAGTAAGACGAGATCCGGCCAGGGTTCATTGAGTTGGTTCACAGCACTGTCATAGTCTTCGGCTTCAACGGGTTGAAATCCGTTTTGCTCGAGCACGAAGCAGACCATTTCACGAATTGGAGCTTCATCTTCTACGACCAGAATACGTCTCGCCATGATTTGCCCTGTTTATAATTAAATCGTTTGCCATCAATACAGTGCCATTATGCGTCAGTTTTATGACAGATTTATGAAAAGATAGCCCAGGTTTAACGCAGCCCGGTGAATTATGACAGCCCGGAGACAAGATATTAACGTCCTTACAGGGTTATAATCCCCGCCATTGTTTTATCGTCATGGAACTCTTATGCGTATCCTTCACACGTCTGACTGGCATCTGGGCCAAAATTTCTACAGCAAGAGCCGCGCCGCTGAACATCAGGCCTTTCTCGACTGGCTGCTGGAAACGGCGCAATCCCAGCAGGTGGATGCCATAATTGTGGCAGGCGATATTTTCGATACTGGCTCACCGCCAAGCTATGCCCGAGAGCTGTATAACCGCTTTGTCGTCAATTTGCAGCAAACCGGCTGTCATCTGGTGGTGCTGGCAGGTAACCACGACTCCGTCGCCACGCTCAATGAATCTCGCGACATTCTGGCATTTCTCAACACCACGGTCGTTGCCAGCGCCGGCCATGCGCCGCAAATTCTGCTACAACGCGACGGCACCCCGGGGGCAATCCTGTGTCCGGTTCCTTTTTTACGTCCGCGCGACATCATCACCAGCCAGGCTGGACTGACAGGACAAGAAAAACAGCAGCATTTGCTGGGCGCGATTACTGATTATTACCAGCAGCAGTATCAGGACGCCTGTACGCTGCGCGGCGATCGGAATATCCCCATCATTGCGACCGGACATTTGACCACCGTCGGCGCCAGTAAAAGTGACGCCGTACGTGACATTTATATCGGTACGCTGGACGCCTTCCCGGCACAAAACTTCCCACCAGCGGACTACATCGCGCTGGGACATATTCACCGGGCGCAGGTTATCGGCGGCACGGAACATATCCGCTACTGCGGTTCGCCGATTGCGCTCAGTTTTGACGAGTGCGGCAAAAACAAATGTGTACATCTGGTGAGCTTTGAAGCGGGGAAACTCAGCGCCGTCGAAAATCTCACCGTCCCGGTCACGCAGCAGCTTGCAGTACTGAAAGGCGATTTAGCCGCCATTACCGCCCAGCTTGACCAGTGGCGCGACATGCAGCAAGAGCCGCCGGTGTGGCTGGATATTGAAATCACCACCGACGACTATCTGCATGATATGCAGCGCAAAATCCAGGCCTTAACCGAAGATTTACCGGTAGAGGTGTTACTGGTGCGCCGCAGCCGGGAACAGCGCGAACGTATCATGGCCAATGAACGGCGTGAAACGTTAAGTGAACTGAGTGTGGCGGAAGTTTTTGACCGCCGTCTGGCGCTGGAAGAACTCGAAGAACCACAGCGTGAGCGGCTTAACCAGCTGTTTAGCGCAACCTTGCACACGCTTGCCGGGGAGGCTGAAGCATGAAAATTCTCAGCCTGCGCCTGAAAAACCTCAACTCCCTGAAGGGAGAATGGAAAGTCGATTTTACCGCCGAGCCTTTTGCCAGCAACGGGCTGTTTGCCATCACCGGGCCAACGGGTGCGGGGAAAACCACCCTGCTGGACGCGATTTGCCTTGCGCTGTACCACGAAACGCCACGCCTGAATACCGTGTCACAGTCGCAAAACGACCTGATGACCCGCGACACCGCAGAGTGTCTGGCCGAGGTCGAATTTGAGGTGCGGGGCGAAGCCTACCGCGCTTTCTGGAGTCAGAACCGGGCACGCAACCAGCCTGAGGGCAACCTGCAGGTCCCGCGCGTAGAACTGGCCCGCTGCGCCGACGGCAAAATCCTCGCCGATAAAGTCAAAGACAAGCTGGAGATGACCGCCGAGCTTACCGGGCTGGATTACGGTCGTTTTACCCGTTCGATGCTGCTGTCTCAGGGGCAGTTCGCCGCATTTCTCAATGCCAAACCGAAAGAGCGCGCCGAGCTGCTGGAAGAGCTGACCGGCACTGAGATCTACGGCCAAATTTCCGCGATGGTGTTTGAAAAACACAAATCAGCGCGCACAGAGCTGGAAAAACTGCAGGCCCAGGCCAGCGGCGTTGCGCTATTAGCACCAGAGCAGGTGCAGTCCCTGACGGAAAGTTTGCAGGTACTTACTGACGAAGAAAAACAATACATTACCAGCCAGCACGTCCAGCAACAGCACCTCAACTGGCTTATTCGGCAAAATGAGCTACAAACGGACATAAATCGCCACCAGCAGGCATTACAGGCTGCTCTTCAGGCGCAAGAAGACGCGCAGCCACAACTGGCGGCGCTGAGTCTGGCGCAACCGGCCAGAGCGTTACGCCCACACTGGGAGCGAATCCAGGAACAAACGGCTACTATCGCGCGCACGCGGCAGAAGATTCAGGAAGTGAATGCTCGCTTACAAAGCAGCTTAGCGCTGCGCGGGCGCATCCGTCAGCAGGCGCGCACGCAATCGACCGCGATGCTCGCCGGACAACAGACGCTAACCGACTGGCTGAACGAACATGACCGCTTCCGCTTATGGAGTAGCGAACTGGCAGGCTGGAAAGCGCTGCTGGCCCAACAGTCCGATGCCAGTGCCCAGCTACGCCAGTGGCAGCAGTTGCGAGAGAACGACATGCGTAAGCTCGATGCGCTGGCGCTTCCCACGCTGACCCTTTCGCCGCAGGAGGTAACACAAGCGCTGGCGCAACATGTGCAGCGTCGTCCGTTACGTCAGCGGTTGAGCAACCTGCACGGACAAATCGCCCCGAAGCAAAAGCAGCTGGCGCAGCTACGCGCCACGCTTGTACAGCGTCAGCATGAGCTGACTCAACGCAACGCGGTGCTTGCCGAAAAACGTCAACGTTATAAAGATAAAAATCAGCAGCTTGCCGATGTGAGAATCATTTGTGAGCAGGAAGCCCGTATCAAAGATCTGGAAAGCCAGCGGGCATTACTGCAATCCGGTATGCCTTGCCCGCTTTGCGGCTCCACCGCACATCCGGCAATTGAGCGCTATCAAACGCTCGAACTGAGCGTGAATCAGACGCGACGTGAGGCGCTGGAAAAAGAGGTTAAAACGCTGGCCGATGAGGGTTCAACGCTACGCGGACAGCTCGAGGCAATAAGCCAGCAGCTTCAGCGGGATGAACGCGAAGTACAGACGCTTTCTCAGGAGGAGCAAGCACTTACTCAAGAGTGGCAGACGGTCACCGCCAGCCTCAACGTGACGCTGCAACCGCAGGATGACATCGCCCCATGGCTTGCTACCCAGGAAGAGCATGAGCAGCAGCTTCACCAATTGAGCCTGCGCCATACCCTGCAGGCGCAAATCGCCGCGCATACAGAGCAAATAACTCAGCTCCAGCAGCATATTGACCAGCGTCAGGCGGCGCTAACCGCCGAGCTGGCCCGTCATGGCCTGTCCCTTCCGGCTGAGGATAACGTCGCCTCATGGCTGAGCGAACGGGCGAACGAAGCCCAAATATGGCAACAACGCCAAAGCGAACTGAGCGCTTTACAGACCCAAATAGCCCAGCTTGCGCCGCTGCTGGAAACGCTGCCAGAAACCGAGGCACTTCCTGAAAACAATGAGGGTCTGTCGCTGGAAAACTGGCGGCAGGTGCACGACGATTGCCTCTCTTTACAGGGGCAGTGGCAAACTTTGCAACAGCAGGAGGCGCAGGACGTTCAGCGCGCCGCAGAAATTCAGGCACAGTTTGATGCCGCATTGCAGGCCAGTATTTTTCCCGATCGCGATGCCTTTATTGCCGCCCTGCTGGATGAAGAGACCTTCACCCGTCTTGAGCAGTTAAAGCAGTCACTCGAAGGCCAGCAGCAACAGGCGCAAACCCTGCTTAATCAGGCTCAGCAGGCGCTGGCGACTCATCAACAACAGTTGCCAACAGGAGTGGATCTCACGCTCACGGCACAACAACTGCACGACGCGCTGGCAAAACTCACACAGAAGCTACGGGATAACACCACTCGTCAGGGCGAAATTCGCCAGCAGTTGAAACAGGATGCTGACAGCCGCCAGCAGCAGCAGGCGCTGATGCAGGAGATGGAAAAGGTCGCGCAGCAGGTCGAAGACTGGGGGTATCTGAATGCGCTGATCGGCTCGAAAGAGGGAGATAAGTTCCGCAAGTTTGCCCAGGGGCTAACGCTGGATAATCTGGTCTGGCTTGCCAACAACCAGTTGACCCGTCTGCACGGCCGCTATCTGTTGCAGCGCAAGGCAAGCGAAGCGCTGGAGCTGGAAGTGGTTGATACCTGGCAGGCCGATGCCGTGCGTGACACGCGCACGCTCTCCGGCGGCGAGAGCTTCCTCGTGAGTCTGGCGCTGGCGCTGGCGTTGTCCGATCTGGTCAGCCACAAAACGCGGATTGACTCCCTGTTCCTCGACGAAGGTTTCGGCACGCTGGACAGCGAAACGCTGGATACCGCCCTGGATGCGCTGGATGCGCTTAATGCCACCGGCAAAACGATTGGCGTCATCAGCCACGTTGAAGCGATGAAAGAGCGCATTCCGGTACAGATCAAGGTTAAAAAAATCAACGGACTGGGCTACAGCAAACTCGACAAGATGTTTGCGGTGGAGTAATCGACCAGCGGATGTGGTTTCACAGGCCGTATAAGCGCTGGCACCCTCCGGCACTCTATGTAGCACAATATTGCATACTCAGGGACGGATATGAAATGGCATTCCACTTCGCTTATCCGCAAGCTATCGCTATTGGCGGCGAACGTTCGCCGCTATGACGCACGTCCTGCGTCTTTCTTGTTGGCAGGTGGTATGAAAAAAGTCATTTTCTCTTTAGCGCTGGGGACATTTGGTCTGGGCATGGCCGAATTTGGCATCATGGGTGTACTCACCGAGCTGGCGCGGGACGTGGGCATTTCCATCCCTGCTGCCGGCCATATGATTTCGTTTTACGCTTTTGGCGTGGTGCTGGGCGCGCCCATTATTGCGCTCTTTTCCAACCGCTTTTCGCTCAAGCATATTCTGCTGTTTCTGGTCACGCTGTGCGTGATTGGCAACGCCATCTTCACCCTCTCCTCCTCTTACTCCATGCTGGCGGTAGGCAGGCTGGTTTCCGGCTTCCCGCATGGCGCGTTTTTCGGCGTAGGCGCGATTATCCTGTCGAAGCTGGCCCGTCCGGGAAAAGTCACCGCCGCCGTCGCGGGCATGATTTCGGGGATGACCGTGGCCAATCTGGTTGGCATTCCCGTCGGCACCTGGCTGAGCCAGGAATTTAGCTGGCGTTACACGTTTCTGCTGATAGCCGTCTTTAATATTGCCGTAATAGTCTCGGTCGCTTTTTGGGTCCCCAATATCAGCGATGAGGCAAAAGGGAAACTGCGCGAACAATTTCACTTTTTGAAAAGCCCCGCCCCGTGGTTCATCTTTTCCGCCACCATGTTTGGTAACGCCGGGGTATTCGCCTGGTTCAGCTACGTCAAACCGTACATGATGTACATTTCCGGCTTCTCCGAAGCGCTGATGACCTTCATCATGATGCTGGTGGGATTAGGAATGGTGTTGGGAAACCTGCTGAGCGGTCGGCTGTCTGGCTGCTATACGCCGCTGCGCATTGCGGTAATAACCGACTTTGTGATTGTGCTGGCTCTGCTGTTGCTCTTTGCCTGTGGCGGAATCAAAGCCGCGTCGCTGACCTTCGCTTTTATTTGCTGCGCAGGCCTGTTTGCGCTGTCGGCGCCGCTGCAAATTTTACTGCTGCAAAACGCTAAAGGAGGTGAGCTGTTGGGTGCGGCTGGCGGGCAAATTGCCTTTAACCTCGGCAGCGCGATTGGCGCTTACTGCGGTGGCATGATGCTGACGCTGGGCTTTGCCTACAACTACGTGACGCTGCCGGCGGCACTGCTGTCGTTTTCTGCGATGTCGTCACTGTTGGTGTACGCTCGCCTGAAGCGCGCAGTCCCCCAGATGACACACGCTGCCGGATAGCATCTGCGCTACCCGGCTACGCGAACATTACTCCTGCGGCCACAGCCAGGCCGCACCGCGAACGCCGCTGGAGTCACCGTGTAGCGCTCTGCGTAAAGGCGTTTCGCATTCGCCGCCAAAGACAAACTGCTTAATCAACGTCGGAACATTTTGATACAGTCGGTCGACATTGCTCATTCCGCCGCCCAGCACAATGACGTCCGGATCGAGAATATTTACCACATGCGCCAGTGATTTCGCCAGACGAAGCTCATAGCGGCTCAACGCCTGCTCCGCCAGAGCATCCTGCGCATTAACGAGGCTGATAATTTCACTGCCCTTGAGCAGCTTACCGCTCAGACGCTGGTAGTCGGTGGCAAAACCGGTCCCGGAAATGAAAGTTTCAATGCAGCCTTGTTTGCCACAATAACAGGGGACTTCCTGTCGAAAACGCAGCTCATCTTCATCCATCCACGGCAGCGGATTATGCCCCCACTCCCCTGCGGTACCGTTGCCGCCCGTGTGCGCCCGACCATTCAGCGCCACGCCAGCGCCACATCCGGTGCCGATGATCACCGCAAACACGGTTTGCGCCCCTGCCGCCGCGCCATCCACCGCCTCTGAAACCGCCAGACAGTTGGCATCATTTGCCAACCGAACTTCACGATTCAGACGCGCACTCAAGTCTTTGTCAAAAGGTTGCCCGTTAAGCCAGGTCGAGTTGGCATTCTTCACCACCCCGGTGTAAGGAGAAATTGAACCAGGAATGCCCATCCCCACGGTTCCCGTCTGCCCGGTGGCTTTTTCCGCCATCTCCACCAGCGCAGCGATGGTTTCTATCGTTTGCCGATAATCATCGCGCGGCGTGGGCAGGCGATGGCGAAAAAGCTGTTCGCCCACATCGCCAAGCGCGATAACTTCCGTTTTCGTACCGCCCAAATCGATACCTATACGCACTGTTTACTCCTCTTCCCGATTAACAATGCAAGCATAGCGACAATTCGCTATCATGCCCGCTGGATTTAACGACAAGGCCGTGGAAATTATCATGCTGTGGTTCAAAAATTTAATGGTTTACCGTCTTAGCCGCGATGTTTCTTTGCGTGCCGAAGAGATGGAAAAACAGCTGGCATCAATGACGTTCACCCCTTGCGGTAGCCAGGATATGGCAAAAATGGGCTGGGTTCCGCCGATGGGATCGCACAGCGATGCATTAACGCATACCGCCAATGGCCAAATTATTATCTGCGCCCGCAAAGAAGAAAAAATTCTGCCATCGCCGGTTATCAAACAGGCGCTGGAAGCCAAAATATTCAAACTGGAAGCTGAGCAAGGTCGCAAACTCAAGAAGACCGAAAAAGACTCGCTGAAAGATGAAGTTCTGCACTCATTGCTGCCGCGCGCCTTTAGCCGTTTCAGTCAGACAATGATGTGGATCGACACCGTCAACGATCTGATCATGGTTGATTGCGCGAGTGCGAAGAAAGCCGAAGATACGCTGGCGCTGCTACGTAAGAGTCTCGGTTCGCTGCCGGTCGTTCCGCTGACGATGGAAAACCCTATTGAGCTGACGCTGACCGAATGGGTTCGCTCCGGCACAACTGCTCAGGGATTCCAGTTGCTTGATGAAGCCGAACTAAAAGCGATCCTTGAAGACGGTGGTGTGATCCGCGCGAAAAAGCAGGATCTGGTCTGCGACGAAATCGCCGTGCATATCGAAGCGGGCAAACTGGTCACCAAGCTGGCTCTCGACTGGCAACAGCGCATTCAGTTCGTTATGTGTGACGACGGCTCTGTTAAGCGTCTGAAGTTTAGCGACGAGCTGCGCGATCAGAACGAAGATATCGACCGCGAAGATTATGCTCAGCGTTTTGATGCCGATTTTATCCTGATGACGGGTGAACTGGCGGCGCTGATTAAAAGTCTGGTGGAAGGATTAGGCGGCGAAGCGCAACGTTAAGCCGTGTTTACCGAATGGCGGCTCAATGTCGCCATTCGTCATTTTTACGCTTACAGATAGCGGCAAAGATAGGATGTTGGCTCTGCCACCTGCAGATGAAACTCGCTGCTGCCCGGCACGTTAAACACGTCCCCCGCGGCATACACTTTCCACTCGGTTTCCCCTGGTAGCAGCACGTTCAGTGCGCCGCTGACGACCGTCATCTCTTCAGGCGCCGCGGTACCAAAGGTATATTCACCTTCAGCCATCACGCCAACACTGGCGCGGCCAGTACTGCTGCTGGTAAAACCGATCGATTTTACTTTGCCGGAAAAGTATTCATTACTTTGAAGCATACAACTGGCCCTATCTCGTGATTAAGTTAACAACCAATATAGGGGGGTGACGTTCCACCTGTCACGCAAAATTACGTCAGCAGCTCCGAAGCCAGCCGGGCAATCAGCACATTGGACAGAAGAACCGGGACATCCAGCGATTTTTGCAGTAAATCGCGATGGCGTTGATTGAACCCCAGGCAGTCCAGCATGATGACATCCGCACCTTGCTCCAGCAGTTCTTTCCCGGCATCAATCAATTGTTGTTCGCTACCGTGGATCGGATTCGCCACGGCATACACTGGTGGGGTTTGTAGCACCTGCCATTTTTGCGCCTGGGCTTTAAGCAATTCAGTGACGGGAACAATAACCCCGACCTGATGCCCATCGACAATCGAGGCCACCAGCGGTGGGATAATCCGTAACGGTTCCAGCAAAATGCTGTTGCGGGCGGTCAGGCGAGCGATTGAGGCGGTACTCATCAGCAGGATCACGTCAAAGCCCTGGTTATCCAGCACCTCCACGATACTTTGCAGCGAGCGTTCTACCTTCTGGCGTGAGACATGCGCGAGTTGGTGGTCGCTGAGCAGCGTTAATAAATGCTCGTCACCGGGCGAAACGCCGTACTCAGCCATCACATCCTCTCGCCGCATCTGTCCCAGCAGACTGTGGTGAGTGATGTGCTGTTCATCGATATATTCCGTCAGGAGCGGTAACACCTCACACATCGGCACAACGCCAATCGTGAGGATAGCCAACGACGTACTCATTTGTTGCTCCACCGTCTTCTTACTTTGCTGTGAAATCCCGGACATGTGCCGGGCGCTGACCTGCGCTACAAATGCTCAAAAGCGTAGCAGCAGATCGGCGGTGTATTGCGTAAAGATTCCAAATAATTCCAGTAATGGATTGTTATTGTTTAATTTTCAATTTTTACTGTATACGGCGAAATTTAAAAAAATGTGATGCACGCCCGTACTGGCACTTTTCAGAATCGTGCCAGGGCGGTGATTAAGATCAGGCTTTATCGGGGTCTTCGTAGCGCTTTTTGGCATCCATAGCTTCCTGCGCAGAAGGATGCTCACTGATCAACGAATTCGGTTTAGGGTGATCGGCTCGAAGCTGATACCAGGTTACCGTCTGGCCTGGCGTCCCTTTTTCAACCGTAACAATCGTCGCTTGACGTGGGTAAGGTGGTTTTGTCGGCATAGTTCTTCCTTTTCACTGGATGAACATTAAGTATAGACACCGCCCTGCAACCGTGGCGCTGCCTGCGCCAGTATCCCAAGAATGTCTTCCACCACCTGTGAAGGCGGATTGGTGGCATCAACGATATAGTGCGCAGCCTCACGATACAGAACATCGCGCTGGGCGAGCACTTCCTGCACCTCTTCAGTCAACGGCTTACCGGTTAAAGTTGGGCGCAATCCCTCTTCAGGCGTCGCCTCGAGACGATCGACCAGTACAGATACCGGTGCGCTTAAATAGACAACCACGCCGTGGCTGCGCATGTAATGACGATTAAATTCGGTAAGTATGATACCGCCGCCGGTCGCAACAACCGTTGCCGGGGCTGTGACGGCCTGCAGAGCGGTCGTCTCCTGGGCACGAAACCCTTCCCATCCTTCTCTTTCGACGATCTCCGCCACGGTCATCTGCACGTGCGATTGCAACCAGCGATCGGTATCAACAAACTGGAAATCGATAGCCTTCGCCAGCGCCATACCGGTAGTTGTCTTACCACACCCCCGGGGGCCAACAAGAAAAAGAGGTTGCGTCATTACAGAAATTCCCCAGAGAGCCGCGAACGAGCGGGATCTGATGCGGTTAAAGATATAATCATATCATCAAACTAGTACATCGCCAAAGCGTAAAGAAAAAATTACAGGTGGAGTGGCGATATCTATTAATCCCTACTATAACAAGAATTCACAATGAATAAAGTGTAAATAATAAATTACACATTTTATTTTCTACGCTGTACTTCCAGCCACCACTTATCAAGCTCAGCCGCAAAATGCTGCCTGTCACGCGGTGAAAGGCTGTCTGGCCCTCCGGTCTGAATACCGCTGGCGCGTAGCGTATCCATAAAATCACGCATCATCAGACGCTCACGGATCGTGGCTACGGTATAACGCTCCCCGCGCGGGTTAAGCGCCGCTGCACCTTTTTCAATCACTTCAGCCGCCAGCGGGATATCTGCCGTTATCACTAAATCACCGGCGCTACACTGGCGCACAATCTCATTATCCGCCACGTCAAACCCGGCGGGAACGCGTAGTGTACGGATAAAACGCGAAGCAGGAACGCGCAAGCTTTGGTTTGCGACCAAAATAAGCGGCATCTGCATGCGCTCAGCAGCGCGGTACAAAATGTCTTTAATCACATTCGGACACGCATCGGCGTCCACCCATATTGTCATAACCTCTCCCCACAGATGTGCAGTCGCACATTGTCTCGTGCTTTTACTTTCAGGCAAAGTGCTGTTTCTCCTTCTGCACATATTCATTCCGCGCTAAGCTTAGCTTTCCCAGGTAAAACAATGAATATCACGCATAGGGAGTGACAAGATGGACAAAAAAATTGGTTTTATCGGCTGCGGTAATATGGGCAAAGCAATTCTTGGCGGCATGATCGCCAGCGGCCAGGTTCTCCCGGGACAAATCTGGGTCTACACCCCCTCCCCCGATAAGGTCGCTGCCTTGCACGACCAGTACGGTATTAATGCGGCGCAGTCTGCGCAAGAAGTCGCGCAAATCGCCGACATCGTTTTTGGCGCCGTAAAACCAGGCATTATGATTAAGGTGCTGAGCGAAATTACCTCCAGCCTGAACAAAGACTCCCTGGTCGTCTCGATTGCTGCTGGCGTCACCCTAGACCAGCTCGCCCGCGCGCTGGGCCATGACCGAAAAATCATTCGCGCAATGCCAAACACGCCGTCACTGGTGAACGCCGGAATGACTTCCGTCACGCCGAACGCCTTAGTCACACCGGAAGATACGGCCGACGTGCTGAATATCTTCCGCTGTTTTGGCGAAGCTGAAGTCATTGCGGAGGCAATGATTCATCCGGTCGTTGGCGTTAGCGGTTCAGCACCGGCATATGTCTTTATGTTTATCGAAGCGATGGCGGACGCCGCCGTGCAGGGCGGCATGCCTCGCGCGCAGGCTTATAAATTCGCGGCGCAAGCGGTTATGGGTTCGGCGAAGATGGTGCTGGATACGGGTAAACATCCCGGAGAACTGAAGGATATGGTGTGCTCGCCTGGCGGAACCACCATTGAAGCGGTACGCGTCCTGGAAGAACGCGGTTTCCGTTCATCAGTGATTGAAGCGATGATTAAGTGCATGGAACAGTCGGAAAAACTCAGCCGCTCCTGAGTTAACACCGCCGGACGTCAGGCCGCAGCTTCAGTGCGGTTACGTCCGGAATTCTTTGCTTTGTAGAGCGCCATATCCGCCGACTTTAACCATTCTCGGTAATGCTCGGTTTCTGAGGTCAGCGGCGCAACGCCCACGCTGATACGCAGAGCAACCTGCGGCGCGCAGGATAAACGCAGTTGGCTAAGTCGTTCGTGAACACGAGACATCGCCGCAATCGCGCTGGTTGCTGGCGTGCCGCACATAATCACCGCAAACTCATCTCCGCCAAAGCGCCCAATCACATCGCTACCGCGTAAGGTCATCTGCAACTGGCGGGTCAGCGCGACAATCGCCTGGTCCCCAACGTCATGACCCCAGGTATCATTAATGCTCTTGAAATGGTCAATATCGATAATCAGTAACGTGGCGTCACGCTGATAGCGACGGCAATTATCAAATTCATTACGCAGCAACAGTTCCCAATGGCGGCGGTTGTACACCCCGGTCATGCCATCTCGCGTACTCATCACCTGTAAGCGGCGTTTATGTTCCGCCAGTTTGATGACCGTCTGGTAGCTGACCCAGGCAAACAGCAGCGGATAAATCACCAGCACCGGCAGCGTCAATAGCACGCTAAGTTGAGTACTGCTGAACGCGACAGAGATATCAGTTAACTGTAACGTCACCAGGCATGAAACCACCATCAAAACGGCGCCTGCGATGAAAATTCGCATCCCTCCTGCGCCCATCAGGTTGATGCAGGTAATCATCAGCAGCGCCGTGGATGGCAACAGGTTCACCCCCATAATTCCTATCCACATACCGGCGAGAATGGCATCGACTTTTAAGTTGGTAAATTCGCTATGCAGAGGATCGTCAGCTTTGCTTGCCCACTGCCAGGCCAGGTGCGGCCAGACAAACGCCCATCCCACCAGTAACAGCCACCAGCCACCAGTAATCGGCTGAGCAACGAGTACCGACGCGATAGGGAAAAACATTCCCCCCAATCCCACCGCTCGCGGCAGCCTGATCCGTCGGGCGAATCGCAGACCGGAACGCTGGTGGTCATTCTGATGGAGCGATAAAAACGCTTCATTCGGGACGACCTTCTTTTGATAAAAGTTTTCATCATTCATCGTATTTGGGAATATTCTGAAACAAATTTCCCAAATTATAGGAAGGGGTCTGGCGGCGGAAGTATGATATTTCGGGTGAGCGATTTTACCTGCTCACCCGTAAGTGCTACGCAGATTTTTTCAGGCAAGCGCTCATAAATTTATTACGATCATCACCTTTCAGAGACTGCTCCGTCGCCTTGACGTTGCATTCACGCATTTTCTGCTGCTGCGGCGTCAGGCTCTTTTCCTCAGGCGCAGATTTACTGTTTTTCAGGCAATCACTCATATATGTCTTACGCGCGTCCCCTTTTAAGGTCTGCGCCGTTGCCTGCTGATTGCAGGTGGTCATACGTTGTTGTTGCGGGGTTAATGTCTTCTCGGCAGCACCGACGGTAGTTAAAAAAATAAGACCAAAAAGCAACGTCATTAATAATGTAATTTTCATAGCACCATCCTTTTCTGAACGACGACACACAGGTAAGTTTGGCTGCTAACGATAAAAATACCACCCGGCGGCAAAAGTATTGCCGCCGGGCGTCGGGTTATTTCAGTCCTAACGCCGCTTTCATGGTGTAAAACAGGTCGGTTTGATCGGTCAGACCAACCACATTCGCCGCGTGCGGGCCATAGGCTGCAATTCGCAGCTGGCTGCCGGTATGCTCCTGGGATTCCTCTTCAGAGTTGCCGTAGCTGATAACCATGACCGCGCCATCTTTGGTGTTCAGCGCCTGGGTCAGGCCTGGCGCTTTAGTATCCGGCGCGACTATCTGGCTGGCATGCGCGTGGTCAGCGGTTACTACCACCAGGGTATTGCCATCTTTCTTCGCAAAAGCAAGCGCGCGCTGTACCGCTTCATCCAGATCGACCGTTTCGCCAATCTGTCCGCACGGGTTGGCGGCGTGGTCCTGTTTATCGATTGACGCCCCTTCCACTTGCAGGAAGAAACCTTTCTCATTTTTGCTTAACAGCTCAATCGCTTTATCCGTCATCTGCGCCAGCGTTGGCACGCTGTCGTCACGCTTTGGATTGGGGGTACAGGTCACTACCGGTTTATCCAGATTGCCGTGATAAGACGCTTTCGGCCCTTCCCAGCGTACCGGCATATTGCCGTCAGAGAACAGACCCAGCAACGGTTTATCCTGATTAGCTTCGGTAATCGCTGCCAGCGTCGCGGCATCGCTCACCATCTGATAACCGCGGGCAAGGGCTTGTTCACGCAACGTTTTACCCTGCCACTCGCCTGCCGCAGCGGTTTCCGCAAACGTTTTTGCCCCGCCGCCCAGCGTAACGTCAGCCCGGGCATTCAGTAATTGTTCGGTGATGGATCCTTTGCCGCCTTTTTCCAGCGCATTGGTTGGGCATTTTTCACGGGTCACGTCGGGACCATAGCACTTACGCGAGGTCACATGAGCAACCAGCGCCGCCGGGGTAGCATCCTGCAATTCAGCGGTAGAAACGTTGCCTGTCGCCAGACCCGCCGCTTTTGCCATTTCAAGAATTGTAGCGTGATCTTTTTCATGTATATCAACGCCCAGAGCACCGTTATAGGTTTTCACGCCGGTGGTCCACGCCGTTGCGGATGCCGCAGAATCCGTCACATAATCGGGTTTACCCGTTTTTTTATCCAGCGCATAGTGCGTGTATTGTCCGGTCAATGGTAAAGCATCAATACCTTTAAAAAAGCCGCCCGCGCCTTCGGCATAATTTCGCGCTGCAGTAATTTCTGAGTCCCCCATACCATCGCCAATCAGTAAAATAATATTTTTGGCAGGTTTATCGTTCAGAGATTCGCGCAGAGCCGCAGTTTGATCGGCTGACAATCGACGGGCGCCGCCCGGCGTGGTGATATCACCCTGAGCGGCACGATTATCCATAACCGCTACGGTAGAAGTTTCTGCATTAATAATTGGGGTAAACAGCAAAGGTATCAGGGCAATAGCGAGTGCGCTTTGTTTCACTTTATTTTCTCCATGTATAAATACGGTAAAATTAAAACAAAGCGACTATAAGTATTTGATGTGACACTTTTATGATAATTTGTGGAGGGAACGCCACAGATTACTCAAAACGCTTTTGGCACGCTCTCGCCAGCGTTATGTACGTTCGCCAGAAACGCAGGCATACGGCCAGCTCCAGCCAGGGCATCCTCGATTTGGCGAATGAGTATTTGCCGATCGCTCCACGTCATATTGCGCAGCATTTCGATGATTACCTGCTCCAGCGTTTCAACCTGCGCCGCAAGGTCTTGCGACTCTTCTTCTTTTTGGGCGAGCTTAAGTAACAACTCAGTGACGAGATTTTTCATTTGCGTATTCCCTTAACAAAATATAGGCCACGTTATCATTAAGACTCACAACTGCCTAGAGGATGAAAGTTGTATTTTTATAAGTAATAAAACGTTTTGCGAAAACAATCACAACACAAAATAAGGGGAAAAGAGTCGTAGCGCAGAATTATTCAATATAAAAGGGTAAGGGGATTAATAATCACACAGATATATAATGTACATTTATGGATTAACAACGCTGACGGGCAGCGTTGTTAATCAGCAATTCAGCGTGCGCGGCGCCGACGTCGCAGCGCGATAGCCAGTTGCCAGATATTGATAAGCACAATGCTCGCGGTGGCAATAAACACCCAGCGAAAGCCTGCCATTGCTGAAACCGTCGCCCCCATTAATGGCCCGGCGACGTTGCCGAGGTACATAAATGACTGGTTATAACCAAAAATGCGCCCGGTTATCTGGTCGCTGGAGTATTTCACCAGCAGCGTCTGCACCGCAGGCAACATCGCGCCGTCGGCAAAGCCGAGCAGAAAACGCAAAATTCCCAGTTGCAACGGCGTGGTAACCCACGACATGGCGAAAAACAGCACCACCGCGAAGATTAAGGTCGCCATTAAAATCCGCTCGGTCCCAATACGGTCGCCTAATTTACCGAGTCGGGGGGCTGAAATCAGCGCCGAGATGCCCGGAACCGACGCAATCAGTCCGCTGAGAAAGGCAATATTCGAACTGTCTGGGACCATCGATTTAATAAACAGCGCCAGAATTGGCCCAATTGAGCCGTTACACAGTTGGATCACCATCGTCGTAAAAAACAGGCTGATCACCAGCGCCGGATAAGGCAGCGAGGCAAACACGGCCTTTCCGCTCAGACGCTCGCTTTTTTTGATTGTCGGACGCACGCCCTCTTTGATTAAGAACAGCGTGACCAGGAAGCTCACGACCAGCAAGGCTGCGGTAATACAGAATACAGCCCGTAAGCCAACGTGGTCAGCAATAAATCCCCCCATCAGCGGCCCGCCAATGACGCCGCTAATTTGCGCCGTTGAGAGCGTACTCAGCGCCCACCCGCTACGTTCACGCGGAACCTGTGAGGCGACCAGCGCCATCGCATTGGGAATATAGCCTGACGTTAACCCCATCACCCCACGCAGCAGAAAAAGCTGCCAGACGTTTGTCGCAAAGGCCTGCAGTAAAATCGCAATCGCCATACCCAAAGAGGCCCGTAGCAGCATCAGCTTGCGTCCTTTACGGTCGGCTAAACTGCCCCACATCGGAGAGACAATGGCTGAAATCAGAAAGGTGACGCTAAACGTTAAGCCGGACCACATTGAGAGCGCTTCATGCGAGGTCACCCCCAGTTGGGAGATATAAAGCGGTAAAAAAGGCAGGATTTGGCTAATTGCCAGGCCGGTGAAAAAGCAACCGAACCATACGGAAATAAGGTTTACTCTCCAGGATTCCATAGGGACTCATAACGATAAGCAGCTGAAAACTGCGAGCAGCTTAACAAATTACTTAGCCAAATAAGGGTTCACAGGTGCGATAAATCACAGTTCAGGATTTTATCTTCCCGCTCATCGTATTTGTGATACGCCTCACATCAAACCCACAATACTAGCAGGGAATTATGCTTCACAGGCGAAACGCACGTTTGCGCTTATCTTTTCCCTTGTGGCCCAGCAAAACAATCTGCCAGAAGCCGAGGAAACCTGCGTTTTGTCGTGGTAATGTATGTGCTTTGCATTCATGGAATGGGTTTTTAAGATGGCAAAGTTGCGGGTAGGAATCGTATTTGGTGGTAAATCAGCGGAACATGAAGTGTCATTGCAATCGGCAAAAAATATTGTCGATGCCATCGACAAGACTCGCTTTGACGTTGTGCTGTTAGGTATTGATAAACAAGGGCAATGGCACGTCAGCGATGCCAGTAACTATCTGCTTAATTCAGACGATCCGGCGCATATAGCGCTGCGTCCTTCCGCGACCAGCCTGGCTCAGGTACCGGGTAAACAAGCGCACCAGTTGATCGATGCGCAAAACGGTCAGCCGCTGCCAACGGTTGATGTTATTTTCCCGATCGTTCACGGCACGCTGGGTGAAGATGGCTCTCTGCAGGGCATGCTGCGGGTGGCGAATCTGCCGTTCGTCGGTTCTGATGTCCTGGGGTCTGCGGCCTGTATGGATAAAGACGTGACCAAACGTCTGTTGCGCGATGCCGGATTAAACATCGCGCCATTTATTACGCTCACTCGCGCCAATCGCAACAGCATCAGCTTTGCCGAAGTCGAATCTCGCCTCGGTTTGCCGCTGTTTGTGAAACCAGCCAATCAGGGATCGTCCGTTGGGGTCAGTAAGGTGACCAGCGAAGCGCAATATGAACAGGCCGTCGCGCTGGCATTTGAATTTGATCATAAAGTCGTGGTGGAGCAAGGGATCAAAGGCCGCGAGATCGAATGCGCGGTGCTGGGCAACGATCATCCGCAGGCCAGTACCTGTGGCGAGATCGTGCTGAACAGTGATTTTTACGCTTACGACACCAAATACATTGACGATAACGGTGCCAAAGTGGTGGTTCCGGCAGCGATCGCACCGGAGATTAACGATAAGATCCGTGATATTGCTATTCAGGCCTATCAAACGCTGGGCTGCGCCGGCATGGCCCGCGTGGACGTGTTCTTAACCGCAGAGAACGAGGTTGTGATCAATGAGATCAACACGCTGCCTGGCTTTACCAACATCAGCATGTATCCAAAACTGTGGCAGGCGAGCGGCTTAGGCTATACCGATTTGATCACTCGCCTGATCGAACTGGCGCTGGAACGCCATGCGGCGGATAGCGCGCTGAAAACCAGTATGTAATCCCGCCAGGATGCCTGATAGACCTCTATTGGGCATCCTTTGCTTCTTCTTCATCTTCCACGCGGCGACGGATAATTAATCCGGCCAGCCAAAAGCTAATCACCCAGGTGACCAGCCCTACCGCATAGGTTTGCCACCCCTGCGCTTCAAAACCGAGTAAGCCCACCACGCCGTTGAGAATAAAGATAAGCCCAATAGCGAAGGCATAATAGTGCCAGTCTCGGCGGATTTTAACAGGCAGGTTCATAACGGCTCCGGTGGATATACAACATGACAACGCATCCTCGCACATTTCCTCATACACGTCTGTGGCCTGTGCGGAATTTCTGAAATGTAAATTAATTTCACTTAAGGTTGCGTAATTGTGACGATCAGCAAAAAACCGAAATCCAGGAATAATCTCTACCTGAAATTACCATCATTCTGATATTGACATTGCCGATCACCTGTCAGACTCACTGTCAGTTCCAGGCAATACGTCAAAAAAGCAGGTTATTTCCGGAGGTCTTTATGGCTGATTTTACGCTCTCTAAATCCCTTTTTAAGGGCAAGCATCGGGATACCTCCTCCCTGCCCGGCAATATTGCGTATGCCGTTTTTGTGCTGTTTTGCTTCTGGGCGGGCGCGCAGATTTTAAATCTGTTGGCCCACGCTCCCGGCATCTATGAGCAGTTGATGCAGTTGCAAATGCAAGAGACAGGGCGCCCGCGAGTTGAAATCGGCCTGGGTGTCGGAACCCTTTTTGGACTGGTCCCTTTTCTCGCCGGAAGCCTGATTCTTGGCGCCATCGCGGCATTCGTGCGCTGGCGCCGCCGTCATCATAACGATGACTGACCCATACATTTCGCCCGACGATCGTCCACGCGTTTAGCAAACCACGCGGTAGTCAGATTACGTGTGATCTTCGGGCTTTCAAGTTGAATGCCAGGCAGCATTTCACGGGGAAGCGTTTTCCCGGCCTTCGCTTCCGCCAGCTTATAGACTTTCTCGTACAGCGCGGTCTCTTCAAAGGCCAGGCTGTCGCCTTTTTGCAGCTGACGGCGGATCTCACTCTCGCTCATGTCCAGCTTCCCGGCCAGTTTACGTACCGCCAGCTCCGTTTTGCCCGGCTCGCTGCTGCCATAGAGAATTAAATCACCGTCCATCGCCAGCTTCACGCCGCTGGCTTTACTGACCGCATTCTGGAAAGCTGCATTGCGGCTGGCATACCACCCGGCATTGAAATCGGCGAAGCGGAAAATTGGCGCACTGTAATTCGCCGGGTAGTTAAGCAGATGATACGTACCGAACCACAGCCCACCGCGGCGGCTAAATACTTCCTGGCGCACGGTTCCCGCCATTTTCCACGGGTAGCCGCTGGCATGCTGCTCAGCAAAGGCGATGCTGACCTGCATCGGCCCACCGGTATGCACCGGATTAAGCGAACCAAATAACGTCTGCCCCATCGGTACCATGTTGATAAAATCATCAAATATCGCGCTAAGCTGTTTTTCCGTCTTCACCGTATCCAGGCGCTCGCTGTAGCTTTTCCCCGTTGGCGAGTTAATCTTCAGCGCGGTATGCACCACAAATAGCGGGATGTGCATACGCTCGGCACGACGATCGATCTCTTTCCAGGCGATTTTACTTAAGTTCGGCACGGCTGGATCCGCCTGGTAATTTGACTCCTGTTGCGCGACCGCCAGCACCGAACAGATATTTTCAACCGTCGGCGCCAGCTTCTGGCTTTCAAAGGTCTTCGCCAAATCCTGCGCCCACGCGTCCCGGTCTTTTACGCTGGCGGGCATTTTCTGGCGCACCACGCTCGCCACATCGACGGCTTTCTCCCCTTTTTTTAGCGGCTGCGCGGGTTGGCTACTACATCCCACCAGCACCAGTGCAGCAAGACCAGACAAGGGGTAAAGACGGGAAACCGTCGACATAACATCTCCTTATTAACTAAGCGTATGGGTAACTTCCTGAATATCCTGACCATCAAGCTCTCGTTCAAAGCTGCGCAGACGCTTATAAATAGACATCAGTTCCACTAACGTTGTCCAGGAGTTAATCAGATACTGGAACGAACCGCGCACCTGGCCAAACACGTTGGTGATTTGCGTCATCAGGCCGAGCGTAATCGTACCGGCAACAATCGACGGAAACAGCAGGAACAAGCCGAAAACGTTATCAACCTGCAGGTAAAGAATACGGGCGATATTGAAGTACATATAGTGAAAATAGAGGCGGAAGTAGTTCTGGCGCACCGCATGAAACAGCTCACGCACCGTCGGCGGTGTCGCACGATTAGCGTCATCTTCGCCGTATACCAGTTCTTTACGGTAGGCCGCTTCCACACGCTGGTTTTTAAACTCCAGTCCCGGAAGTTTGATCCCAACGACCGCCAGCAAGCCGGTTCCCATCAGCGACCAGACAATTGCGGCAATCACCAGGCCATAAGGAACATGCCCAACAATCGGCAGATCCGGAACATGAGCAGAGAGTGTGACCAGTACAGGTAAGAAGGCGATCAGCGTCATAATCGCATTGATAAAGCTGACCCCCATATCTTCCAGCGTGGAGGCAAAACGCATGGTGTCTTCCTGCACACGCTGCGCCGCACCTTCGATATGGCGCAGATGCTGCCAGTGCGCCATATAATGTTCGTTCATTGCTGTACGCCAGCGGAACACATAGTGACTAACAAAGAAGTTGTTCATCACGCCGATGACCACGGCAATCAGCGCGATGCCAAGAAAGATGCCCACTTCATGATAGAACTGCTCAATCTTCACCTTATGCGGTGCGCTGAGCGCGGATTGAATCAAATCATAAAATGGCGCATACCAGGCGTTGACGGCAACGCCAACTTCAACCAGAAACCAGGTCACGAAAATAATCAGCGACGTGCCGAGTATGGACCAGTACTGCCAGCGGTGCGGGCTGTAGAGAAACCAGAACAGCGCGAACACTCCAACGCAAAGAGTGTAGTACGCATAAAAAATCAGGTAATCCAGCGACCAGAAACGAGCCGCGCTAATCGGTACGTCTCCCGACGCGCCGGTAATGTGTGCAACCCAGGCTCCCCCACCTGCTTGCCAGAATACAACAGCGACCAGTGCCCAAATAAATGCCGAAATAAAGAACGGCCCCGGCTTTGGGAAAAAAGACTTAAACATAATGCTCTCCTGCTAACTTCTTATCGTTATGACGACTGCTGTGTATTTGCCACCGTGGAGTGCGGCGGCAAGACGGCTTACGCCCAAAAACACAAGCTGAAACCGACAAGTGTGACCAGAACCGCAGCGCTTAGTTCGCACGAGGGTTATGAAGAATTGTTTCTGTGGTTTTCACACTCGACAACGTTCCAGCAAGTGCAGATTATCACAGCGTGAGATCACAAAAGCGAACATCCATAATCGGGGAAACGCTCGCATTTACTCATCGTTACGTTTTTCACACTATCATTGGCTGATAAGCGCTTTGCAATACGCCGATGAGTAGTATAAATACGCATACGCATGACATCCTTTTTCACTTTCTCTAACTCATGGACACCACCGTTGAAACGTAGTCTGCTTTTTTCTGCCGCGCTGTGTGCGGCGTCATTGACATCTGTCCAGGCGGCACAGCCTATAACCGATCCGGTCTTCGCCTCTGATATCGTCGATCGCTATGCCGACCATATATTTTACGGCAGTGGTGCTACGGGGATGGCACTGGTGGTGATTGATGGTAATCAGCGCGTATTTCGCAGTTTCGGCGAAACACGCCCCGGCAATAACGTACATCCGCAGCTGGATTCCGTAATTCGAATTGCCTCAATCACTAAATTAATGACCAGCGAAATGCTGGTAAAATTACTCGATCAGGGTACGGTTAAACTCAACGATCCATTGAGTAAATATGCGCCACCTGGCGCGCGCGTGCCGACTTATCAGGGCACGCCGATTACGTTGGTGAATCTGGCGACACATACCAGCGCGCTGCCACGCGAACAGCCTGGCGGCGCGGCCAAGCGCCCGGTGTTTGTCTGGCCAACCCGCGAACAGCGCTGGAGCTATCTCTCAACCGCCACGCTTAAAGCTGCACCAGGCTCGCAGGCTTCTTATTCCAACCTGGCGTTTGACCTGCTGGCTGATGCGCTGGGAGCCGCGTCCGGTAAGCCTTATCCGCAGCTGTTTGAAGAAAAAATCACCCGTCCGCTGGGGATGAAAGACACCACCTTCACCCCGTCCCCCGATCAGTGCAAACGCCTGATGGTCGCGGAAAAGGGCGCCAGCCCCTGTAACAATACGCTGGCAGCGATGGGCAGTGGCGGCGTCTATTCAACGCCTGGCGATATGATGCGCTGGATGCAGCAGTATCTCTCTTCTGATTTTTACCATCGTAGCCAGCAGGCTGACCGTATGCAGACGCTGATTTATCAGCGTACGCAGCTAACCAAAGTGATAGGGATGGATGTGCCGGGCAAAGCCGATGCGCTAGGTTTGGGCTGGGTCTATATGGCGCCGAAGAATGGGCGACCAGGCATTATTCAAAAAACCGGTGGCGGCGGCGGATTCATTACCTATATGGCGATGATCCCGCAGCAAAACGTCGGGGCGTTTATCGTGGTGACCCGTTCTCCGCTAACCCGTTTTACCAATATGAGCGACGGTATCAACGATCTGGTTGCAGAGTTGAGCGGGAACAAACCGCTGGTTATTCCCGCATCCTGATTCAATACTCAAAAGGCAAACGGTTAATGCCTACCAGTTTGCCTTTATTCATTTCAATGTAACCACCTTTACGCAGTGCCGCGAGAACCTCAGCAACAACTGAGCGTGAAATGCGTGTGCGTTGGTGAATATAGTTCATGACGCCGATACGTGAACGCAGCACATCGTCCCATTTCGTCATGGATATCAGCGTCGCGCGGATCTGATCGTAGGAGTTATTGCCGATCAGCTGCAGATCGCGCAATTCAAGGATGGAGTTTTGCCAGGCTAACCAGCAAAAGGCTTCCCGCCAAAGCTGGCATTGTTCAATTATATTTATCGTTTGCGAAGCAGGTAGGTGGTATCCCGTACAATTACTTTCGGTCATTAATCTGTATTGTACATCTGTTTTCATCACGCCATCGGAAAGGCCCATAATAAAAGGCGCCTGTGCAATCCCGACCAGCACGTTTTCCCCTCTACGCAGGGAAACTACACCACTTAAAATAACAAAAGTATCGTCGCTATTTATATCACTGGAATATATTATTTCTTTATCGTTATCACACTCAAAGTGTTTGCCATATTTTGCCAAACATTTATCAAGCTTACCAAATTCAAGAAGAGGTTTATTTGTAGATAGCATGAGCGCATTCCTTGCAATAAATGCCCGTCAAATCCGTGACGGGCATTATTCTGAATTAAATTACCTTATATTTCTCAGTGAGAAAGTACTTACCAGGTATATTTAACACCAACGTTTGCAGACCAGTCTTGATCGACATCACCGCCACCGAGGTAATTAGCATCGGTGTAGGCGCTGAAGTTCTTGGTGAAGCTGAACTGAGTACCCAGTCCAACACGTACTGCAGAACCTTCTACGCCGTTGTCGATAGAGTCACCGTTTATATCAGAATCGTTGTTAGAGTCGTCGTAAACGTAGGCCAGTTTGAAGTACGGGGTCAGCGCCTGGTCGTCGCTGTAGGCGAAGGTATAACCTGCATCTACACCGAGTTCATAACGCATGCTGTCATAAGACTGACCGTCAACTTTCATGTCGTTGCTCAGCTTATAGTCATCACCAGACTGGAACAGACCGGATACGCTACCGTAAGGCGTTACATAACCTGCATCACCCAGCTTCAGGTCATAACCCAGTTTCAAGCCAAAGCCCCAGGCATCAGAAGATGTGCTGCCATCAACATACTGACCGTTGCTCATGTTGGCAGACAGATCGTTGTTGAAGTGAGAGTAGCTCAAGTTACCGTCAACAAAGATGTTGTTGGCGAAATGTGCAGAAGAGTAGATGTAGGCAGTCTGGCTGTCCTGATCCACCTGACCGGTACGGTCGCTCATATCACCTTTCGCGAAGCCTGCTGCGGCACCGACAATCCACTTAGCGTTGTTACCATCAATTTTGGAGTCAACACCGACCATGATGCCGTTAACGTCCTGATCGTAGTTAATGGTGCCGTTATCTGCATCGAAGCTACCACCGAAGTAGCTCACCCATGCGCCGCCGTTATCAACCAGACCATGACGCGCGTTAGTCAGACGAGTACCAACGGTGTCTTGTTCCAGGTTCCAGATATTGGTGTTGGCAGATGGGATGCTCAGCGCCATGTTCGCGTAGTCGGTCAGTTCCATCTGCTGCAGAACAACGGTGTTACCCTGCTGCTGAGCCTGATAGGTGTAAGCGCCGAGGTCAGCTTTGTTAGCTGCAGAGAAGGTCGCGTTGCTGTTCGTGTCGTTAACGTAGATCAGCTCGTTACCTTTGTAATCCGCAACAGAACCCGCGCCAGTCGCGTTATCGATGCGAACTTTATAGTTACCGGTTGCTGCCGCTACGTGGTCACCGTAGTTATCAACTTCAGACTGATCGCCTGAGGTGTCGGAATCGCCGTTACCATTGATAGTCAGATGACCATCAGAGTTCATCGCGATCACGCCATAACCGTAGTTAGCCTGGGTCGTATCGTTGGTACGATCGTTGGTCAGGTCAGCATTCAGTACATAGTTAGTGCTGTTGATGTCGAAAACACCCGCATTAACATGGTTGTAAGCGTCGGTGTAGCTGGTCAGATTCAGCGTATCAACCTGCAGTGCATCGCCCGTGCTGTTGCCCACATCCAGAACACCGTTGTTGGTAACGTTGATGGTGTTGGCATACAGCGCAGCACTACCTACACCCCAGCCAGCAGCAACATCATCAGCAATCGTGACGATACTGTTGTCGATAGACAGCGTATCCGTCGCAACATGACCATCTTCGTTGATGTTCAGTGCAGAAGCACCGGTCAGAGAGATAGAGTCAGAAATCAGGGAAGAATCACCCACGTTGACGACGGAACCGCTATTGATGCTCAGGGTGTCGATCAGAGACGTTTTGGTGGTATCCCACTGTGAAGCGCCGTTCAGCGTGACGTTGAACAGACCGCTCTGGTAAACAGCGTTGCCAACCACATGACCATTTTCGTCATAAGAGGTTGTGTCGCTATCGATACCGTAGGTTGAAGAAGGCCACAGGCTGTTGGCAGCGATGTCGATCAGCGTTGCAGTGGCTTCAGTGCCTGCAGCATAGCTGTCGTAAACGCCGTCACCATCAACATCAACCTGATGTACGGACATGGCCGCGCCAACCCACTTACTGCCGTTGTTCAGGGTCAGATCCAGACGGTCAGTACCATCCCAGCCGTTGGTATCCAGATCGGCATCGGTATCACGATAAGTATCAGCACCGTTCGGGAAGAAGTTCTCGTCAAAGTTGCTGGAGAACAGCACATCGCCCATCAGCGTAGCGTTATCAAACGTGGCAGTGGTCTGCATCGCGTTATCAGCATCCGGATGAGCAATAACCGCTAATGCGACATCATTAGCGTTCCAGCCGTTACCGTTGTAGTCGCTTGCATTGCTGGTGTTGCCAAACCAACCGGAGGTACCTTCATCAGACCATGAGCCAGAGGTCAGGGTAGAATCGGTAACAACAATGGTGTTGTTAAACACTTCGCCGCTGTTTACGCCGGTGCTGACGGTGTTATCGTCAATATCTTCCCACTCATAACCCTGAGTCAGCGTAATACCCGCAACGTGAGAGTTGTTGGAGATAGACAGATCAACTTCTTGATCCAGAGTGATCGCCGTACCCAGGTTATAAACGTCGACAACGTGTGTATCAGCTGCGTCGTTATAGGTACCGTTGTAGGTATAATGTTCGTAGTTGTCATCGATAGTGGAGTTGATGACGTTCATCGCCAGACGATCGTAGTAATAGTCGGTACCCGTACGGTTAGTACAATCCGTGGTCATACACTCGGAAGTCACCATACCGTGAATGGTACTGTTTTTAATCGTCAGGCTGTTGTTATTGCTGTTAGTTGACAGTCCATCATCCAGATAATAAGTAGAAATAACGCCGTTAACAGTAGCGTTATTGATTACCGGATAAATATCACCGTTATAAATACTATCAGTATCGTAATTGTTCCAACCGACATATCCATCGTAGTAAACGCCATCAGCATAAGATGCGTCATTATAATGGGTGAACGTTGTGTACGTGGTTCCAGAAATATCAGTAGAAGCATTCGCCTGAGAAGTGATTGCCAAAGTGCAGGCTAATGCTAATTGTGAGACTACAAGTTTCTTTTTCCAAGTGTGCATTTGTCATCCCTCCTCAGGGACGTAATATAGTTGATCCATCAATTATCAATGCAAAGAAAACATTTTATGTTTCGCAGGACCGATTATGCGGTTTCACAACGGAAAGGTTCAATTATTCTTTGTCCGCTGTCCGAAACCGGACAACGCCATGAATTACGTCAGCCAAAAGGAGTTAACAAAAACACAATAACTTTCAATCAGATATGGAACACACGACATCTAACACATATAATTATCAAATGATTCACCTAGCATTCAAATAAATAAAAAATAAATATTCGAGAGTTATATTTCGCGCTAAACAAATAAATACATCGATATTTAAAATAATAAAAACAAGAACAAACAAAATAATGAATATGAATAAATTGCTATGCATGTGAATAAATTGCTCTAATGATTCAGCCTTGCACCACGTAAAATCCAGATATAACGCCAACTTTCATAAACCACCCGCCCTCAGGTTCGGGTATACTACGGCCTTCGATTCCACAAACATCAGGCATACCATGACAGACCTAATCCAACGCCCTCGCCGCCTGCGCAAATCACCTGCGCTGCGCGCTATGTTTGAAGAGACAACACTGAGCTTAAATGACCTGGTGTTGCCGATCTTTGTTGAAGAAGAACTCGACGATTACAAAGCTATTGACGCCATGCCCGGCGTGATGCGCATTCCGGAGAAGCACCTGGCGCGCGAGATTGAACGCATTGCTAATGCAGGCATCCGCTCGGTCATGACCTTCGGCATTTCTCATCACACCGATGACACCGGCAGCGATGCCTGGAAAGAAGACGGTCTGGTGGCGCGCATGTCGCGTATCTGTAAGCAGACCGTACCGGAAATGATCGTCATGTCCGACACCTGCTTCTGTGAATACACCTCGCACGGTCACTGCGGCGTGTTATGCGAGCACGGCGTTGATAACGATTTAACCCTGGCTAACCTCGGCAAACAGGCAGTCGTTGCCGCCGCAGCGGGCGCAGATTTCATCGCCCCTTCCGCCGCAATGGACGGCCAGGTGCAGGTTATTCGCCAGGCGCTGGACGCCGCGGGCTTCACCGATACCGCGATCATGTCCTACTCCACCAAATTTGCCTCTTCTTTCTACGGCCCGTTCCGTGAAGCCGCAGGCACCGCGCTGAAAGGCGATCGTAAAACCTACCAAATGAACCCGATGAACCGTCGGGAGGCGATCCGCGAATCGCTGCTGGATGAAGCCCAGGGTGCAGACTGCCTGATGGTCAAACCGGCTGGCGCCTACCTCGATATTCTGCGCGATATCCGCGAGCGCACCGAGCTGCCGATTGGCGCTTATCAGGTCAGCGGTGAATACGCGATGATCAAATTCGCGGCGATGGCGGGTGCTATAGATGAAGAGAAAGTGGTGCTGGAAAGCTTAGGCTCGATCAAACGCGCTGGCGCGGATCTGATCTTCAGCTACTTCGCACTGGATCTGGCTGAGAAAAAAATCCTGCGCTAATCACATTGTTGCCGGATGGCAGTTTCGCTTTATCCGGCCTACAAATCGTAGGCCCGGTAAGTCAATCGCCGCCGGCAATCATCCCGCCCGATAAAACGGCTTGTCTCCCAAAATTGTCGCCCGGTGCATAATGCGCCTCTGTGGCAGATAATCCGCATTCGCATAATGCTGCGTCACGCGATTATCCCAAATCGCCACATCGTTGGGCTGCCAACGCCAGCGCACCTGAAACTCCGGTTTAGTGACATGCGCGAATAAAAAACTCAGTAACGCCTCGCTCTCTTTTTCCGTGACATCGACAATTCGCATGGTAAATCCTTCATTCACGAACAGCGCCTGCTTCCCGCTCACCGGATGCGTACGCACCACCGGATGCAACAGGGGCGGATGCTTCGCCACCGCTTCCAGCCAGCGCTGATGCTCCTCTGGCGTCTTGCGGTATTTATATTCCTGAAATGATTTACGAAAATCATGTTCTGCCCGCAGGCCGCTCAGCAACTGGCGAAACGGCTCAGACAACGCATCATAAGCGGCAATCCCACTGGTCCACAGGGTGTCTCCCCCGGTCGATGGCAGCTCTTTTGCAGCCAGAATCGCCCCGGCAGGCGGCGTGTCAATAAAGGTGACATCGGTATGCCAGTTGTCGTTATCCGGCGGATTGTCGTTATGAGTATCCAGTACGATAATCTCTTCTACCCCTTCGGCATGCGGATAGACCGGGTGAATATGCAGATCGCCGAAACGCAACGCCAGTGCGCGCTGCTGTTGCGGCGTAATCACCTGCTCACGCAGGAACACCACCTGGTGGCGCAATACCGCGTGATAAAGCTGTTCAAACTGATTATCGCTCAGCGGACGCGTTAAATCCGCGCCGCTGATTTGTGCGCCAATGTACGGTCCCAGCGGGGTTATGCTCAGACGTTCACTCATTGTAATTCTCCATGCCAGGGCGTCAGGCGGCGCTGAAGCGCGCGCAGACCCAGTTCTAAAATAAACGCGATAACGGCAATCACCGCGATCCCCGCCAGCACCACATCCGTTGCCAGAAACTCACCGGCAGACTGCACCATAAATCCTAAGCCTCGCGTGGCGGCAATCAGCTCTGCTGCCACCAGCGTCGACCAGCCCACGCCAAGTCCGATACGTAACCCGGTGAGGATCTCCGGTAATGCCCCCGGCAAAATAACAAACCACAGCACCTGCTTACGGCTGGCCCCCAGCGACTGCGCGGCGCGCACTCTCACCTGCTGCGCGCTTTTCACTCCCGCCAGCGCCGACATCGCTACAGGGGCGAAAATCGCCAGATAGATCAGCAAGATCTTGGAGGTTTCACCGATGCCAAACCAAATGACCATCAACGGGAGATAGGCCAGGGGCGGAACCGGACGATACAGCTCAATGATCGGATCGAGAATGCCGCGCATCGTCGGACTCAGCCCCATCGCGATCCCAACCGGAACGCCCAGCAGCACCGCCGCCAGCAGCGCGATAACAATACGCGTCAGACTCGCCGCCAGATGCTGCCACAGCGTGGCATCCATAAATCCCTGCGGACCGGCAATGACTATCAATTTTTGCAAAACCTGCCCCGGTGGAGGTAAAAACAGCGGACTGATTAACTGCAGCGCCGCCACCGTCCACCACACCGCCAGAATGACGGCCAGCGTACCGAGGCTTAAGGTAATCTGCCGCGAGAACGGCCAGCGCCAGTTGAGTGCGCGCTGGCGGCGGGGTTTATCATTAATGACCACGCTCATGAGAATGCCTCCCGTTGTTCAAAGACCCGACCTAACACATACTCGCGCATGGCGATAAACTGCGGGTCGGACTTAATGCTGCGGCTCGACTCTCCGGCCACAAAGCGACGGGCGAAATTCAGCGGCAGACGCTCCAGCACCCGGCCTGGGCCCGGCGACAGCAATACCAGCTCCGTCGCCATAAACACGGCTTCTTCGATATCGTGGGTAATCAGCAGCACCTGTTTGCCGGTCTCATACCACAGCTTCAGCAACAGGGTTTGCATCTGCTCGCGGGTAAAAGCGTCGAGCGCGCCAAAGGGTTCATCCAGCAGCAATAGCTGCGGGTTGGCCGCCAGCGCCCGCGCAATGCCGACGCGCTGACGCTGCCCACCGGAAAGTTGCCAGATAAAGCGTTTTTCCGCGTCCTCCAGCCCGACTTTCTGCAACATCTCTTTAGCGATTCGTTGGCGTTGGGACTTCTCCACCCCCGCAAGTTGCAGCCCGAAGGCTACGTTATCCTGCACGTTGCGCCAGGGTAGCAGTCCTTCGTTTTGGAACACAACCCCGCGCTCAGCGCCTGGACCTTCAACTTTTTTACCCGCCAACGTAATGCTGCCATGCTGATACGGCACAAACCCGGCAATCAGATTTAACAACGTGGTTTTCCCGCAACCGGAAGGTCCGAGTACCACCAGCAGTTCACCGCTATCGAGCGTCAGGTTGATATCCTCCAGCGCCGATTTTCCACCGTAGCTGGCAGCAAGATGAGAAATTTGCAGCATCAGCGCCTCCTTATTTATTGCACGAAGCGATCGGTCACGTACTGACTGTAATCCGTCGCGACCGCAGGAACTTTGCCCTGCTCTTTGAGGAACTGCGCGGTATCGATAATCGCTTTATTCACCGGCCCGGTTAACTCCGCGGTTTGCTGCTGCGCCGTCAAATAAGTATTTCCTTTCACCAGTCCTGGCACATCCGCCTCCGCTACCCCGCTTAAACGCGACAGTTTGCTGATATTTTCCGGCTGCTTCAGCCACTCATCAGGATTAGCGATATAAGGCTGCTGCGCATCGATAGCGCTTTTGGCAAAGGCTTTCACCACTTCAGGATGCTTCTGGGCAAAATCTTTGCGCACCACCCACACGTCCAACGTCGGCGCGCCCCACTCGCCAACCTGCGAGGAGTCAGTTAACACCTTACCGTCTTTTTGCAGCGCGTTGACCGCAGGCGCCCAGACATACGCGCCATCAATATCTCCGCGCTGCCAGGCGGCAATAATCGCCGGTGGTTGCAGGTTCACAATCTCAACCTGCCCCGCTTTGATCCCCCAATGTTTCAACGCCGCCAGCAGGCTGTAATGGGTGGTGGAGATAAACGGCACGGCAATGCGCTTACCAATCAAATCTTCCGGTTTACTGATGTTTTTCTTCACCACCAGCGCTTCGGAGTTGCCGAGCTTTGACGCCAGCAAGAAAACCTCAATGGGCACCTGCTGACTGGCTGCGACCGCCAGCGGGCTGGAGCCAAGATTACCGATCTGCACATCACCGGATGCCAGCGCACGAACGATGCTCGCGCCGCTGTCGAATTTGCGCCAGTCAACGGTAGCACCGCTTTCTTTAGCAAAAGTGTTATCTGCCTGCGCCACTTTGGCGGGTTCGGCGGAGGTCTGATAAGCAACGGTGACGTTCACCGCCTGCGCCTGAAATGCGATGAATGCCAGTGCGGCAAGAAGTGCGTTACGCGATGAAATAGCCATGATTGTCTGCTCCCCTGTCTTGTTATGAGGGCAGTATTTCGTTGCGGCACAATTTGATAAAGGAATTAAAAATTCTGGCTAATAGCGATCTGTTTTTAGAAAAAAAGCGGCAATAGTTAGCTATTTCGCTCATTACAGAACGTAGGCCGGATAAGGCGCTTGCGCCGCCATCCGGTAATCATATGCCTGATGCGCTGCGCTTATCAGGCCTACACTCGCTATAACACCCGGCAAATTATTGCAATTTTGTTACATTCGTTACATATCCGCGCCACGGTGATTGCCAGTGCGGCGCTGACAGGCATCATAGACGCCATTATCAGGCAAGAGAGCAATATCATGATTCATGTTGTGCTGGTGGATGACCATGTGGTGGTGCGTTCCGGCTTTGCGCAATTACTCAGTCTCGAAGACGATCTCAACGTCATCGGCCAGTTCAGCAGCGCGGCCCTGGCGTGGCCTGCGTTAATGCATGATGACGTCAACGTGGCGGTGATGGACATCGCCATGCCGGATGAAAATGGCCTGAGCCTGTTAAAACGACTGCGGGCGCAGAAGCCCGGTTTTCGCGCCATAATTCTCAGCATTTATGACTCGCCCACGTTTGTGCAAAGCGCGCTGGATGCCGGCGCCAGCGGCTACCTGACCAAACGCTGCGGACCGGAGGAACTGGTGCAGGCGGTACGTTCGGTAGGTATGGGCGGGCATTACCTGTGCGCCGATGCGCTGCGTGCGCTACGCGGCGGCGAACAGCCCGCGCAGGTCCTGGAAGTACTGACCCCACGCGAGCGCGAAGTGTTTGATCTGCTGGTCAAAGGCGACAGCGTGAAAGAGATCGCCTTCAAACTCGATCTCAGCCACAAGACGGTGCACGTTCATCGGGCGAACGTGTTGGGCAAACTGCAATGCCATAGCACCATCGATCTGGTGCATTTTGCGCTCGACCACCAGCTATTGACGGGGCATTAATGTCGCGTAACCTTCGGCATTGGGTTATTTCTCTGTTTATTCTGCTGGCCTGGGGATCGGGCTGGCTGATGCTGTGGACGCTGGGGTTTTATCTGACCCACAACGGCCAGCAAGCGGCGCTATTTCTACCGCACGGCGTCTATCTCGCGCTGTTAATCCTGCTTTCTCGCCGTTACTGGCCCGCGCTGGTTCTGCCGCCGGTGTTGATGTTGCTCTGGCTGCACAGCGAGCAATTACTGAATGGCTATATCCTGCTGGCTGCACCATTAATTAGCCTGATTCCGGCGAGCATCGGCCAGTCATACTGGCACCGATTCCCCCTTTACTGGCAGCGCTTAACCCTGCTGCTGGCCGCCGTGACGATCACTTCATTGCTCAATACCGCCCTGCTTTCACCGTTTATTCAAAGCCCGGCGACGTTAATAGGTCTGGCGTCGTTTACCGGCGGCGTGCTGTTGACGCCGTTTGTCTATCTGATCTATGAATTTTTGCGCCAGCAGCACCGCTATCATCTGCTCGGACTGGATACCACCAATCCCCCGCTGCGCACTTCGCTTATCATCTGGTGCAGCCTGTTTTTTATTATTGGCATCGGCACTCAGATGGTTCTGTCGCCGGAGATCGAGCGCCTGTTGCTGATCGTGGTGTTCTTACCGAACGTGGTGATGGCGTGGAAATTTGGCTGGCAGGGCGGCGTGTTATCCGGATTGCTCGGCAGTATGATGATCACCATCGCCCGGCAAATCGGCGTCGGGTTCAGTAACTTACTAGAGCTGGAAATTTTTCTCGCCACCCAGGCGCTACTGGGTATAGGGCTGGGGATCGCCATCAGCCGCCAGCAGCATCTGGCGCAAAATTTGCACCATTATCGCCAGCGTCTGGAAACCGAACTGGCGGCACGACGCGCGCTGACCGAACAGCTGATCCGCACCGAAGAAAATACGCGCAAAAGCCTGGCGCGGGAGCTGCATGACGAAATTGGGCAGAACATCACCGCCATTCAAATTCAGTCGCAACTGGTCAAACGCGCGCCAGGCCCTGAGCAAACGCTCGAAGCGGCAAATCAGATCAACAACCTTGCCCGGCGCATTCACCATTCCACCCGCCAGTTGCTGCGCCAGCTACGCCCACCCGCGCTCGATGAACTGGCCTTTAAAGATGCACTACATCATCTGGTGAATGAATTTGCTTTTGCTGAACGCGGTATTCGCTGTCGCTTTGATTATCAGCTAGAGAATACGCCAGAAAACGAAACGGTGCGCTTCACGCTGTATCGCCTGCTACAGGAGTTACTCAATAACGTCTGTAAACATGCGAACGCCAGCGACGTGTCGATTACGCTGCGCCAGCGGGAACAACGTTTGTTTCTGGATGTCGCTGACAACGGCGTTGGTATTCTGCCTGAAAAAATTCCCGGTTTCGGTATCCAGGGGATGCGTGAGCGGGTGAGCGCCCTTGGCGGCGAACTGACGCTCGAATCAAACAACGGCACGCACGTAATTGTTAACCTGCCCACAAATTTGCAACAAATCAGCCGCTAACCAGGAAAAAGTCTTAGTCACTGCGGACTTTCTCTCATCCCCTTTTGCTTTCACTTTCCTATAGTCAGCACAAACGGAGACTGCCATGCACGCACGCTCAGCCAGCGAAACAGACCAACAATACCGGACGCTACGCCCCCGGCTGCTGATGTGTATGGTGATAGGCTACGCCGCGTTTTATCTGACGCGCAAAAGCGTTAACTACGTCCTCCCGGCGCTGCAAACGGATCTGGGTCTGGATAAAGGCGATATCGGCCTGCTCGGGTCACTGTTTTATCTGACCTATGGTCTGTCGAAATTTACCGCCGGGCTGTGGCACGACAGCCACGGACAACGCGCATTTATGGGGATTGGCCTGTTTGCCACCGGCGTTTTAAACGTGCTGTTCGCCTTTGGTGAATCACTGACGCTGCTGCTGGTGGTCTGGACGCTGAACGGATTTTTTCAGGGCTGGGGCTGGCCGCCCTGCGCCCGCCTGCTGACCCATTGGTACTCGCGCAACGAACGCGGATTCTGGTGGGGCTGCTGGAATATGTCGATCAATATCGGTGGCGCCATTATCCCGCTGATTAGCGCTTTTGCCGCCCACTGGTGGGGCTGGCAGGCAGCCATGCTGGCACCGGGGATAATCAGCATGGCACTGGGAATCTGGCTCACTCTGCAATTGAAAGGCACTCCCCGGGAAGAAGGATTACCGACGGTTGGGGAATGGCGTCATGACCCGCTGGAACTGCGTCAGGAGCAGCAAAGCCCGCCGATGGGGCTGTGGCAAATGTTACGCACCACCATGCTGAAAAACCCGATGATCTGGTTGCTCGGCGTGTCGTATGTGTTGGTCTATCTGATTCGCATTGCGCTCAACGACTGGGGCAACATCTGGCTGACGGAAAGCCACGGCGTGAATCTGCTCAGCGCCAATGCCACGGTGATGTTGTTTGAAGTCGGCGGCTTGCTGGGGGCGCTGTTTGCCGGATGGGGATCGGATCTGCTGTTCAGCGGTCAGCGTGCGCCGATGATTTTACTGTTCACACTGGGACTGATGGTGTCTGTCGCCGCGCTGTGGCTGGCGCCGGTACACCACTACGCGCTACTGGCCGTGTGTTTCTTTACCGTGGGCTTTTTTGTGTTTGGCCCACAGATGCTAATTGGCCTCGCAGCCGTTGAATGCGGACACAAAGCGGCGGCAGGTTCAATTACCGGTTTTCTCGGGCTGTTCGCCTATCTGGGGGCCGCGTTGGCGGGTTGGCCGCTGTCGCTGGTCATAGAACATTACGGCTGGTCGGGAATGTTCAGTTTGCTCTCGGTTGCCGCTGTCTTTATGGGTTTATTGCTGATGCCTCTGCTCATTGCGGGCATTACCCCTTCTCTCAGTCAAAGGATAAAACAATGAAACTGACGCTTACCTCTACCCTGATTGCTTCCGCTCTGACGCTGGCGGCTTTCAGCAACGCAGCCCAGGCACAGGGTCGTCTGGTGGTGTATTGCAGCGCCACCAACGAGATGTGCGAAACCGAAACCAAAGCCTTCGGTGAAAAATATGATGTGAAAACCTCATTCATTCGTAACGGCTCGGGCAGTACGCTGGCGAAAGTCGATGCCGAGAAGAAAAACCCGCAGGCGGATGTATGGTACGGCGGTACGCTGGATCCGCAGTCTCAGGCCGGTGAAATGGGTCTGCTGCAGCCGTATAAATCACCAAACCTCGAGCAGATTATGGAGAAATTCCGCGATCCCGCGAAGGTAAAAGGTAACCTCTCTTCGGCGGTTTACGTCGGGATTCTGGGCTTTGGCGTCAATACCCAGCGCCTGAAAGAGAAAAACCTGCCGGTACCAAAATGCTGGAAGGATCTGACCAAACCGGAATACAAAGGCGAAATTCAGATTGCTGACCCGCAAAGCTCTGGTACCGCCTACACCGCGCTGGCGACCTTTGCCCAGCTATGGGGTGAAGATCAGGCTTTTGACTACCTGAAACAGCTCAACGCCAACGTCTCCCAGTACACCAAATCCGGCATTGCCCCGGCGCGTAACGCCGCTCGTGGAGAAACGGCTATCGGCATCGGTTTCCTGCACGACTACTCGCTGGAGAAAGAACAGGGCGCGCCGCTGGAGCTAATCTCCCCATGCGAAGGTACTGGCTATGAAATTGGCGGCGTAAGCATCCTGAAAGGCGCGCGCAACGCCGACAACGCCAAACTGTTCGTTGACTGGGTGCTGTCGAAAGACGCACAGGAGCTGGCGTGGAAGAAAGGCAAATCCTATCAGATCCTGACCAACACCACCGCCGAGACCTCTCCTAACTCACTGAAGCTCGACGACCTGAAGCTTATCAATTACGACATGGATAAGTACGGCTCGACCGACGTACGTAAGGCGTTGATCAATAAGTGGGTTAGCGAAGTTAAGATGGGTAAATAAGCCCACGTTACGTTCATTTGCCGGGTGTGGCGCAAACGCCTTACCCGGCCTGGATTACCGGAAACGCTATGTCACACACACTTGCACTCCATCCCGTGAAAAAACGGGATGCGATATTCCTTTGGGTTTTGCTCGGCTGGCTGGCGTTTGCCCTGCTTCCGAGCTGGAGCCTGGACTATGGTCTGCTGGAGTCCACGCGCGAAGAAATACTCGCCGCCTACGGCTGGTCACAGTTCAATATCAGTTGGCTCTGGTATCTGCTGCCAAGCCTGTTGCTGGTGCGTCCATTCCATGAAGCCAGACGCGAGCAGCGCAACCGCCATTATCTTGACGCGGGATGGGCATTTTTCTGTATGGCCTTTATCGTCGCCAGCGCCACCCTTGAGGGCCGCGGCTTAGGCTATGCCACCATCGTGTTGTTTGTGGCACTTGGCGCAATCATGACCCTGGCGCTCACTCGCCTGGAATGGCTGGGCGGCGACCGTTTCGTCATCGGCTCGCTCACCGCGATAGTCGCTCTGATCGGTATTTTTATCGTCTGGCCGAGCATCGCCATTTTCATTCCGATGTTCACCAACGACGCCGGAGAATTTGCCCCGCTGGCGTTTATGAATGTGCTGTCGCAAGCGCATATCATTCAGGTGATCCTCAACTCAATTATGCTGTCGATTGCCGTCGGCGTCGGCTGTACCTTCTTTGGTCTGGTACTGGCTATCTATACCACTCGTATCGCCAGACGCAGCGCCATCATCGGACGTATTTTCTCGATTTTGCCGATCGTCACCCCGCCGTTTGTCGTCGGTTTAGGCGTCACGCTGATGATGGGACGCTCCGGTTACATCACCGAATTTATGGTCGAATGGTTTGGTTTAACCAACACCAACTGGCTGTATGGTTTTACTGGTATCTGGCTGGCGCAGGTGCTGGCCTTTACGCCAATGGCGTTTATGATCCTCGATGGAGCAATCAAAACCATTCATCCATCGCTGGAAGAGGCGTCATATACCCTGCGCGCCAGCCGCTGGCAGACCTTTAACGGCGTGTTTGTCCCGCTGCTGAAACCGGCGCTGGCGAACGCCTTTTTAATTGTGGTGGTGCAGTCGCTGGCCGACTTTAGCAACCCGCTGGTGCTCGGCGGTAACTTCGACGTGCTGGCTACGCAAATTTACTTCTACATCACCGGTTCGCAGCTCGACTACCAGGCCGCCAGTACGCTGGGTGCCTTCCTGCTACTGTTCTCGCTGCTGGTGTTCTGCGTGCAGTATATGTGGATTGGTAAACGCTCGTACGTCACCGTTTCCGGTAAATCCTACCGGGGCGACGTGCAGCCGCTACCAGTCACGCTGGTGTGGAGCGTGGTCGCACTGCTGGCGGTGTGGATTGCCTTTAACGCCCTGCTCTACGGCAGCATTTTCTACGGCAGTTTCACCGTCAACTGGGGCGTGGACTACACCCTGACGCTGGCGAACTTTACCAAACTGTTCGGTCAGGGGATGAGCGACGGCGCGTGGCCTTCACTGCTCGACACCCTGCTCTACGCCGGGATTGCCGCGCCGATCACCGCGATTTTCGGTCTGCTGATCGCGTGGATTGTGGTGCGCCAGCAGTTTAAAGGCAAAAAGACCATCGAGTTCACCACTATGCTGTGCTTTGCCGTTCCGGGCACCGTCGCGGGCGTATCGTACATTCTGGCCTTTAACAGCGCCCCGGTGTATCTCACCGGCACCGCCGCCATCGTGATCATCTCGATGGTGATGCGTAACGTCCCGGTCGGTATCCGGGCGGGTATCGCGGGCTTAGGCCAAATCGATAAATCGCTCGATGAAGCCTCGCTCAGCCTGCGCGCCGGTTCTCTGCGCACCATTACACACATTCTGCTGCCGCTGCTGCGCCCGGCGATCCTCTCGGCGTTGATTTACAGCTTTGTGCGCGCCATTACCACCGTCAGCGCCATTGTGTTCCTCGTCACCCCGGATACCCGCGTGGCGACGGCCTACATCCTGAACCGCGTGGAAGACGGCGAATACGGCGTGGCGATTGCCTACGGTTCCATTCTGATCGTGGTGATGCTGGCGATTATTTTCATCTTTGACTGGCTGATCGGTGAATCACGTACCTCCCGTTCAAAAGCCAAAAACCAGGCGTAATGGAGCGCACTATGACTCAGAAAAATTTCGTTGAACTGCGCAACGTCACTAAACGATTTGGCAGTAATACGGTAATAGACAATATCAACCTCACCATCCCGCAGGGGCAAATGGTGACCCTGCTCGGCCCATCCGGCTGCGGCAAAACCACCATATTGCGCCTGGTCGCCGGGCTGGAAAAACCGAGCGAAGGACAGATTTACATTGATGGCGAAGACGTCACTCATCGCTCTATTCAGCAGCGTGATATCTGTATGGTGTTTCAGTCCTATGCCCTGTTCCCGCATATGTCGCTGGGGGAGAACGTCGGTTATGGCCTGAAGATGCTCGGCGTGTCGCGCGCAGAGGTGAAAGCTCGCGTCAAAGAGGCACTGGCGATGGTGGATCTGGAGGGTTTCGAAGACCGCTTTGTCGATCAGATCTCCGGCGGTCAGCAACAGCGCGTGGCGCTGGCTCGCGCGTTGATCCTCAAACCGAAAGTGCTGCTGTTTGATGAGCCGTTAAGTAACCTCGACGCCAACCTGCGTCGCAGCATGCGCGACAAGATCCGCGAACTGCAAAAGCAGTTTGATATCACCTCGCTGTACGTCACCCACGATCAGAGCGAAGCCTTTGCGGTTTCTGATACCGTGTTGGTGATGAACAAAGGACATATCATGCAGATCGGCTCACCGCAGGATCTCTATCGCCAGCCCGCCTCCCGTTTTATGGCGAGCTTTATGGGCGATGCCAACCTGTTCCCGGCTACCTTCAGCGACAAATACGTTGATATCTACGGCTATCATCTGCCGCGCCCGCTGCACTTTGATACACAAGGTGAAGGCATGGTCGGCGTGCGTCCGGAAGCGATCACGCTCAGCGATCGCGGTGAAGAGAGTCAGCGCTGCGTGATCCGCCACGTCGCGTATATGGGACCCCAGTATGAGGTCACGGTGGAGTGGCACGGGCAGGAGATTTTATTGCAGGTCAATGCTACGCGTCTGCAACCGGACGTCGGCGAGCAGTATTACCTCGAAATCCACCCGTACGGCATGTTTGTCCTGGCGGATGCGGCATGATTTGTGCCGGGCTACGATCAAACAACGGACCAGATAAAATTAATTTGATTATAGAGAAGGAAAAATTCTTATAAAATATTTATTAAATAAATACAGATAAACTTAATTATTCCAAGCCTGAATCATCCTTAAATGGATTCAGGCTTTTTTATTACTTATGCGATCAGCCGCACAACTTTTACAGAGAAAATAGTATGTCATCACGCTTTCAACGGATGAGAGAGATTCAAAAATGTATTTTTACCAGGAAGAAAACCAAATCACTCAATATATAAGCGAGCACGAATTATGGGTATTGGGTCGTGTCAGCGGGATATACAACAAAACAACGCATAAAAACGAAAAAATGTTAGAACCGTTGTGGAGGAAATACGATCGAAGTATCGAGGGGATTTTAATCTTTTATTCAAAGATGGAAGCATCAATTTACTCTGTTTACCTATAGAAAAAATTTAATGAAAAGTGGAGCGTATATGCACTGAATGATTTTAACATTGAGGAAATGGTAAAAAATAATAAAATCATCAAAAATAGTGATGATTATTATCTGCTGTTGAGTGCGGGTTTATGGGCTGATAAACAATACAATATTATATATCATGGTTATCATCTGGCTCAAGTTATAATCCCCGTCAAATATACTTTTAGCAGTTTCAGTGAAAATGAAAAATTCCCTACCCTAAAAATACCTGAAGAAGTTACAGATAGATTTCATCAAATGTGGAAGAAAAGACTCCCTGATTTTCTAAGTCATACTCAATCGCAATGTAATTATCATAATGACTATTTAAAAGAACAAAGTCTAATCGCTTATAATAATATGCAATTCAAAGAATCAAATAAAATCGAAGATTGTATTTACATGACAACATGGAAAAATGACTGGATTTTTTGCAATCCGGAAAACTTAACTTTATTAAAATGAGAATTGTATGGGAATTGCATATTTTTTAAGGGTCGGTGATAAAACAACCTGCGGTGGTACTATTTTAACAGGTTGTACTAATCATATACTCGACGGACAGCCAACGGCACGACATGGCGATAGCTATATATGCGGTAAAGATAAAAAACTCTACCACATAGTAGGAGGACAACCGGGTTATTTTATACATGGTGTTCAAGCTGCCGGAACAGCACATAGCGTTGGCACATGCCCCTGCAAATGCAGATTTATTAACTCAATTTCAAATGTCACTTATTTCTATGAGAGTGAAGTTCTCTCCGCACCTAAGCCAGTCACAAACAGAGTGGTCTCTGTAGCGCCGCAGAACTCGCCAAAACCGCTCACGATGGCACCTGGACCATATTGTCCGGGTGAAGAGGATAAACCGCCTCGTGAGCCTGTCGATGGGGGATTTTGTGTATTGCCCTATGAGTCAAAGCCATCAACATATGAGCCGTATATTTTCGTTAACCCCCCCGAGGGTACGAGAGAGCTGTATCACAAACTGAACCCTGATATGAAAAAACAACCTGGTTCAATTCTGATTGTTGTTGATCCTGAAAAGCAAGATCAGCAACAGATTGAAACATTGCAAAAAGCGCGTGATCGAATTGATAAAGCTCTGGCCCCACTTACCTTGCAGGATGCAAAGTTATTGCATGATAACAGAGGAGCCGTGGATGCATTTTCATATCAACTTTTCGGTGATTATTTAGGAAATGCTGGAGATGGTTTTGGTTATATTAGTGAAGTAGGTAAAAGTTATTACGAAGAAATAAAAAAAATATTAATTGAAATTCAGGAGTTGTATAAAGATACGTATGGCCACAACAAAGGAATTATATCGGGGGAAGAATTCTTTGGTCAACGGGCAAGACTGTTTAAAAAGCTAGATGCTGTTTTAAACAAATTTTCAAAAACCCAGCTTAAATTAGAAGAATATAATAGCATTAAAAAAGCATTAGGTTTATCTACAAGTTCAATTATGTATAAATGGGATAAAACGGGAATAGATAATATTGAAGGTTATGCTACATATATTGAGCGCTCGGCAAAACTAATGAATCTAATGAAAACAGTTGGTTTTGTTGGCATAGGTTTAGATTTTGCCGGATATACATCAAATGTTTATGACGCTTGTTCAAAAGGTCGTGAAAGTGCTTGTAAAAAAGCGGCGATAACAGAATATAGTAAGTTTGGTTTAAAACAGGGCAGTAGTATACTGGCAGGAGCTGTTGCAGGGCGTGCTGCGACTGCGCTTTGTACCTGGGTATTAGGGATTTCTACTATAGAAGCAGGCGGTGTCGGTGCTACTCTGTGTTTTGTTACAGGGGTCGGTGTTACTATTACGTCAGGTAAGATTGCAGAAAAATATGGCGAGGACGCTGGTGAAAAATTAGGTAATTATGTAGGAGATCATATTATCTATGAAAACTTTTTTCATTCAAAATAAAGATGATATAAAAATTATCATTAGCTTTGCTTTAATGCTTAATGGATTATTAATAATAACCTTTTATTTTTACAACAAAATAGCATATAAAAAAATTGTTGATATCTATGAAAAGGAAATCGGACCATTACCTGTTACAGCAATAATATGTAAAAATGCAAGTCTATTTACCACACCAGGATTATATTTGACTAAAGTCGCGTTTATTATGGAGACTTTAATTTTCAAATATAATAAAATTTCTAATTATGGTATGAGCATAGAGGGTTACAATTTAATAAGAGGCTTGCCTTGCAAATTAACACTAGGATTTAAAATTGAAGCAGTACTGTGGATTTTATGTATTCCTGTGTTGCTAAGTATGTTTATTGCATTTTGAATAAAGGGACTCCATTGGAGTCCCTTCTTTAATTTTATATCAATGCACCCTATATCTGATCAACAATCCAGCCGTATCGCCACATCATTCACTGTAGGCCCGATAAACTCTCAGCTTCGCGCTTTTAGCGCGGCAATATCCGCAGGCGTGGTGCGACAGCATCCGCCAATCAACCTTGCGCCTGCGGCCTGCCACTGCGGCAGATAATCCGCAAGTTGCGCGCAATGCTCACCGTGATGGTGCCAGGTTTTGCTGACCGCATCGTAATGCTCGCCCGAGTTCGGATACACCACCAGCGGCAGCGCCGTTAAGCTGTGTAAATACTGCAACGCGGCAGTGGTGTTCTCCAGCGCAATGCAGTTAATGCCTAACGCCACCACCTGCGGATATTGCGCAAGGAAAGCGACCACGTCGCGCAGCGGCGTACCGTCGCTCAGGTGCTCGCTGTCGCGCAGGGTAAACGAGAACCATGCCCGCGCACGCGGATACGCGGTCAACAACTCAGCCAGTGCGCGAATTTCGGCAAAATTTGGCAGGGTTTCACAGGCCAGCAGATCGGCCCCGGCATCCAGCAAGGCTTCCACACGCGGGCGATGAAACGCCTGGAACGCCTCGGCGCTGCACTGATAATCGCCACGGTATTCAGAGCCATCCGCCAGATACGCGCCGTAAGGCCCGACGGATCCCGCCACCAGCAGCGTGCCCGCCTGCGGGTTCTCTGCCAGATATGCTTCACGGGCTTTACGCGCCAACTCCACGCTTTTGCCAATCAGCGCTTTCGACTGCGCTTCATCCAGACCTCGCGCGGCAAAGCCCGCCGGCGTCGCCTGATAGCTGGCGGTGATCGCGCATTGCGCCCCCGCCCGGTAATAGTCAAGATGAACTTCGCGGATAAGCTCCGGGTTTTCTACCAGCACTTTGGCTGACCACAGGCTGTCGGCTAAGTTACACCCTCGCGCTTCCAGCTCCGTCGCCATCGCGCCATCCAGCAACAGGACATCCTGTTTATCAAGGAGAGCGCGTAACGGATTATTCTGCGACATGTTCTGGCTCCTGTTTTGCGTTACGGGGTTGAGTAAGGAAATAAGCACCATAGCACAACGCGACAAACGGTAACCCGCACCACAACGCAATTCTCTGCGCTGGATCGAATGCCAGCCCTACACAGGCCACCAGGCACAGCACAAAACCTAATACCGGCACCAGCGGATACCACGGCGCACGATAATGTAATTCACTCAATGCCTTACCTTGTTGCAGATGACGGCGTCGAAAAACAAAATGCGAGGCGCATATGCTCAGCCACACCGCCACCACCGCAAATCCGGAGATTGCCGACAGCGCAACAAATACCGTATCCGGAGCCACCACGCTGGAAAACAACGCCAGCACGCCGCCGAGCATACTGACCGACAGTGCCGTCAGCGGCACACCGTTTTTCGTCACTCGGGCAAAACAGGCTGGCAGCGTACGTTCATTCGACAGCGACCACAGCATGCGCCCGGAAGCGTACAGCCCGGAGTTCGCCGCAGACAGGATGGCCGTCAGGATCACGAAGTTAAAAATATCGGCGGCGTACGGAATCCCTACTTTCTCAAACACCAGCACAAACGGGCTTTTCTCCACGCCCGCCTGCTGCATCGGGATCAGCGCTGCCAGCACAAACACGGTGCCAATAAAGAAAATAATCAGCCGCGCGATGGTGGTACGAATCGCCACCGGGATAACCTTGCGCGGGTTTTCTGTTTCACCCGCGGCAATGCCGATAAGCTCGGTGCCCGAAAAAGCAAAGTTCACTGTCACCATAGTCATCAGGATCGGTAAGCCGCCGTGCGGGAACCAGCCTTCTGCCGTGATGTTACTCAGCCCCGGCGCGGGGGAACCATCCTGCATCGGGATAAAACCGAAAATCGCCGCCCCACCGAGGATGATAAAGGCGATGATAGTGACAACTTTTACCAGCGAGAACCAGAACTCCCCTTCGGCAAAAAAGCGCGTGGAGATAACGTTCAGGCCAAAAATAATCACGCAGAACAACACACACCAAACCCATACCGGCACCTGTGGAAACCAGTACTGCATACAAAATCCGGCGGCGGTAAAACTCGACCCCAGCGCCACGGTCCAGGTCAGCCAGTAAAGCCAGGCCACGGTATACCCCGTTGCCTGGCCAAGATAGCGCGCTGCATAGACGTGAAACGCCCCCGTCTCCGGCATCGCCACCGACAGTTCGCCCAGACACTGCATAACCAGCCAGACCACCAGCGCACCAATCAGATAGGCCAGCAGCGTTCCCGCCGCTCCGGTGGTGGAGATGATGTACCCGGTATTAAAGAATAACCCTGTGCCAATCACGCCGCCTAAGGAGAGCATAATCAGGTGACGCGTTTTCATTGTGCGCTTCAGTGGCGCATTTTGTTGTGTTGTTTGCATATAACCTTCTAAACGTATGGACATCTAAACATCCAAAGAAGGTTTGTTATACCGCGTTTGTTAACAGAATGCAAAGTCAACCCTGTACCAGACGCAGATGACCACGCCGGGCGCTTAATATCGGGTGAGGATTAATAATCAAATACAAAAAGGGCCGCCAGCTCATAACACCTCCGTTGCCAGACTTTATATAAACTCTGGCAACGTGGTCGTCGGCTGACGCTCACCCGGAAGTGGGAACCGTATCTCCCCGCTCATACAACCGAATGAGTGCTTAAGCACCGCTGGCCGGGATCGGCCTTTGCGATTTGCGGATCATCTGATTGATAGCTGGAATAACTCACTCGCTGACCGAAATAACACTGTGGCGTCTTGCTCTAAATATATCTTCATCGCATAGTGTGCATTCATTTTCAGCCAGGAGGCTGCATGTTAAAGGTCATTGCCGAAGATTTCATCAAACCTGAGTTCATTGAAACCGTTCTCCCTTTGTATCGTGAGCTAATATCGGCAACGAAGAAAGAACCGCAGTGCATTGCATATGACCTCTATATTGATGAAAAAGATCCGGGCCATTTTGTTTTTATCGAAGAATGGCCAAACCACGCGGCTCTCGATGAACATTGTGCCAGCGAACATTTCCGACGACTTGTACCGTTAATCGATCACTACTCACGCCAGGAAGCACGTTACATACTGATGGATGACGTGGTAAATCCAAAGGTTGCATAAAAATAGAGGAATTGGTCAGGAGGGTAATAACGAAAGTAAGGAAATAACTTTTTGGCAGAATGCTTAAAAGCGCTGCAGTTAATGATAAAATAGCAAGTACAAATAGTAAGTTGAAACTGGGTGGCCTATTAAAAATGAATAAAAAATGTCTGGGATATATTTCGATTGTTGTCGATGATTACGACAGAGCTATCGATTACTACACAAATAAGCTCGGTTTTACCCTGATTGAAGATACTCCGCAACCGGGGAAACGTTGGGTTGTGGTATCACCGAACCCCGACAGTGACTGTCATTTGTTACTTTCCAGAGCGGCTAATGAGATTCAGGAAGCATTCATCGGTAACCAATGTGGCGGACGCGTATTCCTGTTTCTGCAAACCGATGATTTTTGGCATGATTACAATGCAATGAAGTTGGCTGGCGTTCAGTTTTGCGAAGCCCCCAGAGAAGAAGAATACGGTACCGTTGTTGTTTTTGAGGACCTCTATGGTAATCGATGGGATTTATTACAGAGAAAGTAAACACCATATGTGGTCATTAGACGTATCCAACTCAACTGGATGTCTGTTTCTGGCACAACGTTGTTCTTCCCACGCCGAAATAAAAATACCGAAACCCCGTTTCAATAAAGAGCAGGATTTCGGTATTCATTCAGTCCGCAGGGCTTCAGACCTTAAGCAGTTTCACCGTCTCGTCGATATCGATTTCATCTTCCGAGAAAATCAGCGTCGTCCCCTGGAAGGTGGTGATCGCCAGCTTTTTCAGCGTGCGCATTTCGCCAGGCTTGACGTCTGATTTCGGTCGGATGCTATTCATCAGCACGCCAACAGACAGCACCGCATTTTCTTTGTCGATACGAGTCTCAGCAGGGACTTCTTCGCTGTAGACCAGGTATGACTTGATCGCCGTGAGCTTCAGACGCTCGCCTGCGATATAGATGTATTTGCTGTCTGGTATGACTTTTACCGCATAGGCAGACAAGCCTTTGTTGTTGGTGGTAGGCTCGAAGGTCACCGCCGCGTCTTTCTTGATCAGCTCAGGATTAGCAACCTTAATCACATGAAAATAGCGGTTGTCGCCGTTTTCATCTTTGATAAATCCAAAGCCTTTATCTTTAAACCACGTTGTGATTGTTCCGTTCATTGCTGTTTCCGCCTGATTAAACCTAATACTCGTAGAGTATATCTACTCAATTTGCGCGCAGTGTAAAACACAGGCCATGTCTTTGGCTACTCGTTACCCCAGCGATTGAGGAACTCCGCGATATCATCGATACGCAGTGGGTCGACGCCGGCCACGGTTGCCATCTCCTGCTGCGCTTCTTCACTGATCTCTTCGTTGTTCATCAAACGAGTGATCAACTGCTGGAAGTAATGCGCCAGCGCGTCGCGTTCGGCATCGCTCACCGACTTTGCGGCCTCGGTCGCGTACTCGTCGGCGATATCATAATATTTTAGCGGAATGTCGTTGTTCATCAGGTGCTCCGGGGTGAATGCGTGTGCCAGCAGTTGCCTGCCGCGTCTGATGTGAATGATAGCATTCTTATTTCATGGTTCGCGATCTGTTTTATTTGCTGTAACACATTACATATATCAACACTATTTTCTGGAGCCACTTTGCATTTAATAAACATGCCATTTTTAAATGACGACATTTTTATTAAGTACGGTGTGATAGCCATAGGTTAAATAGTGTAGTAGCACAGGGACACAAACACCTTTATTCCGCTTAGCACATGACTATTTACAAGAAGTTGATTTTCTCTGACACAACATTTACGCCAGAACCCGCCGTTGCCCAAGCAGCTTCAGGTGTTTTACCAGATGCCCCATAAAACCACGAGCTACTACGCAAAAAACCACTTTCCCCCTGCACAGTTTGCTGACAGGTACGGCTAGTATTCACCCGCGAGCTGTGGGGCTGAGCGTGGCTTACGTCAACCGGTAGAAGATGAAGCTGTGGCTGGAAGGGTTTCCGGGGGCGCTGAACGACACCGGCGATCTGCCGGTGTATAAGCGCGGTAACGGGCATTGTGGATAAGGCTGACGGTTGATAATACAATCCCGGCTCGCTGGCCGGGATCGTTAACGGTTAAAGGAAGTCTGGTTCTATCCGACCTTCTGCTTTCAGGATTTCAATAAAACGCCTGTAAGTTTCTGGATCTCCCTCAACCAAGTCATCTAATATTCTTTCCGCTATGAGGGGCTTAAAAAAGATACCGTCTTCAAAAAAAATAAAGTCACCAGACATTGTAGGATCAGTAATTTCCACTTTATCTGCATTAAATACAGACAACCCATAATCTTTGACTAGTCCATAAAAATATGTTTTCCCTTTTATCCAGTAAATAGCGTAGACATCTATTAGTGTTCCATCATTTTCTTTTATTTTCATTTAACAACATCCTTAATAGAATCAATCACCTTAGCTGGGTCACTGACATTTCTCTGCGGTGTGGTAATTTTCATATCATAAGCCTTACCAGTAAATGAATTATATTGATAATGTACTGTTATTGTTGAGCCATCAGCTAATTTTTGCTTCGCTTCCATCTTCTGGAATCCCGCAGATGTAGGGAAGCGGGGATCTTTGTTCATTCCCTTAAGTGGTTCTCCAGCAGAAGCCGGATTTGTCCGAACCTGATTCCACACGATTTTTTCATTCAGATCGCGCGGGAACGGATTCTGTATCCCCTTAGCTGTAGTTATATATTCTGCATTCTTGATTAACTGCTGCTGTTCCCTTGTCAGGCGCGATATTGGATTATTCGCTGCAGGCTTCTCAACGGTTAACCCAAATATCACACCCGCCAGTATCGCTTTATTCAGGTTATTCTTGTGCAGCTCTGTATTATTCGCTACCGGTTCCAGTTCAGAGATTGAATAAGCAACCAGTCCCTGACACTGTGCATTACAGTCCGGTGAAACAGCCAGCGTTTTCAGTTTCTCAAGCTCGGCCTTCTGGTCGTTAACCGGAATACCGGTTGCCAACGCCTTCGCCTGCTGCTTTACATCCAGCTTTTTCAGATCAGACAGAAGCTGTTCTCTCTCGGCCTCAGTCTTCGCATTTGCGTACTTTTCGGTGAAGGTCGTGATGTCCTTATCACCCAGGTAGTTATTCTCAACTGCGTTTTTACCAGACTGCGCACCCGTTGTCGTGCTTTTCGAATCACCACCGGCCAGATTACCTGCCAGACCGGATGCGATAGTCGCAAGATTGCTGACTAACTGCCTGTCACTTTCATCCAGCTCGCTGACGTGCTTGCCCGGATACATCGTTTTCAGTATCGCATTCGCAGCAAGCTCTCCTGCCGCTGCGCCAGCCGCTCCGGCTGCTGCATTGTTCCCCTGCATAGCCGCCGCAGCACCGCCCAGTATCGCATGCGCGATGGCTTTAGCCGCGATATCATCCTCATCGAGGCCCACCTTATGGCCTATGATATTGGCAAGCTCCGGTGCCGATGCACCCGCCAGCGCCGCGCCAATATCACCGCCAGCCAGCCCCTGCAGAGCGCCTACGGCAGCCTGAATACCCCGCTGAATATCGCTACCCGTACCGTATTTTGCCTGCTCGGTTTTATATGCCGCTGAGTTCCGTAGTTGCGTCTGGTATCTTGCTTTTTCTTCATCACTGGCGTTCACATCCGGCTCAGGAATACCTTCCTTTGCCAGCGCTTTTTTACCCGCATTCAGGCCATTTATCTCACCCTGCGTCCTCGCGATATCCGCCGCCTGGTTACCTATCTGGCCTATCAGTTGCACTTCCTGCAGGCGCTTCTGCTCTTTTTCCTTGTCAAAAATCGGACTGATGCTGCCGTTTGCATGCTCCGCATCACGGCTCAGACCGGCGACATCCTGCTTCTGATTTTCCGTGTCGCGAACCGTTATCGTCCCCTCACTCACCGCCGCCTGCGTTGTTCCTTCCGCATGCCCACTGCTGCCACCTCCGGCAATCAGGGCGTTCGCCAGATTACCCGCGAACTGTTGACCAATACTGCCCCCTGTACTGATCCCTCCCCCCTGGTGCTCCACTTTGTAATCTGCCTGATTGTGGATATCGCCAAAGCCCAGCGTGCCCGTATCCAGACTGTTTTTATCCGCCGAACCGGTAGAAGCAATGACCGCGCCATCCAGTTGGGTGTGCTTGCCCACTGTGATATCAAAGCCACCGTCACCCGCGAAGATGCCACTCTGCTCCTGCACTGAATCAAAGTCGCTCTTCATCCTGTCGCGGCTGGCATTAAGACTTGCGGAAGCGGTCCCCGCGCCGAAGGTGTACCCCACTCCTCCGCTCACGCTGTTCTGTTTACTGTCGTAGTGGTCGCTATCTTGTGTGCTGGTTATCGTCAGATCGCGGCCTACATCCGCCGTCACCTGTTTGCCATTGACCTGCGCACCAGCAAGCGTGGTATCCCGCCCGCTGTGTATCGTGACCTGATTACCCGCATCCACCGTGGTTTCATTCTGCCAGGTACCGTTGCCTTTCTCATGCCCTTTGCTGCTGTTGGCGTTCGCCGAGACGCTGATCCCCGCACCACCAGAGCCCACGCCGATACCCACGCCAATACTGCCACCGCTGCTACTGTTTTTACCGGTTGTCAGTTGCGTATCCTGTGAAGCGATGAGATTCACGTCCCGGGCGGCATCCAGTGCCACATCCTTACCGGCCTTCACTTCACTACCAGCAATAGTAATATCGCTACCTGTGGACGTGATATTGACGCTGTTGCCTGCGTTCAGAGTACTTCCCGTCGTTGAATCCTGCTCACTATGGGAGGTCGATTTTGAGGACTGTGAGCCCAGAGAGGCACTAATACCTATCGTATTGGTATTGTCTTTAGCGGTCCCTTTCGCCTGATCCAGAGCCACGGCCTGGCCGGCTTGTACTCCGGAGAGCACTGCCTGCGTGCCCTGCAGTGCCGCCAGTCGGGAATCGCTGCTTTGTTTTGCCCCCTGCGCTGCTGAAACCGCGCTGTTCACCGCACTGCCAGCAGCCCCCGACAGCGCCACCGTCAGTCCGCTGGTTTTCTGCTCAAACTTCTCATCACGGGTGCGTTTGTCATGACCCGGTTCAATAAGTACGCTGTCGCCGCGAACAGCAATATCTTTCTGGGCGATGATATCCGCGCCGCCGATATGTGCCTGCTGGCCTGCGGTGATACTGACGTTGCCCCCCGTTGAGCCGACAGTGCTGAAGCTCTCGCTTTGGGTGGTGCCTTGTTCGCGCAGATCGTGCGTCGTTTTACTGCTACCGATGGTGAAACCGATCCCGCCCGACCCCATCAGACCGCTCTTTTTAGTCTCTTTAAAGCGCCATGAGGTATCCGTATTGGTGGCAGCAACGATATCCACATTGTTGCCAGCCCCCAGCGCCACATTGCCGTCACCGGCAACGGCTGAGCCCTGTACCAGAATGTTATTCCCGGCGGCGACCGTCACATTGTTCCCACTCAGCAGCGCGCCTTTTTCCCGCGTAGCGCTGTCTTCTTCAATCGTATGGGTAGTCTTTTTACTGAGGAATCCTTTTTTGGTTTTCGTGGTTTCCTGGTAGTGATAATCGCTCTCTGTGGCGGTCGTAAGATTCACATCCCGGCCTGCCGTTACGCCGATATCGCCCTGCGCCGTAACATCCGCTGCCTGTGCGTTTACATCACGCCCGGCAATAATGACGGCGTCGCCGCCGCTGGCAATTTCCGTTCCCTGCTGGCGTACGGCGTCATTGACCACGGTTTTCTTCTTCGCACGATAACTGTCGCCGTCTGTCGTTGCGTCAGCCAGCAGGTTGACATCTCGCCCGGCCAGCAGACCGACATCATTCTCCGCAGCCAGCCCGGTCGCATGGGAATTAATATCCTGGCCCGCTTTTAACACCAGATTGTCACCCGCTGACACGGTGGTACGGGAAAGTCCTGTGCTGTGCGATTCACTGCCGCCGTTACGGCTACTTTGCTGAGTGGTGGCCGCATTCAGATTAAGATCGTTACCCGATGTAAGCTGAGCATTCCCCCCCGCGTTAACATCGCTGGCGGTGACGTTGAGGTTATTCCCGGCATTGATACCGAGCTTACCGCCCGAACTGATGGTGCTACCCTGCCAGTCCACTGACGAACGGCTAGTCTCGGTTATCCAGCGTCCGGAGTGGCTCCGTGCATCGTTAATCTGGTTGGCATTTACCGCAATATCTCCCCACGCCTCCATCAACAATGAACCGCCCGCAGAGAGATTGGCGCCCGTAACGGTGATATCTTTGCCTGCCGAGAGCGACAATCCGTCCTGCGCGGTAATGGATGCCGTAGACCCCAGCAACGTATCTTTAAAGCTCACATTGCGGTATTTGTCCCTGGCACTCACATCAATCTGTTCCGCCAGCGTCAGGTTATTGATGTTGCCGCCCAGGCTTTCCAGCGCCACCGTTTTTCCGCTGATGGCGGAGCTGACGTTATTAATATCACCCCTCGCGCTCAGGTCGAGATTACCCCCGGCCTGCATCAGACTATTGTTAAGGTTGTTAATACTGTTTTGGCTGTCGAGAGTGAGATCGTTTCTCGCCAACAGCGTACTGCCGGAGTTGGTGATATTCCCGCTAGTCAGTTGGACATTATTCCCGGCAATGACGCTACCGTTGTTCACGGTGATATCTTTCGGCGAGAGATACAGCTTCGGTATCATTACTGTCTCACCGTTGACGGTCGCGGCTTCCCACCACAGCATGCTGTGCTCAAGGGACGCTATTTGATCGGCCGTCAGCGCCACGCCAAATTTCAGTCCCAGCGACTGCTGGGTACTGGCAGCGCTATCCATCAGATAACGCATCTGATCAAGGTCAGAACCAATACCGTTGATATATCGACTTCCCGTCTGATTCAGCATGGCGTTACTGACATAGCGGGTATCAAACGCCGCATCACCGAGGAAGCGGTAGTCATATTCCGGGTTCAGTTTGAGACGATCGAGCATATAGGCCGACCCAAGGAACTGGTTTTGATCGGTATACGCAATATTGGTTTCACGCGGCGCTTCGCCAGGTTTGATACCCAGCATTGCATTCAATTCACCAAACAGGCTGGGATCGAGCTGACCAAGACCGTTCAGTTTCGGATTAACGTTGATCAGGTACGGGCTTTTCGGATCGTCAGAGACGACGAAATACCCGTTGTTTCCGGAAGGTAACGGATACGAGCTGGTATCCACCGTTTTGCCCTGATTTTGCCCGGCGGCATTCACGCCCTTCTCGCCTGGGTTAATCAGGCCATTGAGTTGACCGAGGCTGGCGTTACCTTTCTGCGTGGTAGAAACAGGGTTGAGCGTAGAGTCTGATACGCCACCGCTTTCCAGCGCGCCTCCGCCGTTAATCTGCTGCAATGCGTCATGCAGTCGATCGTTCCACTGTGGGGAACTGACGCTCACCGTGTCATTGCCAGCCAGTGCCTGCTTTTGCACCCCATTACTGATAGTTTGGTTGCTGAGGGTGTTGAGGGTTGGGGTAACGATGGTATTGCTAACCCGTCCCCCACCAGAGGTTGCGTTTTCGTTGCCAATAGAAGTAGTAAACCTGGCGTTTACATTACCGCCCGCCTGAATCACAGAACGGTACGTTTCTCCCCCTTCCTGAACCCGGTCATGCCCTTCCAGGGTAAATGTTATTGTGCGTTCTTTAGGAAGCACAATAGTTTCACCTTTACTGTTTCTCCCCTCGTTATAACGCGGAGGTAACACATCTATATTATTTACGGCAAATTTCTGACGTGAGTATTTCTCTGGGGTATAGGTATAAACCAGATAATCAGTAAGCGTCCCGGACTGCCAGCTCTGGTTATTTAATGTGCTTCCTGAAAGGTCGATATTATTATTTGCCAGAATAGTACTGGCTGCGTTATCCAGCGTGTTTGCGCCAATTGACAGATTTCGCCCTGATGAAATACGAGCTGCGCCGCCAGAGCTGGAAACCTCTGTTTTTACCTGGCTGGAAATGAATTTTTGCGTCGCGGTATCTTTGAACGGCGCGTAGTAATACTGATAATAATGGTGGTAGCTACAGGCTCCATGTGCATTACAGGCTCCTGATTCTGTTGTGTAGGAATAACCATTAACACCATAGGAGCCTGACGGTAATTCGCTTATATCAACTTTTATTGTCGCATCACCTATCCCTGGAATACTGTTTGATCCAGCTATTTGTGTCTGGTTTGTTTTCAACCCATCCCGCTGGTTCAGCAGATGTCCTGTTTTGATGGTGATATCACCGTTCTGGGTTTCGATATTGCCGGAGGTGTTGACCACTTCGCTGTTGGCATTGCCCGCAGCATCTCGCTGCATCCACAGATTGTTGCCCGCGAGGATATCGCCGCGCTGGTTGGTAATAGTGTTAGCATAAAGCGCCAGATTATTTGCCGCGTACAACAGCGCCGTATTGACGATGGCGCCCGGTGCATTGAGCGTCAGAGAGCCACGCGTTCCGGTGAAACCAGCGACTGAAATATTACCGCGACTGGTCAGCGTAATATCGCCACCGCCCTGTAACGTTCCGGCGGCATTGAGCGCCACGTTGCTGCCGCTGAGGTGGCTCGCACCGTTGCCCGTTGTAATTTGCCCGTTATTGCTGAGCTGTCCGCCCGCCGCCAGGTTGAGCGATTGCCCTTGAAGCACGCTACGGTTGTCGATAGCGCCATCGCTGGTAATGGTCAGCGTTTTACCCGCGGCAAACGCGCTTTGCGCAGTAAAACCATTCACCAGTTTCAGCGTCAGATTACCCAGCGCAACCACCTGTCCCAACGCACCCAGCCCGCGACTTTCAACGGACAGGTCGCCGCCGCTGAACAGTTTCCCGGCCGCATTCTGATTAACTTCGCTGGCATTCACACTCAACTGCGAGTTCCCTAACAGCGTACCGTTATTCGTCAGTTGCGCGTATTTCACCGACAGTTGACCGGCCTGCGCGGTTCCCTGGTTGGTAAACCGGGTCCCTGCAAGCGTGGCGCTGTCGGCCAGCCAGTTACCGTCATTGGTGGCCGTTGTCGCATTCAGAATGAGATTTGTCGCCTGTAACCAGCCTGCGCCGGAATACTGCGCCGTGGTCAGCGTCAGCCCCGCGCCGGAAAGTAGTTTGCCGTCATTGAGCGCGCGAGTTGTGGCGTTAAGATGAGTCTCTCCACCGCCCTGCATCAAACCGTAGTTGGACAGCACTGGCGTAGAAAGCGTCAGCCCCTGGCGGCTGACAATCTCCCCGGAAGCCTGGTTTATCAAATCACCGCTCAGCGACAGCGTTGCGCCATTATCCCCTTGTAGTCTTCCGCTGTTGGTCAATGCGCCGGTCGTCATGCCCAGCGTCGCACCCTGAATTTTACCCTCGTTGGTGACTGACGCCGCAGTCAGATCCAACGCGCCGCCGCTCAGCATACTGCCCGCTTTCTGCTGCCTGACCGCGCCGTTCATGGCAAGCGTGAGCGCATTTACGCCGCTAATCGCCGCGCTGTTATCAAGGGTTGTCCCCTTCAGCGTAAGATTTTTCGCCGTCCATTGCCCGGAGTTAGTCAGAGAAAGCGCCTGTAGCGTCGCGTTACCAAGGGCGGTAATTTTGCTGCCAGCCGCAGAAGTCAGGTTATTTGCGAGCGTAAGTTGCAGGGCGTCGGCGCTTTGTATTGCCCCATTGTTTGTCAGCGTTTGCGCACTGAGCAGAACGGACTGTCCCTGCCACGTGCCATTATTCGTCACATCGCCAGAAGTGAGTTTCAGCGCCCCCTGCGTCAGCAGTGAACCACCTGCTGCGTTAATCAATTCCTGTTGCGGTGAAGCCATCGCCATTCGCGCCATCAGACGCTGACGAGCCTCCAGCGTCAGGCTTTGCAGGCCGGTCAGCGTGCCCTGATTGTGGATCCGGTTTTGCTGCAGGGTCAGGGTATTTCCCTGTACCGTGCCACTGTTATCGAACTGTGCGCCGTCGAGCGTTACGTCGCTCTCGCTGAGCAGCTTTCCGCTGTTATCAAGCTGCTGCGCGGTTAGTGACATTCCGCCATGACTCATCACATCGCCTGATGTGGTAAGGCCGTTGTTTACAGTAGCCGTCAGATTACCCAGGCTTATCAGCGATCCTTTGTGCAGCCAGTTATCAGCGGTCAGTGTAAGCTGCTGCCCCTGCAGCGTTCCTTGCGTCGTTATATTGCCAGCATCAAAGGTCAACGCGCCGCCGCTCAGCGTACGGGAGGTTGTACCCGTCGTGAGAATATCACCAGACAGCGCAAGCCCGTTCGTCCCCTGCCACAGGCCTGAATTGTTTAACGTCGAGGCTGCAAGTGTCAGCCTGTCACCGGCAATACGTCCGGCGCTGTTGATATCATCAGCCTTAAGCGCCAGCGCGCCGCCACTTTGAATGTGTCCGGGGTTAGTAAGTCGCCCGGATAGCTTGCCTTCCAGGCCATGTAAACCGTTAAGCACGCCGCTGTTATTCAGCGAGTCGGCAGTGAATGTCAGGGTATTTCCCTGCAGTACGCCGGCGTTTTCCATCGCACCGGTATGCACCAACAGCGCATTACCGGCCAACCATTTGCCTGTAGCATCCGTGGTGAAGTTATTCGTAGAAACCGAGGTACTGTCATTACCCTGAACCAGACCGCTGTTACGGATGGATTTTCCATCCAGAGTGACACTTTTCGCCGCCAGCGTACCGCGGTTATCCAGAGAGGCGGTGTTTATCGACGCCCCCTGTTTCGCCACCAGGTTACCCTGGTTTTCAACTGAGTTTGCCAGCGTCAGGTCCAGGGAATTGGCCTGAATATCACCGGCGTTAATTAATGTGTTGCTGCGCAGCGTGAAGTTGGTATTTGTCAGCAGCAGACCGTGGTTTTCCAGCGAATCGAGGCCTAAATCCAGCCCCGCACCGCTAACCAACTGCCCCTGTTGGCCATTGAACAGATTGCGGGTGGTGAGCTGTAGCGCCGAATTACCCTGCACAATGCCGTTATTCATAAGCTCCGGCGCGGAAATGCTAAGGGATTTTGCTGCAATCGTTTTGTCGTTAAACAACTGCGCCGCAGCCAACTCGAACAGGTTGAGACTGCGCAGCGATCCCTTGTTATCCAGTCGCCCGTTAGCCTTAATTTTCAGGCTATCCAGTGCCTGAACGCTGCCGCTATTGTGCAGGTTATCCAGCCTAATCGCCGCCGTACGGCCCTCCAGTTGGCCATCATTTTCGAAACGTTTTCCGCTAAGCTGTAGATCTTCACCGCTGGTCACCTGCCCACCAGCAAGGTTAGTGAAGCGATTGCCATCCCAGGCGAGCGCCTGATTCCCCTGCAGGATCCCACTGTTGCTGAGATCGCCGTGTAATGCCAGCACCTTCGCCGCCAGCATTCCGCTGTTATTTGCACTGGCGGCATGCACGGTCATACCCTGTTGACTGAGTACCTTGCCCTGGTTAGTGAACGCGTCGTGTACTGTCGCCGTTACCCCCGTTTCACCCAACGCATTACCGCTGTTTTGCCACGTATTTGCTTCCAGATTCAGCGTGCCGCCCTGCAGCAAGCCGGTGTTGTGCAGGGTCTGACTCTTCAGGCTCAATTCACCCACCGACAACACATTCCCGTCGTTTTTCACGTCCTGACTGTTCAGCGCGAGCGTATCAGCAGCCATGAGTCCGAGGTTATCTGTCTGCTGTCCGTTAACAGATAATGACGTGTCCGCCAGCAGGCGCCCCGCGGCCTCGTTTTTTACCGTCGCATATTCACTTTGCAGATTAACGCCGTTAATTTCTCCACCGTTAACCAACTGGCGGCCGTTGAGATGCAATGAACCGTCGGTGGTAATCAGCCCATGGTTGGTCAGATACGGTATATCCAACGCCAGAGAATGCCTGGCATAGAGCGAGCCGCCGCTAAGGTTATCTAACTTATCAATCTGCAGGTCCATTGCCGCGTTGCCCTGAATCAGACCGATATTCACAACATGCTGACTGTGGAGAGTTAGCGTGTCGGCTATCAGAGAGCCGCTGCTGGTCAGCAGTTCAGGTGCAATAATCGAGATGCGTTCAGCGCTGGCGCTGCCGCTATGAGTCAGCGTCGCCGCGCTGAGCGTCAGGGTGTCTGCCAACAGTTCGCCATGGTTATCAACTGACTGCTGTGCGCTGAAACCAACGCGTGCCCCGGTGGATTTCCCGCCATGACTGAGCCTGTCAGCCGTCACATCCAGCGAACCTTTCGCCGCCTGTACGCCGTCCAGCATCACGCTGTTGCCGGTAATCGCAAGGTCCAGACCGCTCTGTAAATGACCGTCTTTGCCGGTAGTCAGTTGCTTTGCACCGACGTTAAGCGCACCGGCGGCATTAACCTGACCGTTCAGGTTAAGGTTTTGCGTAACGTTTAACCGTATGTCTTGTTGCCCGGCGATCAGCGAATCTTTCGCGGCAGTGAGGTTTTCAGCATTGAGCGTTACCCCCTGGTTGCCAGAGAGGACGCCATATTGTTCAACTGACGCGGCCTGCACCGTTAGAGTGCCATCAGAGAGCAACTTTCCACTATTACGCAGCGTGACATCTGCCCGGATATCCGCATCGTTTTTCGCGCTCAGGATCCCCTGCTGGTTGAGCGATGCCGTCTGAACTGAAAGCTGGCTGCCGCTCGCCAGCGTGCCCATATTATCCAGCGACCCGCTGCGGACCGATACGCTGTTACCCTGCATCAGACCTGTGTTACTAAGGCTGCTGACAGAAGTATCAAGACTGCCGATTGCCGCCAGTTGACCACCATTAACGAGGAGGTCACCGGAGAGAGATAAAGCATCTCCCGCATTAACCTGTCCCTGGTTGTTCATTTCGCTACCGGTCAGGCTTAATGCGCCTTTCGCATCGGCCCGACTGGCGTTATCCAGTGCTATGCGCTGCGCCTTCAGCGTTAATCCGTTACCTGCTGAGAGCAATCCCCCTTTCGCCGACAGATCGCCGTTACTGTTAAGGCTAACATCAGCATCGCTACCCAGCGTGGAACGGGTCAGCGTCAGTCCATGAGTACCCTCGACATCCAGTTTTTCTTTGCTGGTCAGGTTGCCGTCGGTGACTGTCAGCGAGCCGTCACTGCGCAGTGAGGTGTTTTTCTGGCTAACCAGAGTGGTTGCAGCAACGGCTACATCCTGTTTAGCAGCCACCTGCAACTCGCCAGCCGCGGCAATCCCGCCACCATCGATCGTCACCTTGCCATCGCTACCCAACTGCACGTTTGCGCCGCTGGAGAGATTTGCATCCTGTAGCGCTAACGCCCCGGTGCTGTTGATGGTCATCCCGCTTGCGGTCTTATGACTACCGGTTAACGTGACGCCTTCGCCCCTGGCAGAAAGACCACCATTTGCCAGACTGTTGCCGATCGTTAATTTCCCGTTAGCATTGAGGGTGATATCACCCTGACGGGCATTCAGATTCCCGAGGTTGACCCCCAGCCCTTTCTCGCTGGAGACTAAATGAATTCGATTAGCATACATGCCGCCTAACGCGCCGGTATCAACCGCGATTTTCGGTGCTTCTCCTTCGCCATTTAGCGGGCTCGTCTGGCCATTCGCCGCAACGCGATTCGCCCCAGCGATAACTGTCAAATCTTTGGCGTGTAGCGCAGCATTAATTTCCGTGGCGCGAGCAATAATCGACACTGCATCGCTCTGGCTACCATCCAACCCCTTACCTTCGATGGTAATACTGCCCTTGCTTACATCCAGCGACTGCAGGTTGCCATTGGCGTCCAACACAGGTTTACCAGTGGTCAGGGTGGCGTTAGGCGTGTTGATAAATCCACAACCATTACAGGTAATGCCATAGGGGTTAGCGACCATGACGTTGGCGGCTTTCCCCGCGACTTCGGTATAGCCCTGCAGTTGCGAACGGTTAGCGCCGGTAACTTCGTTGATGATCCCTGAAGCTTCCTTTCCTAGCTGTAGGTTTGGGTTATTCTGGATAATGCCGCCGAGCTGAGTTTGGGTAAATTGCCCGGTCGCGTTGTTAAGGATCAGCCCCTCTTTTCCCACGTTGTAGTCGTTATATTTATTGTGTGAAATCCCGGACTGGTTCGGCGTGGCAATATTCACCACCGGAACACCATTGGCGGCTTTATCCACCTGCGTATTGCCTTCAGGCGTGATGACGGCAGCCATCGCCGGAAGCAGTGGTTGGGTAGCCAGCAGGAAACTCAACATGCCGCTTAGCAAACGCTGGGAAAAACGAACCTGATCCTTTTTCATCACCCTTGTTCCTTAAAATGCCACCGCAACGCGGTAATACACATTGAGATGATCCGGGGCCAGCCAGTCCGGATAGTTAACTGGCGTTCCTACGGTAAACTGAGTGGAAAACCAGCGACCTGAGCTGGTTAATCCCAGCGCAGCCCCCCACAACGTGCCGGAGGCATACCTGTCAACGCTATCCTGTTTCAGCCAGCCGCCGTCGAATGCCGCCATCGCGCCAATCTGTCCGAATACCGGCAGCGTAAACAGCGAATAATTCACTTCGTTGCGCCAGTAGCCGCCGTTATCTCCAGAAATGTATTGTTCTTTAAAACCGCGAACGGAAGTTTCTCCGCCCAGCGTCAGGCGTTCACTGCCGTAGAGTCGGTCCACAGACCATTGAAAATAGACGCTGCTAAGCCACCACAGTCTTTCTGCCAACGGGCGCTGAAAACTGCCATTGACGCTCCATTTGCGAAATTCCGCCCTTGGCACATCCCCCTGTTTATCGTTGTCATCCTCTGCGCCAAACCACGGCACGCCCTGGGTGAATGAAGGGTTAAACGTCGCAACGCCAGAAGCAATTTTTTGCGTATGGTTGATGCCCAGCGAAACGCTGGAAAGCTTGCGGCTACTGGTTTCCAGCAGGACATCATTCAATCTGTTACGGTTAATTCGATGCGTGAGACCCAGCGATGCAGCGGTCTTGACATCACCATTGCGAAACAAAACCCAGGATCCGTTCAACCGATGGGTTTCGCTATCACCAGTGGAACGCCAGGCATAACCATTGTTATCAATAGTGCTGAGGTAGTTACTCCAGCTGTAGCTGTAATCAAGCAGTCCGTAGCCATAAGAAATACTCACACCGGCTGCAAAGTTCTGCGCATCTTTGCTACTGGAAAAATCGCTGCTGCGTCCGCCGCTGATAAACCATTTATCTGCCAGGCCGAGCATATTATTGAAAAATAATGCACCACTGAGTTGCCCGGTTCCGGTGCTCTTTTGCCCGCTGTTATCAAAACTTACTGAACCATTGAGTGGAAATTCTGGCGTGGCGGTGAGGTTAACTATTGAGAACCCTTGCTGACTGCCCGGCAAAATTTCAATTTCCACCGGCGTCTGGCGAACGCGGTTCAACTGCTCCATCCCCTGTTCAATGTCACGCAGATTGAGAATTTTTCCTTCCATTCCGGGAAAGGTCATCAGCAGAGTGCGCGATGGGACGCCTTCCAGACGTATTTGCTGCAATTTCCCCTCAAGCACCGCGATATGCAGCACCCCGGATGAGAGATCCTGTTCGGTTAAAAAGGCACGACTGGTGATATAGCCTCGACTGATATACCAGTCGGAAATTGCATTTGTCAGTTCCGTCAGCCGGGGAATATCCAGGCATTGATTCACCCACGGCGCGATAAGCTTTGCCGAGGCAGCGGCGGACAACTTCGTTGCGCCGTCTATATCAATGCGCGAAATCATAAAACACGGCCCTTCAGCCCGGGCTGGTGTTTTCGGCGTTACGGTTTCAGGCAACGTAACGCTACGCTCCAGCTCTTCACGCTGACGCTGGTTTTCATTAAGTAGCTGCTGCTGTTGCTGCTGAATGGTATTACGATCCGCAGGAGAGAGAGGTGCGGCAGAAGCAGTTGTGAACGGCAAAATTAACATCCCAATCAGTAATGCCAACTTTCTTTCATCCCTGAACGTCACCCCAACCCCCAAAAAAGTACGAAAGCGAACTTGACTGCAAAGCACAGTCGACCATTTTAAAAAAGCACAAAATGTAAACAAAAGTAAAGACATCAAGTGCTGTTTCGCTTCATTCCTATTGCATTTTAGGATTTTTTATATTTTTTAATTAAATTATTCATACCCTGTTGGCCCAATCTCATCGCTAGTCGCCCATTTGCCCACATTCATCTTCTGGACAACGCTCTACGATGACACCACTGACCCAACACGTGGAGTAAATACCATGAACATCACACAAATCCGTAACGCCACACAGCGCATCACCTTTGGTGGAATGACTTTTCTGATCGATCCGATGCTGGCAGCGAAAGGCGCGTATCCGGGTTTTGCCGGAACGGCACGCGCGGAGATCCGCAACCCAACCGTCGATCTACCCGTTGATATCGCAACCCTGCTCAACGTCGACGCGCTGATCGTGACCCATCTGCATGAAGATCACTGGGATGAGGCCGCAGCTCGCATCGTGCCGAAAGACAAACCTATTTATGTGCAAAACGATTACGATGCGCAGGTGCTGCGCGAGCAGGGTTTTACACAAGTGAACGTACTGGCGCAGAACACCATGATCGGCGATATCACCCTGCGTAAAACCGGCGGTCAACACGGTTCGGATCGCGCCTACGCTATCCCGCAAATGGCTGAGCGTCTGGGTGATGCCTGCGGGGTTATCTTCCAGCATCCGGCGGAAAAAACGCTGTATCTGGTTGGGGACACCATCTGGCGCGACGAGGTGGAAAACAATATGCGGACGTTCCAGCCAGACGTGGTTATTTTGAACGCAGGTTTTGCCCACGTTATCGGGTTTGGCCCAATCATCATGGGCGCGGAAGATGTACTCAAAACCCACTTCACGCTACCCGAAGCACAAATTGTGGCGACCCATATGGAGGCGATTAACCACTGTCTGCTGACCCGCGCGGCACTGCAAGAATACGCCCGCGATAACCAGATTGCGCAATTTGTTAACGTGCCGGAAGATGGCGAAACCCTGACGTTTTAAAAACCCACAGAGGAACCGTATGCAACCGCTTAACGTCGCCATTGTTGCCGTGGAAGATTTCAGCCCGTTTCACTTCTCGGTGCCGTGTATTATTTTCAGTGACAAAGTGGCGGCGAAAAAGCGTTTTGAGGTGCAACTGTGCGCCGAACAGCCAGGGATCGTTTCTTCACAGGATGGCTTCTCCATTACCGCCGCTTACGGCTATGAAGCGGTAGAGGCCGCCGACATCGTGGTGATCCCCTGGTGGGGTGCCACCGCGCATCGTCCACCACAAAGCCTGCTGGATGCGCTCAACCGCGCACGACAAAACGGCGCACAGATTGTCGGGCTATGTCTGGGCGCGTTTGTCCTCGGCTATGCCGGTCTGCTGGATGGCAAACGGGCGGCTACGCACTGGGAGTTCGAGCAGGATTTTCAGGCGCGCTTTCCGGCGGCCCGTCTGGATATCAACGCGCTGTACGTGGATGACGACGGCATTATTACCTCGGCAGGCACCGCCGCCGCGCTGGATTGCTGTCTGTATGTCATCCGTCAGCGCTTTGGCAGCACGGTAGCGAATCAGATTGCCCGACGGATGATTGTGCCGCCACATCGCGAGGGTGGCCAGGCACAGTTTATCGAACAACCGGTGGCAAAAAATACCAAAGATCAGCGCATCAACGTCCTGCTCGACTATTTGCGCCTGCATCTCAACGAACCGCATAATCTTGACGAGTTGGCGCAGCGGGTGATGATGAGTCGTCGCACACTCACCCGCCATTTTATGAAGGCCACCGGGTCAAGCGTGGCCGAATGGTTGATTGCCGAGCGCCTGCGCCGTAGCCAGACGTTGCTGGAGTCCAGCCAGTTACCCGTTGAACGTATCGCCGAACAGGTTGGTTTTCAGTCGCCCGTCACCTGGCGCCAACATTTTAAATCCCATTTTGGCGTTAGCCCGGCTGAATGGCGTAAAACCTTTCGCGGCGATTAGCCTCTTTTTTGCGCCAGCCAGATGGTATGTCCGGCGCACTGCGGATCTTCCATCATCATCTCGACCACCGCAAAGCCATGCGCTGACAGCAATGCGCGGTATTCGTCCGGCGCGAGGCTGGCGTGAAACAGCGGCTCGCCCTCAAATTGCCCCATGGCAATGCCGTTGTCCGTACCGCTGGTAAACATCAGCGCGCTACCGGGATGGCTGAGGCGGTCAAAGATCGGGAACATCTTTTGCTGGTCCTGCTGGGTTAGATGGAAAAAGCTGTCCCAGGCGATCAGGCCGCCGAACGTCTCGTTAAGCACCAGCTCGCGCATATCTTGCTCCAGCCAGCGCTGTGCGGGAAATGAGTGCCGGGCGCGGGCCAGCATCGCCTGAGAACCATCAATGCCCGTAAGCTGAAAGCCTTGCTGGATAAAATAACCGGCAATCGGCTGACCGTTGCCGCAGCCAATATCCACAATGCTGCCCTGCCCGCCCATCACGGTGATGAACTTATCCAGCCAGCTTTTCTCGAACAGGGCGCGTGAGCGCTGACTGGCAAAGGCATCCGCATGGCGTCGGTAGATGGACAGAATATTATTTGCCGCAGAATCGCTCACAATGTCCTCACTTTTTTATTCTGTTAAGCACAACGACGATAAATCCTCCAGCACACGAGGCGCAACCCTGGAATGCGCCTCGCAGAACCCATGCGCAAATCCCCCAAAACCGTCCCGCTGTGGCATCATAGCGCGCAGATAACGTCATGAAAGGGGTGATAAACGTGAAACCGGTAACGCTATACGATGTGGCAGACCATGCAGGAGTCTCTTACCAGACCGTCTCGCGCGTCGTGAATCAGGCCAGCCACGTTTCCGCAAAAACCCGACAGAAAGTTGAGGCCGCGATGGCGGAGCTCAATTACATCCCTAACCGCGTCGCACAACAGTTGGCGGGAAAACAGACGCCGCTGATTGGCGTCGTGACGGCGAACCTTGCCCTGCATGCCCCGTCGCAAATCGTTGCCGCCATAAAATCCCGCGCCGACCAGTCGGGTGCCAGCGTGGTGATCGCCATGGTCGAGCGCAGCGGCGTTGAGGCATGTAAAGCCGCGGTTCATAACCTGCTTTCTCAACGCGTAACCGGGCTTATCATCAACTATCCACTGGATGAAGAAGACGCCATTGCCGTGGCTGCCGCCTGCGGTACGGTGCCGGTGCTGTTTCTTGATGTCTCTGACCAGACGCCAATTAACAGCGTGATTTTCTCCCATGACGACGGCGCGCGCCTCGGCGTTGAGCATTTGGTGCAGCACGGACATCAACGGATCGCCCTGCTGAGCGGGCCGCACACTTCTGTTTCGGCAAGGCTTCGGCATGCGGGGTGGCACAAATATCTGGCGCACTACCAGCTGCAACCCACCGCGGAGCTGGAAGGCGACTGGAGCGCGATGTCCGGTTTTCAGCAAACGCTGCATATGCTTAATGACGGTAACCTCCCCACCGCCATGCTGGTCGCGAACGATCAGATGGCGCTGGGCGCGATGCGGGCAATCAGCGAGTTTGGTCTGCGGGTGGCGGTGGATATCTCAGTGATCGGCTACGATGACACTGAGGACAGCGCCTGCTACATTCCACCCCTGACCACCATCAGGCAAGATTTTCCGTTATTGGGTGAAACCAGCGTCGACAGGCTGCTGCAACTTCCCCGTGGCGAATCGACCGTGGGCAACCAACTGCTGCCCGTAACCCTGGTTAAGCGCAAAACGGTTCTGCCACCCGATACCCAAACCACCTCTCCCCAGGCGCTGGCAGATTCACTGATCCAGTTGGCACGGCAAGTTTCTCAGCTCACACCAAGATTGTGAACGCATAACAATTGTGTGAGTCAGTTCACTCATTGAACGCCCTATCCTTTACAGTTGGGATCGCTTATTCGTATTTTGATTGAAATTGTGAGCGAATAACAAATTCAAACAGGATACCGTTATGAACCTGAACACTGATTCACTCTCCGCTGTTCTGAAACGTCGCGACTGGGAAAATCCCGGCGTCTCGCAGCTCAACCGTCTGGAGGCGCACCCGCCGTTCTGTAGCTGGCGCTCAGCGGATGATGCGCGTACTAATCAGCGCTCGACTCAGTTACGTTCGCTGAATGGCCAGTGGCAATTCGCCTGGTTTCCCGCGCCGGAAGCAGTGCCGGAAAGCTGGCTGACAAGCGATCTGCCACAGGCTGACACTATCAACGTTCCCTCTAACTGGCAGATGGACGGTTACGATGCGCCAATTTATACCAACGTCACCTACCCAATCCCGGTTAATCCTCCGTACGTTCCGGCACAGAACCCGACAGGATGTTACTCGCTCACATTCAATATTGAAGACGCGTGGTTAGATGAAGGTCAGACACGCATTATTTTTGACGGCGTCAATTCCGCGTTTCATCTGTGGTGCAACGGCCGCTGGGTCGGCTACGGTCAGGATAGCCGCCTGCCATCGGAGTTCGATCTTAGCGATTATCTGTTACGCGGCGAAAATCGTCTGGCCGTGATGGTGCTGCGCTGGAGCGACGGCAGTTATCTGGAAGACCAGGACATGTGGCGCATGAGCGGGATCTTTCGCGACGTATCTTTGCTGCATAAGCCCACTGTGCAAATCTGCGACCTGCGTATTAACACCCATTTTAACGACGACTTCAGCCGCGCCGTGCTGGAGGCGGAAGTCAGAGTGGCGGGCAACGCGAGCGAAGAGTTACGCGTCACCCTGCAATTGTGGGAAGGTGAAACGCTCACTCACGAAACGACCTCCCCACTCGGCAGCGAGATTATTGATGAACGCGGCGCTTATCATGACCGGGTTACCCTGCGTATGAACGTCGAAAAGCCGGCGCTGTGGAGTGCCGAAACCCCCAATCTGTACCGCGGCGTTGTGCAGTTACGCACCGCGGGCGGAGTGCTGATTGAAGCGGAAGCCTGTGACGTAGGCTTTCGTCAGGTTGGTATTGAAAACGGCCTGCTGTTACTTAACGGTAAGCCGCTGTTGATTCGCGGCACCAACCGTCATGAGCACCATCCGGTCAACGGCCAGGTGATGGACGAGGCGACGATGGTGCAGGATATTCTGCTGATGAAGCAGAATAACTTTAACGCCGTGCGCTGCTCCCATTACCCGAACCATCCGTTGTGGTACACCCTGTGCGATCGCTACGGTCTGTATGTCGTCGACGAAGCCAACATTGAAACCCATGGCATGGTGCCGATGAACCGCCTCACCGACGATCCCGCCTGGCTGCCTGCCATGAGCCAGCGCGTCACGCGCATGGTACAACGCGATCGCAACCATCCGAGCATTATCATCTGGTCACTGGGCAATGAATCCGGCCATGGCGTCAATCACGACGCACTCTACCGCTGGATAAAATCAGCAGATCCGTCTCGCCCGGTACAATATGAAGGCGGCGGCGCAAATACCGCGGCGACCGACATTATTTGCCCGATGTACGCCCGCGTAGATCAGGATCAGCCCTTCCCCGCAGTCCCCAAATGGTCGATTAAAAAGTGGCTGTCGATGCCCGGCGAGCAGCGTCCGCTGATCCTCTGCGAATACGCCCACGCCATGGGCAACAGTTTTGGCGGCTTCGCCAAATACTGGCAAGCGTTCCGTCAGTATCCGCGCCTGCAGGGCGGGTTTGTCTGGGACTGGGTGGATCAGTCGTTGATTAAATATGATGATAACGGCAAGGCATGGTCAGCCTACGGTGGCGACTTTGGCGACACACCTAACGATCGTCAGTTTTGCATGAACGGACTGGTATTCGCCGATCGCACTCCGCATCCGGCGTTATACGAGGCCAAACATGAACAGCAGTTCTTCCAGTTCACGTTACTGCCGGGCGCTGAACGCCAGATTGAAGTGACCAGCGAATATCTGTTCCGCCGCAGCGATAACGAAGTTCTGCACTGGTCGATAGCTCAGGACGGCAATCCGCTGGCCGCCGGAGAAATCGTTCTGGATATCGCCCCACAGGGCCGCCAGGTGATTACCCTGCCTGATGTCCCGATGCCGGAAACCGCTGGCCAGCTGTGGTTGACGGTGCGCGTAGAACAACCTCAGGCAACCGCATGGTCAGACGCCGGGCATATCAGCGCCTGGCAGCAGTGGAAGCTGGAAGAAAAACTCAGCCTGGCACGGCTGCCAACTCACTGTTTCGCGCCACAGCTTAACGTTAGCGAAAACGTTTTTACCGTTGAGAACGATAACAAGCGCTGGCAATTCGACCGTCAGTCTGGCCTGCTGACACAGTACTGGATTGGCGATAAAGCCCAACTGTTAACCCCACTGACCGACCAGTTCACCCGCGCGCCGCTGGATAACGATATCGGCGTGAGCGAATCAACCCGCATCGACCCTAATGCCTGGATTGAACGCTGGAAGGCTGCTGGTCATTATCAGGTCGAAGCAACGTTACTGCACTGTGCTGCCGACACGCTGAGCAATGCGGTACTGATCGCCACCGAACATGCGTGGCAGTATCAGGGTGAAACGCTGTTCGTCAGCCGAAAAAGCTACCGCATCGACGGCAAGGGTGAAATGCAAATAACGGTGGATGTCGACGTTGCCAGCGGTACGCCGCATCCGGCACGTATCGGCCTGAGCTGCCAACTGTCGCAGGTCGCAGAGCGAGTGAACTGGTTAGGTCTCGGTCCGCATGAGAACTACCCGGATCGCCTGAGTGCCGCCTGTTTCGATCGCTGGGATCTGTCGCTAGATGAGATGTACACCCCGTATGTTTTCCCGGGCGAAAACGGTTTGCGCTGCGGCACGCGTGAACTGCACTACGGCGCGCACCAGTGGCGCGGAGACTTCCTGTTCAACATCAGCCGCTTTAGCCAGCAGCAACTGATGGAAACCAGCCACCGCCATCTGCTGCAACCTGAGGCGGGCACCTGGCTCAATATTGATGGCTTCCATATGGGCGTCGGCGGCGATGATTCGTGGAGTCCTTCTGTGTCGCCGGAATTTCAGCTGAGCGCCGGACGTTATCACTACCAGGTTATCTGGGGTTAAACATAATAATAATGGGCAGGTTATGACCTGCCCTTATTTTTCCTGAGGAAGTCTGTTATGTATTATTTAAAAAACACTAACTTTTGGATGTTCGGCTTTTTCTTCTTCTTTTACTTTTTCATTATGGGTGCCTATTTCCCCTTCTTCCCTATCTGGTTACACGATGTAAATCAGATCAGTAAAGGTGACACCGGGATAATCTTCGCCTGTATTTCACTGTTTTCGTTATTATTCCAGCCAATTTTCGGACTGCTTTCCGATAAGCTTGGCCTGCGTAAACACCTGCTGTGGGTCATTACCGGAATGCTGGTAATGTTTGCCCCGTTCTTTATTTACGTTTTTGGCCCGTTATTACAGGTTAATATTTTACTGGGTTCGATTGTCGGCGGGATTTATCTTGGCTTTATTTACAATGCCGGCGCTCCGGCGATTGAAGCCTATATTGAAAAGGCCAGCCGCCGAAGCAACTTTGAATTTGGTCGCGCGCGCATGTTTGGCTGCGTGGGCTGGGCGCTGTGCGCCTCAATTGCCGGAATTATGTTCACCATCAATAACCAGTTTGTCTTCTGGTTAGGTTCTGGCTGTGCGGTCATTCTGGCATTGCTGCTGCTCTTTTCAAAAACAGATGCCCCCTCTTCAGCAAAAGTCGCGGATGCGGTAGGTGCCAACAACTCGGCATTCAGCCTTAAGCTGGCGCTGGAATTATTCAAACAACCGAAACTCTGGTTCCTCTCCCTGTACGTGGTCGGCGTTTCCTGCACTTATGACGTATTTGACCAGCAGTTCGCCAACTTCTTTACCTCATTCTTTGCCACCGGCGAACAGGGTACCCGCGTGTTTGGCTACGTCACGACGATGGGGGAATTGCTCAACGCCTCGATCATGTTCTTTGCGCCGCTGATTGTGAACCGCATCGGCGGAAAGAACGCCCTGCTGCTGGCCGGTACGATCATGTCGGTGCGGATCATTGGTTCATCATTTGCCACCACTGCGCTGGAGGTCGTGATCCTCAAAACGCTGCATATGTTCGAGATACCGTTCCTGATTGTCGGTTGCTTCAAATACATCACCAGTCAGTTTGAAGTGCGTTTCTCGGCCACGATTTACCTGGTGTGTTTCTGCTTCTTCAAACAGTTAGCCATGATTTTCATGTCAGTTCTGGCCGGAAAAATGTATGAAAGCATTGGTTTCCAGGGGGCGTATCTGGTGCTGGGGATCATTGCGCTGAGCTTCACGCTAATTTCCGTATTCACCCTTAGCGGGCCGGGACCGTTTTCCCGCGTTTTCACTCCAGCAAGTAAACAAGCCTGAAGACCAATGACACAGAGGGAATATCTTCGATGAGCATGTCGATAAGAGACCGAATAAAAGCAGGCAAGCTGTTTACCGATATGGGCGAGGGACTGCCGCAGGAGAGACTGCGCGGAAAAGAGTTAATGTATGAATTTAACCATACGCGTCCATCGGAGGTTGAAAAGAGGGAAAGACTGATTCGTGAAATGTTTGCCACCGTGGGAGAGAATGCGTGGATCGAGCCCCCCATTTATTTCTCCTACGGCAGCAATATTCACATTGGCAAAAATTTCTATGCCAATTTTAACTTTACCATTGTGGATGATTACACGGTCACCATTGGCGATAACGTTTTAATTGCGCCAAACGTCACGATCACGGTAACGGGTCACCCTGTTCACCACGAATTAAGGAAATCCGGAGAGATGTTTTCCTTTCCGGTCACCCTCGGCAATAACGTATGGATTGGCAGTAACGTAGTCATCAACCCGGGCATAACGATTGGCGATAATTCCGTTATTGGCGCGGGGAGCGTGGTCACAAAAAACATTCCGCCAGATGTCGTAGCCGTGGGGGTTCCTTGCCGGGTAATAAGAAACATTAACGAACGAGATAGAGAGTACTATTACCAAAATTATAAAGTGGATCCGTCAATTTAAACCGTCATGCCGGATGCACCACTCACGTGGTTTATCCGGCCTACGATGTGCAATCCTCACATGATGTATCCTGACCTGGTAGTTTAAGTTCCGAGGACAACCAGCCGCTTTTTTACCGTTATGATAAAACGGGGCGAGAAGCCAGGTCATAGCATGAGCAAAAAGACGGTTGCGGTAACAACGCTCTTTATCAGCGTATTACTTTCAGGATGCGGCAGCATTGATGCACGCACGGCAGGTGAGGATTCAGATACGTATTACGTGGGTATGCACCATGATATTGATAAACTAAAAAACCCGGGCGCTTACGATTATAACTATTTCGATTTAGCACTATTGTTTGTTGATGTGCCGTTATCGTTCGTGGCCGATACGGTGTATGCACCGTTTGATTACTATCACGGACCGTATAAGAAAGTTGATTAGAACATAGGCCCGGTAAGCATTGCGCCACCGGGCATAACACGACGCTACTCCTCGATCGCCTGACGGATTTGCTGTAACGACGAGGGATCGTCAATGGTCGTCAGATCGCCAGGATCGCGGCCTTCGCAGATCGCCTGAATCGTTCGTCTGAGCATTTTGCCGGAGCGTGTTTTCGGCAGTTGCGATACAAACCAGACGTGCGCCGGACGGCCAAAGTTACCAATTTGACTGTCCACCAGCGCCATAATCGCCTTCTCTTCCGAATGAGCAATGTCGCGGTCTTCCAGGCTGTCGCTCTGTTTCGGAATGACAAACGCGACCGCTACCTGCCCTTTCAGTGCGTCTTTCACGCCAACTACCGCCACTTCGGCGACGTTTGGATAGCTGGAAATGCTTTCCTCTATCTCGCGCGTCCCCAGCCGGTGCCCGGCCACGTTGATGACGTCATCTGTCCGACCAAGAATAAAGTAATAGCCGTCCGCGTCACGAATCCCCCAGTCAAAGGTGGCGTACACCTGGCGGGAAAACAGCGACCAGTAAGTATTTACAAACCGCGCGTCATCCCCCCAGATGGTCTGAATACAGCCTGGCGGCAGTGGCCCTTCAATCACCAGCATCCCCTTCTCGTTCACCGCGCAAGGTTCACCGGTCACCTCATTGAGCAACTGCACGTTATAGCCATACATCGGCACGCCAGGACTGCCCAACCGCGACGGTCTGTCGTCCAGCCCGCGGGCAATCGCCATAATCGGCCAGCCGGATTCGGTCTGCCAGTAGTTGTCGATAACCGGGACGCCCAGCGTTTCCGTGACCCAACTGGCGGTCGGCTCGTCCAGCGGCTCACCCGCCAGATACAGCACTTCCAGCGAGGAAAGATCGTGATTACGGATTTGCGCGGTCGGGAATTTCTTCAGTACGCGAATGGCGGTCGGGGCCGAGAACATCCGGCTGACCTGATACTTCTCAACAATTTTCCACCACACCCCGCAATCCGGATATGTTGGCAGCCCTTCGTAAACCACCGTCGCCATCCCCGCCAACAGCGGGGCGTACACGATATAGGAATGTCCAACCACCCAGCCGATGTCCGACGCGCAGAAGAACACGCCGCCTGCTTTACCGCCGAAAATGGTGTCCATCGAGGTCGCCAGTGCGACTGCATAGCCGCCAACGTCGCGCTGGACGCCTTTCGGTTTGCCGGTTGTCCCGGAGGTGTAGAGAATGCAGGACGTTTCGTTTGATTCCAGCCAGACAACTGGCACCCGCGCCCCGAGATGCTGTTGGCGAAGGGCGGCAAAGTCAAGGTCACGCCCCTCGACCCGCGCCATTTTCGCCAGACCGCGATCGACCAATACCACATGACGCGGCTGGTGCTGCGCCTGATCGATCGCATCATCGAGCAGCTTTTTATACGGCAGGATCTTGCCGCCGCGCGCCCCGGCATCCGCCGAAACGATAACCATCGGTCGGGCGTCGTCAATGCGCGCCGCCACGCTGTGCGAGGCGAAACCACCGAACACCACCGAATGGATCGCCCCAATGCGCGCGCAGGCCAGCAGCGTAATGTGCGCCTCGGCGATCATCGGCATATAAACCAGTACCCGATCGCCGCGCTGTACGCCCAGCGACATCAGTATCGCCGCCGCGACGTTCACTTCGTCATACAGCTGACGAAAGGTAAACGTGCGTTCTTCTTCGGTTTCTGATGACACCGCAATCAGCGCCAGCGCCTCGGGCTGTTTGTCCAGCCAGCGATCGATGGCGTTATGGCACAGATTGGTCGTGCCGCCGCAAAACCAGCGGGCAAACGGCGGGTTGCTGTGATCCAGTACCTGTGTATACGGCTGCTGCCAGTCAATACGCTGGGCCTGCTCGGCCCAGAACGACTCCGGCTGCGTAATCGAACGTTGATAAAACTCGCTATAAGACATAATGCTCTCCTGTTGAACTTACGCCTGATGAGTCGGGTTTCAGATAACAAATAAATCCATATACTCATTGACCGGCATCTGCTCCAGGCGAGTTCTGTCCAGGGAGACATCCAGGATGCGCTGCTGCTGACGGGTCGGAAACTGACGCGCCAGGTTGATTTTGAACTTCTCGACCAGCTTCGGCATGCCGTCGTTACGACGGCGCGCGTGGCCGATTGGGTATTCCACTACCACTTCTTCAAAACGTGAACCGTCGGTGAATTCCAGGGTGATGGCGTTGGCGATGGCGCGTTTTTCCGGGTCGTGATAATCGGCAGTAAACGCCGGATCTTCAAAGCAGGTGATCTTCTCGCGCAGGGCATCAATGCGTTTGTCCTGCGCCACGCCGTCTTCATAATCTGCCGCCGTTAAACGTCCGAACAGCAGCGGAACGGCAACCATATACTGGATACAGTGGTCACGATCCGCGGGGTTATCAAGCGGACCTTTTTTATCGATGATGCGGATACAGGCTTCGTGCGTACGAATGGTCACTTTTTCGATATCCGCCGCCGTTTTACCTGCGGCCTGCAGTTGCTCGTATAGCGTCATTGCCGCTTCTACCGCAGTCTGCGAGTGGAACTCGGCCGGGAAGGAGATTTTAAACAGCACGTTTTCCATTACGTAAGAACCGTACGGGCGCTGGAAGCGGAACGACTCACCTTTAAAAGAGACGTCATAAAAGCCCCAGGTTTTCGCCGTCAGTACGGACGGGTATCCCATCTCACCGGTTTTCGCCATCAGCGCCAGACGTACCGCACGCGAGGTGGCATCGCCTGCCGCCCAGGATTTACGCGTGCCGGTATTTGGCGCATGACGATAGGTACGCAGCGCCTGGCCGTCGACCCATGCCAGCGACACGGCGTTAAGAATTTCATCCCGGCTCAGGCCAAGCATCTCGGCAACCACCGCCGTCGAGGCCACTTTGACCAACAGGACGTGATCGAGACCTACGCGGTTAAAAGAGTTTTCCAGCGCGATACAGCCCTGAATTTCATGGGCTTTAATCATTCCGGTGAGCACTTTTTTCATGGTTAACGGCGCTTTCCCCACCGCCACCGCATTGCGCGACAGCCAGTCAGCCGTAGCCAGAATACCGCCGAGGTTATCGGAAGGATGGCCCCATTCCGCGGCCAGCCAGGTGTCGTTAAAGTCCAGCCAACGGATCATCGCGCCGATATTAAACGCCGCCTGCACCGGGTCAAGCTGGAACTGGGTGCCCGGAACGCGCACGCCGTTCGGCACCACAGTCCCGGGGACGACCGGCCCCAGCAGTTTTTTACAGGCCGGATATTCCAGCGCTTCCAGGCCGCAGCCTAAGGTATCCAGCAGGCAATAATGCGCGGTGTCATACGCCACCTTCGAGGTGATTTCGTAGTTCATGACGTAATCAACGATATCAACGATTTCACGGTCAAATTCCGGGCGGACGTTCGAAATATGTGCAGACATAGGGTACATTTCCTGTTTTTTATCTTTCGAGGTTTGGTATTAGCAACGTTCTTCAATCGCGACAAATTCGCGATCTTCCGGGCCGGTATAGTTGGCGGAAGGACGGATAATTTTGTTGTCCTGGCGCTGTTCGATGATGTGCGCCGCCCAGCCGGTGACGCGGGCGATGACAAACAGCGGAGTGAACATTTCAGTGGGGACGCCCATCATGTTGTAGGAAACCGCCGAGAACCAGTCGAGGTTCGGGAACATCTTTTTCGTTTCCCACATCACCTCTTCCAGGCGGTCGGCGATGTTGTACATTTTCAGTGAACCGCCTTCCTGTGAAAGCTGTTTCGCCACGCGTTTAATCACCTGATGACGCGGGTCGGCGATGGTGTAAACCGGGTGGCCAAAGCCAATCACCACCTCTTTGTTTTCAACGCGTTTACGGATATCCGCTTCAGCTTCGTCCGGCGTTTCGTAGCGCTGCTGGATCTCCAGCGACACTTCATTCGCTCCGCCATGTTTCGGCCCGCGCAGTGCGCCAATCGCCCCGATAATGGCGGAATACATATCGGAGCCGGTCCCTGCAATCACGCGACCGGTAAAGGTGGAAGCGTTAAATTCATGCTCGGCATACAGCACCAGCGAAATATGCATCGCCTTTTCCCAACTTTGCGACGGCTTTTCGCCATGCAGCAGGTGCAGAAAGTGGCCGCCGATGGAATCATCGTCGGTTTCCGGCTGAATGCGCTCGCCGTTATGGCTGTAGTGATACCAGTACAGAAGGATTGAACTGAGCGACGCCAGCAGCTTGTCGGCAATATCGCGCGCGCCGGAAACGGTATGCCCCTCTTTTTCCGGCAGCGTACAGCCCAGCGCGGAGACGCCGGTGCGCATCACGTCCATCGGATGCGAGGCGGCAGGTAGCGCTTCCAGCACGGTACGCACGTTAGCGGGCAATCCACGCAGCGCTTTTAATTTAATCTTGTAGGCGTTGAGTTCATCGCGGGTAGGCAATTTTCCGTGGATCAGCAGGTGCGCAACTTCTTCAAATTCGCACTGCTGCGCCAGGTCGAGAATATCGTAGCCGCGATAGTGCAGGTCGTTACCGCTTTTTCCTACGGTGCACAGCGCGGTATTTCCGGCGGTGACGCCTGACAGCGCAACCGATTTTTTAGGTTTAATGACATGGGTACTGTTTTGCAGGATCGTTGTGTCGCTCATGTTGTCCTCGTCATTTTTATAATATGTAGGGTGCTGAGGGTGTGCGAGTAGCTACGCAGGCCGGATAAACGCAGTGCCATCCGGCATTGCCTGATGGCGGCTTCGCCTTATCAGGCCTACGTGGCTACTTTTTTGTGTACAGCGCGTCGAGTTTCTCTTCGAACTGGTAGTAATTGATGCTTTCGTACAGTTCGTTGCGCGTCTGCATAATGTCGATAACGCTCTTTTGCGTTCCTTCCTGACGCAGCACGTTATAAACCTTTTCCGCCGCGCGGTTCATGGCGCGGAAGGCTGACAACGGATACAGCGCCATCGCGACGTTCGCGCTGCGCAGTTCATCGGTGGTGAACAGCGGCGTAGCGCCAAATTCGGTAATATTGGCGAGGATCGGTACCTGTACCGCATCGGCAAACTGGCGGTACATCGCAAGTTCGGTAATGGCTTCCGGGAACAGCATGTCCGCACCCGCTTCAACGTATGCCTGGGCACGATCGATAGCCGCCTCTAACCCTTCCACCGCCAACGCATCGGTTCGCGCCATGATGACAAAGTTGGGATCGGTACGCGCATCCACGGCGGCGCGGATCCTGTCGACCATCTCTTCTTTCGAGACGATCGCTTTGTTCGGGCGATGACCGCAACGCTTAGCGCCGATCTGATCTTCAATATGCAGCGCGGCGGCACCGGCTTTGGCAATAGACTTCACGGTTCGCGCCACGTTGAACGCTGACGATCCAAAACCGATATCTGCATCCACCAGCAGCGGCAGCGGGCAAACGTCAGTAATGCGACGAATATCAGTCAACACGTCATCAAGGGTAGAAATACCGAGATCCGGCAGACCCAAAGAGCCCGCCGCGACGCCGCCGCCAGAGAGGTAAATTGCCTGATATCCGGCGCGTTGGGCCAGCAGAGCGTGATTGGCGTTGATGGTGCCTACGATTTGTAATGGATTTTCTTTGCTGAGCGCGGCGCGAAACGCCAGCCCTGGGGAGTGTAGAGACATATCCCGTCCTCTTGTTATCAACTTGTTAGCATTCGTTGATTTACTTAAAGCAAGGGGTATGCCAAAGACCTTAATTTTTAATTAATTTATGAATTTTAATTTAAAAACAATATGTTAATGTCAATCCTTGTCTCTGTGTTGCACAAAAGCGTGTCAGCTATCGTTTCATGAAACATTCCATCACGTTTCATTGCAACATTTATGAAACACAACTAAACCCTAATACTCGGTTCCTTACTTTTTGGGTTGGTTATGGTTGATACGCATCTTCCGCCGCGGGTGAACGATGACAAACCGGTTATCTGGACGGTTTCGGTCACGCGTCTGTTCGAACTGTTTCGCGACATCAGCCTCGAGTTCGACCATCTGGCGACCATCACCCCTATTCAGCTTGGTTTCGAAAAGGCGGTGACGTATATCCGCAAGAAGTTGGCCACCGAGCGCTGTGATGCCATCATTGCCGCGGGCTCCAACGGAGCATATCTGAAAAGCCGTTTATCGATTCCGGTGATCCTGATTAAACCCAGCGGGTTTGACGTGCTACAGGCGCTGGCAAAAGCGGGAAAGCTCACCTCGTCGATTGGCGTCATTACCTATCAGGAAACCATCCCTGCGCTTCTCGCCTTTCAAAAGACCTTCAATTTGCAGCTTGAACAGCGCAGCTATATCACCGAAGAAGATGCCCGTGGGCAAATCAACGAGCTGAAGGCCAGCGGCACGCAGGCAGTGGTCGGCGCGGGGTTGATCACCGACCTGGCGGAAGAAGCAGGCATGACCGGTATTTTTATCTATTCAGCAGCTACCGTGCGCCAGGCTTTTGTCGATGCGCTGGATATGACCCGGCTGACGCTGCGCAGAAACGGTCAGTACGCCTCTGGCGATACGCTACGCACCCGCTATGCGCTGGGGGATATGCGCGGTCACTCTGCGCAAATGGAACAGGTACGGCACACCATTATGCTCTACGCCCGTTCGCGTGCGCCGGTGCTGATTCAGGGCGAAACCGGCACGGGCAAAGAGCTGGCGGCGCAGGCCATTCACCGTGAGTTTTTCACCCGTCAGGACAATCGCCGCGGGAAGCCCTCGCCGCCGTTTGTTGCAGTCAACTGCGGGGCAATCACTGAATCATTGCTGGAAGCTGAACTGTTTGGCTATGAAGATGGCGCTTTTACCGGCTCCCGTCGGGGAGGACGTGCGGGCCTGTTTGAAATCGCCCACGGCGGAACGCTGTTTCTTGATGAAATAGGCGAGATGCCGCTGCCGTTACAAACCCGACTACTGCGCGTGCTGGAAGAAAAAGAGGTTACCCGGGTAGGTGGACATCAGCCGATTCCGGCCGATGTACGTGTGATTAGCGCCACTCACTGTAATCTGGAGCAGGAGATGAAGCAGGGAGAGTTTCGTACCGATCTGTTTTATCGCCTGAGCATTTTACGCCTTAAGCTGCCGCCGCTACGCGAGCGGTTGCCCGACATCCTGCCGCTGGCGGAAGGCTTTTTAAAACAGTCGCTGGCGGAGCTGGATGTGCCGTTTTCTGAACCCGTGCGTAAGGGGCTGGGACTGAGTCAACCGACGTTGCTCAATTATGGCTGGCCGGGAAATATCCGCGAACTGCGTAATATGATGGAGCGTCTGGCGCTGTTTTTAAGCGTCGAGCCGCAGCCTGAGCTGAATGTACAATTCCTGCAGCAGTTGTTACCGGAACTGGTCGTTGCTGCTGACTCCCCACAGCTATCCACATCGTTGACGCCGCAGCAGGTGCTGGCACAATTCAATGGTGATAAAACCGCGGCTGCACGCTATCTCGGAATTAGCAGAACCACGTTCTGGCGCAGATTAAAAGAAAACCCGCCAGTACAATGACCGACGGGTGGCGTATTTTTTACAGCAGCGTGTTATTTTTTCTTGTAAATATTAGCTGTGCCATGGATTTTGTTATCCGTTTGGCCGGAGGTTAATACCACCACATCAGCGCCTTTCTCTTCAGCTTTCTTCAGCAGCTCTTCTTTAGCATCTGCAACAGAAACTTCATTACTCGTTGAAATATCACCGATTTTTGTGTACTGCGACTCAACCTTTTCAAACTCAAGTTTTGTCATAAATTCCGCAGCATAGGCGTTGGAAAAAACTAAAGCTAACGCACCAATAAGTACTTTATATCCAGTTTTCATATAAAAGCTCCAGGTTTTGTTATATATGCCATCATCGCCCCCTGAACATTCGACACGCGAGTCAAGGATGATTAATAAGTAGTTCAGGCTGATAAAAAGATCCAGAGCAGGCGGAAATATAAAGATATTTTGCTAATCGTTAAATACGCAAAACGCAGCGGCGCTGCGTTTTCAACGCGCAGTGTGAGTGAATACGCAGAATGACGTGGATACTAAAATTATAGTGTTAGCTGACCCTGCTTCCGCCCTCACTAATGGATACGTTGTCTATGGAACCTCTGCACGCCGTCATACTCACCGTCAGCCTGTTTGTTTTAACTTTTTTTAATCCCGGCGCGAATCTGTTTGTGGTGGTGCAAACCAGCCTGGCGTCAGGACGACGCGCAGGCGTCATGACCGGTCTGGGCGTGGCCTTAGGCGATGCGTTTTACTCCGGCCTCGGGCTCTTTGGTATGGCGACGCTTATCACCCAGTGTGAAGAGATCTTTTCGTTGATTAAGATTGTCGGCGGCGCCTATCTGCTGTGGTTCGCCTGGAACAGCATCCGGCATCAGGCTACGCCGCAAATGGCAACGTTACAACAGCCGCTTTCCGCCCCGTGGTATGTGTTTTTCCGCCGTGGATTATTAACGGATTTATCTAATCCGCAAACCGTGCTGTTTTTTATTAGTATCTTCTCGGTCACCTTAAGCGCTGACACGCCAACGTGGGCCAGGTTGATGGCCTGGGCAGGCATAATATTGTCTTCCGTTATCTGGCGTATTTTTCTCAGTCAGGCGTTTTCATTGCCCGCCGTGCGCCGTGCTTATGGCCGAATCCAGCGGGTTGCCAGCCGGGTGATTGGCGCCATTATCGGTGTCTTCGCGCTCAGGCTTATTTATGAAGGTATTAGCCATCGATAAGAGAGTTTAACTTGACCATCGTGAGGTAATTGTCCGTAATACCGCCTGAATTTTTAATCGCACGTTGAGTGGCAGTGAGATGGAACAGGTTGAACCGGTAAACGACACATTACTCCTTACAGAATGGCAGGCGCTGATACGACAAACATCGCCTGAAGTTCACACGCTCCTGACATCGTTAAGCGATGAAGAGATCCGCCATTTAGTAACCGTTTTTTATGACTATATGCTCTCCCACGCCCAGAGCGCATTATTCCTCAATACAGAACAGGTCAGTACCCGCCTCAGCGGCAGCATGTTTGACTGGCTGCGCAGCGTCCTTGGCAGCGCGCATGAAGATCTCTCGCAACTGCTGGCCAAACAACGCAAAATTGGCGTGGTGCATGCCCGCATCGGTCTGCCCATCGATCTGGTGAACCGCGGCGCGCGTAAGCTCAAAGATGAGCTGTATCGGGTGTTGAAAACCAAAGCGGACTATTCGTCCTCTCTGCTGAGCGATGCTATCTGTTTCAGCAGTCTGGCAATGGATACCGCACTGGAGGCCATGACAGTCTCCTATTCCCCAAGCCATCAAAACTCGCTGCATACTCAGGAGCAGTATCGTCTGCAGACTATTTACGATGACGTTAACGTCGAGCGTGAGCGGCAAATCCGTTCATTTACTGACTGGGAAAACCAGTTTATCTATAACATTGCCACCGCAATGCCTTTCGGTGAAATGGTATTTCTGGCGAACTCTGATTTTGGTATGTGGTTCTCGCATAAGGGAAAACATATTCTTGGCAACAGCAATTTGCTCAACGAAATGGAATCACTGATTGCAGAGATCGACACTCGTCTGACGACCACCCTGTCACCTCAGCATCAGCCGACAGAGCCCGAACGGATGAGCTTATTACAGGATGTTCGCCAACTCTCAGCAAAAATCCATTTCCTGCTCGCCTCAATGTTTGAGGCGCTGGTTAAGCAGGAAAATGGTAAAGATTCGCTGACCCAATTGCTTAACCGCCGCTTTATTCCGACCATCATGCGACGCGAAATCTCGCTGGCGTTACATGCGCGTAAGCCTTTTAGCCTGGCAATGCTGGATATCGACTACTTTAAGCAAATTAACGATAACTTCGGACATAATACCGGCGATCTGACGCTCAAAAGCGTCGCGGCGGTTATTTATGATCATATCCGTAGCAGCGATTACGTGTTCCGCTACGGTGGTGAAGAATTTATGATTCTGCTCGTCGAGTCAGATGAATCGCAGGCCAGTATTATTCTGGAAACGCTGCGTATGAAAATTGCCGGGATGCGCATGGCCACCTCTGCGACAGAAACGTTTTCTATTACCGTCAGTATCGGTATTGCCGAATATGACTATCATCCCGACTACAAACAACTGGTTGATAAAGCGGATCGCGCACTTTATCAGGCAAAAAGTAATGGTCGTGACCGCGTTGAGGTTTATCAGGAATAACCATTGCCCTGCAGAGAAATAAATACCCCGTTCAGGGTATTTATCTGACCTGTGACAAATATCGGGCTGTTATTATTATTCAGGTATTTTTGCATGATAAAAATAACAGCCGCGTAATAAGATGCAAATCAAATACACCAAATCTGAATAGCGCTAGCATATCCCGGTGATGACGCCTTCTGAATGCAGAAGGGGAAATATGAGGGACAGTATAAAATCATGAACGGGAAGAAGAGAACGCGCTGGCAGCGCCGCCCAGGCACGACCGGAGGCAAACTGCCCTGGAATGACTGGCGCAATGCCAGCAGTTGGCGAAAAGCCACCCAATTTCTCCTGCTGGTTATCAATATTTATATTGGCGTGACGTTCTGGTATTGGGTCCGCTATTTCGAAACCGCCGGTACCAGCGTCTATATACCAAGGCCCGGCGGTATTGAGGGATGGCTACCGATTGCGGGCTTAATGAATATCCGCTATACGCTGGAGACCGGTTTTCTTCCGCCCATCCATGCCGCCTCCATGCTGCTGTTAGTTGCGTTTATCCTGATCAGCCTGTTGTTAAAAAAAGCCTTCTGTTCGTGGTTATGTCCGGTGGGCACGCTTTCCGAACTGCTCGGCAATCTGGGCAAAAAATTATTCGGTCGCAACTTCACGTTGTCGCGCTGGCTGGATATCCCGCTGCTCAGCCTGAAGTATTTGCTGCTGAGCTTCTTCTTGTATATCGCCCTGTCGATGCCCGCCCAGGGGATCCAATATTTTCTGACCTCAGCCTATGGCATCATTATCGATGTCAAGATGCTCGATTTCTTTCGCCATATTGGCTCCGCCACGCTTATCTCCGTGGTGGTTATCAGCATTCTGAGTCTGTTTATTCGCAACGCCTGGTGTCGTTATCTGTGCCCTTACGGCGCGTTGCTTGGGCTTTTCTCGCTGCTCTCACCGTTTAAAATCCGCCGCAATGCCGACAGTTGCATCGACTGCGGGAAATGCGCGAAAAACTGCCCGTCGAATATCCCGGTAGACAGGCTGATTCAGGTGCGAACAGTGGAATGCACTGGCTGCATGACCTGCGTTGAATCCTGCCCGGTAGCCTCAACGCTGAGCTTTTCCCTGCAGACACCGCCAGGTGCGCAAGGCAACGGTGGTAAACCATTATGGCGCCAGACGGCGCTGTCGGGTGTTGCTATGACAATACTGGTGCTGGGAATTCTGTTTGCCACTATTGGTTACGCTGTATATGCCAATGTCTGGGATACACCGGTACCCGATCACATGTATTTCCAGCTGATCCCGAAAGCAAACATGATCGGCCATTAATTCTTTATCAGTCTGTTCAAAAACCCTGCCAATTCTGGCAGGGTTTCCCGCCTGTTACATCATTTTAAGACTATTGAACTTGTGTCATCGTGTCCTCGTTTATACAACCTTAACTATCACCCGTAATCATTTCTCTATTCTGTTATGGGCGACTGGGACCACAATAATGAACGGGATAACATCATGACTAAAATAAAACTGGCACTGCTATTACCTTTATTTCTGGCGGGCTGTACGATGAGCGACGGAGAATTAAGAAACGCCTACGCTCAGCATTATCAGCAACCGGCCGCCTATGTCGATATTTATAAGCAGAAAATAGCCAGCATGGATATTAATGCGCTGGCCCAATATGCCGCCGCAGAAGACAAGAAAAAAATGCGTGGGCAGCCAAGGCTGAAAATCGACGAATTCATTACCATTGAGAACGTGCAGGCGAAAGGAAATCGGGTGGTCTACGATTACTCCCTGTCCGAAAGCTGGCTGGCGCTGTCTGCAGATAAACAGCGCGAAAAGCAGACCAATATGAATAAAGACCTGGTCTACCGTACCTGCTCGCTGGAAACGGTACGCCTGGCGCAGGCCAAAGGGCTGGAAGAAGAGCATAACTACTACAGTCAGTACCCGGACAAGGTCGCCTTTACGCTGAGAACCAGCGCGCAAATTTGTATGCAAAACGGTTTTACAAAATAGCCGCAATCCACTATGCCTGATGCGCTGCGCTTATCAGGCATACAATTTGCGCGCTGCCGGAGGCCGGATAAGGCGCCAGCGCCGCATCCGGCTAAAGCATCAGAACTTCCACGAAACGCTACCAACAATGCTGCGCTCGGCGCCGAAGTAGCAGTACGAGAGCGAGTTACAGGCCGCAACGTAGCGCTTGTCGGTCAGGTTGTTGACGTTCAACTGTGCGCTCAATCCTTTAATGCCGATATTCGTTAAGTCGTAGCCAATTGCCATATCCACCAGCGTGTAGGACGGCAGAGTGTGAGTATTCAGGCGATCGCTGGCAATACCATTCACATAACGTACGCCTGAGCCCAACGTCAGGCCGTCCAGCGGGCCGCTTTTCACATCGTAGCTCAGCCAGGTACTGGCCTGGTTACGCGGGGCATACACTGCGCGCTTACCCTGCTCTTCCGGGCTGCTTTTCTTATAGCGAATGTCGGTATAGGTATACGCCGCCTGCAAACGGAAGCTATCCGTCAGTTGGCTAATTGCCTCCAGTTCCACCCCTTCAGATTCAATTTCCCCAATCGAGCGGTACGGATCGGTCGGCTCTTCTTTGGTGGCGATATTCGTCTGATTGATACGGAATACCGATGCGCTGAACTGGCTGTTGAGCCCTTCCGGCTCATATTTCAGCCCGGCTTCCCACTGCTTGCCTTTCATCGGATCCAGCAGATTACCGTTCTCATCGGCAAAGCTGGTTGGCGTAAAGGCAGTGGAATAACTCACGTACGGCGCAAAGCCGTTATCGAATAAATAGAGCAGAGCGGCGCGGGTACTGAAGTTGTTTTTATCCAGATCGCTGCGGGTATCGTTGATCTTATCAATGTTAGAGACGCTGACCTGATCGTAGCGACCGCCAAGCGTAATACGCCAGCGATCCCATGACATCTGATCCTGTAAATAGTACCCCGCCTGACGCAGCTTGTGCTTTTCGCGCGCATACATGTCGATGTAATCAGGCTTCGCGCCGTACACCGGATTAAAGGCGTTAATCGGCGGGAACGCGCCGTAGTAGCCAGTGGTATTATTGCTGCGATCCTGATAGTCGATCCCCACCAGCAGACGGTGGTTAACCTGCCAGGTATCAAAGCTGCCGTCGAGCTGGTTATCCAACGTAATCGCCGACATTTTTTCATCGGAGCCGGAGTAGCCGCGATTAAGTTCGGTTTCATTCAGCCAGCCCGCCGCATAGACCTGGTTCAGCTCCACGTCGGTATGCAGATAGCGCAGCTTTTGCCGCACCGACCAGCCGTTATCAAACAGGTGCTCAATGTTGTAGCCCACCATGTTTTCACGGCGATCGTATTTATCGTAATCATCCTCGCCTTCGTAAAAGGTGTTGGAGATCTTTTGTCCGTAATGCGGAACCACGGTGCCGTCATACGGCAGACCAGAATGGCTACCGCCTTCCGGGTCACGGTGTAGATAGGCCATCAGATCCAGACGCGTCTGGTCGGTGATGCGCCAGGTCAGGCTGGGCATCAGCGCATAACGTTCTTCCTTCAATGGACCAAACTGCGAGTCCGCGTAACGCGTCATTCCGCTCAGTCGCGCCGCCACGCGATCGTTATCATCCAGCGCCCCGGTGACGTCAAACGCCGCGCCGCGTTGGTTATTGTTGCCGGCAAACAGCTTTACTTCTCCACCCGCATCAAACGATGGCTTACGTGAGGTCAGCGCCACAATACCGCCCGGAGAGGAGCGGCCATACAGTACGGAAGCCGGGCCGCGCACCACTTCGATATCTTCGAGGAACCACGGATCGACCACCAGCGAGCTGTGAGAGTTGGTGTCGCCCATCATCTTCAGACCATCGAGATAGACGTTGTCCAGGCTGCCGTCAGAAAAGCCGCGCAGCACGATGTAGTCAAAGCGATTGGAAGCGCCAATCTGATTGCTGTACACCCCCGGCGTATAGCTGACGGCCTGGCGCACGCTGGTTGCGCCCTGCTCTTCAAATTGTTCACGGGTAACGATCGATACCGACTGCGGCGTTTCAATATCCGGCGTGGCAAGCTTCGTGGCCCCGCTCTGCATCTGTGAGGTGACAACCACCGTATCGTTTTTTGTTGTTTCCTGCGCCAGCAGAGGAAAAGCCACGCTGCCGGTAACCCATCCCACCAGCAGCGCCAAGCGAGTCTTCGCGAACATGAATATCTCCAAAGGCATGTCTAATTGTAAGTGAGAATTATTACCTTTTTGCTGACGGAGATAGCTATGCCGGATGCCAGGTTGCCTATGCGCAGTGCCAAATTGTCAGGAAATCACGTGCGTAAAACGCAAATATGGATTAGCAAGGTTTGAGCAAATCGCCCGGCGAAAAGCCGTAACGGCGACGAAAAGCGGTAGAAAAGTTGGTGGCGTGCTGATAACCCGACATCCAGGCCGCCTGTTGTACGCTATATCCTTCCAGTAGATATCCGCGCGCACGTTCCAGACGGCAATCGCGCAGGTAGTCGAATACCGAACAGCCATAGGCTGCGCGAAACTTACTGCGCAGGCTGCTGGGACTCATCGCCGCGCGTTGGGCCAGTTCATTAAGGGTGTAGTCATTTTCGGGACTCTGCTCCAGCAGACGGCGAACGACCTCCAGCCGTTGTTGCTCACCGCTGGCCGCAAGGCGTTTGCCGCTCTCAACCTGACACACGCTAAGGCCATGGCCGAACAGTTGTAATATCAGCCCTTCCAGCATCAACTGGCGAGAAACATGGCTAATCGTGCTCTGCTGCGCGTACTGCAGTCCGCTGAGTAAAAACCCCGGTACCTGCCATATAAGCGTCGGTGTCTGGCATCTTTCCCACTCACGCATCAATGATTCAAGCAACCCCGTGCGCCACGCGCCGTCGGGATACAGACCAAGCGATAAGGTTCGCAGTTTGCAGTCGGCATGATGGCGGGCACGCATCGTCTGGTGCTCGCTCAGGCGTGAGCTAAACGCCATCCCGGAACGCACCATATGCTCCTGCCCGTTGAGCGTCAGGATCACGCAACCTTCCATGACTACCAGCATATAGAGAGGGCTGCTGTGGCGGGAGGTGGTTTCGTAAGGTTGCAATACCTGTACGTCGGAGTGCGTCACGCACATTCCGCAGGGGAGCGTCATCTCCTCCACCTCACCTTGCAGAACGGGGCTGCAGGACGGTAAATCCGGCTTTTGCGCCAACAGGGGAAAACGGTAATCAATCCCGTAGCGTTCACCAAAATCCATAAACTCGCTGACGGAGAAGGTGCGAGCAGCGCGTCTGGAGGCATTCAGGGCGGTGGTGTTCTTCATGCTGTCTTCTGCACAGGAAATGGGATTAACGATTTATCACTGAAGCAACATTACCATTCCCTGAACAACACGACAATAATAATGAGAACTATTATCAATATGGTAAAACTAAATAATTCGCTTACTCCAGCCAGTTCAGATCTGCCGTAGGGGTACACGGCGCAGCCTCTTTTAACCAGCGATACAGTAACTCAATATTTCTGAGCCGTGTGGAAGCCTTTGGCCAAACAAGGTAATACCCCTCGCCGGTCGCCACCACATCTTTAAACGGTAACGCCAGCATTCCGGACTGAATAGCGGCGTGGCTTAACAACAGATCGGCAACAGAAACACCATGACCGCTCATCGCCGCAAGACTCCCCTGTTCCAGCGTGTCGAACACTTTGCCACGTGCCAGATTCAACGCAGGAAACTTCCCGGTGCGTTGTAGCCATCGACGCCAGTCGCGGCGATCGGCGGAGGGGTGAATCAATTCGCAGGCACAAAGATCACGCTGCGCTTGCGCCAGTAACGCAGGTGAGCACACTGGAATAAGCCACTCAAGAAACAGTAACCGGCTATCGGTATCGTCACCAAAATGGCCATTCCCTAATAGGATCGCACAGTCATACGGTTCTCGGCTGAAGGCCACCGAATCGGTATCCATCCAGATGCTGGCAATTTCGATCACTGGGGTTGGATGCGCCTCACGGAAATAGCGCAGCACGTCCAATAGCCAGCGCATCGTCAACGTGGACGGCGCTTTCAATCGCAACTGATGGCTGCTGCTGCGAAAAGCATGACATGCCTGTTCCAGACTCTGAAACCCGACAGTCAGTTGCTGCGCCAGCCCCTGGCCGGAAGGCGTTATCTCAACGCGTGGGCCGCTGCGAACAAATAGCTCACAGTCAAACCATGCTTCCAGCGTGCGAATATGTCGGCTTACCGCGCCCGGCGTTACGTTAAGTTGAATAGCGGCTTTACTGAACGACCCCAACCTGGCTGCGGCTTCAAAAGCCCTCAGGGCGTACAACGGAGGTAGCGTCATCGTGAATTTCTATATTGAGTTTTACTCACAGTTAAGCGCAGTTTTATTCGTTTTTCAATGCGTCACTCAGGAGGAATACTGATGGAAAATATCATCAGGATAATCAGGTATGAATTTCACTTTACTGGCTGCCTACAGCCTCAGCATTGTAACCCTGCTGCTAACACCCGGCCCCGTCGTGGCGCTGGTTACCGCCACCGCAGCCCAGTATGGTTACCGCCGGGCATTTATCACGCTTGTTGGTACTAACGGCGCTTCTTTAGTACTGATTGCTCTGGCTGCGTTGATGCTGGCAGGCGTGGTGTCGATCTCTACAATATGGCTTGGCGTACTGGGTCTTGCGGGATCGTTGTATATCGGCGTGATGGCGATTAACGGCATGCGGGGCAAAATTCCAAACTTCGCGCCGGGTGCACGAGAACGCGATAACAGCGGGCTAATCCACGGTTTTCTGACCGGGGTCGCCAACCCGAAGGATATTCTGTTTTTCGTTGCGTTTTTTCCGCAGTTCATTGCCATTACACAAGACTTCGCCACCAGCATTCTGACGCTAACGCTGGTGTGGGTTATTTTTGATGTTGCAGTGCTGTCGTTTTACATCGTGATTTTTAAACGCTGGATGCCCGCACGTTTTACCCGGCACAGCCTTTTTATCTCCTCACTGTTTTTGCTGGCGGTAGCGATATTTGGCGTAATCTATAATGTGAACGCGTTACAAATACTTTCACTCGCAAATTAAGCCTGGCAAGTTGTTCAGCTAATCATCTCATCAGGCGGAATAACCCACTGATGAGATGAGCAGCGCCGGGTTAACGCCCTGAACACTATGCTACGATTTTTCTTCCACCTGAAACACAGCCACCGCCTCGGACAGCATGGCCGACTGCTCTTCCACACTGCCTGTCGTGGCGGCAATCTCCTCAACCAACGATGCGTTCTGTTGAGTCACTTGCTCCATCTGCGTTACCGCGACCCGGATCTGTTCAATACCACGGCTTTGTTCTCCTGATGCGCCGGAGATATCTTCCATTAATACGTTGATGTTGCGTATCGCTTTGGCGAGATCCGCCATCATGACCCCACTATTTTCAGCTATCTCAACGCCTTCTTTGACGCTGATTGCCGCTTTGGCTACCAGTTCACTGATCTCTTTCGCCGAGGCGGCGCTACGCTGGGCAAGGGTTCTGACTTCACTGGCTACAACGGCAAACCCACGCCCGGATTCACCTGCGCGTGCTGCTTCTACCGCGGCGTTTAACGCCAGGATATTGGTCTGAAACGCAATACTATCAATAACATGTGATATTTCGTTTACGCTTTGCGCATTGATGCTGATCAGGTGAATTTTCTCGACCATCTCACTCATCAAACGCTCGCCGCGCAGGGCCATTTCTGTGCTTTCACTGGTCATGGCAGATGCCTGGTGGGACTTATCGGAGTTATTTCTTGTCGTTACCGAAATCTGTTCCATGCTGGCCGCCGTTTCCACCACTGCCGCCGCCTGCTGCTCCGTTCTGGTCGATAAGTCTGAATTACCGGAAGCAATCTCCTGCATACCCGTATTAATCGATTCGACGCCATCGCGAATAGTGCTGACCGTCTCACGCAGACCGTTCTGCATATTTTGTAAATTCAAACACAACAGACCTATCTCATTATTACCCGATACCTTAACCGGATGACTCAGATCGCCTTTGCCAATCCGTGAAAAATGCTCAGACACGGTATTTAATGGCCGAATGATTGTCCGGTTCATCCAGATATTGCAGATAAAAAAGATAAGTACTGTTACCATCAGGATCACAGATACCTTCAGTACTGACTTATTAAACTGAACGTGGGTCTGTTCTACGATCTTTTCACCGACCAACAGTGTTGATTTGTAATAATTCTCCACCTGGCTATCAAAGTTTTTGCGAATAGCAAGCAGTTCAGGCTCGATAGTTACTTGTGTATCCACAATACTGCCGGTAGAAATCATCTCATTTAATTTATCAACATGTTTTTGTGCCGCATTCATTTGTTGCTCAAAGGCAGCCCTGATAGCTTTACCGATCTGCGGATCATCAGCGGTTAAACCCGGTATGTCCCAGAAATTATTGAACTGTTTTCTGGCTTTACCAATCTCCTCTTGCGCCTGGCTCAATGTTTGTTGAGTATCAGACATATTATTCAACTGAATGTTATCAAGTCCCCCTCTTATTTTATAAACAGCCTCAGCAACCTGATGCAATGCATCCTGTTCCTTAATGACATTATGCAGTAAAAGTGTACTTTTTTGGTTCTCTTTGAGATCGATGAGCTCAAATCCATTAGAAAAAAACTGCATAAAAGTGAATAACAACAGCAATAATAACAGACTGGTTTTAATCCTCATATCCTTTAACATTTGAACATCTCCATAACAATAAAGTTCATCCACGACCTAATTGTTATCGACCCGCAAAGAAATACCTTAACCTGTAAAATGGTTAATTATCAGAACGTATTCTCGCTGGCTTTCTCGTCATAAATTAGATGCACGAACCTACACACTGCGGCCAGCTGCGTATATCTCAAGCAGGGATAAATAAAACCAGAACAAACCCACATTAATATTATTTATGGATAATAAAATGATACGCAAATTGAACGCCAACAAGCCATTGAGAATAGCTGAGTTGGCGTTATCTGACTTAAACCAGGCAGCGAATATAGACGGTAACCTCTGCCTGTCTATCGCCCGGAACCCGCACCCAGGACAACGAATCAACGGTGATTGGCGCCATTTCATTTTCTAAGCGTAATAAAGGCGTACTGCCATCTGGCATACCTGTGCTTTCCGCTATCTCGAGAACGCCCCGAAAAGAAATGGATACGTTGTCTGAAATATCAGACAACCTAATCCATTCGCTGCCGATCGCTAACTTTCGCGTAAACATTCGCTATCCTTGGCGCGTGGTTTATATCCGATACATTGATATGTAGAACAATACATTGTTCGAATTATCAGCACACTGCTCAGTTCGTCAGTTAAGTATTACTTACCTGAAGAAAATGGAAGTGGTAAAACTCATTCGATATGTGCTTTACAAATTCAACTGTGAGGTTATGTTTGATGAAAGTTAACTTTGCAAACTCAACATCACCATACACCCGGATACAGAAGGGGTTAACAATCTCTCCCTGAATGCCAAAGCACTCCTGAAGTCTGGTGTCATCCATAAAAATAAAATTACCGTCTCTTACCTTAATTTTTTCATGCAGACCTCGCCATTTTTCCGGCGTAAGCAAAAAGCTTTCCCAGCCATTATTTCTCAATACCTCGATCGTATGAGTAAACTTAAAATAGTCGTTTTGCATTGTTACATCACCACTCGAAGTCGAGTACAGGTATTCTATTTTAAATTTAAGCTGTGCATTGAGGCTTTTTTTCTTTCCTTCATCAATTAACCACTGAAGCTCATTGACGATACTCCTTGAAAAGAGTTTTCTTTTTTTAGCGATGGCCAGCCAATGCATAATAAAAAGATGTTCTGACATTTTAGAGTTAATCTTACGATCCTGTATTGCGATACCGATTGCAACTAATGCACTCCAGGTAAACGCTTCCAGGTCATCCTGATAATGGTGTCGTAACGTACTAACTTTTCCTGAATCTTTTACCACTGAAACCTGCCCAAATAAATCATTATTTCATGTCGACCTTGCATCATTCCATTTAAAAAACTACTACAACTAAAAACCTCAAAATATGATCCAGATTAATATATTTCAATGTAAAAAATGAACCCTGAAACACATTATCTTTATTAATCATTAATAGTTGAAAGGTTGACCACAAATAATAAGAACAGCTCAATAAAGCTGAAAGCTAATAATAATCACCAGCAATCAATGCAACAACATATCAAACCAGAAAACCTCCAGATTCAATGAATCGGAGGTTTGCCTGTGCCTGCAATTGTTAATAGAAAATACCGATGATCAGAGTATGAGTAACTAAACCTACGATCAACGGCACGGCGGTCCGTTTCACCACATCAAATGGGGTTATTTTGGCTCCGCTGGAAACGGCAATCACCACGCCGGATACCGGTGAAATTGCCCGTCCCATATGCGATGCCTGCTGCATCGGCAGGATCATGGCAACAGCATTAGCCCCCATGCTGGCGGCGATTTGCGGGATGAGCTCAACAAAGGCGAGGAATGGCGCATTTCCCGAGCCCATAATGATAGCCGCGGCCAGCGTCACCAACGCAAATACCACCGCCATGGCAAACGGTGGTAACCCCACGTGTTCAGCCATCAGTATAAGTTGGTCGATAGCACCGATAACCTTAATGCCATGAGCAAAAACCCCCGCCGCCACCAACAGTCCAACCACGCCAGTAAACGCAGTGCCCATTCCCTTAAGGAAATGGCTGAATCCTTCGCATACCGACTTTAAATCACGCACCCGCAGCCACTCGATCAGCATACAGATTGCCATTGAAATGAGGACAATGGTGATAATATTCAGGTTAATACCGCTGACGAACATCTCGGATGATCCCACTGCCATCAGAATTGGTAGCATCGGAAGCAGCGCGTAAAATGCCGGAGCTTTTCCTGAGTCAGTCACCTCAGCGCTACCGATTTCCCGTGGTAACGTCCCCGCTTTACGGTCACAATGTCGCTGCCAAAAAAAATGGCAAACGCCGACGACCAGAACCGTTGCCAGCGCGGCGGGTCCCTGGTGGTAGACAACATATTCCACCACATCCATATTGACCGCTTTAGAGCCCCGGATAGCATCGATTGCCGTCGGGGTGTAAGCCACGCCAAGCGAAGTGGCAATAACCCCGGCAGCCGAAGCCGCAGAAAGCCCTAATCCCAGCATAATGGGGAACATCGTCCCCATCAGCAATACGGCAAGCCCGGTTGCTGAAGGAATGGCCAACTGCAGGAGGCTGGCGAGCAGGTAGGAGAAAAAGAGCAGCACATAGGGTGAACGCAGCGTCCGTAAGGGTTTCGTGACGACGCGCACGACCGCTTCATTTGCCCCGATGTGGTCCATGTAATGCGCAAATCCCATTAACGCCATGATCATCAGGCCGAGATCGGCGGCACGGGTGCTGAAGAGATCGCGCATCACCTCGAAAGGATCAAGGAAGGAAATCCCCGTACTGGCAACGCCCTTCGGTAATACCGTCCCCCATCCGGTTAACGCGGTGCAAATCATCAGAACTAAGCCCGCAATAAATAGCACAGGTTCAGCGCGATAACCTTTCAGAATCAGACGCGCCACCATCACGATAACCAGAAGCGCGATTAACACCTGAATCATGGCTGAGCTCTCCGCTGCGAGAACTCAGTATACGTTTCCTCAATGACCGCCACCACGACATCGCTGGCAGCCCGTAAGGAACGCACCGGCAGATACTCATAAATTGAATGGAAGTTATGAGCACCGGTAAAAATATTTGGGCACGGCAATCCTTTTTGCGACAGAACCGCGCCATCATACCCGCCACGCATAGCGACAGGGGCTGGGGTAATGCCACATTTCTGATAAGCGCGTAATGCAATATCAATCGGATAGCGAGCATCACCCTGCAGGCTATTAAACACATTCTGATAGCGATCGGCTAAATGACAGACCACGCTGTTTTCTCCCCACAGCGCACAGGTGCTTACGGCAAGCTGACGGATAAACGCCATTCGCGCCTTATAACCTTCTTCACTGAAGTCGCGGATATCCAGCTTAAGGACCGTACGGGCGCTGTTACCCTGTAGCTGTTTTACCCAGTAATAACCTTCGCGCCCTTCCGTATACTCAGGCGCTTCTCCCCCTGGTAGCATCGCAATAAACTTATGCGCCATCAGCAGTGAGTTCTTGAGCTTACCTTTGGCCGACATCGGATGTGCGGACTGCCCGGTAAAGATGATTTCCGCATCACCTGCATTCCAGTTTTCGTAAACAAACTCACCGATACCGCAGCAGTCCAGGGTATAGCCAAAATCAGCACCAAATGCCGCAACATCAAACGCTTTTGCGCCACGCAGGCCCTGTTCCTCGTCCGGGACAAAACCGACTTTCACCGGCCCATGTTTAATCTCCGGATGCGTAATCAGATACTCCAGGGCATTCATAATTGCGGCGATGGCGGCTTTATCGTCTGCTCCTAACAGACTGGTTCCATCCGTTACCAACAGGTCATCACCGATATAATTTTTCAGTTCTGGAAATTCACTTTCGCGCAGGTAAATATTCAGCTCTTTATTCAGGCATAAATCCCCCCCGCGATAATGCAGACGCTGTGCTTTGGTGTCTGCGGTCTGTTCCGCACTGGTATCCAGATGACCAAAAAAGGAGACCACCGGGATCGCGTCATCGGTATTGCCAGGTAAGGTTGCCGTCACAATAGCGGTATCCCTGACCTCAATGTTTTCCATTCCTAATGCTTCAAGTTCTGCTGCAAGCAGTTTTGCCAGTTCCATTTGACCTGGGGAAGAAGGCATTATCCCATTAGCGCCGTTTTCCCTTGATGTCGTGGTATTGATTTTCGTGTAGTTTATAAAGCGTTCAACAATATCCATTCCAGGTGATCCTTAATGTATCATTTAAGAGGTACTGCGAGAGAAGACCAGCATGCAGCGCGGGTTGATGAATCTGAAAACCGAATAAAATCAGCGTTCATCCCAGAACGCTGATTTTATGGGCACTACGACAACGATTTATATAAAGGAAGATAAAAAGGCCAGTGGTTGTACCTGTGATTAAAAACTCCTTTCTGATTGATGAAATCATATTCCCTGTCTGTTTTTACTGCTATTTCCCATGGTGTTGAGCTAACAGAAGTCATAAATATTATCCGTATACCTAAGAGATAATAGAAATCATTTAGATTCCTGTATTCTGCACCGGTATAAGACGTACCATCGCTATATTTTTTTAATGAACGAATACTGTTACAGCTACATGCAACCGTTTGCACTTCTCTACAAATAGCCAGTTAGCGCACTAAAATCCGTGAACAAAATCACAATTACTTCAAAATCACGCTTTTCTCATTATCATGAAAAACAGTTAGTTATAAGAGAAATCATATAATACCCATATAAATTAAGGTGGATTCATACTATTCACAATGGAATATGTTCATAGCGGTACTATTTCAATATTACAAAACCCGTTGAACAAAGATCTCACAAGACATTATTAAAAAGGCTCCAACAACAATATTAATATTTTATTCAAAGTGCTTAACAAATTTATCCACATACAAAAAAAACCTCTCCCCTGAGAAGAGATTCAGGGCAGAGGTAATACGGGTGTTAAGGACATATTTATAGTTTTAATGATAACAGAAGAGCTTCTTGCAGGATCGAGTATACACACTTAGCAACATTAAGAAAATTCTTAAAGCAATGAAATTAAAAATTTAATTTAAAACCACTTTTATAATCAAGAAGTATTTATCAAAGCAAAAAAGCAAGCAACAGAAAACTTTAATCGCATTAATCAATGATGTCATAATAATTAAACAGCAACGCTGCGTGGCTAACGATGACGATATTTACGATGTTCAAATATTAAATTATATTGATACATCAACGCATTTTCACATAACAAGAATTAAAAAGTCGTTAAATAAGCAAAATACACTTTTTCGTTACTGATCACACTTCGTCCACAGGGAGATTCCCCCTGCTGTTCCTTGCTGGTATGATTCAGCAGGTAAATACCTTCTAACTCAACCCGAGGCTTTGATGCTGGAGAATGTAATCATCTGATAATCAGCTTCCCGACCTTTTCAGGCCGGACTGGTTATCAATGCGCCGAAATCGAATGCGGACACCGCTGTGTGTTTGCACGTTTTGCACATGATGATTAAACAGGTTTTCCAGTATGAATTTATCCCGTCAGGAACAACGTACCTTACACGTTCTCGCCAAAGGTGGTCGTATTGCTCACGTCCGCGATGCCTCAGGCCGCGTCACTTCCGTCGAATGCTATAGCCGCGAAGGATTGCTTCTCTGCGACTGCACACTCGACGTATTCAAAAAGCTCAGAACCAAAAAGCTGATCAAATCCGTCAATGGTCAGCCCTACCGTATCAATGCTACCGGGCTGAACAACGTTCGCGCCCAACTGGATAATCGCTAAGGAGAGAGAAATGGATATCCCGAAGATTTTTACAATCAGCGAAAGCGCACATCGCATTCATAATCCGTTCACCGCGCAGAAATACGCCACGTTAGGTCAGGCTTTGCGAATGGCCTCAGGCACCCGCATCCTGGACCTTGGCAGCGGATCGGGTGAGATGTTGTGCACCTGGGCACGCGATCATAATATTTCCGGCGTAGGTCTCGATATGAGCATGCTGTTCAGTGAGCAAGCCACTCTACGAGCCAAAGAATTGGGCGTCACTGAGCGCGTGCGTTTTATTCATGCCGATGCAACAGGTTATATCGCTGAAGAAAAATTCGATATTGCCGCCTGCGTTGGCGCAACCTGGATTGCAGGCGGCGTTGCCGGAACGGTCAGACAGCTGGAACAAAGTCTCAAACCCGACGGGATCATACTCATCGGCGAACCATACTGGCGTCTGATGCCCGCAACGGAGGAGATTGCCCAGACTTGCGGCGCGACGTCAGTGACTGATTTCCTCTCTCTGCCGGAGCTCGTTTCATCTTTCGACCAGCTCGGTTATAACGTGGTTGAAATGGTACTGGCTGACCAGGAGGGTTGGGACAGATACGAGGCGGCAAAATGGTTAACGATGCGCCGGTGGCTGGAGGCAAATCCGAACGATGACTTTGCCCCGGAAGTCAGAGAACAACTGAGAGGTTCACCAGCACGCCACGTTGCATTCACCCGTGAATACATTGGCTGGGGCGTGTTCGCACTTATGCAGAGGTAATAGGTAAAGTCGGTATAGCCAGGCAGGTTGTACCGACTTTCTCATGGCTTACTTCATTAATACTTCAACAAATTTAGCCAGCCATTGCGGATGCGCGGGCCATGCCGGCGCGGTAATCAGATTGCCATCAACGTGGGCCTGGTCAATACCGATGTCTGCGTAATGTCCACCGCTCAGACGAACCTCTGGCGCACAGGCCGGATAGGCGCTACAGGTCCGATTTTCTAACACCCCCGCCGCCGCTAACAGCTGAGGCCCATGACAAACCGCGGCGATAGGTTTACCGGCTGCGTTGAAATCTTGCACCAGCTTGATGACATCCGGATTCAACCGGAGATATTCCGGAGCACGTCCGCCAGGGATCAGCAGCGCGTCGTAATCTGCGGCCCGCGCCTCGGCAAAATTCGCATTCAACGTAAAACGATGCCCGGGCTTTTCACTGTAGGTCTGCGCCCCATCAAAATCATGAATAGCGGTTTGAACGTAGTCACCCTGGCTTTTATCCGGACAGACAGCATCAACACGATGGCCCAGCATTTGCAGTGCCTGAAAAGGCACCATCGTTTCATAATCTTCGACATAATCTCCGACCAGCATCAGTATCTTCTTCATTCACATCCCCCGCTCACGATTATTAATGATGAGAAATAATGGCCATCTTTACTATAGCCCACGCATTTCACGGCATTAATAAATACAACAGAACACGCCGTCACCCGACGTCAGAAAGTAGTTATCCTTGTCCCTCCATCAGATACAGGCATGTGATGATTCACCGCCGGCTGAACCCATTTTAATCTCTATAATGATGCCGTGATTGCACCAGTATTAGATACTATTCTGAATAATGGCGGCCTTTACAATATTCTGTTTATCAAAGAAATATGAGAATCCTGCCATACATCCTCAGGGCTAATAAATCCTTTCGGATTATATGCAATGCTAATTCCGGCATTGTTGAAGCAAGCGTAGACGAGTTCGGAGCAGATGTATTCCCTGTCCTTTTTCGATTTTCCCTTCCCAAGTGCTATCCTCGCAAGGATGCGTGCTATTTCTTCTTTATCATATGGACGGGTTAGTTCATTAAGACCAAAAGCGGCTACTTGCTCAACGGCAGACTTAGACAACGCATCATACCTGGCGAGAACAACCCGGCCTTTGTAAGGTTTCCCAATATCATCATAATCAGATAGATATTTTGATAATGGAGCAAGTCGTACCCCCATATCTTCCACGCTTTCCAGGAGCAACACGCGATCTATTTGCGGTAAAACAAAAACAATCCCCACATGGCTCCATGGTGAATCAGTCATCTTTTCAATTGCTTTTGATACCAGGTAGTCTCCGGAGGCGAAAAAAAGGTCACCTGATTTTAACGTTTCACGCAACGTGGCATAATTAACCACTTTCATCGCTTTGACTTGTGCTAAATCAATATGATTTGGCATGTGAACCTCGAAGAGAAAAAAGGATGGTATTAAAAGTTTATCCAACCTGCTGCTATATCTCTCTACGACGAAATAACGATACCGGATCTCTTTTTACGGCCGAGGGCGCCCTTGACGGCACGCCCTGTTGTTAATACCCGAAATAGCAATGTGGTTCGTCGTCTGATTTATTCCCCATCACTCCCAGGCCCGCTCAGATTTCGCGGCATCAAACTGCGGCGGCGGTTTGCGAAAACGTCCGGTCAGCCAGGCGAGATACACCAACCCTAACCCGGCCCATACCAGTCCCAGCGTCAACGATGTCACCTCCAGATTCACCCACAGTACGGCAACGGTGGCGGCACCGACCATCGGCAATACCAGATAATGCAGCTTCTCTTGCCAGGTATGCTTGCGTCCTTCACGACGCCAGAAGTGGTTAAACACGGAGAGATTAACGAACGTAAAGGCCACCAGCGCGCCAAAATTAATCAACGCCGTAGCGGTCACCAAATCAAAAAACAGGGCCGACAGCGCCACAATCCCGACCATAATGACGTTCAGCGCGGGTGTACGCCATTTCGGATGAACATAGCCAAAGTACTTCTCCGGGAAGACATTATCGCGGCCCATCACGTACAGCAGACGCGAAACACTGGCATGCGACGCCAGACCTGACGCCAGCGTATTCACAAAGGTGGTACACAGGAAAATTGACTGGAACAGTTTACCGCCGACGTACAACGCAATCTCCGGCAGCGCCGCATCCGGGTCTTTAAATCGGCTAATGTCTGGAAAGAACAACTGCATAAAGAACGAAGCGGCAATGAAGATCAGTCCGCCGTACAGCGCGGTGAGGAAAATAGCTTTTGGGATGGTACGTGCGGCATCCGGCGTCTCTTCAGAGAGCGTCGTTACCGCATCAAAACCGAGAAACGAGAAACAGACAATGGTCGCCCCGGTGATAATCGGGATCAAATGCGCATTCTGGCTGATAAACGGTTGCAGCGACCAGACGGTCCCTACCCCCTCGCCTTTATGCAGCCCCTGTACCACGAGGAAAATGAACACCACGATTATCGCCACCTGTACCAGGACAAACAGCGCATTAAAGTTCGCCACCAGGTTAACGCTTTTCAAATTGGCCGCGGTGAGGATCGCCACGAACATCACTACCCAAATCCATGGCGCAACCCCCGGGAACAACGCGGAAAGGTAAATTTTCGCCAGTAGGACGTTAATCATCGGCAGGAAAAGATAGTCAAGCAGTGACGACCAGCCGACCATAAACCCCACATGCGGATTAATCGCTTTTTGCGCGTAGGTATAGGCCGAACCGGCTTGTGGAAACTGGCGCACCAGCTTTCCATAACTGATGGCGGTAAACAGTACTCCCGCCAGGGCCAGCAGATAAGAGGCCGGAACATGGCCGTTGCTGATACCCGAAACAATGCCAAAGGTGTCAAACACCGTCATCGGCGTGAGATAGGCCAGCCCCATCACCACCACCTGCCACAGCTTCAGGGATTTTCGCAGCTGTGCTTTGCCCGGCTGGGCAGCATGATCCGCAGAAGGATTAGTCGACATAGCGTTCCTCCCCGCGACGAGCCCTGATCTGCGTTCGAAACGTGGGTACAGCAGACCTGGGTCGTGTCGGGGAGGAGAGCCATAAGAAAGGCGTCAATGTTGCACCGCACAGGAGCGGTCCGTACTTACTGCGGGAGCCATGGATGCTCACGCGGGGCGGGTTTTTAAACATTGGCATCATCACATTTCCTCGTCACAAACTCTGTCGGTTATCTGAAGACCCGTTGTCGCCCGCGCTCCATTACGCGACATCCGGGAAATGGCAGGTGATCCTGCAATTTTTACGGGCTGGCTCCGCTCAGCCCGCATGATGCGACTTCTTTTTCAATGACCTGTACAACGGTCAGGCGTTTTTCAGCATCCACTCAATTTCGGTGTCGGTTATCAGGCGTTCAAACTGGATAAGCTCATCGTTTTTACAGGCGTGATACACATGGCTAAAACGCTCCCCGAGCAATTCACGCAGATTGTCATTTTGCATGAACTCCCACAGCGCATCGCTCTGGCGGATAGGAAACGGTAGCCCTTCCTGCTCAAGTCCGTTGCCTTCCACCTCATCCTGCAACGGCAGTTCGTTATCCAGACCGTGGAGGATCCCCGCCAGAATGGTCGACATCACCAGGTACGGGTTAGCATCCGCCCCCGCCACGCGATATTCAACCCGATGGTTATCACGATCGCCGCAGGGAATACGCAGCGCCACCGTACGGTTGTTGTGCCCCCAGGAAGCCTGGGTCGGAACATACATCCCCGGCTGGAAACGGCGATAAGAGTTCACGTTCGGCGCCAGCAACGCCATTGACGCGGGCATCAGATCAATCATCCCGGCAAGCGCACGCTTAAGTAATGCGGAATCATCGCCATTCGCATCTGCCAGCACGTTCTCGCCTTTGTTATTCATAATGCTGATGTGGATATGCATCCCGCTACCGGCATGCTCCTCATAAGGCTTTGCCATAAACGTGGCATGCATCTTGTGTTTTTCTGCCACCAGCCGTACCAGGCGTTTCAGCGCCAGCGCGTCGTCGCAGGCGTCGAGTACGTTATCGGTATGGTAGAGATTGATTTCAAACTGCCCCGGGGAGGCTTCAGCTACCGCGCCGTCTGCCGGGATCAGCTGCAAACGGGCCAGTTCATCGATATCGTTGAGCACATCTGCAAAGTGGTTCAGGTTATCAACAGAGTAAACCTGACTTTGGGTATTACGATCGTCCGTTCCCGGCGCGCACGGCGGCTGCAGATAACCTTCGGGATCGCGCTTACGATCGAGTAAATAGAACTCCAGCTCTACCGCTACGACGGGGAACAGACCGCGCTGGCGTAGTTTCTGCCAGAGTCGGTTAAGTACGTTCCGCGGCTCAACGTCAAAGGGAGCGCCATCTTCATCCAGCATCGTCAGCATCATCTGCGCAATAAACTCCGGATCGGCGGCCGAAGGGGTTAACGTGCCGGCCACCGGAACACAGGTCCGATCCGGTTCGCCAAGCTCCTGGCCTAATCCAGCCTCTTCGACCACATTGCCAAGAATATCCATCGCGAAAACGGATGCCGGGAAATAGCAGCCTTTCTCTAACTTATGTAATCCTGCAACCGGAAGGCGCTTACCGCGAAAACAGCCATTAAGGTCGGTTAACAGCACATCCACATACTGCGTATTGGGATACCGTTCCAGATACTGTTTAACTTCACGCGCAAACGCGCTACTTCGTCTCTCTTCAGAATGCTGAACAAAATTCTCAACTTCTACGATATTGGTTTCCATGATTCACCGCCGTTGGCCTGGTAAGCTGTTCTGTGATTTGACTGTTAAATATAATGTCCACTCTTCGACTCTGGATGCAAACAAATTGTTTGTCAAATGTTAAATTAAGTTTGCTAGAAGGTTATTCCGCTGCTAGATTGAGAAAATAATGAACGGAATGGCGCAACAAGGAACCGTTTGGCAATAATTTATTCCAAAACGTGAGGTCGATCATGGGCAATATATTTGACAAGCCAGTTATTGGTGTCGTGATGTGCAGGAACAGGCTTAAGGGTCACCAGACCCAGACTCTGCAAGAAAAGTACCTGAATGCGGTATTAAATGCCGGTGGATTACCGATAGCGCTTCCCCATGCGCTCGCGGAACCCGAATTGCTAAACGAACTGTTACCGAAACTGGATGGTATCTTCCTGCCAGGAAGCCCAAGCAATGTGCAGCCGCACCTCTATGGTGAAAATGGCGATGAGTCTGACGCCGATCCCGGGCGTGATCTTCTGAGCATGGCGCTAATTACCGCCGGGCTCGAAAGGCGCATTCCCATTTTCGCCATCTGCCGGGGCTTACAGGAATTAGTTGTCGCCACTGGCGGGACTCTGTATCGTCGCCTGTGCGATCACTCACAGTTCCTGGAACATCGTGAAGATGCAGAACTCCCGGTGGAGCAGCAATATGCGCCATCTCATGAAGTTCAGGTTCAACAGGGAGGATTGCTATCTCAGTTAATACCAGGTTGCAGCACGTTTTGGGTTAACTCCTTACATGGTCAGGGCGCAAAAACGCTCGGCCCGCAGCTGCGCGTGGAAGCACGCTCGCAGGATGGATTAGTGGAAGCAGCCAGCGTTCACGACCATCCTTTCGCGCTCGGCGTGCAGTGGCACCCGGAATGGAACAGTAGCGAATACGCCCTGTCGCGTTTGTTACTTGAAGGTTTTATCACCGCTTGTCAGAACCACCTCGCTGAAAAACAGCGACTCTGACCACTACTGTTAAGGAAATGCAATTATGAGCGATGACGGCCTGGCGCCGGGTAAACGTTTGTCAGAGATCCGCCAGCAATTGGGTCTTTCGCAGCGTCGTGCCGCCGAACTGTCTGGGTTAACGCATAGCGCCATCAGCACCATAGAGCAGGATAAAGTCAGTCCTGCCATCAGTACGCTGCAAAAGCTATTGAAAGTATATGGGCTGTCGCTCTCCGAGTTCTTCGCGGAACCGGAAAAGCCTGACGAACCGCAGGTGGTTATCAATCAGGATGATTTGATTGAGATCGGGAGTCAGGGAGTATCCATGAAGTTAGTTCACAACGGAAATCCGAATCGTACGCTGGCAATGATGTTTGAAACCTATCAGCCAGGCACGACAACCGGGGAGAGAATTAAACATCAGGGTGAAGAGATTGGCACAATACTGGAAGGTGAAGTGATACTGACCATCAACGGTCAAACGTATCCTCTTGTTGCTGGGCAAAGCTATGCCATTAACACCGGCATACCACACAGCTTCAGCAACACCTCGGCAGGGATCTGCCGCATCATCAGTGCCCACACTCCCACCACTTTCTAATAAGTAGCGGCCTGAGTTTCTCAGGCCTTCTTAAATAACGCGCATTAGCAGGGTACATCCCTGGGGCATCGTGCAGCCTGATTTTGCCTGAAAAAGATCAGCAACGAACTTTATCTTATTGATATAAAAGGAGTAGCTATGAACTTTCAGAATCTTAAATATTGGCGTGATAAAGCCAGCCATTATTCGCCGGAAACCCGTTTATTTATTAACGGCGAATATTGTACCGCCGCTGATAACGAAACCTTTATTACGCTGGATCCGGCAGGACAACGTCCACTGGCTAAAGTCTCCCGCGGTAAAAAAGCGGATGTGGACCGCGCGGTCACCGCAGCCCGTACCGTATTTGAACGCGGGGACTGGTCGCAAGCCTCACCCACGGAGCGCAAAGCGGTACTGCACAAACTCGCCGATTTAATGGAGCAGCATCACGAGGAACTGGCGCTACTGGAAACGCTCGATACCGGTAAACCGATTCGCCATAGCCTGCGTGATGATATTCCAGGCGCCGCACGTGCCATCCGTTGGTACGCCGAGGCGATAGATAAAGTCTATGGCGAAGTTGCCACCACCTCGGTGAACGATCTGGCGCTGATTGTGCGCGAACCGGTGGGCGTGATTGCGGCTATCGTCCCGTGGAATTTTCCCCTGCTGCTGGCCTGCTGGAAACTTGGCCCGGCACTGGCTGCCGGCAATAGCGTGATCCTCAAACCTTCCGAAAAATCACCGCTGACCGCCATTCGCCTTGCTGCGCTGGCTAAAAAAGCAGGTTTGCCCGATGGCGTTCTCAGCGTTGTTAGCGGATATGGTCACGAAGCGGGCCAGGCGTTGTCGCTGCATCCGGATGTTGATGTGATCACCTTTACCGGCTCGACCCGCACCGGCAAGCAACTGCTCAAAGACGCGGGCGACAGCAATATGAAACGCGTCTGGCTGGAGGCCGGAGGTAAAAGCGCCAACATCGTGTTTGCCGATTGTCCGGATCTACCGAAAGCCGCCGCGAATGCTGCGGCAGGTATCTTCTATAACCAGGGTCAGGTCTGCATCGCCGGTACGCGTCTGCTGCTGGAAGAGAGTATTGCCGATGAGTTCATCGCGCTGCTGAAAGAGCAGGCGAAAAACTGGCAGCCCGGCAACCCACTGGATCCGGAAACCACGATGGGCACGCTTATCGACAACACGCATGCCGACACCGTACACGGTTTTATTCGCGACGGTGAAGCGCAAGGCACGCTGGCGCTGGATGGCCGCAGCCACGTACATCCGGCGGTTATCGGCCCGACTATTTTTGTCGATACCTCGCCGCAAACCCACGTCAGCCGCGATGAGATCTTCGGTCCGGTACTGGTCGTCACCCGTTTTAGCAGTGAAGCCGAAGCCCTTAAGCTGGCCAACGACAGTGACTACGGCCTGGGCGCTGCGGTCTGGACCCGCGATTTGTCGCGCGCCCACCGTATGAGCCGGCGCCTGAAGGCCGGTTCGGTCTTCGTGAATAACTACAACGACGGTGATATGACCGTGCCGTTCGGCGGCTATAAGCAAAGCGGTAACGGGCGCGATAAGTCCCTGCATGCGCTGGAAAAATTTAGCGAACTGAAAACCATCTGGATCTCCCTGGAGTCTTAATCATGACTGAACATACCAGCAGTTATTACGCCGCAAGCGCCAATCAGTACGAACCGTTTCCCACCCTCAGCGAATCGGTGAGCTGTGATGTTTGCGTCGTGGGCGGTGGCTATACCGGCCTCTCCTCAGCCCTGCACTTAGCCGAGATGGGTTACGACGTGGTGTTACTGGAATCCGCGCGGATTGGCTTTGGGGCCAGCGGACGCAACGGCGGTCAGTTGGTTAACTCTTACAGTCGCGATATCGACGTCATCGAACGCACCTACGGCCCGGATGCTGCCAAAATGCTTGGCAGCATGATGTTTGAAGGCGGCAATATCATCCGCGAACGCATCAAGCGTTATCAGATCGAATGCGATTATCGTCCCGGTGGGCTGTTTGTGGCGCTGAACCACAAACAGATGGAAACGCTGGAAGAACAGAAGTCGAACTGGGAACGCTACGGCAACACGCAGCTTGAGCTATTAGACAGCAGTGAAATTCGCCGCGAAGTCAGCAGCGATCGTTATGTCGGCGCGCTGCTTGACCACAGCGGTGGCCATATTCATCCGCTGAACCTGGCGATTGGCGAAGCTAACGCCATTCGTCTGAACGGCGGGCGCGTCTTTGAACAGTCGCCGGTTACCCGAATTCAGCACACCAGCCCGGCGGTGGTCAGCACGGAAAAAGGTCAGGTGACGGCACGCTTTGTGATCGTCGCGGGAAATGCCTACCTCGGTGACAAACTGGAGCCTGCGCTGGCAAAAAGCAGCATGCCGTGCGGCACGCAGGTGTTAACCACCGAACCGCTGTCTGCGGAGATGGCGCGCTCGCTAATCCCGAAAAACTACTGTGTGGAAGATTGTAACTACCTGCTGGATTACTACCGTCTGACCGGCGATAACCGCCTGCTGTACGGCGGTGGCGTAGTCTACGGCGCTCGCGATCCGGACGATATTGAGCGTCTGGTGATGCCGAAACTGCTGAAGACCTTCCCGCAATTGCAGGGGGTAAAAATTGATTACCGCTGGACCGGTAATTTCCTGTTAACGCTGTCTCGCATGCCGCAGTTCGGGCGTCTTGATACCAACATCTACTATATGCAGGGCTACAGCGGTCACGGCGTGACCTGTACCCACCTGGCAGGACGGCTGATTTCGGAACTGCTGCGCGGGGACGCCGAGCGCTTTGACGCGTTCGCCAAATTGCCGCACTACCCGTTCCCGGGAGGCCGCAGCCTGCGCATTCCGTTTACCGCCATGGGGGCGGCATACTACAGCTTACGCGATCGCCTTGGGGTTTAAGTTCTTCCGCGATAAACCCGACGCACAGGGCGGTCCCCCCTGTGCGTTTTTTTATTCCTGGGAAGCGAAAAACAGTGGCGATTTTTGTGCGCTTCACTGACCCTGGTCAGCGTGATCTTCACCGCCAAAATCACCCCGTTTATTCGGGGAGCCTTTTATCCCCTTTCCATCAGTTCCCCAAGACGTTTAATCTGCCGTCCCTGGCTATCGAAATTACCCTCATCGAGCCACAAATCGTAGGCAGGACGGAGTATCGGGTACTCGCCGTCAATGATTGAGTACCATGCGGTATCACGATTTCGTCCGCGGGTAACGATAGCCTGCCGAAATATACCTTCAAAACTGAAGCCAAAGCGCTCTGCCGCCCTACGGGAAGGCGCATTGAGGGCATCACATTTCCATTCAAAACGGCGATAGCCCAGATCCTCAAAAACGTACTTTAAAAGCAAGGATATGACTTCCGTTGAAATTCGCGTGCGCTTCATGCGAACGGAGTAAGAAACATGCCCTACCTCAATCACACCATTTGCGGGATCAATACGCATCAGTGCAAACGTACCAACAGGCTTCATACTGACTAAATCGATCACAGCAAAATGCATTGGATCTGTCTGTTCTTCCATCTTTTTTACATAAACCAGGAAGACATCAAATGTTTCAAAAGGCCCAACTGGCAGATATGTCCAGTCACGATTATCGCTTGCTTCGCCGTACGCTTCATAAAGATCCTTTGCATGGCGTTCGGCGTTAATACGTTCAAGCTTGCAATAGCGACCTGCCATTTGCTGAACCAGTGGAAAGGGAGCACCTTTCCAGTCAGACAAAGACTGACCTACGGGTTGATGGAATTGATTAAAGCTGCCCGACATATCCACACCTCTTACAAAACAGGACTAAACCCGCGCAGAATATGATCAAACCAACCCGACCAAAAGAACCACAATGCGTGTTTTTTACGGATCCACAGTATTTCATTGTGCAAAAAACAGACATCATATTTTAGGCGTAGTCAAAAAAGCGCACGACAGCATTAATGATAAGAGCCGAATACACTATAATTTAAATAACCTGAGCCAGACGGCGTATTCCATCAATAATTGCTTCAGAAGGATGATTAGCAAAACCAATCAAAATTCCCTGTCGCGAGACATCTCCCTGATAATAACGACTCAGTGATAGTATCCCCATTCCGAGAGCTCTGGCTTTCTCCTCGACTTCATTTCCGGTCAATCCGTTTTGAAGCCAGCACACAATATGAACCCCAGAGTCCGAAGGTTGGACAATCATTTTATCAGCCAGATATTGGTGAATGGCGTTGACCAGCACAGTTCTTCTTTCATAACACGCCTTGCGAATTCGACGCACATGGCTGGCATAATGTCCATCCCCAATAAAATTGGCCATCACTGCCTGCTCAAGATAGCTGGTACCGAGATCGGTAAAATATTTCGTCACCATAATCTGTTCTTGTAAGCCTGGCGGGACAACTAAAAAACCTAAACGAAACTCTGGATACATCATTTTAGAAAACGTTCCGGCATAAATTACCCGTTGGTTCTGATCTAATCCCTGCAATGCTTGTAAAGAACGATCGGCATAACGGAATTCACTATTATAATCATCTTCAAATATCCATGCCCGGTTAGACCTCGCCCATTCCAGCAACTCAAAACGCCGGGAGAAACTTAACGTTCCACTTAAAGGGTATTGATCCGACGGAACAACGTAGGCGAGCTTAGCGTCAGGAAAATGATCAATACCATAGCGGACGTTCATTCCTTCGCTATCTACCGGTACCGGCCTCACCATTGCGCCAACAGACATAAAAGCCCCTCGGGCGCCTTTGTAACCCGGGTCATCCAGCCAAACCTCACTTCCTGTCGACAGCAGCGCTCGTGCAGTGATGTTCAATGCCTGTTGAATACCATTTACGATGATTATCTGTTCTTCGTTACAGTTCACTCCACGCGTTGTTTTAATGTAGTGGCAAACTGCTTTTCTCAAAGGAAGGTATCCGCAAGGATGAGTGTGAGCCCCCAGTTGATGTCGGGATTGTCTCCAGACCCGTTGCAGCAACTTGCCCCATAATGCATGCGGGAAGAGATCCGTACAGCCAACGCCAACCGCGAATAGGCGGTTCATGCCGCGCCCTTCATACTCATTTGACCATAAATCGTGAACAGGATTATCTCGGCTGTGAACCTGTTCATCAGGCGCGACGACGCCCCCCGACTGCACATTTGGGTAGCTATTGCTGATACTCCGATCCGGAATATTGTGTGCGACATACGTTCCAGACCCTTTGCGGGTCAGGATATACCCTTCATCTAATAGCCGGTCATAACCGGCAATCACTGAGTTTCGTGAAATTGACATCATCTCGGACAACGCCCGGGTTGAAGGCATCTTCGTTCCTGCTGGTAATCGGCCTGCAAGAATGTGATCACGAAGAGTGTGGTAGACTTGTTCTTTCACGACACCTTTTCCTAAAACAAATCCTTGAAATAAAGGTGCATTATTTTTTTTCATTGTATTAACCTTTACGCTAAAAGTGGATCCTATCAATAGATGAAAAGTGTCTCTTTACGATAATTTATAAAAATCTTAGGATCATCATCCTAACACATTGTTCTTATAAAATATCAGGAGAGATATATGAACAACAAAAACAGTATTACTATTGAAGCCGCAAAACAGCAAGACTACGACAACTGGCTTCCTTTATGGATAAATTACCAAACATTTTATCGTACTAAAATTTCAGATGAAGTAACAAAATTAACATGGGAGCGTTTCCTTACGCCGAGTGAACCTCTTTATTGTGCTGTCGCGAAATATAATGGCAAAATAGTGGGTCTGGTGCATTATCTCTTTCACCGCTCAACCTGGGCAGAATCAAATTATTGCTATCTCGAAGATCTATTTGTTAGTGAAGAGGTTCGTGGTCAACATATCGGGAAACAACTTATCGAGTATGTTCAACAGCAAGCACAGAATCACCACGCGTCAAGATTATACTGGCACACGCATGAAACTAACCTGCGTGGACAACGACTGTATGACTGGGTTGCCCAAAAGAGCGGGATGATCGAATATCGTATGTGAGGAAAGTAATACTCAGGACAAATATTAATTATTCAATACTAAAAAATAAAAGATTAGCCTCTGAGTAGATATACTCAGAGGATGTATCTATCAAGCATCAAAAAGGTAAAGAGCCGGTATGGCAAAAATAAAGTAAAAATCCCCGCCATCCGATGAGGATGCGGGGACATTCACAAAGATCATAGAGAGTTAAAATTATTAAACTCGCCGTTATTATGCTTAAACGTCTTTTATTTCGTAGTCCGGTAGATGACATTGCGTAATAAAAGCATTCAGCGCTTCGATATCCGGCAGTGCGGTCAGCGCCCCCTTGCGGGTTGTCGCGAGCGCACCGCAGCCACTGGCCCAGGCGATAGCCTGGTGGAGCTGCTCAACGGACTCTGGCATCCGGTTGTCTGCAAGCCATGCCAGCAAACCGGCGACAAAAGCATCCCCTGCCCCAGTTGTATCAATGCTATCGACGGTATAGCCGTTGAAATGGATCACATTATCCTGCCAAAGCACCATTGCGCCTTGCGCTCCGTAGGTCACAACTTTCAATTGTGCAGGAAGCGCTTTAAGGCCGTCGAGCGCATGGGCAAAATCGTGTGTACCCGTCATCCAGTACCACTCTTCTTCTGAAAGCTTAAGAATGTCAGCCTGTGAAGAATACTGGCGCACCACCTTGAGCATTTCATATTTATCAGGCCACATTTGTTCGCGTAAATTCACATCGAAACTCAGTAATCCGCCGCATTTCTTAACCTGACAGATTGCGGTAGCCAATGTATCACGGCAAGTCTCGGCAACCAGAGCCAGGGAACAGAAGTGCAGAATATCGTCGCTGAAGTCTGGAAGCGCAGCGGGTGTTAAATATTGATCCGCGGAGGGATTAGTTAAAAATGTAAATCCGCGTTCTCCGCCGTTACCCAGCGAGACCAGCACCGTACTGGTTTGGTGCTGATTATCCAACTGAAGGCTTGTGGTTGAGACGCCTGCATCGAACAATGTTTTTTTCAGAAAATGGCCAAAATCGTCATCACCAACCCGGCCAATAAAACCACTTTGTCTGTCTAAACGCGCAGTACCAATTGCCACATTGAATGGCGCTCCTCCTGCACAAGCTTGATATTGCATGTCTGCAAGCGGTAAAAGATCCACCACCGCATCGCCAAGCGTCCAGATAATCATGGTATTTCCTCAACAATAATTAACGCATTTATTTAAACGTGACTGTTAAAAGTTATAATCCAGCATCAGCTTATAGTCGGTCATTATGGCATCACCATTAGTGACCCAACTGCCACTCTGGTTTATTAACGAACCGGTAATCTCCCCGGACACCGTAAACCGAGAGGTCAATGGATAATTTGCTGACAATTTCAGAAAACGGTTACGGGTATTCTGGAATACCTCTCCATCTTCATCCCGCGCATTATTTTTCTTATAATGCCCATATCCACCGCTAAATGTTGTGGATAATTTACCCCAGTTACGCCAGACGCCGACTGATGTTGTCCAACTTTTTTCATCAATATCCCCCCATTGCGCGCGGTCTAAAATTGCAGAAGCGAATTGCTGGCGGAACCAAACTCCGGTGGTATTGTTAATAATGTATTGAACGCCAGGTTCAATCTGAAAAGAACGTATATCCCGATCATTTTGTGCCCCTCCATTACGACGATGGTCAATCTGCTGATACAGGTAATTAAAGAATGAGAAGCTGTCCGTAACACGCAGATCGGTAAAGAATTTGATACGTCCCTGCCACCGATCCTCGATGGAAGAACTTCCTCCCATGACGTCCCAGCCATAGCGTAGACGCTTGTAGAAATATTCATGGCCGATAATCAACTGAGTCCACTGATTTTGGCTGAGGTATGTTTGATCCTCCCATGTCCCGTTATAGTTGGTGGTTCTACCTTCAGAAAATGCTAAATACCAGCCGGGTAACGCATCATGGCGCATCACCCCTTGTACAAATGTCAGTGAATCATTTCCGCTGTGGAAATGGCTGTTACGCCAGTTATTGTCCTCAATGGCATATTTCATTTTCAGTTGACCATGAACACGACCACCGGCGGGGTTGGAGGAACGGGTTGAGGTCCACATCACGTCTTCATCCAGATAAGACCATGGATCCACAGCAATAACTTTTCCCGATGCATCCTTCATGATACTCATGCTCGCATTCGCCAGCGACGGAAACAGAAGAACAAAAATAACAGACAGGGCATGATAGTTTTTCATAGTAATATCTCGTTATATTATTTCTTTTATTTTCAATGTGGCGTGAAAATTATCATTTTGCGGCAGGCTAATACTCCATGGTTTCTCCGGCATGGAATACATTCGGGTACTGAATGCGGCTTTGTTATTTATATAAAAAACAGCAACTGAGTCTTGAAGCAAAACACGTAACTCTATTTTCTCATCAAGAGGAACATTTACCCATGACTCCGCGTTCGCCTGATGAATAGAGGCAAGTGGTGCATTGAAAAAATAGACCTTGCCTTTGCTCTTATTGAACACAACGTTGAGCTTTGCGTCGCTCACCCTGTCGTCAATCAGACCAAAACTCATCACCATTCCGGCAGAGGGGATATCTATCGTTGCACTTAACTCACCTCGTTTGGGCAGCGGTGGGTATACCGCAGATTGTAATGGACCAAACTGTGTTGCTGTTTTTAGCATTTTACCGCTTTTTAAGGTGGTCACCGGACCGGGGTTGTCATTAATGACTGTCTGAAGTTCCTGCGAGAGGATGCTTTTGAGCTGCCCCTGCTCATCCGCGATGAGCTCATGAACAACCAAATTTCCAGCCCAATCAATGTTGCCACTGTCACTGCTTCCTGCCTTGGTTGGAATCCAACCAAAAACAAACAGACGATCGTTTTTAAGCGCCAGTTTTCCCGCGTAAAACCCCGAGCCATCGACCGCATAATTGTCCATCTTTCGCCACGGCCCATCAGGATTATCCGCAACCCGGTACTGGGTCAGGCGTAGCGGCCATTGGTCGCTAAAGCTGAGATACCAACGTCCGTTAAAGAAAACCAGTGTCGGACATTCGAGGTTAGAGTTACTGGTAATCGTGTCATTATCAAAAAATACACCACGGTCTTCCCAGTTCTTCAAATCGGTTGAACTGTACCGGGCAATGACACCGCGCCCGTCGCGACGGGTAGTAATTAACATCCAGTACTCTTTCTTTTCTTCGACCCAAACAACATGAGGATCCCGGAAGTCATTCCCGCGATAATTATCGCCTGGCAGGATCGTATCTTGTGGATGTTTCACCCAGTGAAGACGGTCTTTACTGGTCGCGTGCATAATAGACTCAACCGGAAACACATTTTCATTGTGCGCGGTATACCAGGCATGCCAGGTATCGCCAACTTTCACAATCGAACCGGTTCCTAATAATAGTTCAGGGTCGTCAACGTCATTAACGTAAGGAATCACTTCGGAATGGTTCTGATAGTTATATAAATTGGTAGTCGATAGCAAATGAATAGCATGGACCCCCAAATCGCTACCACCGCGCACATCATTAAGATAAAAAATATCAAATTCACCATCATTATAAACAGGCATTGGGTCACCAATAAAAGAACCTTCTACCCGCGGAAAAAAATTATTAACATAGCTAATACTTTTATTGTGTAATGTTTCTTTAGACGGCTGCGACCAGGCTGGCATATTGATAAGCGAAAGCGCCAACAGAGCGGCAGATACCACTAATATTATTTTTTTCATATCACACCTGAATATCAGAAGTTATAATTCACGCCAACCACGGTAAAGGGATTCCACGAATGGCCGGTAGAAGTCCAGAGCCCGGACTCTTTTGTGAATTGTGCTTTGAATTCACCATATAATCGAACTTCACCAAAGACTGGATAGCTGATGGTACCGCCAATGAATTTATAACGACCGTCATAAAAAATTTCTTTAGCATTGCTGGCGTTATCTATTTTGTCCTGACCGAAGCCTAAATACAGGGAGGTTAACAGAGGATACCAGTTTCGCCAGAGTCCAGCCGTAACCTTCCATTCTTCTTCTACAATATCGCCCCAGCTCTCGCGTTCCTGCCGGTTATAGTAATAATAGGGCCGCAAATACAGACCAAGATCGGGATTCACGCGATATTGAATAGCAGGCTCGATTTCAAAAATATATTGCTCAAGATCGCCATTCCCCGGCTCGTTGCCCTGCGGCTGGTATTCACCATAGGCGTAACCGGCCAGGCTCCATTTGTTGCTCAGTCGCAGGTCTTGCCAGATTTTATACCTGTTTTTCCAACGTTTAGTTGCCGTTTCTGAACCAACCATGACCTCCGTGCCGATATTACCGCGCCAGGTTTCAAAAATATGACCGACAAAAAACTCATTGATCGTATTTGTGCCCTTGTAATCCTGGTTACTAAATTGACCTTTATAGCTATCCTCGCGGGCGTTCCAGAAACCAAAGTACCAATTGGGTAGCTCGTCGTGCCTTAAAAAAGCCTGAATAGTGGCAAGTTTGAATTTGCCACTATTTTTCTTATTATCGCTCCAACGAACATCATCAATCTCTATCTGAGTTCCAATATTTCCGTGTAGACCACCAGCCTCCATATTGCGGCCAATACTGTTCCAGTGAACAGGAGGATCTTCCTGCCTTAAACGCAACAGACTGACATCTTCTGGGGAATCTCCTTTATTATTCGCATTCACCTCATAGGTTTTATTTTCAGTTGCTGCGGATAACGTTGCAGGCTTGGACGACGTCGTTGGCAGCGCCGTTTTACCTACAGCGTTACGTGACGTTTGCTCATTACCTTTAATTGTTGGCGATGTACTCGTTACGTTGGTTTCAGATTCATCCAGGAAATAGCTTTGATAGTTTCCTGTATAAGTAACTGGTTGTTCTGTATTATCCTCAGCGATAGCGGAAAACGCTGTGACAGACGTTATAACACAGGCTAGTATCTTCTGTTTTAAAATAAGCCTTTTGATATTCATCGCAGAAACGCGATAGTGAGGCATTAATATTTCATCCATTTCGTTATCTCATTATTTTAGGCAAAATATGCCAGCCAAAGACTGGCACAAATAAAAGCTCACAATGTAAGAGGTAAAGCGAATCGGGACTATATTATTTATCTAAAGACCAGTATCCGGCTTGCTGTAATGTGGCAACTCCATGATTCGCAAACAGTGAAAGATCGCGCTGGGCCGGGTGAGGATATATTCGGCTACTTAAGCACGCATCACCATCATTAACAAATACCTCTACTGATGAGCGGTCGATAAATATACGTAATGTCAGTAAACCGTCTGCTGGCAACGGAATACTGCGAGTTCCTACCAGCGAATATTCTGGATAGCGACGCTCCACTATCAGACGCTGGGCTTGATTATCGGCGTAAATTCTTAGTCCATCCCCTAATGCCATACCAAACTGTTCAGCCGTAGAGGCGTTCAGATCCCATACCAGTTGTACCTCGACCGCTTCGGCATCAGCCGTAATAAGGACTTTCTGATTACGCAGGCAACACGCGGGTGTTGGATAATAGCTGCCACGCAGCGCGGTGACTTCGTCAGCGGGTTTCATCCTCACCCGATAGTCATCACCAAGGCTCAGTTCACGCGGTAGAGACAACATTCCGGCCCAGCCGTCCTGCTGCTCAGGCATCGGCGATTCCCACATATCCAACCAACCGATAACAATGCGACGATTATCCGGAGTCAGAAAGCTTTGCGGAGCATAAAAGTCATGACCGTGGTCCAGCTCAATAAATTGTCCATCATGGGTGAATGGTTGACCGGGCTGCCATTCACCAAGTAAATAACCGCTCTGAAAAAGGTTGCGATTGCGATAACCTTCCGCCGCGATCCCCTGCGGAGAAAACATCAGCACCCGCTTCCCTTCCAGAGTAAAGAAATCAGGGCATTCCCACATATATCCCATTCCTTCATCAGCCTCGGCAAATATCCCTTCGTCTTGCCATTTACGGAGATCGGATGAACTATACAGACGAACCTGCCCCGTATTTTCCACACGGGAACCGACCACCATGTACCAGCGCTCACCTTCGCGCCATACCTTCGGATCGCGAAAATGATGCAGTCCTGACGGTGTATCAATGACCATACCATGTCGCTCAAAATGGATACCGTCACGACTGGTTGCCAGGCACTGCACCTGGTAGAGATTGTCGTCTGTGTCTGGCGAACCGTGAAATTTATGTCCGGTATAAATCAGCGCCAGCGTATCGCCATCCACCACGGCGGAGCCGGAGAAACAGCCGTCCACATCTGCTGGACCTTCCGGCGCCAGCGCGACTGGCATATGTTCCCAGTGCACCAGATCTTTGCTGCGAGCATGCCCCCAGTGCATTGGTCCCCATTCAGGAGAATAAGGGTGATGTTGATAAAACGCATGATACCACCCATCAAACCATACCAGGCCGTTAGGATCGTTCATCCAGCCTGCGCGAGCAGCGAGGTGATACCGCGGATACCAACGCGGATTAATATCGGCTTGTGCTTTTTCAAGCGTCTGTTCGGTCTGTTCTAACAAGGATGTCATCGTCTTTACTCTCAGTACATTACGCAACGTTTTGCTGCAAAAAGGATGGCTCAGATGAGGACTTATTTGAGCGCAAAAGGAAAATGGAAATAAACGTGGTGCAAAACACCATAATTCCCATGATTAGATAGGATTGGGCGAAGCCAAATTTTTCATAGCTAAAGCCTGCCAGTGGGGACAGTACGGTGCCAATAATTGAACTGGTGCAGGCGAATCCAACCAGATAAATCGTGGAGGACAGACGCTTGTCAAAATTCAGACTGTTGTATTTAAAAATGGCGACTAACAATATCGGCAGTTCGACAGCGTGAAGTAATTTTGTAATGGAAATAAGCAGTGGCCCTTCCACCAGCCCGGAAGCGATCATACGCATCGCCATCACCATTCCTGCGAATATCAAGCCATTTTTAGCGCCAATACGGTTAACCAACCAGGGGGCGCAAAACATGCCAGCGGCCTCCAGAAAAACCTGGAAAGAGTTTAAATAGCCAAACATTTCATTCCCTTCTCTTAATGACGGGAACTGTGAAGAGAAATAGACAGGGAATTGCTGATCGTATACGCCGTAAATGCAGGTGCCGACCACGAAGAATATCAACGCCCAGAAACGTGGAAGAGTAAGGAGATTCAGAGCATCTTCCAGAGAGACTTTTTTAGCACCGATTTCGAGTTTTTCCATGCTTGCCGGAGCCGCGACTTTTAAGCGGGCCAGCAGACAGAAGAAAATTATCCCAGAGCAAGAAGCCACCAGGAAGTTAAGGTCAGGGTTAATGTTAAACAGTAGCCCGGCAAAAAACGTAGCCACAGCCCAGCCCAGAGACCCCCACATGCGTGCCCGACCAAACTCAAAGGTACTCTGACGCGCAACACGCTCGGTGTAGGACTCCAGAACGCCAATACCGCCGTTAAATGTCAGCCCGATAAACAAACCGCCGAATACGCTCCCAAGCAAAATGTTGATACTCAGTAAATAGCTAAACAGCAAATAAGCGGGACCGGAGAGAATGAGTAATGTGGTGATGCACCATAACAGATGTTTGCGTAAGCCTAGTCGGTCCTGAATAAAGCCATAACAAACCTGAGCAAACAGCGCGGAGACGGATAGCACGGAAAAGATAATTCCGGTTTCCGACGCCTTTAGTCCCACTTCCTGATTCAGCCAAATAGAGAGGAGTGAACTTGATGAGGACCAGGTCACAAAGAAAAAGAACAACAGCGCGCTGAGCAGCAGATAGCTGCGAGAAGGTCTTTTTTTCATTTACGTAATCTCAGGGAAATGACATGTCAGGATGGTAACGTTAACATTTTGCAGGTACACTTGATTTTGGCGCGATAATCGATGTTAATCACAAAAGTTAACGTTAACATTATTATGTTAGGATCAAGCTCACATTTTTTATCGTCGCTTGCAATTCTTCATGGTTCGATGCCTAGAATAGGTATTTGTCCTTGTTCACAACCCGTTAATAGATGGATTGGGTACAAAATCTGGATTGGGTAGTTAGTATTTTTACGGAAGACTATGGCATCTCTAAAAGATGTGGCCAGACTGGCCAATGTATCGCTAATGACCGTATCTCGGGTGCTGAACGATCCGAAACGTGTGAAGCCAGAAACCCTGTCCAGGGTACAGGAGGCTATATTACAGCTCAATTATGTACCGGACCTCTCTGCCCGCCAGGTTCGTCGTGTCGGTTCCAGGAATAAAACGATTGGCGTGCTCGCGTTGGATACTGTCACAACCCCTTTTTCAGTGGACATTACGTTGTCTATCGAGGAAACCGCACGCGCGTACGGCTGGAATAGCTTCGTGGTTAACATGTTTGCTGATGACAATCCTGACGATATTGTTGATCTACTACTCGCACACCGACCCGGAGGGATCATTTTCACCACGATGGGATTGCGTGAGGTGAACGTTCCTTCCAGGCTGCTGAAGCATCCTTGCGTACTGGCCAACTGTGAGAATAAAGGAGAACCAGTTGCCAGCTATATTCCCAATGATGAACAAGGGCAGTATACGGCAGTAAAGGCGCTATTATCAGCGGGGTACTGTCGCCCTCTTTGCTTGCATTTACCGGTCAACCATTTAGCAACACGACGCCGCCGTCGGGGGCTTGATCGTGCCTGCCGTGAAGCCAATATTAATCCTGACACGCTCAATCACTGCTATATGCAATATGGAGATGAACACTATCGTGATATTCCGGACATTTTGCTGAGATATATAGTTCAGGGCATACCACAATTTGATTCGGTAATTTGTGGTAATGACCGTATCGCATTTATGGTATATCAGACCCTGTTAACACAGGGGATCCGCATCCCACAGGACATTGCCGTTCTGGGATACGATAACCTCGTCGGGATTGGAAATTTATTCTTACCGCCGCTATCCACAGTCCAGTTACCACATTATGAGATTGGTCGGTTAAGTACGTTGCACATTATCAATGGCGACAGCCACCGGGAGAAAATTCTGGTCGACAGCCCCTGGCTACAACGAGAATCATTTTGAACATGCCGACAGGTTCCCCCATTTACGTCATTATGACGGGATAACCATCAGGTACTGCTGGCGCAGGCTATGATTATGACCTGAAACTCATCTTTATATTCCTCTTTCCTGATATCGGGCCGTTGCCATAGCGATTGAGTTGAATTCGAGTCTTGATTTCACCAGTGCTCAAAAATCGTTCCCCCCCCTAAGTCCTCTCGCCATCAATTGTATGTTTATTAATCAGAATAAAACTACTTGGGCAACCGCAGGCCAGGCGTGATGAAGAAGGTGTGCCGTGAGGAACGTTCAACGGCAACCACTCCGTTGGCCTGTGCATCGGCTGCCCCTTTGATTGACAACCTGCCAGAGCTGGTAACGGCACGTTGGTGGCGCTGAAAGCGCATTCCGTCTAGCATACTAAGCAGTTGTACCTACTCGCACTAAGCCTGGGCAACAAAGATGAAGGCGCGCCGGGGCATGGGCCCGCAGTATGGTCAGGGCTACTACAGTAGTACCTAAGTATGTGATCCGGATGGCAATAAGCTCGCGTCTATCTATTATGCGGCAGTACCCGGACGGATGCATTACTCAGCAGTTCTGTCTACGGGGATACTTAACGAGATCACTATTTCAGCCCAGGTGATCCCTTATAAAAAGTTGCTGCTCTACGACTGCACGCAAGACATGTTCAAAAAACTTAGAACCAAACAGCGGATTAAATCCTTCCCCTAAGATGAAAAGACATGAATACGACACGAGGGGTGAAACGTGGTAATCGTTACATGACAAAGGTAACGATACTCACAGTTGTAAGATGAACGTTGTCGGTCAAAAGACGAGTAAGTTATGTGAATTGCATAGAACTGAGATGCCTGCGGGCTCTATTTTCAGAAGGCAGTTTACCTTTATTAGGGTAATCCCATATATGGCAAAGAGCAGGCGTTTCACTAATAATCTGGTACTGCGCAATCGTTGTCATTGAACAGCCCAGAGCCGACAACATTACATAACAAATTCTGTCTGTGGCGGATCACAAAGGCAACAACCTGCACAGGGAAAAGTTCAACGTTAATGATCTCCCCATCCTAAATCAAGCAACTCCAATGAACACAGATATAGGTACTTACACAACTTACAGTCGAAATAAATTATTTCACTTTTGATATTACATTTTGTATCACGGTGAAAATTGTACATACATTTAAATATTGAAATTCCGAATTAGAGTATTGACATCAAGTTATGATTTAATTGATTGATTTAACTGATTAAATTCACACCAGGACTTAATTTATTTTTGTAGTTAATTTCGAAATTAATAATGTAATGTGAATGTGGTCACAACATAGCACATATTGCATGCTATAAGGTCTACCTGCAGTATTAAGTCTCGACTTCTAATCTATGGCAGGGGAATATTTCTTACCCAGGAACTTTATGTTTCTGGATATGAATGAATTGCTTTTCCTGTCATGCATTCTATCGTCTTGAGACAAGGCAAATCATTTTTCTGAGCATTACGCATTATTACAAGACTATGGTGTCAATTGGGAGTCGTTAGAGAAATCAGTGATTTTTTGATGGAGCATCAATTATGTGGAAATTATTTGAACCACCTAAGCACAAAGAAAAAATCCCCGATAAGAAAATTGATGGCGAATATAAACAAATGCGCTTTCAACTGTTTATTGGTATCTTTCTTGGTTATGCTGGTTATTACTTCGTACGGAATAATTTTGCATTGGCTGAGCCACATCTTATTCAGCAGGGATTTTCGCATGCCGATGTGGGAATTGCGCTATCTGCGGTAGGGATAGCATACGGACTGTCGAAATTTTTTATGGGCAACATTTCTGACCGGGCCAATGCCAGAATATTCCTTCCTTTCGGGTTGCTGTTGTCCGGGCTTGTCATGTTATTTATGGGATTTGTCCCTTGGGCCATGTCAAGCGTGACAGTTATGTTTATTTTGCTGTTTATTAATGGCTGGCTGCAGGGAATGGGATGGCCGCCCTGTGGACGAGTTATGGTTCACTGGTGGACGAAGAAGGAGCGAGGACGAATTGTCGCTGTGTGGAACTGTGCACATAATGTTGGTGGTGCCGTACCTTCTCTGCTATTTATTTTAGGTATGTGGTGGTTAAAAGATTGGCGATCTGCTATTTACCTTCCCGCATTTGCGGCCATTGTATTGTCAATTATTGCTTTCATACTGGTACGTGATACCCCGCAGTCCTGTGGATTGCCTTCGGTAGAGGAATGGAAAAACGAATACCCTGAAGATTACGATGCTAAAAGAGATGAGGAAGAGTTCAGTGCCAGGGAGATTTTCGTCACTTATGTTCTGAAAAATAAAGCATTATGGTTGATTGCACTGGCAAATATTTTCGTTTATCTGATGCGGTATGGAATACTAAACTGGTCACCCGCCTACTTACAGGAAGTTAAACATTTTACGGTAACGCAATCATCTCTGGCCTATGCATACTTTGAATATGCAGGCATCCCGGGCACTATAATTTGTGGTTGGGTATCAGATAAAATCTTTAAAACAAATAGGGGAGCTGCTGGAGTAGTATTTATGATTTTAGTACTTATCTGTACTATTATTTACTGGCTTAATCCTCCAGGCCATTATGGAATAGATGTTGCGTGTATTACAGCAGAAGGTTTTTTAATTTATGGGCCTGTAATGTTGATTGGTTTACATGCGCTAGAACTTGTTCCTAAGAAAGCTGCAGGTACCGCGGCAGGGTTTACAGGCCTGTTCGGTTATTTAGGGGGTTCTACTGCTGCAAACGCTATAGTTGGTATAATGGTTGACCATTTTGGTTGGAATGGCGGTTTTTTAACAATGATAATAGGTTGTATCATTGCAATCATTTTACTTGCGTGGACCATGCTGATTGAGAAAAGGCATCATTTAGAAATTCAAAAAAAAGAAGCCGAATTATTGGCACCAAAAGGCATTTAACAATATATAAGGCATAATATTTATGAAAAAGGAAATTTTAAGCATTTTAATGATGGCATTGTTACCTAAAATGCTATTGGCACAAGAGGTTACTACTAAAGATGATATCGCATTTAATAAGACAAAAATCGGTCATAATATTTTAGTTATAGGACATCGTGGTTATCCTGGTATAATGCCAGAAGAGACACGACCTTCTTATGAGTCAGCAGCAACAAACGGTGCTGATTACCTTGAACTTGATTTGCACATGACAAAGGATTGTCAATTAATTGCACGTCATAATCCCTGGATGAAGGATAATACAAATATTGAGGAAGTTGCTAAAACTAATCCAGAGGTTGCTAAAAGGAAAAGAACCACTCCAGGACGTTATGTAGACATAAAATGGCAGCGTGAAGTTAAAGATCATGGTCCGGATAAATACTTGACTGATTTAGTTGATCCTAACGATTATAAATCACGCTTAAAAGCATTAATTGTAGACGGTGAAGATCATACTAATGATTGGGCTGTTAGTGACTTTACGCTTAAAGAATTAAAAGATTGGATAGGTGGTACATCATTTGATGCTGCTACTGATAGACCATCTTCTTTAAATGGTAAATTCCCAATTTTAACTTTCCAGGAAGTTATTGATATAGCCAAGGAAGAAACAAAGCGTACAGGACGTACAATTGGTATTTACCCTGAATCAAAAAACCCGATCTGGAATAATGGTCAGGCTATCGCAAATGGATGTGGGACATTAGGTTCACATCCATTCGAAGATTCTATCTTGAAAGTCATTGAAAAAAACAACTTAAACTCAAAAGAATCTCCAATTATAGTACAAAGTTTTGATCCACAAAGCCTAAAATATTTAAGGTCTAAAGGGCTAAAGACCAGGGTTATTCAGTTAATGGATGGAAATAATGTAGATTATTACACAGGGAAAGTTATTTATAATACAAATAACTATCTTACGTTTGTCTCTGGTCGTCCATACAGCTGGACTATTGAAGGAAACCCTGATTATTTTGGAAGTATGTTTACACCCGCAGGATTAAAAGAAATTGCTACATACGCTGATATTATTGGGCCATGGAAAATGGAAGTCATGACATTTCTCAACACAAAAAAAACAGGTAATCGCAATGATATGAAGTTAGTGAATTCAGTTAAGCCTAATGAAGTAATTGCTAATGCACATAGATTAGGATTATTAGTACATTCATTTACTTTCAGGAATGAAAAACAGTATTTGGCAGGTATTTACCATAACCAACCAATTAATGAACTTCTTGACTTTTATGAGGCTGGTATTGATGGGGTGTTTACTGATTATACTGGGACAGCTATAGATGCGCGTGGTATATTTGAGGGAGCGATAAAACCCTTGTCCTCAACGGAGGATTCAAACTTAACTAAATTATGATAATTGATAATTAAATTTGGTAACCCCCGGCTTTGTCGGGGGAATCCTGGAAATTAAACTCATTGAGAAATGGGACTGGCAGGCTGACTAAACACCAATGAACGTGAGCACTCGAAAGATGCCAGAGCGGGAAAAAACTTCGAGCTGCGCAGCAGTATCAATATTCTGCGTCTGGCTTGCGCGTATTTTGAGAAGGTGGCGTTGGGTCGTCTGTGTAACATCATGAAAATTTAGAGCAATTGCCTACAGCGATGACATGTTCTCAACGTTATTTTCAACAATGCGGTCCTGTCATATTATTTCATAATCATTTTTTTGAGTGAAGCGGCTACCTGTTCTGCAGTTTGGCCCTCGACATCAACTTTCTGCGTTTCCAATAAGTTACACGACTTTAGCCGAGAAAGTGCTCGCGGTATAATATAGATTTTACGAACACCACAAGATATATCTTTATTTAATCGCTTCAGCAGCTCCGTTTCAGAACAAGTAAGAGTATAAATATGTATATTGCATGATTCTTTATCTATCTTGCTACAAATATCATTTAACAGTAGCTTGTCGTGCAGTACCCAACAAAAAACGACGAACTGATAGGCGGAACAACCAATAAAATTATTAAGTAATGTTGTTATGTTTTTTTTAACCAACTCAATCGTTTCATCATTGACTATAAAGGGATGGCTATCCCAACACCAGTCACCATCTAAAAAAACATTAGAGGGTAAGATTTCACATAAAGCTCTTGAAACTGTCGTCTTACCAACCCCCATCGCACCATTGATAATAATAACCTTTTTCATTTTCTACTCTTTTATAATTGGTTATTAAGTATAATTATTCACAATCGAAATTTCCTCCGATTTGCACTCAAAGTCAATTTTAGCGCTCATTAACTATTACCATAACCTAAACCAGTGCACTTATCGAGAATAGAAAAAACGACCTCCAAATACAAATCAACATAATCTGCGAGCTTATAGGCCTATCTCAGGTTTAACAACGTCTACCTGTCACGCATTAACCTTCATTGGGGGTATCTCCCTAAACCGAACACAGAATGCCCCCACTTATGCCCCCAACTGTGACTTGATTCCGGTGAGTCCAGTTGATAACAGGAGATAAGACACGGGCCAGAAACCGCAGTATACGGACTTTACGTTGATTTCGGTAAACCAGGGAGAAATGTGAAATGGTGCCGATAATAGGAGTCGAACCTACGACCTTCGCATTACGAATGCGCTGCTCTACCAACTGAGCTATATCGGCCCTGAAAAGGACATGTCCACGAATGTGAGTACGGGGTAGAAGGTTAAAACTAACCGGGCGATGCGTCAATGGCCTTGTGAATCAAACGCCTAATTTTGCATCATCCGGTTTCAATAACGCACGAATCGTGTCGTGACAGGAATGCTTGTACCCGGTCGGGTAAGACTATAGCCAGCGGCGAACCTGCCGCTCATAGCGCTCCCATTCCAGCACGAAATGTTTTCGCAATTGTTCCTCTTCAAAATCAATATGCAATCTGGCAACCGCCAGCATAAACAGCGGTACTGCCACTACGCCAGCCGGGCTGCCGACGAACAGTGCAAAGGCAAGCTGGAGCCCGCTCATACCAAGGTAGATCGGGTTGCGACTCCAGGCGTAACATCCGCCGGTAACAAGCGTGGTCGATTTATTTGCATGAAGCGGGTTCAGGGTCGTACGTTTCATCCGCATCTGCCATGCGGTATGCAGTATCATCCACAAACTGACGCTGGCCAGTAATGCGCTTATCACGATATTTACCGCGCCAAATGTGAAACGTGGGCTCGCCGTCAACGCATCGGCAACGAGGAAAAGTACTAAGATGAATGGCGGCGGAAACCAGACTCTTAATTTTTGCAGGAAATGACGCATGGCTATGGACTAACCTCGGAAGCGGTTTGATTAACGCTGATACCGCTATAAATACCCTGTAAAAGACACATAAACAAACGATGCTTCATTCACAACAGGCTTTCGCCTTCACCAGACAGGCAGGATCTGTAGCACTAACCTCTGCAAAAATACCGGCATCAGAGGCATCCGCCCCTGATGTTCCCGACAGGTTTACGCTGAAAAAGTTGAATCCGACGCTGATTCAAACAGCCCTACAGACTGCTTGTAAAAACGCATAAAATCATCAAACATCACTGGCGGTAAAAATTGATAGCCTTGCAGGTAATCCACATTATTTTTCCCCAACCATTGCTGCTGATAGCCGTATTCAACGCCTTCCGCCACCATGCGTAATCCCAGGAGCCCGGAAAGATGAATGATTGACTCGAGCATAGGGATATGTTGCTCAGCTTCTTTAATAGCCTTGATGAACGTTTTATCAATTTTGATAACATCCAGGTCTAACTCATTGAGATAGCAGAGGTTAGCGTATCCCGTCCCAAAATCATCTAAAGCAAACAGAACCCCTCGGTTTCGCAACGATCGTATCAGCTCTTTGATGGCTGGAGTGATAGTGAGAGTCTGATTTTCGGTTATTTCAATCATTAATTTTATCGGTAGCCTTTGCGTTATCTCCATAAAATTAAGGCATTCCCAATAAAAAACGGGATTACTTAAACCTGATGGACTGACATTAAAGGAGACGAATAGCGTTTTATTTATACCCTCGCTTCCGTCGACCAGATTACGCGCAACGGTGGTCATTAAATAGCTCGTTAACTCATTCATTAAGCCACTTTTTTCAGCCAGAGGTATAAACTCACGCTGAGAAATCGCATAATTATGGCCCTGTGGCCACCGAGCTAAAACCTCAACACCACAGACATCCCCACTGATATTTACGATGGGCTGAAAATAAGGAATGATTTCTTCATTCCTTATTGCCATACTCAGTCGGCCAGAATCTGAGACATCATATGCATCGCCGTAAATTACATTCTCACCAGAATGATTGTTTGTCGGGTAACCTTCATGCAATAAATTATTCCTGGTTAAAAAAATGATGGTTTCATTAAAATGAGAAAATCCCAGTCGAGCGGTTATCCTTTCCCGATATCGATACACTGACTTAGTTGTTAGTGAGTTAGCAATACAAAAATCGTGCAATTTTTCTTTTGTGAATGATGCATACAACATTTCCTCTTCAAATTCAGTCAAATGAAAAGTAAACATCGTCGAACCTTTAGTGACCTCCACAACCTCATTGGGTGCCATTAAATTGGCTCTGAGCTGAGAAATCAATTGATCAGATAATTCTCTTCCATTAATGAATGCATACTCCTCATATCCTCGATTAACAGAACGAGTTTCATTCATCCGAAGAACAATACAGTTTATGTTGATAAACTGCGTGCTATTTCTCTGAAACCATTTTCTGACCAGTAGCAATGGTAACCGGTTATCGATCACCAGCAAACAGGACGGGTATCGTGGAATAACTGACTGGGTACCAGAAATAAATGATCGCGCATCAACCAGTACCAAATTAGGCAGCCACGCTTTTATTCCCGAGAAAAGAAAAATATCATAACTGAGCAGAAAAACCTTTTTCGTATTCATAGTTACCACCAACTTAAATTTATGGCATAGCAGGTCCCTCGTTATATACACGAGAGAATATACAACACCTTCAGCCTCCAGCAATTATAAGGCGGTTCGTGAATTAACTTTATCCATAAGTCATATCACGTAGTTTCAGAGTTTATAATCACAATTATCCATATGCGTATTCCCATTAAATGGTAAATCCATTTTAAATATCGAAAAAGGAAAATTCCTAATTTTCACCAGTACAAATCCTTTTACTCATTTTCACCACAAGACAAAACAAAAGACCACAAATATCATTAACAGCAAAACATACAACTACCAAAATCAAAATACTAACATATTACCTCGATTCATGCTGCCCGACAAACCATGAGCGTACGTCGCAGATCTCTTATCGCATAGACATTCCCGGCGATACGGATGACCTTATAATAGAAAATATCCTGTTGAGACATAAGCAGTTCGGTAATTTCATCGGGAACATTATCGTTTTTATTTTTGACAATAGCCAGGCGACGAGTCTGCACATATCCGTCGCGGTCTTTGCCAATAAAATTCAGGACAACATTACGATCTACGGCATAGTGCTTACCCTGAATATTAAGGCTCCCTACCTGGGATACCCGCCCTTCGGTAGCAGATGAAATACGAAAAACCAACAGAACTTCACCTTCAATTTTTACACCCTGAGTTTGCGCCTGCAGATGAAGGTAATTCTTGGCAGAGCAGGTCAGCGTCTCAGGTTCTTGATGGCGATAAAAAAAGTATGCTGTTATCACAGCAAGAAAGATCGCCCCGCTAATAAATATAATTTTCGCATTCACGGGCAGCCCCTCCTTTATCAAGCGTACAGATCCCCAAAAAATTCTCTTTAAGATCATTACCTGCCGATAAATTATTGTCATCATAAAAAACTATTGTTTTCTTGCCATCATGACAGGTCGCATTTACTTTTCGCCACATATCAGAAGATAAAAACGCTTTCGTTTTATCAGCATTATTGTCATCGGCTGTATAAAGTTCACAATCACCTATTGCCCTGATATAGATAAAATTCGTGGTACCTGAGTTAAGAGTTGGCAATATCAAAACCGCGCTCCCAAGAAAGGCAAACAATAAAATGAACAGAAGAATGTTTTTGCGTTTCGGTGTTGCGGGTGAGTTCACCGTTTCTGTTACCGAACGAACAGGTACATCTCCACTGAAAGATGACTGTTCATCATTGACCGAAGCATGGAACAAAAATCCCTGCCGGGGCAACGTTTCAATGGGATTTTCGGCCCCCAACTCACTAAATGCTTTTCGCAATATACTGATACTTTTATTAAGGCTATGACCCGATGGGGCCATACCATGCTTTTTCCATACTTCTTCAATGATAAACTCACGGTGGAGTTGTTGATTTTTATGGGCAATGAATAGCTCAAGTAATCTCGCTGTAGATGCCGAAAGGATTATTGTAGTATCGCGATGTTTCAGGCTTTTTCTGGTGGAATCGTACTCAACCTGATCATTAATTATACTTTTCATACTACCTGACTCTTAAATACCGTGACATGGAGTACAAATGACCAAAGTTTCATCTGTGCCGAGCTGATTACTGCATTGTATAAAGATAGTTACAGTATAGGTTCGATATCTAACCATGACATATCGGATCAGACTCAATGCTTACTATTGATTGAGTTTGAAGCACCCCTGGCCTACTGGGATGTATTTCTGCAACGCTACGATAAACTTTCGGTTTTTTGTTTTCAGCTCACTACTACGCCAGGTTTCACCCGGCAATACATAACGCATGGTGGCTTCATCATCGGTTGAGTTGCACCCCTGGTGTACGATGATTTTAAAAAAAGTATTCCCGGTGTTTTTCAGTGTTCCGTTAGCCTCATCAATGGTGTAAGCCAGATTTATGTTTCTCGGGCGAACAACCAATATGGTGTCCATAGCGATCACCGGGAGAGCCTGCCCGCCTTTCCCTTGATTACGTTCGGTAAACAGCGTGATCGGCATTTCACGAAACAGAATTCGGTAATAGCGTTCTTTATCATCCTGCGGCCCACGGTAGAAAATCTTAAAAAACTCACTCGCCTGCGGAGCCAGTGAAAAATTCAGCGGAGTAAACAGAAGTTCGCCTTCAGCAATAGCACTTCTGTTTTCACCTCCCGGTCCCGGCTTATCAATTTTTACTGCGCCAATACTGTATAAATTCTGTTTCTGGCTATCGTTATAGATTCGTTTACTGATAAATGATTTATCCGATGGCATCTCATAAATGGTCGACTCCAGGTAGACTGCCTGTGTAGAGAATGCTGTCAGACCGGAAAGTAGAATAAATACCCATCTAAGCGCCAGACGGCGGCGGTTCATGGCGTTACTCCCACCCAATTCGCCGTGACTTTTATCTCTCCACTGGCGCTGACGACACCTTCCCAGTCAGCGCCAGATACGGTTAACATCGAACGTGAATCATTCATTGGGAAAAGCAACTTCAAATCAGTAGCATAATAGCTTCCATCGTCATTGTTATTTGCGTCCCAGGGCGTCTGTTGCCACTGCGCATCTCTCATACTGACTGCCGCTTCACTGCAGCTATTTCGTTTTTGCACCACGCCCCCCGACTGACTGTTGTACTGCAGAAAAGCGGGAATTGGGACGGACAGCCCGCCTTGCGCAGACGTAAACAGACAATAAGGGACGCTGTTTATCGTCGTACTTTCCCCAATAACTTGCGCGGTAATACTGTCGGCCTGACGGGGGCCTGATACGGTTACGGTGTAATCCATTTCTATAGGAGCGGCATTGCCAATCGTGCCACTACCGCTCGCAGAAGCTGTGTTGTCCGAAGAGACGATACTGATCCCATACTCCTTCGGCACAATATTGAGCTGTAGCGAAGGGGTAAACTGGTAGTGTCCTGACTCTGGTGTTAAGCCATTATAAAAGCCGAAGGTAAACGGCTGACTGTTAGTAATGCTGATCCCTGAATCAACAAGCTTCTTCAAAAATGCTTTTGACAGAAAAATATAAATGTATTCTCCAGAGGTGGTAAAAACGTTGTAATAAGCCGTTGAAGTACCATAGTTATACCAGTTTGAACCATTCCCGGAGTATCTCACGGTGGCCGCTCCAGGCGTAAAACCAAGCATCGCCGTGTCGACAAAAGCGCGAAACGTCAAGGAGCCGGTCAGATTGGCCGTTTGTTGCAAGTTATAACTCACCATTTTGCAAATCACACCGTCAGTACCACCCACCACGCCAAGTTCGCAATAACCAGAGTCTTTGGTGATGCTCGGCGTACCATCGCTGGCAACCCAAAGCTCCTGAAATGCGTTAGTCGAGACAAGTGACAGATGACCGCGTTTAGTTAACGTGTAATTGACGTAATTCCATGATCCTGTCGATTGGTCTTTGCACCGTTGTCCGGAAGAATAATCATAATTTACAGAAGTATAACAGCGGTTGAACACATAGGTTTCGCTGCTACCGGTAGGCACATTGCGGAAATACTCATAAGCAGTATCGGTCAGGGAAGCGAATCCGTAGGCGCCACCAATAACGCCTGCGACAGAGCCGACCTGCGCATGATAAAAACCGTTTTTGTCAGTGCCCAATCCGGCAATAAACCCGGTTGATGGGCACTGGGTACCACTATAACAACGGATTCCCCGGAAAGGCCCGTTAATCGGGGAGTTATCAATCCACATGTCCTGATAATAATTTCCAGGCGCAGTCCAGCCGACAAAACCTAAATACCCGAGACTCACCTGAGAGGTACCGTATTTTATCCACGTGTTTGACCCGCTGAAACGCGGATCAAGTGCCGATGGGGTAATAAAGTATTCACTATCAATGGCATTTTCGATAAACAAATAGTTATTACTGACTGAGCCGGAAGAGATTGCATTCAACGCCAAAGCAGGTACAGGTGAAAAACTCCCTACGGCACAGATTACAGTAGCTAATTTAATTAATACTTTCATTTTATTACCTCTGCGCCATCGTGGTTTGCGTTGCACATTTCACATCACCAACCCACGCTGCGCCGCGTGCTTTTTCCAAATCAAGATCGGCTTCGCATATACTGCCATTGGCTGAAATTAACGTGATGACCGGATACTTTTTATCGATATCGATAGCAAACTCACCCTTTTCATCCGTACGCGTTTTACCGATGTGGTTATGGATATCGGTATTTGTAGCCAACTGTCCATCGGGATAACGAATGCGCCCGAATACGGTGACCATGCTTTTCACTTCAGGGTTGATAACACCCACGTTACCCGGATATAGCGTCAGCTCCTGTTTGCGTCCTGAAACAATATCGAAGCTGTCCTCAGAGTTTTTATCATTAAGGATTTCCAGCTTGTACTGAGCATAGGGCGGCAGTGCAATGAAATTTGATTTACCGCTGAGAAGATAATTGCGGTTATTAATCTTCGCAGCCAGTTTCCCTTCGCCGGTCAAATCTGTTTTCACAATGATGCCAGACCGCTGCCGCTCTTTACTCAGGCCAAAATCTTTACCTGCCCACGCCAGAGAACCCTGGGAAGAGAAGTTCATATTGGTGGAGTTGTCAGCAGAACGCGTTACCGATACGGTGCCGGCGTTATATTTCGTGTCATAACTCAAATTGCCGTTTACCGAATAATTATTGTCGTAATACTGTTCGCCACTCAGACGCGTTGATGCCGACAATCCGACCGATTTAATCGGGCCCTCAGCATACTGCTTGCGCGCGCTGAGATTACCCTGAGTACTGCCATAGCGATCGCGGGAGACGCCCATACTCAACCAGGATGCCAACGGCAACGATAAATCCAGACTGACATAACGTTCCTGCCGCCCATCGTCATTCCGGTTGTTGTAGTAATAACGCTGAATACCTGCACGCAACCCAACCGTGGCATACCTGCCTGAATAAAGGGTCGTGCTGTAGTCCAGATTACGATATTTATTTCCCGAGTAGCGATTCTCCGTCTGACTCACGGTGAGCGAGCCGCCATGAGGAATAAACTTTCCGAGGTTAAGAGTCCCGCCAATGGAATAATTATCACGCTCCTGCATGGGCAGACGATCGCCAATTTTACTGTCTTCACGAGATGCCCAAAGGGAACCGTATCCCTCAGGTACATTAAGGTTGATGTTACTGATATTTCGCCATGACGAATCGTTCGCCACCAGCGTCTGATTGCCAATGCTTACGTATTCATTCACATTGAGCGTGACATCCGTTTCATTAACCGCATTGTTGTCAAAACCGTAGAGCGTGGACTTCAGGCCCAGCCCCGACAATATCGCCAGCGTCACCGATGCGGCCCCCCCGGCAATCCAGGTCTGCTCGCTGCCCAAATCCTGATAATGATTTCGCTTATAACTCACACGGTCATAATCCAGTGAGCCACCAAACAGTTGCCACGAGAGCTGATCAATCCCGGCAGCTTGTTGGCGGGCAAAGATTTTATTAACCCTGCTGATACGACTATTAATTGTCCGGCCATTGACCACGATATCTACCGTGACGTCATAAACACCATACGGAAAACGACTGGTATCAATTTCATAACTGCCCATATTAAAGTTCTGGACGCTGAGCAAACGCCCATCACGGAAGACATGAACCTCGCCAGCGGCTGGCAAAAATACGGTAATCGGCGTGAGTGAAAGCGCGGTATTCTCAACAACCGTACTTCCTTTGTTTCCGTAGCTCACACCGTAAATTTTCCCGCCATTCAGCGCATTCAGGCTGGCAATAGACTGGACATTCCATGTGTCGAGCATCCCAAGCGCCAGTCGATACCCGTCATAATCACGCTCATACATCGCACGATAGAGTTTACTGGTGCCGTTGCTGTCGCCGATGCCGTAAAACGAACCGTTAATGTTGATATGGTGCTCACGCAGCGATGTGGTGTTGTCCACCGTCAGATAGCTGCGGGTACTGCTGCCATTATGATAATCGTTGTAGTAGGTACCAAAGTTGTAGTTCAGGACGTTAGAGAGAGACTCCACGCTGGAAGGTCCAAGCAGGCTACTGCGTGCGACAATCGCTTCAGTTAACGCATCTTTGCTGACAATCATCTCCAGGTGAAATGAAGAAACGTTGAGCTGCAGGCGTGCATTGTCCGATAGCTCGATATTGGTGTTATCGTGAAATTTCACATCACGAATTTTTTCTACCAACGCACGAGTTTTTCCAGATAACACGGCATTATTAGGCAATTCAGCAAGAGTCAGGGCTTTAACTGTAATATTGCCATCAACAAGTGAAATCACCGCATCGGCAATTTTTTGCTGACTTTTCTCGTCAGTCTCGTTGTAACGAATATATACCGGCACCGTCATTCCCTGCTCCAGTGAACGGGCGAAAGCGCTGGGAATAACGTAATTACCCACTTTTACTGGGGCTGCATGTGAAAATCCTGGTGTCAGCGCAAGAAAAAAACAAATGCTACCGCCGACAATATTTGTTGTTGTCATATGCATCCTTACATTCCGGTATTTTTATTTATCCCGTACAGATGGCTGCAATCGACCATCACTTCACTGTAATAAACTGCTTACCGTGCCAAATACCAATGCGTGAACGGCTATTGCTGATGTCGGTAAACTGTAATTTTATTTTCGTACCCGGCATAATGTAATAACGTTCGCGACAACCTCGTCCCTGATCGCGAGCCTTATCCTTACACGCGCCATAGGCGATCACACGAAACGAAACATTGCCAGTATTGGTAATAACATCGCCATTTCGGCTATATTCAAAACGCTCTTTTCGCGGCGCGACCACCAGAATAGTGCCAATTTCAGCCGACGCTGTTGCAACCGCCATTTTATTCGCCCGAGTTTCCGCGCTCTCGGTGACCGGCTCATCTATCCATTGCAGACGATAATAACGTTCGAGATCATCTGCAGGTCCTTTATAAAAGAAGCGAAAAACATCCTTTGCCTGACCAGGAAGAATAAGATTGGCAGGTGTAGAAAGTAACTCTCCGGAATTGACAGGTTTTATTTCGACTCCCCCCGCCAAAGGTGATGACAATTGTTTTACCGAAACACTGACATAACGCGCTGCATCAGTTGTATTAGTAATTTCTTTCGATAATGAACTCTCAGCAGAAGTCATTATCGATGTGATTTCACCCACATTAATTGCCAATCCGGGAAAAGATACTACTAACCCTACCAACATCGCTGTCGGTAAATATTTTTTCATGACGCCATTCCTGATAAATTCGGGAGAAAAAATTCTCCCGAATTTTTATTACTTAGGCAGACGGAGTCGTCCAGGTTGCATTAAACTGTACTTTTACATCTCCAGTCCAATAGCCGTCTGGCAGAGCAGAGTAATCCGTTACTGCCTGGCTACCATCAGAAGTCGCTGACGCGATGGTGAATTTGAAGTTGGATTGATCGCTGACACGAGCAGCACCGTTATAAGCGCCATCAGCCATCAGGCTTTCAAGACCAGAAGTCGAGCTGGAGTTAACCAGGACAGTATCTGATGAGTTAGTCAGCGCGGTGCCATTCCATGCCACCCCTACGTTCAGGGTAGACGCATCGCCACTGGCGTTGGTCAGCGTGTTACTAATGATCTGAGCAGTCAGCTCAAAATCAGTTGCCGTTTCCTGACCCTGAATAGTCACATCAAAAGCACCGTCCTGAGAGTTGAAGGCTTTCAGACCTTCAGCATACTGGAAAGTCAAAGAGTTCAGCGGGGTGACAACCAACATACTGGTGGTATCTTTTGTTGCCGTCGCGTCCCACGAGGCAGTTGCAGAAGCAGTAACGTCTGCCATTGCATTTGCTGCAACAAATACAGAAGCCAGAGAGGTTACTAATAATAATTTTTTCATTTTTATCTTCTCCTAAGAACAAACTCACCACCGAGTCTTATTTTTAAGTCACTCCAGCGGTTCCATTAATTGCGAGCCAGAATTGCCGCGCCAAAAAATTATCATTTGAATTAAGTAACATCTCAACAAACCCTGAAACGCAAAAATTACAAAAAACTAAGAATTTTCCCACAAAAAAATTTATCTAAGAAGTTTCCTAAGATAAAATTACTTTAAATGCGCCTTGTTTCAGAATTATCACCCACACGAATAAGTAATACCAAACAATTCATCTTTTTTATGTTTTTGATAAATATCAAAAAGATCATACAAATATCACCTAAGCAAAACCCTTACAAAACATAAAGATAATTAACGCCTCCATATTTTCTCTATAATGCTTATTATTTGTTGCAATTATGCTAAATTTTTAACTTCACAAGAAAATTCTCATAAAATATTCATATGAGGGGGAATATTCTTATAAAATAATCATTAAGCTGGAGGATTAGTATTCGAATTGATAATTATTTCACAAAAATAAAACCAGGAATTTTCCATATAAAAAGAATATTCCTGGAATATCAAGTGTTATATAACGTTCAACCTGGAGGGATTTAGCTGAAACCTTTTAATCCCAAATAACTATTAAGTGTTACCGTACGCACCCGATGTAGGGTAATCAAATTTTGTTGTTCGAGGGATTTAAATGACCGGCTAACGGTTTCAATTTTAAGGTCGAGATAACTGGCAATTTCCTCCCGGGAGAATGGCAAGTGAAGCGTCGTTTCTGGCCTGCCAATACGTACATGCATCTCGTAAAACTCCACCAGAAAAGCAGCGATCCTGGCCTCAGCCTGTTTATTCGCATAGCGCCGCAGTTTTTCAACAATGAATCCATTGTCCCTGCAGAGAAACTTGATGACTGCGGCAGCAACCGACGGATCCTTTTCTGCTACTTTGAACAACCGCGCAATATCGATATGACATACCTCCGCAGCCGTTGCCGCCTTAATCGTTGTCAGGTACTTCCCCCCTTCGACAGCATCCAGCGCCATGATATCCCCTGGAACATAAAAGCGGCTGATCAAAACGTTATCGCCACATTCCACGCTGGACTTGCAGTATCCCTCGTGAATAACAAAAAGCATGTTTGCGGATTCATCCTGCCGGGCGAGTATCTCCCCTGCTTTAAACCTTCTTCTTTTGTCTATTAATCGGTGTTGATTATCACGATCAATTGCCGCTCCCTTTGGACACAGCGAACAATGGCGGGGGGGAAACGGGTTGCCGAGCGGCACAACAGGAATGCGATGTTTGTGAATATCCGATTTCACGCAACAACTCCTCATAAAAAATGAGACTGATTCTAATAGATCGAACCATAGGAACAATACGTGAACGGCAGACCAGGAAAATTCATGCTGGCAGGGAAAATTCTGTGATACGTCGCCTTTCGGGCGCCGGTGAGAGCATAGGTCAAAAACAGACTGATGCGGATGATGTTAAAACGCAGGATAGAAAAATAAATGCGGCAGCGAAGTGAAGGTTAGAATTAAGCGGGAGATGCCTTAATAGCTTTAAAATTAAGAGCACTATTATGGCATCGCCCGTTTTCAATTACGCCCGGATCGTGTCGTCACCGAAGCCAATCCACTTATATGTGGTCAGCGCTTCCAGCCCCATTGGGCCACGCGCGTGCAGTTTTTGCGTGCTAACTGCCACTTCCGCCCCCAGTCCGAACTGACCGCCATCGGTAAAACGGGTGGAAGCATTCACATACACGGCAGAAGAGTCCACTTCATTCACGAAACGGTTGGCGTTGCTGAGCGTGCGCGTCAGGATAGCATCCGAGTGCTGGGTGCCGTGTTCGCGAATATGGGCGATTGCGCCATCCATATTTTCGACCACCACTACGTTCAGATCCAGAGACAGAAACTCGTTATCCAGCTCTTCCGGTTTCAGCGGCACCCGTTTGGCCGGGCCACACAGTACCTGCATCACGATTTCGTCACCGTGCAGCGTAACACCGCTATCCGCCATCTTTTGGCTTAATGCAGGCAGGAAACGCTCAGCGATATCCTGATGCACCAGCAGAGTTTCTACGGTGTTACAGGTGCTTGGACGCTGAGTTTTGGCATTAACGATAATCTTTAACGCCGGGGCTATCTCAGCAGAATCATCAACATAAATATGGCATACGCCAATGCCGCCGGTGATGACTGGGATGGTCGACTGCTCACGACACAGCTTATGCAGGCCCGCGCCACCGCGTGGGATCAGCATATCGATGTACTTGTCCATACGCAGCATTTCAGCGACCAGCGCGCGGTCCGGATTATCTATCGACTGCACCGCTGCTGCGGGTAAACCGCAGGCTTCCAGCGCCTTTTGGATCACCGCCACGGTCGCGGCGTTGGTCCGGTACGTCTCTTTCCCACCGCGCAGAATTGCCGCATTACCGGTTTTCAGGCACAGGGAAGCAACATCAACGGTGACGTTTGGGCGCGCTTCATAAATCACGCCAATCACACCCAGCGGAACGCGACGACGTTCAAGGCGCAGGCCGCTATCCAGCAGACCACCGTCAATCACCTGCCCGACCGGGTCGGCGAGATTACAGACCTGACGTACATCGTCAGCAATCGCTTTCAAACGCGCAGGAGTCAGCGCCAGGCGATCGAGCATCGCTTCGCTCAGGCCGTTAACTCGCGCCTGCTCAACATCTTGTACGTTCGCGCTGAGGATGCTTTCCGTTTGCACTTCCAGCTCATCAGCAATGGTTTCCAGTACGCGATTTTTTTCACGACTGGAGAGTAGCGCCAGCTTGTATGACGCAGCTTTGGCAGCAATGCCCATTTGTTCCAGCATATGCCTGTTCCTTAACGGGTGATCATATCGTCGCGATGGACAGCAACCGGACCGTATTCGTAGCCCAGGATGGTGTCGATCTGTTGTGAGTGATGTCCGGCAATACGGCGCAGCGCATCGCTGTTATAGCGTGTAACACCGTGGGCAATATCGCGCCCTTCGAGATTACAGATACGGATCACTTCACCACGAGAGAAGTTGCCTGTCACGCTTTTAATGCCTTTTGGCAGTAATGAGCTACCGCGTTCCAGAATCGCTGCGGTCGCGCCCTCATCGACGGTAATTTCCCCGGCAGGCGGTGCGCCGAAGATCCAGCGTTTACGGTTTTCCAGCGGAGAGGCCTGAGCATGAAAACGCGTCCCGACAGAAACGCCTTCCATCACATCGCCAATAACGCCAGGCTTGCTGCCAGCGGCAATAATGGTGTCGATCCCGGCGCGGCACGCGACATCGGCAGCCTGCAGTTTTGTTCCCATGCCACCGGTTCCCAGACCCGAAACGCTATCTCCGGCAATGGCGCGCAGCGCATCATCAATACCGTGCACGTCTTTGATCAGCTCAGCCTGCGGGTTGGTGCGTGGATCGGCGGTGAACAGCCCTTGCTGATCGGTCAGCAGCAGCAGCTTATCGGCCCCGGCCAGAATCGCCGCCAGCGCAGATAGGTTGTCGTTATCGCCGACTTTAATTTCGGCGGTCGCCACCGCGTCATTCTCATTGATGACAGGAACGATGTTGTTATCCAGCAGCGCGCGCAAGGTATCGCGGGCATTAAGGAAGCGCTCACGGTCTTCCATATCCGCACGCGTCAGCAGCATCTGGCCGATATGAATACCGTAAATCGAGAACAGCTGTTCCCACAGTTGAATCAGTCGGCTCTGCCCTACCGCCGCCAACAGCTGTTTCGAGGCTATCGTTGCCGGGAGCTCAGGATAACCAAGATGCTCACGTCCGGCGGCAATCGCGCCCGAGGTAACGATAACAATACGATGCCCTGCGGCATGGAGCTGCGCGCACTGGCGAACCAGCTCTACGATATGGGCGCGGTTCAGGCGGCGCGATCCGCCCGTTAACACACTGGTGCCAAGTTTTACCACCAGCGTCTGGCTGTCACTCATGATTCTCTGCCATTCAAAATTGGGGAAAATGATATCAAACGAACGTTTTAGCAGGACTGGCCCCGGTTGCCAACAACCAGCGCACAAAGCATGAAATTTTATTGCGCAGGATCAGCAAGCGTAACGGCAGATTTTGACGCATTTATTACAGAAACAAAAAAACATCCTTTTTTAAAAATATTCTTACTTTGTCATAAAACGTTCATTGCCAGACGTTAAAAACCTTCCTGTCTTTTAACGGGGATCACACCCAGTGAATATTAGCGCGTACTTTTAATCAGGAATGAAAATGAAAAAGAGCACTCTGGCATTAGTGGTGATGGGTATTGTTGTGTCGGCATCCGTACAGGCAGCGGAAGTGTATAACAAGAACGGTAATAAACTGGACCTGTACGGTAAAGTAAAAGCCATGCATTACATGACGGATTATGACAGCAAAGATGGCGACCAGAGCTATATCCGTTTAGGTTTTAAAGGCGAAACGCAAATTAATGATGAGCTGACGGGATATGGCCGCTGGGAAGCAGAGTTCGCCGGCAATAAAGCCGAAAGCGACTCTAACCAGCAAAAAACTCGCCTGGCCTTCGCCGGTCTGAAATTAAAAAATCTTGGCTCGTTTGATTACGGTCGTAACCTCGGCGCGCTGTACGACGTGGAAGCGTGGACCGATATGTTCCCGGAATTCGGCGGTGACTCCTCCGCACAAACCGATAACTTTATGACCAAACGCGCCAGCGGCCTGGCGACCTATCGTAATACGGACTTCTTCGGCGTCGTGGATGGTCTGGATCTCACGTTGCAATACCAGGGTAAAAACCAGGACCGCGATGTGAAAAAACAGAACGGCGACGGCTTTGGTACCTCCGTTACCTATGACTTTGGCGGCAGCGATTTCGCGGTCAGCGGCGCTTATACCAACTCCGATCGTACCAACCAGCAGAATCTGCAAACTCGTGGTACAGGCGATAAAGCAGAAGCCTGGGCAACCGGCTTAAAATATGATGCCAATGATATTTATATTGCGACGTTCTATTCTGAAACACGCAATATGACGCCGATTTCCGGCGGCTTCGCCAATAAAACACAGAACTTCGAAGCGGTTGTTCAGTACCAGTTTGACTTTGGTCTGCGTCCGTCACTGGGTTATGTGCTGTCAAAAGGTAAAGATATTGAAGGCGTAGGTAATGAGGATCTGGTGAATTATATCGACGTGGGCGCAACATACTATTTCAACAAAAATATGTCCGCGTTTGTCGACTATAAAATCAACCAGCTCGATAGCGATAATAAGCTGGGCATCAACGATGATGATATCGTTGCTGTCGGTATGGTCTACCAGTTCTGATATAGCATAAAAAAATGCCGGATGGGGTTGCGCCGCCATCCGGCATTTTACTGTTCATTACGCCGTTAATTTAACCGGCTCATCGTTAAAATCGTCAGCAGGCTCCAGCGCCAGATTCAGCGAGGTTAACAACCCACGTAATTTTTCATGAAATTCACGTAAGGTGTATTCCAGTCGCTCTACCACTTCAGTCTCTTTCACCGGCTCCGCCGTCCAGTTCCCGTCTTTATCAAACAAGCCAAACTGATAGCTGTAGGTAAAGCGTTTTTCCTGCGCCTCCAGTTCCATCCACCAGCCCCAAAACTCGCGTTTTTCAGGGGCGGGTTTCACATTGACGCAAACAGCCAGACAATCGAAAAAAAACCGATTATCTTCGCACTGCCCTTCCCGGATGTACGGGCCAAGCGCGGTGAATTTCTTGATCAATCTACTTTTCGGATGCCCACTCGGTAACGTCATTACGATCTCCTTAGGTGAAGCACCTGTTTTACCAAATCGATAAAATTTAGCAAACTTTTAACACAATCTCTGATTGATCCAACCAGTGATTTCCTGCAGGCCTTTGTCAAAATTGCGATACACCGGGTTGAATGGAATCTCCAGCAGCTTACCGTCGGAAGATGAAGATGTGATTAAACGCGACTCCTCTTCCGGGCTAAATGGATCGTTTTTCCAGAACCCCGACAGCATTGGTGTTGGGCAGCGTCGACCCAGCAGGCCCTGCACTTTTAATGAATAGCGATTAAGCTCAACGCGTAGCGCTTCATCGGATGCGTCGTGCATCCCGAGGCGACTGGCCAGAACGTCAAGATACATTTCCGGGACGCTTGCCTGACGTTGTGGGTCACTTAGCAGCGCATGCACTACCGGACCAAGACAGGCAACCGCCTTCAGACGCGATGATTCCAGATACGCCAGGCGTACCGCCACGTTAGCACCAAAGCGGAAACCGAAGGCCGCCACGCGGGTGTGATCCACCCATGGAACATTCGGCAGCGCTTTTAATACGTGCTGGTGCAGCAGGCTGGAATCCTGGGTCAGTTTCCATTTTGATGAGAACCCGACCGACGGCATATCCAGCGTCAGCATAGCAATACCGCGCGGGGCAAAGTAACGCTCATACAGACTGTAATAATCCGTTTGCATGGAGTCGAGGCCACCGCACATCAGCACCGTCGGGAACGGACCGTCGCCTTTTGGCATATGCAGGAAACCGGTGATCGGCGCGCCGCCGGTTACGGCAAACTCCATCTCACGCAGCGTGCCCGGCAGACGCTGCGCAGCTTCTTCATAAGCGCGATTGGCCAGAGCCTGCGCCTGCTCTGCCAGCTCATCGCCTTTTAAGTGTGGATACGCGGCAATGTTGTACAACGTGGAAGCATGCAGCCAGTGGCGTCCACTTACCTGCGGATCCTCCTCCATAGACGCTTTCTGTTGCCAGTCCATCGCCTGCTTCGCCCACTCGTAGATCCAGTTTCCACCGCGATAGCCGATGACCGTGTCATAGAGCTCTTTATCCGTGCGTTCGGCTTCGCTCATGACGATACGAGCCTGGACTTCGAGGATTTCGCGCGGATCGACGCCACGCCAGATCCACATCAGGCGATTCACCATGCGATACCAGTGTGGAACGGTTTTGCCATCCAGGGCGGATTGTACGGATGGCTGCGCGCCGTGATTAAAACGACGAACCAGCGTTGACGTTTCAGGGTGTTTGAAGCGGGGTTTAAACAGGACTTCGCTGAGGTTAGCCTGTGACATGATTGCAGCCTCCATGAGTACTCACTAAGGCATAGTGTAACCTGACACAGTGCAAAAAGAACAACGCCCGGCAGTTGCCAGGCGTTGAAAACTTTTTAGATTAGCGACCAGAGATCGGCGGGACGAACACTACGCCCATATCCCACGGCTGCTCAATCCAGGTATCCTGAGGGATATCAACAACATAATCATTCACCAGCGGGCGACCAGCCGGCTTAGCGAAAATAGTAACGAAATGCGCTTTAGGGTACATTTCGCGGATCGCAACGGCAGTACCACCGGTGTCAACCAGGTCATCAATGACGATGAAACCTTCACCGTCGCCTTCGGCACGCTTCAGCACTTTCAGTTCGCGCTGGTTGTCGTGATCGTAGCTGGAGATGCATACGGTATCGACATGACGAATACCCAATTCACGCGCCAGCAATGCGCCCGGCACCAGACCACCACGGCTAACGGCAATAATGCCTTTCCATTGTTCAGAAGGCATCAGGCGGCTTGCCAGTTTACGTGCATGGATCTGCAACATGTCCCAGGTGACGACGTATTTTTCGCTCATGTGAAGTGTCCCAGCCTGTTTATCTACGGCTTAAAAAGTGTTCGAGGGGGAAATAGGTTGCGCGAGATTATAGAGATCTGAAGCACTAAAAACCAGTGTTTCGCGGAATCCACGCCTCTTTTTGCATGCTTTATGCTAGCCGTCAGCGGAGAAAGTGGTATTCTCAATCGCATCGCGCAAGCCTGACTTGTGATGTTTTTAATTCTGCTAACCCCGTGGCCTGCAAGCAAGTTTTGTAGGACATCGCCAAGGAGACTCAACGTGTCTGAACTGTCTCAGTTATCCCCGCAACCGCTGTGGGATATTTTTGCCAAAATCTGTTCTATTCCTCATCCGTCTTACCATGAAGAACAGCTCGCTGAACACATTCTGAGCTGGGCCCAGGAGAAAGGTTTCCACGTCGAGCGCGATCAAGTCGGTAATATCCTGATTCGCAAACCTGCTACCGCAGGCATGGAAAATCGCAAGCCGGTCGTTCTGCAAGCGCACCTGGATATGGTCCCGCAGAAAAACAACGACACCGTACACGACTTCACTAAAGATCCTATCCAGCCTTATATTGACGGCGAATGGGTAAAAGCTCGTGGCACCACGCTGGGTGCGGATAACGGCATCGGTATGGCGTCTGCGCTGGCCGTTCTGGCTGATGACAACGTGGTACACGGCCCGTTAGAAGTCCTGCTCACCATGACCGAAGAAGCGGGTATGGATGGCGCGTTTGGTCTGCAGGCTAACTGGCTGCAGGCAGATATTCTGATCAACACCGACTCTGAAGAAGAAGGTGAGATCTACATGGGTTGCGCAGGCGGTATCGACTTTACCTCTAATCTGCCGCTGTCCCGTGAAGCAATCCCGGCTGGCTTCCAGAGCTTTAAGCTGACGTTGAAAGGCCTGAAAGGCGGCCACTCCGGCGGCGAAATCCACGTGGGTCTTGGTAACGCCAACAAGCTGCTGGTCCGCTTCCTGGCGGGTCACGCCCAAGAGCTGGATCTGCGTCTGGTTGATTTCAACGGCGGTACACTGCGCAACGCGATTCCGCGTGAAGCCTTTGCTACCCTCGCCGTAGCTGCAGATAAAGTTGATGCGTTAAAAGCGCTGGTCGGCACCTACCAGGAAATCCTGAAAAACGAACTGGATGCCAAAGAAAAGAACCTGGCTCTGGTGCTGGATACCGTGACTCAAGATAAAGCCGCGCTGACCGCTCAGTCTCGCGACAGCTTCGTGCGTCTGCTGAACGCCACCCCGAACGGCGTTATCCGCAATTCCGACGTAGCAAAAGGCGTGGTAGAAACCTCCCTGAACGTCGGTGTGGTCACCATGACTGACGATAATGTACAGATCCATTGTCTGGTTCGCTCGCTGATCGATAGCGGTAAAGACTACGTGGTGAGCATGCTGGATTCACTCGGCAAGCTCGCGGGTGCCAAAACGGAAGCCAAAGGCGCGTATCCTGGCTGGCAGCCGGATGCTAACTCCCCGGTTATGCACCTGGTGCGCGAAACCTATCAGCGTCTGTTCAACAAAACGCCGAACATCCAGATTATCCACGCCGGTCTGGAATGTGGTCTGTTCAAGAAACCGTATCCAGAAATGGACATGGTTTCCATTGGGCCAACCATCACGGGTCCGCACTCCCCGGATGAGCAGGTTCATATTGAAAGCGTCGGCCACTACTGGACGCTTCTGACTGAACTGCTGAAGTCTATTCCAGCGAAGTAAGGTTCTGCGCTAAATGCCGGATGGCGCTGTGCTTATCCGGCCTACACGCTAATTTGTAGGCCTGAGAAAGTTTTTATGCCGTCATCCGGTAATTGTTCTGAGTCACAGCCCCAACAGTAGCTGTCTTTCCATTTGTGGATCCAGCAGCGTGACGTGTAATCCCACCAGCCTCACACCACGCCCTCCCCGACGTTCATCCCAGGTTTTGCGCGCCGTCGCAATCAAGTCATCTTTATTTAAGCGCGGCCAGACGTGCTCCTGCGTGGTCTGCTGAAAATCATTAAACTTGAGTTTTATCCCCTGGCGAGCGATCAGGAGATCCGGCTTTACCTTTGCCAGACGCCGTTCCAGTTCGGGATACAGCCGCTCAATAATTGCCTCGCACTCTGGCCACTCGTGAATATCTTCCGCCAGCGTGCGCTCCACGCCGACGGATTTGCGCAGCCTGTCGTTGTTGACGTCCCGCTCATCAATGCCCTGGCTACGCTCCCACAGCACGCGACCAAACTTACCAAAACGTTTGAGCAACATTGCCAGGTCGTATTTTTGAACATCCTCGCAGGTACGTAATCCCATTGCTTCCAGCTTAGCGGCGGAGACTTTGCCGACGCCGGGAATTTTGCCTAACGGTAACGTTTTGAGAAATTCAGGAACGTCGGCAGGAGTAATCACATATTGCCCGTTGGGCTTGTTGAGATCGGAGGCAATTTTTGCCAGGAATTTAACCGGCGCAATTCCGGCGGAGGCGGTGAGCTGCAGCTCGTTAAAAATCGTCTGGCGGATCTCCTGGGCGATCAGCGTAGCAGAACCGTGACAGTGGGTACTGTCGGTGACATCCAGATAGGCTTCATCCAGCGAAAGAGGTTCAATCAGTGAGGTATAGCGAGAGAAGATCGCCTGAATCTGCCGGGAAGCTTCTTTATAAGCCTCATAGCGACCAGGCAATAAAGTGAGATGCGGGCACAGCTTTAACGCCATTCCCGTTGGCATCGCGCTACGTACGCCAAATTTGCGCGCCGGGTAATTGGCTGTGCTGATAACTCCCCGGCGCTCGCGGCTGCCGCCGATGGCAATGGGAATGTCTCGCAGGGCGGGGTTATCGCGCATTTCCACCGCCGCGAAAAAGCAGTCCATATCAACATGTATGATTTTGCGCATCACTCGCCTCCCACAACACTGTTTAAGTATACAGTATTTTTATGGTGTGAGAAGTATGATTATACCTTACGCCGGACCATTCATGACGAAGCGCGCATCGCACAGGTAACGCACAATATCCGTTTTCGTATGTTCCGCTGGATTGCCCGCCGTACTGACAAACAGTTTATTTACTTTGCGAATATTTGCCCGCAGCAGTTTTTCGATTGTCATCAGGCGAAAGGCATCATTCTCAACGCAGAAAAGCTCGTAATCGCCCAGACGTTCGCCACAAATTTCACAATGGTTCATCCAGTAGCGTAGCCCGGTGGTTTTACTTTTATCGAGATAGTAATTGCTGGCTTTGATGTTCTTTTTTATCTCTTCAGGCAGAGAATTAATGTGGAACAAAAAGCTGTTACGCCTGACCGACTGCCAGCCCTGACCATCCTGATTTTTCTTAATAAAGCGGGTAAACATCACGCCATGAATACGGGTAATTTGGTGGCAGCTCCAGCAGTGCATCTTCGAGGTAATCACCAGATAGTACGGGGCGACGATATTGAAATTGTCGGTGTCGTAGACATAGTCACGCAGCGCCCCGTTTAGCTCATGGGGTTCGGTGTACCAGATACCTGAAACTTTGTCGAAATGCGCGCCCTGACAGGCCACATCGGTGACGTTATCAGTATCAATATCCAAGGGAATAATATGGGTTACATCTATCACATTGCCTTCCTGAGGGATAATTTGCCCCCACGTTGCGTGGGGGACGGGAACAGAATTAATGCGTGACGGGAGCAGATTGTTGACGTAAAGAAGTCACTTGCTTTTGCTTGTCCAGCTTATCAACTAGCGGTTGCACAACCTTCTCTCCCTGCTGACCGAAATATTGATACAGCGTATCGGAAGCGCTTTGCGTCAACACCATGATCTCAATGCGACGGTTACCGGCGCTTTCCGGGTTTTTCGCATCCAGCAACATTTGGTCCGCCATCGCGCTGACCTGCATAACTTTATCCTGCGGCATTCCGGCATCTTCCAGCACGCGTCGTGCCGACAATGCGCGGTCGCCGGAGAGGTTCCAGTTGTTGTAAATATTGCTCTTATAGCTCATCGCGTCAGTATGCCCGGTGATGATTATCTTGTTATCCAGCGAGTCAAACACGGGAGCCAGCTCAACCAGCAGAGATTTAAAGAACGGCATAATTTTGGCGCTACCGCGTTCAAACATATTACGGTTCTGGTCATCTTTAATCAGTACGCGCAGCCCCTGAGGAACTATCTCCATCTCGAGGTTAGTTTCCATATGCGCGTTGCGGGCGATGGCATTAATGTCGGTCGCCAGCTCGCCCAATTCACGGGCTGATTTTTGCTTCAGTAACGTTGTTTTCTCGTTCACGTCTAACGCCTTTTTCGCGTTTTCTTCCGTGATCTTCGCCGTCTCCTGCGGGTTGGCGGTTTTATCGAGTTTGTTGCGCGTGACGTTTTTCTTCTGCGCACCCGGCGCTATCGGCTGCTTGCCCAGCTTGTTTAACGGCGCCATACCGCCACCGTTAAAGATTGATTGGCCATGCAGCGCTGCCACGATGTTTTCACGGTCAGCTTTACTGACGCTGTTCACAATCAACTTTATCGTGGTGACCAAGGGCGCCGAGCGTATCTCCGAAGTTTCGGCCCGCTTTACCCTCGACGCCATGCCCGGCAAGCAGATGGCGATCGACGCCGATCTGAACGCAGGGCTGATTAATCAGGCCCAGGCGCAGGCGCGACGTAAAGACGTGGCGGGCGAAGCGGATTTCTATGGCGCAATGGACGGTGCGTCGAAGTTCGTGCGCGGTGATGCCATCGCCGGGATGATGATCCTGGCCATTAACCTGATCGGCGGCGTCTGTATCGGTATTTTCAAATACGATTTAAGCGCCGAAGCTGCATTCCAGCAATACGTACTGATGACCATCGGTGACGGTCTGGTCGCCCAGATCCCGTCTCTGCTGCTGTCAACGGCGGCGGCGATTATCGTTACTCGCGTGAGCGACAGCGGCGATATTGCCACTGACGTGCGAAGCCAGCTGCTGGCCAGCCCCTCCGTGCTCTATACCGCCACCAGCATTATGTTTGTACTGGCGGTGGTGCCGGGAATGCCGCATTTCCCATTCCTGGTGTTCAGCGCCCTGCTGGGGTTCACCGCCTGGCGTATGAGCAAGCGCCCGAAGGTGGCTGAGACCGAAGAGAAAAACCTTGAGACGCTGACCAAAACTATCGTTGAAACCACTGAGCAACAGGTCAGTTGGGAAACGATCCCCTTGATTGAGCCAATCAGCCTGAGCCTGGGCTACAAGCTGGTGTCGCTGGTGGACAAATCTAAAGGGAATCCGCTCACCCAACGTATTCGCGGTGTGCGGCAGGTTATTTCAGACACGAACGGCGTGTTGCTACCGGAAATTCGCATTCGGGAAAACTTCCGTCTAAAACCGACCCAGTACGCCATTTTTATCAACGGGATCAAGGCTGATGAGGCCGATATTCCCTCAGATAAGCTGATGGCGCTGCCTTCCAGTGAAACCTACGGTGAGATCGATGGTGTTTTAGGTCACGATCCGGCCTACGGTATGCCGGTCACGTGGATTGTCCCGGCGCAAAAAGCCAAAGCGCTAAATATGGGGTATCAGGTCATTGATAGCGCCAGCGTTATTGCAACGCACGTGAATAAGATCATTCGCAACTATATTCCCGACCTGTTTAACTACGACGATATTACGCAACTGCATAACCGCCTCTCTTCGATGGCGCCCCGTCTGGCGGAGGATCTGAGCGCGGCGCTGAATTACAGCCAGCTCCTGAAGGTTTACCGGGCACTGCTGGTCGAAGGTGTGCCGCTGCGCGATATCGTCACTATTGCTACCGTTCTGGTCGCCAGTAGCGCCGTCACCAAAGATCATATTTTGTTAACGGCAGATGTGCGTCTGGCGCTTCGTCGCAGCATTACCCATCCGTTTGTACGCAAAGATGAGCTGGCGGTGTACACCCTGAATAATGAGCTGGAGAATCTGCTGGCAAATGTGGTGAATCAGGCGCAGCAAAGCGGCAAAGTGGTGCTCGATAGCGTACCGGTCGATCCGAATATGCTCAATCAATTCCAGACCAATATGCCGCAGATTAAAGAACAGATGAAAGCCGCGGGTAAAGAGCCGGTCCTGCTGGTCGCACCGCAGCTACGTCCTCTGCTCGCGCGCTATGCGCGCCTGTTCGCTCCGGGTTTGCAGGTGTTGTCTTATAACGAAGTTCCGGACGAGCTAGAATTAAAGATCATGGGGGCGTTGAGTTAACCCCTGACGAGGCGGTGTCATTTGCACCGCCTTGTTGATTACAGAATGGTATTTTCCGTAAGAATACGACGGGCGCCGAGGTAATGATCCTGCCAGAAGTCATCGGATAAATTACTCACCCGAATGGTTTCTCCGGTACGCGGCGATTCAATAAATTGTCCCTGCCCCAAATAGACGCCCATATGATCGGCAATATCCCGACTGTGAATATGAAAGAACAATAAATCCCCACGACGAAGGTCGCGATTGGCGACGATGGTCGCCCGCCGATAGTGATACATTTCATTCGCCGTACGCGGCAATTTTGCCGCCAGGATTTTGTTGTAGGCATAAAAAATCAGCCCGCTGCAGTCAAAGCCCTGATCCGGGCTGGTCCCTCCCCACAAATAAGGTTTACCCAGCTGCTGCTCGAGACGATGGATTGCCACTTCGGTCATGTTATGCAGATGATCGCTACTGAGAAAATGGTCATTCTCAGCCAGCTCTTTCCAGCGATGATCGCTCGCTTTCAGCGGCCCCGGGAACCACTCCGGGTGCTGTTTAATCAGCGTCCTGTTCTGCTGTCGCAGCGCGCTTTTACTTTGCGCATTTCCTTCCACCACATAACTTGCCTGCTTTTTTACCTGCGCGTGGTACTGCTTAAGCAGCCGGGCGCGGTTACGCATGCGCATTTGCGCCGCATAGCTTAAATGGGCGTCAGATAAGAGGGGCTGAACTTTGGCGACAGACGGTGAGGACAACACAACACACAAAGACAGCAGACCCGGCAAAAAGCGTCGGGGTGCAGAGACAAAAGACATGAAAACAAAAATACCTAATTAAACACGTTCGGCGCAGTCTACCGCTGTTGCCGGGTATTCCATTTTAATATTCGATTATTAAATTATTAATTTTTTAAATTCAATACATTAGGAATTCTGCACTCATAAGACTAAATGAAGTGCGCTCACGCGCAAAATACGCCGCTGTCTGACTGCCTTTAAGTACAATTTTCCGTATAAAGAAAATCTAAAGTGTAAACGCCGCACGAGAGACTTGCGAAAAACTCTCTGGGTGATAATGTGAGCGCTCCAGATCCAGATTTATCCGATTTGGGGACTCTTTTTGCCGTCCTGGCGTGTGTAATCGTTTTATCAAGGAATAAGCAGTATGCGTAAAATCGCATTTTTTCTTGCGATGCTTTTATTGCCGTGCGTTTCATTTGCCGGTTTGCTGAGCAGCAGCAGCCCGACTACGCCTGTCAGCAAAGAATATAAGCAGCAATTAATGGGCTCCCCCGTCTATATCCAGATCTTCAAAGAAGAGCGCACGCTGGATCTGTACGTCAAGATGGGCGAACAGTATCAATTGCTCGACAGCTATAAGATTTGCAATTATTCCGGCGGCTTAGGGCCGAAACAGCGTCAGGGTGATTTCAAAAGTCCGGAAGGATTTTACAGCGTACAGCGTGGACAGCTGAAACCGGATAGCCGCTTCTATAAAGCGATTAACATTGGTTTTCCTAACGCCTACGACCGCGCCCACGGTTATGAAGGTAAATACCTGATGATCCACGGCGCCTGTGTTTCCGTCGGCTGCTACGCGATGACCGACAACGGCATTGATGAGATTTTCCAGTTTGTCACCGGCGCGCTGGTGTTCGGACAGTCCAGCGTCCAGGTTAGCATTTATCCGTTCCGCATGACCGACGCCAACATGCAGCGCCATAAGTTCTCGTATTACAAAGAGTTCTGGTCGCAGCTAAAGCCGGGATACGATTACTTTGAACAGACGCGTAAGCCACCGACCGTTTCCGTCGTCGATGGCCGTTACGTTATCAGCAAGCCGTTGAGTCACGAAGTGGTTCAGCCGCAGCTGGCATCAAACTACACGCTCCCCGAGACAAAATAATGCCCACTCGCCTGGCATAATCTTTTGCCAGGTTTCATTGCCGGTTAGCGGCTGAGTGGCAATCACGGTGACCACATCGTTGGGTGTGGTCTCTGAGCTAAAATCGATTTCCACATCCTGATCCAACAGTGTCGCTACGCCAAACGGCGCACGGCGCGTGATCCAAAACAAATTGGTCGAGCAGAAGGCCATCACATAACGCCCGTCAGACAACAGCATGTTGAAGACGCCCTTCTCCCGCAATTCTCCTGCCAGCATCGCGATATATTTAAACACTGCCGTCATATTGCCAGGCGTGCGCGGATAACGCTCTGTCAGCTTGTGGAGCAGCCAGCAGAAGGCTTTTTCGCTGTCGGTTTCCCCAACCGGGCGGAAATTACCGGTTTCCAGCGATTTATAGCCGCTGAGCTGTCCGTTATGGGCGTACGTCCAGTTACGTCCCCACAGCTCACGCGTGAAGGGATGGGTATTTTCCAGTGCTACTTCACCGCGATTCGCCTGACGAATATGGGCAATCACGGAACAGGATTTGATGGGATAGTCTTGTACCAGTTTGGCAATAGGCGAGTTAAAGCTGGGTTGCGGATCTTTAAACGTACGGCAGCCCTTACCTTCATAAAACGTAATACCCCAGCCGTCTTTGTGCGGCCCGGTACCTCCGCCGCGCTGGACCAACCCGGTGAAGCTAAAGCAGATATCGGTTGGCACATTGGCGCTCATCCCGAGCAGTTCGCACATACATCACCTACCTTAAAACGGTTAATTGCCTGCCAAGACCGGCAAAGCACAGCTTGTAGGCCGGATAAGACGCTTGCGTCGCCATCCGGCACAATGCCCGATGGCGCTTCGCTTATCGGGCCTACAAGTTCCTGGCCCGATAAGACCGGCAAAAATTATCGGCTTATTTAACCATCTCTTTTTCGATCAGTTGAATCAGGATATGGATCACTTTGATATGAATTTCCTGAATACGGTCAGCGTAGCCAAAGTGCGGCACGCGAATTTCGATATCTGCGCTGCCCGCCATTTTGCCGCCATCTTTCCCGGTCAGGGTGATCACTTTCATCCCTTTCTCGCGCGCTGCGGCAATCGCTTTAATTACGTTACCGGAGTTACCCGAAGTAGAGATGCCTAACAGGACATCGCCCGCGCGGCCCACGGCTTCAACGTAGCGCGAGAACACATAATCGTAACCAAAATCGTTGCTAACGCAGGAGATATGGCTGACGTCAGAGATAGCGATCGCCGGATAGCCAGGGCGGTTTTCACGATAGCGTCCAGTCAGCTCTTCGGCGAAGTGCATCGCGTCGCAATGGGAACCGCCGTTACCGCAAGAAAGTACCTTACCACCGGCTTTAAAGCTGTCTGCCAACAGGACCGCCGCGCGCTGAATGGCGTGAATATTGGCGTCATCTTTAAGAAAATTAGCCAGCGTTTCCGCCGCTTCGCTCAGTTCGTTACGAATAAGATCCTGGTACATGAGGATATCCTTCAGCATGAATGTAAATGACAAGATGCAGTGTACCGGATAGCGCTACCAGCGAGAAGTACAAGCCACAGGAATGGCTACGGCTTTTGATTTTTTGTGCCGGTTAAAACGGCAACAATGTGAGCTTTGTTGTAATTATTTTGTAAACACATTGCTAAAAGAATTTACATCCACTACAACCATATCATCACAAGTGGTCAGACCTCCTACAAGCAAGGGAGCTTTTCGTTATGATGATTTTGAGTATTATCGCTACGGTTGTTCTGCTCAGCGTTCTGTTTTATCACCGCGTGAGCTTATTCCTCAGCAGCTTAATTTTGCTCGCCTGGACGGCTGCGCTTGGCGTGGCTGGCCTGTGGTCAGTCTGGCTGCTGGTTCCTCTGGCCATTATCCTCGTACCGTTTAACTTTACGCCGATGCGCAAATCCATGATCTCTGCGCCGGTGTTCCGCGGTTTCCGTAAAGTCATGCCGCCGATGTCGCGCACCGAGAAAGAAGCGATTGATGCCGGTACGACCTGGTGGGAAGGCGACCTGTTCCAGGGCAAGCCAGACTGGAAAAAACTGCATAACTATCCTCAGCCGCATCTGACTGCTGAAGAGCAAGCGTTTATTGACGGCCCGGTGGAAGAAGCGTGCCGCATGGCGAACGACTTCCAGATAACCCATGAACTCGCGGATCTGCCCCCGGAACTGTGGGCGTATCTGAAAGAACACCGCTTCTTCGCGATGATCATTAAGAAAGAGTACGGCGGGCTGGAATTCTCCGCCTATGCTCAGGCTCGCGTATTGCAGAAACTCTCCGGCGTATCCGGGATCCTGGCGATCACCGTTGGCGTACCTAACTCGTTAGGCCCAGGCGAACTGCTGCAACATTACGGCACCGAAGAGCAGAAAAATCATTACCTGCCGCGTCTGGCTCGCGGTCAGGAGATCCCATGCTTTGCTCTGACCAGCCCGGAAGCAGGCTCCGACGCAGGCGCGATCCCTGATACCGGCGTAGTTTGTATGGGCGACTGGCAGGGCCAGCAGGTGCTGGGTATGCGCCTGACCTGGAACAAACGTTATATTACGCTGGCCCCTATCGCTACCGTACTGGGTCTGGCATTTAAACTTTCCGACCCGGAAAAACTGCTGGGTGGTGAAGAAGATCTCGGTATTACCTGTGCGCTGATCCCAACCTCAACGCCGGGCGTACAAATTGGGCGTCGCCACTTCCCGCTGAACGTACCGTTCCAGAACGGTCCGACCCTCGGTAAAGATGTGTTCGTACCGATTGATTACATCATCGGTGGTCCGAAAATGGCCGGTCAGGGCTGGCGCATGCTGGTGGAATGTCTGTCCGTGGGACGCGGTATTACCCTGCCGTCTAACTCGACGGGCGGCGTGAAATCCGTCGCGATGGCAACCGGCGCGTATGCGCACATTCGTCGCCAGTTCAAAATCTCTATCGGCAAGATGGAAGGTATTGAAGAGCCGTTGGCGCGTATTGCGGGTAACGCCTACGTGATGGATGCTGCGGCGTCGCTGATTACCTACGGTATTATGCTGGGTGAAAAACCGGCGGTGCTGTCGGCTATCGTGAAGTATCACTGTACCCACCGTGGGCAGCAGTCAATCATCGATGCCATGGATATCACTGGCGGTAAAGGCATTATGCTTGGCGAAAGCAACTTCCTCGCCCGTGCTTATCAGGGCGCGCCAATCGCTATTACCGTGGAAGGCGCCAACATTCTGACCCGTAGCATGATGATCTTCGGTCAGGGTGCTATTCGCTGCCATCCGTATGTACTGGAAGAGATGGCTGCGGCACAGAGTAACGATGTGAATGCGTTCGATAAGCTGCTGTTCAAACACATCGGTCACGTCGGCAGTAACAAAGTACGCAGCTTCTGGCTTGGCCTGACGCGTGGCTTAACCAGCAGCACGCCAACCGGCGATGCGACCAAACGTTACTACCAGCACCTGAACCGTCTGAGCGCCAACCTGGCACTGCTTTCAGATGTATCCATGGCCGTACTGGGCGGTAGCCTGAAGCGCCGTGAACGTATCTCCGCGCGTCTGGGCGATGTGTTAAGTCAGCTGTATCTGGCCTCCGCGGTACTGAAACGTTATGACGATGAAGGCCGTAATGAAGCCGACCTGCCGTTGGTTCACTGGGGCGTTCAGGATGCGTTGTACAAAGCGGAACAGGCGATGGACGACCTGCTGATTAACTTCCCGAACCGTCTGGTCGCTGGCTTGCTGAATGTGGTTATCTTCCCTACCGGTCGCCACTACCATGCACCGTCAGACAAATTGGATCATAAAGTCGCGAAGATTTTGCAGGTTCCAAGCGCCACCCGTTCTCGTCTTGGTCGTGGTCAATACCTGACGCCAAGCGAGCATAACCCGGTTGGTTTGCTGGAAGAGGCTCTGCTGGATGTGATTGCAGCTGACCCTATCCACCAGCGGATCTGCAAAGAGCTGGGTAAAAACCTGCCGTTTACCCGCCTGGATGAACTGGCGCACAATGCGCTGGCTAAAGGACTGATTGATAAAGACGAAGCCGCGATTCTGGTGAAAGCCGAGGCGAGCCGTCTGCGCAGCATCAACGTGGATGACTTTGAACCCGAGGAGCTGGCAACTCAGCCGGTAAAGTTGCCAGAGAAGGTGCGTAAAGTCGAAGCCGCATAACGACATACGCACAATGCCGGGCCCCGCTTAATGCGGGGCTTTTTATTGCCACATTTTCGTTAAAGCTCATGTTACAGTGTCAAAATGTTGTTCAACGAGGAGCCTTGATCGTGCCTGGTTTGAAAATTACTCTGCTGCAACAACCGCTGATCTGGATGGATGGCCCGGCCAACCTGCGCCATTTCGACCGTCAACTGGAAACCGTCACAGGACGTGATGTCATTGTGTTGCCCGAGATGTTTACCAGTGGATTTGCCATGGAAGCGGCAAGTAAATCGCTGGCGCAGGAAGAGGTTGTAAGCTGGATGCGCGCTAAGGCGCAGCAGACCAACGCCCTCATTGCAGGCAGCGCCGCTCTCCAGTCTGAACGCGGCCCGGTCAACCGCTTTTTACTGGTCGAACCCGAAGGTCATGTCCATTTCTATGATAAGCGCCATCTGTTCCGCATGGCGGATGAGCATCAGTATTACCAGGCAGGTGACGCGCGGGTTATTTTTGAATGGCGCGGCTGGCGTATTCTACCGTTGGTCTGTTATGACCTGCGTTTTCCAGTGTGGTCGCGCAACCGCAACGATTACGACCTGGCATTGTATGTCGCCAACTGGCCGGCGCCGCGTTCGCTGCACTGGCAGGTTCTGCTCACAGCACGGGCGATTGAGAACCAGGCTTATGTAGCAGGATGTAACCGCGTGGGCACTGACGGGAACGGCCATCATTATCGCGGTGACAGCCGGGTGATTAATCCGCAGGGTGAGATTATTGCCACCGCCGAGCCGCATCAGGCCACACGCATTGACGCAGAACTGTCACTCTCGGCGCTGCGCGAGTATCGCGAGAAGTTTCCCGCCTGGCAAGACGCCGACCCGTTCACGCTATAACTCTCGCCTTCACTCCCGCTGCACAACATTTTCCGTGGCGGGATTGTTTCACTCCGTAACCAACCGCAAAACAAATTCGCGTGGCGACATGCGGCGGGCATCGTATTCTGCAAAGGATAATCACTCGTAACCAGCGAGTGGCAGACAATGTCGATAATTCCCTTATCAGGATTTCAATAATGAAGAACTTCATACGCATGACTTTGCTGGCAGTTACCGTGGCTGGCGCTTCTTTTAGCACGCTTGCAGCAACGACATCTAATGTTCCGGCTCCCGCCCAGGATCCGATAGTTCAGCACCTTAAGTTAAGCACCGACCAGGTTGCGCAGATTAAAAAACTGCACCAGCAGCTTGAAACCAACGTTAGCCAGATTTCGGTGAAAGATGTTAAAGACGGCGCGTTGATTGACGTCATCAAGTCCGGGAAATGGGATGAAGCTGCCGTCAAGAAACAGCTTTCTGCGTTCAGCAACATCGAACAACAGGCACGTTATTATCGCGTGAAATACTATTTTGATCTGAACAAAGTGCTGACCCCAGCACAGCGCCAGCAGGTGCAAAAAGATATCGCACAGACGCTGAGCGAGTAATGACCAGAGCCTGAATCAGCAATGGTTCAGGCTTTTCGGTAAGACTTCTTGCTCAAACATAAATCCCTGCACCGCGTCTGCGCCGCTCATGCGGCAAATGGCATAATCCTGCGGCGTTTCCACTCCCTCGACAACAACCCGGTCTCCCAGCCCGCGAAATTGATTGACCAGTACCCTCAACTGCCACTCTGATGTCCTGAACTGATGAAACATTTCGCTTTCAATTTTGATGGCATCGAAACGGATGCCAGACAGCCGCCAGACAAAAAATAGCTCGGGTGAAACGTCATCCAACCACACGCGAAAACCATGGCGTATCAGGGTTTTTACGGCCATGCATACGGTCTGCTGTTCTGCCTTTTCCAGGCGCATCATGGTGCCTGGATCCTGAATCTCGATAACAATCCGCCCCTGATGCGCCTGCCGGGCGAGCTGCGCAATCCATGGCAGGCAGGTCAACATCCTGACGGATAAATTCAGCGAAAAGCTTCCTGAGAGTGCCAGCACCCGCCGCATTTGCCACAGGAATAGCTGCTGCTTTGCCGTGATGGAAAGATGCTTGAAAAAAAGATCCAGTGGTAGCGGCGTACGTACCTGGCTTAACACCTCGCAGACATCCAGCGATGGATCATCAAAAAAATGAATGCGTTGCAAACGGATCCCGGTGATCCGCAGCAGTTCGGCGTTGCGGGGAAGCTCTGGTACATAGCGGGCCTGTTCGCTGAGTCTGTTCATATCATTCCATTTTTTGATTAAAAGGACGTCGTGCATCCTGCAGCCACGGGATACGGCGATCGTTCGGATACGTCAGGTAAAAGCGCCTCGCCAGACGATGCGCCTCGACCAGGTCGCGTTGCTGCAACGCCAGTAAGATTTGCGTGAAAGAGACGTTCGGATCGGGGTGAACACGCACATAGTCAGGCGCCCAGCGGCGGACCGCTTCCAGCCAGTGAGCATCCCGGGAGCGCTGATAGCGTTGCAGATATCCCATCTGGACATCAAACCGGTAGCGAGTGGCAAGGAGCCAGCCTCCCACAGGGAGCGACTCAGCCAGACGCCACTGCGCTGACTGCCGCTCCGCCAGCGTCAATTGCTGTTGCGTGCGCAGCGAGAGAAGCAACAATGGTGTGAAGGCCAAAAACGAGATCAGTGCCAGTCCGCGCAACAACGACGTTGACGTAAGCGTCAGGCGAGCCCCTTTTAACGGGAGGTCTGCGCAACGAAGCAGCAGGATCAGCAGTAACCAGTGTGGCGTTGACTGCCTGACGGGGTATTCCGTCAGCATATGAATCACCACCGGCAGCGCCGCCACCAGACAGGCGCGACGCCAACGATTCCCATGCTTCCAGAGCCAGAAACCACTCGCAATAAAACACAGCGCGCCCACCAGCCCAACCAGACCGCCCTCCACCAGCCATAACACCAGTTCGTTGTGCGGATGCGAGATACTGCTCAGCCCCAATGGCCCCGCGCGTTCGAGAAACACAGAAGCAAAGCTGCCCACGCCCCACCCCGTCCACGGGCGTTCGGCAAATAATGCCAGCGACGTTTTGAGCACCGTCCAGCGCACCTGGGAAGTGGTGAAGTGATCGACCGTAGCGACGGACAAAAAATGGCGGGCGAGCGACCCCGCCGCCATGCCTGACGCCAGCGGCAACAGGAGTAGCAACAACGGACGGCGCTGCGTCGGGAAAACCATCAACAGCAGCGCTTCACCAACCGCCACAGAGAGGTAACCGGTTTGCGACTGGGATTCATGCAGCACAAATCCCATCATCACCAGGCCAACCCCGATGACAATTCGATACCCGTCGCGCAGGCGTAAAAAGAGCGTGGCTGACAGCAGTACGCCACAGGCCGTGAAGCTGGCCATCAGATTAACCTGCTGAAAAATACCGTAGGGCCGCGTGCTGCGCCGCCAGGCAAACTCCCAGTAATCAACGCCCAGCCAATGCCAGTACTGATACATAAACGCCAGACATTCGATGACGCACGCCCCCCAGAGCAAGGCCAGCAGTGTCGTCAGAGATCGTGCCGCAAGCGGAATTTGCACCGTCACCAAATAGACGAGAACGCCTCCCAGTAAGGCTCCCGCGACCAGCAGGGCCTCGGACTGCCAGACATCAGGCGTCAGCAGGCATAGCAGCGTCAGAATGAGCGCCCCCATCGTAAACCCCGTGGCAGGTACAGTGATGCGCCAGCGTTGATGAGGCACCAGCACTGATGCGCATGCAACCAGCACAACGGCGTAGATCCAGCTCGTGATATTAAGCGGTAACGACAGACCGCTGCCGCCGTTATTCGGCCAGTAGAGATGCATTGCCCCGCACCAGAAAAACAGACTAATACCGAGCAATAATTTTTGCGCAGGCAGCGGCGCAATACGATTCAGTGCGTTCATCATGCTACTGGTAGTTCAGTATCCAGGTCCCGCTGGCGCTGAACGGACCGTATTCGAGAGACTGATTTTTTATCGCCGATGGCTCCGCCGCGACCCACGCCAAAAAATTCAGCGTCATCGAGCCTTCCGTTATCTCTTTGACTGACGTGCTCTCATCAAGGCGGATTGCCGTGCCGTCCTCTTCGCTCATCCCAATACCGATCCCTGACGCGCCGCCTTGTTCACTGCTATCCAGCGCCAGATGATCGGCCAGCTCCGCATCCTCACGACCGCTGAAGGTAACCGAGATCCCGCGAAAAACCTCAGGGTTGCAGTCGCGTAACTGGATACTGAATTTTTCTGGCTTACTGCGCCCCGAGAGATAGAGATCCTGCGTCGCGATTTGCTTGAAATCGACCTCGATTTTGTCGCCACCGGGGACCAGGCTGCAGGCCAGCGCTCTGATGGTGCCGTGAAAATACATATCGCCGCCGACCAGTTTGGTATCGGCCTGCGCCGTGCCGCCAAGCAGTAGCACTCCGGTCGCGATTAACGCCGTAAATCTCATGGCATCCCCCTACTGAAACTGCGCAACAACGGTGGCTGAGGCTTCAAACTCACCTTCCTTAACGCTTCCCACGCCCGGCTTAGCCACCGGTGCGGCGGTGAGATTCCAGTCGCCCTGATTCTGGTAAAACCCCTTCACGTTGTAGAATTGATTGGGCACGACGGCGCCGCCGCTCTCGTCTTTAAGCATAATGCCGAGATCGTCGCGTTTTTGTCCGCCGCTTAACGTGCCGAGGAGATTACCGTTAAATCCCGCCGTGCCTGAGGCCGTGGTCGTTTGCACGCCAAGATTGATATTCAGTGCGCCCTGATCGAAGCTGCCGCCTTCACACACCACATGTATAGGGATTGGCTTGCTGTAGTTGGTGCCGTTGAGCTTTGTAGCGGATCCAGGCAGATCACCAAACTCAATGCTGATTTTGTCTCCCCGATTGAAGGTGCATTTGTCCGGTACGGTAATCAGCCCGGATTTAATCACCACGCGGGAAATTGGCGTTGTCGGCGTAGGGCCAGCATCCCCCAGGCGCCCGGCAACCTCCACCAGCGACTGGGAGGTAATATTGATGCCATTAATAATGGGTTTAGTGACAATAAACGTCACTTTCCCTTTTGAACCACTTTCTATGTTGGTAGCCCGCTCGTAGCCTTTGCGCTTTTTGCAGCTATGATCGTTGTAACGATTTGAAAAATTGGTAAAAGGCGCCTGAACGTAGTTGTTATAACGCCCGGCGACCCACACCTGTACTTCCACATCCAGATACTCGTTTAGACGAAAACGGTTCGCCCCCTGATTGGAAGGCGGCATCGTGGTCGTGGTGGTGTAGTAAATCGGTTGTCGGGAGATGTCAGCCTGTTCGCAGTGAAAATCCACTACATACCAACTGCCCAGATTCCACGGGAACGGCTCCGTTCTGCCGCCCACGTGGTTTTTGCTGACATCCAGCGAGTTCAGTTCAATATCGTACTGATGCGGCGATCCTCCCTGCGGCTCACCTTCCCCCTGTGTGAATGCCTGCCCGGCCAGCGGACAACCAGCCAGGGCCGTCCACAGCAGTGTGTTGCGCAATATGCTCATAGATACTCCAGCTTAAGTCTGACCAGGCCGTTAAATTCTCCGGCGGTCACCTCTGGACCAAAAGATTCCAGCGCGGCCAGAAAGTGGATCGCGTTATCGCCCGGTTTGAGGATCCACATGCGTTGCGGTTGGTTCAGGTGAAGCAACTGGTTGCGTTCGGTCAGTAACCGAATGCCCGCGCCGCGCACATCACCGCGAATACGACCCAGATCGCTGTTTTCCGGTGCGCCTTCAGCCATCAGCGTCATCGAAACGCCGCGTTCCACCGTGCTGTGCGCCAGCTCAGGCATTTCGCTGGTCTGTCCGGGGAAATCCCTTAAGGTGTGGCCGGAACCTTTTAAGCAGCCGTTCAGATACAGCGTAACCAGCACCGGCTCGCTGCGATCGCCGCCCTGGCGAAACCGACTGGCGGAAATATCACCAAGATTGATGGTCTGATCGCGTGAAGCCATATCCAGCACGCACGGCGAAACGTAGACCCGGCCATGAAAGCGGACGTTGCCATACTCGCCGGACACGTTGCTCATATCCTGGCGACCACTGGTAGCCTGAGCCTGGCAGGCCATACCCGCCATCAGTAGGGCGCAAAGCATCTTTTTCATTTACGATTCCTGTTACCGGGGCTGCTGCTCCATCGGCAATGCTTTACACACATTGCCTGTGCAGCTGAATTTCAGTTCGGGATGGCCGCCAAAATCGTTCACGTACATCATGCTGAACTGACTGACGCTGCCGTCGTTCACGCTGAAATCGAGAGAGGATTTTGGTGAAACCATAACGCCTGGGAAGTCGGTCAATCTGCCGCCGCCCTGCGTTTCTGGCTTGCGGCTTAAGCCGATTAAGGTGACAAAATAAGGCGTTGGGTTGTCCACACTCCAGCGCTGGCCCTGTTTGTGAAAGACCAGTTGGTTTTGCCACACGGCGCCAGGTGTTTCCGGCACGATAGCAGTCGGACGGTAGAACAATTTGATGCGCGACTGCATCGCCAGTTGCAGCACATTCGGCTTATCCGGCTTTGGCGGAATTTCACGAACGTTCAGGTAGAACAGGCTCTCGCGATCCTGGGGCAGAGCGTTAATCCCGCTGGTTTTCGTCACCCGGGCAATCCCCTTTTGCCCGCCGTTAATTCGTTGCAGCGGCGGTAAGACCATCAGCGGCGAGGTAATTTTTGTTCCGGTGGCGTCTTCCACCCACGACTGGGCCAGGAATGGAATGCTCGGACTGGTATTGGTTAAGTTCGCACTGACAGATCGCGCATCACCGGTGATGATCATGCGGGTACGGTCGAGCGCGATACCTGCCCATGAGGCGTTGATCTCTGCAATAAAAAGCAGGCCGCAGGCCACGGGTTTCAGCCAACGCTGCACGGAGTAAAAAGCTTGATTATTCATGACAAAATTCATTCAGGTTATTGAAATTATTCACAAGGCAACAGCACGTTACCTTCCGGGTTGATTTGTTGCGGCACCTGTAAGTGACACTGCGCACGGCCAGCCCAGGCAACAGAAAGACGCTCGGCCGGATTCACACCCGCAATCCAGGCCATGCCGTTTTCCATCACCATGGCGACGCTGACGCCGTTGGCGTTAAACACTTCGGCGCCAAACGGCGGTACCGAACCATCCTTCAGGCGCAGCAGCGCCATCATTTTTTGCCCCTGCGCCACGGCAAAACGCTGGTAGCCAATCGCCCCCTCCGTCAGGGTGTTGGTGATGATGGCTTTGGTCGCGGAAATGTCCTCGTCCATTGCGTCCACATCGATACGGGTATCAAAGCTGTGATAACTGACAACGTCCGGTACCACGGCAATACCGAAGCGGTTTGAGTGCGCCTGTTCGCCGTTCAGCGGCACATTCGCCACACCATCGGTATCAACCATCACCCTGGCAGTGTTCATTGACGCCTGGCTGTTGTGCAGCGCCGCGCCATGACGCGTCGCGGTAAAGCCGCCGCGCATCGTGCCGCCAACGGAGAAATAGCGTGATTGCTGCCAGCTGACGTTAGATTCCAGTTCCGCCATCATGCTGCGGTGCTTGTAATAACCATCAAACGCCGTGTGTCCTTCACCGGAAACCCCTGCGCGCAAACGCCATGGATTGTTACGGTCGCGGTTATCTGAATACGAAACCATCTGGCTGGTCTGGTTGCCGCTGTTCTGCAATTCATAATCCATAGAGCGGCCATCGCTCCATGGCACCGAAATTGAAAGCGAGAGGCTGTCGTCCCGTTTGCCCTGATACTCAGAGCGGTAAGCCGCAAGGTTGGCGCTGACGCCCTGAATGCCAGCGAACGAAAAACTGTGTCCCATCGATAACCCATAACGATCCTGCGAACCGCGATCCCAATAGTTCTGGTGGGTATAGGTCAGGTACAGCGTGGTCGCTAAATGCGTATCGTCGGCAAAGAAGGTTTTGTTGCCGGTGATGGTGTACATCTCTTTTTCGCTGCCAGCGCTATTGTTATTTTCATACTGCTCGTCGAGGAACTGCGAAAAAGTCCGGAAGTTACGCTGTGAGAAGCGGTAACCGGCAAAGGTGATGGCGCTGTTGTACTCATCAAAGGTTTTGGCATAGCTGAGCTTAAAGGACATCCCTTTTTGTTCATCCTGATGCTTCACACGACTCACGGATTGCGTCGCATCAGCCGACAGCGCACCCAGCCAGCTCAAATCCCGACCAATTCCCATCGACCAGGCGTTATAACGATCGCCAGTGAGCAACGCACCGCCGTACAGCGACCACGCATTGCTGACCCCCCAGGAGAAATCACCGCTATAAAACGCAGGCCCCTGAACATCATGGTTATAGCGCGATGGCTTACCGACCGCGGCGTTGTAGCGAACATAGCCCGGGCGCGTCAGGTAAGGTATATCAGCCGTATTAACCTGAAAGGTTTGTACGCTGCCATCCTGCTCTTCGACGCGAACATCCAGTGTGCCGCGTACCGAACCGTGCAGATCCTGAATGTTGAATGGCCCCGCAGGAACGGTAGTTTGATAGATAACACGGCCCTGCTGGCTGACGGTGACCTTCGCATTACTGCGGGCGATGCCGTGCACTTCGGGCGCGTAGCCCTGCAAATTCGGTGGCAGCATACGCTCGTCGCTGGCGAGGTTCGCCCCGGTGAAACGCACCGAATCAAAAACCTGAGAATTCAGATAGATTTCGCCGACCGTTAGTTTTGCAGCCTGCATCGGTAACGGGCGATAGGTATAAATCTGATCCCAGTCGATACGGCCACGATTATCATCCGAAGCGTAATTGGCCTGATACTGGCCGCGAAAACGCCACGCGCCGAGGTTAAAGCCTGTCTGCCCATAGCCGGACAGAGAGCGATAGCGATCCCCGCCCTGCTCGTAATGTGTGGCCTGGCCCGAGACGCTGTAGTCAAAAATCAGCCCCGCGACGCCGTTATCCCAGCGTTCTGGCGGCGTCCAGTCAGGATCGGTATATTTCATCCATGCCTGAGGCACGGTAATATCCAGCACGCCTGCGCTATTATTCAGCACCACACCCGGCAGACGGGAAATGTCATAGCAGGTCGCGCTAATCGGATGAATATAGGTTAGCGCCTCTTCCTTGAGCGCCAGTAATTCGAGTTGTTGCGGCGTCAGACACGCCATGGATTTATGCGGGTTGGCAGGATCAACGATATAACGGATCGACTGCTGAGGAATCTCCTGGCTGTTAATACGAACATCCAGCAGATATTCTCCGGGAGTCACAAAGTTGCCTTCGGAAAAACGCTGCAAATCGACATTGTGCCTGTCGCTGGCATCCAGCACGTCGGTATTAAATTCAATGGCCTCATCCGCTTCAACCAATGAAGAGGCACAGACCAGAGCAATAAAAAGCGCCAGACGTTTTTTATCTGTTTTCAGCGTGATCATTTTCGTTCGCAAACCTTCAGATACCCGAATTGCAGTGCAGCTCAGAGATAATTCACAACAAAATGCGTGACCGCAGTAAATTCGCCGGATGTCATTCTTCCGTCGCGCGAGATCAAATAAGCCGTAAAGTTGAGCGTGTTTTTTCCTGGGTTAAGCAGATAGTCCGGTGATGGCTTGCCCAGATGAATTTGCTGTCCTTTGCCGTCATATATTTCTATTGCTAAATTTTCAGTTTCCGATTGCACGCTCAGATAATCAGGATTGTCATTATCCGCTGCGCCGGAAAAGGTAATATTGGCGCGCTGGAACAGATTCCCGGGGTGTTGAGAATCCCCTAATGAACATCCCAGCAAATGAATGCTGAAATCATGCGCAGATACTTTTTCAGGTTTTCCGGAAATATCTCTGGCAGAGAGGTCATCAAATTCAACCAGTAGCGACCGGTCGCGTGGATCGACATAACAGGCAGCCTCAATAATATTTCCCCGCATGCGCATTTTGCCGGGCGTACTGACAAGACGATGGGTGTCAGCCAAAACCCATGCAGGCGATATGAATATAAAAAGCAGTAAAATACGCCATCCAGGCATCACCGCATTTCCTTTCAGTTATTCGCAGGAAGGGTTAAGCAGGCGCATAATTGCGCCCGCAGCAGATCGTTACTGGTAGTCGATCTGGAAATTAACGGTGGATTCGAAATCACCCGGCGTTACCGCTGCAGATGCGTTGTTTGCCTGCAGGTAAGCGACGAAATCAATGTCGGTTTCGCCATCGGTAATGTTGACCTGAGAGGCCGCTTTGCCCCATTCCACGTCCTGGTTGCCACTGTCAACCATACCAATGCCCGCGCCTTTTGCAGTACCCGAGGTGAACGCAGCCAGCGCGTTGTTATCGGAATCAATTGTTGCCGGGGTATAGGTCACGGTAGCCGTTTTTGCAACGGTCGTATCACAGCCCTGCAGAACGATTTTGGCATGCTTAACGCCAGCACGTTGGTTGTCTTTTAACTGAGAAGTTGGGATTTCGCCAAAATTTACCTGCACCGGGCTGGATTCTGGGGCCAGACCGCACGCGGAATTAACCAGAGAACCAGTGAAGTGAATTTTACCGTTAGTCGGTTCAACATTTTTTGCAGCGAAAGCAGAAGATGCAGTAAAAGTCATTCCCGCCATCAGCGCACAGGCCACAGCCACGTTTTTCATTTTCATATTACTACTTAACCTTATATCTGTTTTTTGGTTATTCCGACGATCTATTTCCGCAAACAATTTATGCAAGGGAAACCCTGATCTGCAGGCGGCGGTAGTGCATATCCTTGCAAACAATCCATCTCAAGCCACCCCGTATTTTGAACTTCATTGGTATTCCATCCGAAATACCGTCCACAGGTGTTTACGCTGTTTCGGGGCTTATATTAAGTCGACGAAAAAATGACACAATGCAAAAATCCGGTATTAATCAAACTCAGGGAATCGTGTTGTAACACTGTCTGAGGACCGATCGTTTACCTAAAAAATCGCCATAAAACACGCAAAAGTCAGTGTTAATATCTATTATTAATAGTTTTTATAGAGTTTTTATCTATCAAATATTTTTTTATTTATGCCAAATAATGGGCAAAATGTATTTATGAAAGTTTTGTAAAAATGAAATTGGATATCAAAAGCGAGTAATGACAATAAGATAGTGAATGAGGGGAAGGAGATTGGCGGTGTCTATAAGAGATATTAAAGGATTGTTATATAAATATTAATAAAGCGATCTATGGTACAACCATTTTTTATAAATGAATTATGTTATGCTATTGCTTCCCCCACTCGAATGCGAGATATCCTGCTTTAAAGGAGACATCAGTGATTTCTCATATACCAATAAACAAAATTAAATCCGTAATTATTGGTGATGGCTTAGTTTTCAGACCACATAAAAATACCCTAAAAGACCTGGCATCTGGTGAAATGGCCACATTGAACAATGCGGCAACACAATTACTGCTCTATCTGTTGCAAAATGGTAAAGAGATATCCTCACGCGATGAAATTCTGCTGAATGTTTTCCAGCATAATGGCGCCAGAGCGACGGATGCGAATCTCAACCAGCACATTTCATTTCTGCGCAAAGCAATAACGTCTACGGGCCATCCTGCAGAACTCATCGTCACCATTCCGCGTATGGGATTTCGGATGGGCGACGCCAATATCAATATTCAGCTACTGGAAGAAGCACAAGCGCCTACCAGAATTGCCCATGTTGCATCGACGCCCAGCAAAAAGAAACGAAACCGGTGGCCTGTCGCGATAACAGCGTTAATTACCGGCATCGCCGTAGTAGCGACAGCGTGGTTAACATGGATACCCAATGAAATTGCCATGACGGACGCGGCGATCCTGCGAACAATTGACTACGAGCAATGCCGTGTACATATATTAGGAAACGCTCTCACTGACACCATAACCGAAAAAAAAGCGCTGGATATTTTCAAGTCCGTAGGTATCAACCCCGACTGTTCGCACCCAAAAGATCTGTACCTTAATACCTGGGCGAGCAACCATAATCTGGTTGAGTGGTCGTTTGCCGCTGAATGCGGGCTAAACCTCGGCTATTACCATTGCATCAGCCAGTATCGCCACCATGAGGAATGATATGAAGCAGGAAAGCGATCACTCTCCTTTACTATGGTCAGTCGTAATTGCCATTCTTGGGCTGGCGGCTATCGCTTTTTTTATTATTATCGGGAATGCGAAAAAACAAGAAATCAGTTTTTCCTGTTCTTCGGAATTCACGTCGATACTCGACATCCAAAATACCAAAAAGGAACTCCACGGAATAATGCTGATTACCAGCTACAACTCCGGGCACCTCTCATTGTCAGTACAAGGGAAACTCAAAAGTGATGACGGCGAGTTTGCTGTTAACCGTAAACTATTCTTTCGCTATGCCCGTCCGCTCGGCCATACCGCCGGCGTTTTTATGCTCACCCCCGACGGACGCGAAAAATCCCCGGATGATGAAGCAACGGATGCCATCGATTATCTTTTCTTCGACGCTTACGAACGTGCTGACAAGCTGTATATGCTAAAACACCTGAATGAGGAAACGGTTCTTATCGGCGATAACTTTTCACCCCGCTTCGCCTGCGTGATGAATCACTTCGCGGGTTGATCGCCTTCTGGATATGCGTCGGGTTAAGGATGACCTGATGTGTTGCCCGCCCGAAAGCACAAGCGCGGTCGATATAAGGCGTGATAATGGAATTTTTTTGCGGGCTGAAACGACGAAAGCCTGAATCATTTCTGATTCAGGCTTTCTGAATAGTGGCGGAATGGACGGGACTCGAACCCGCGACCCCCTGCGTGACAGGCAGGTATTCTAACCAACTGAACTACCACTCCGCGTTGTGTTCCGCTTGGGAACGAAGCGAATATTACGGATTGCCTCGCACCTCGTCAACGCTTTTTCTCACGTTTTTAATCGTTTGCTGCAAAAATCGCCCGAATGGCCATTTTCCTACGGTAAACGTACAAACTATGCCCGCCAGAGGCAACTTCCGCCTTTCTTCTGCACCAGGTCAAGACGTGACTCATGAGCCGCTAACTCTTCATCAGTGGCAAAAACAACGCGTAGTTTGCTGGACGGTCTGACAATGCGCTGGATCCCCGTGTCATTCTGCTGCTGGCTATCACCTTCCATTGAAAACGCCATCGTGGTCTGCCCACCGGTCATCATCAGATAAACGTCGGCCAGAATCTGGGCATCGAGCAATGCGCCGTGCAGGGTTCGTTTACTGTTGTCTATCTCATAGCGCGAGCACAACGCATCAAGGCTGTTTCGCTTGCCAGGAAACATTTTCCTCGCCAGCGCCAGGCTATCGGTTATTTTGCAGAATTCGTTCGTCTTCGGAATATCCCGCCTGAGCTTAGCGAATTCGTAATCCATAAAGCCGATATCGAACGATGCGTTATGGATGACCAGTTCCGCGCCGCGAATGTAGTCGAGAAACTCATCGGCTACATCGGCAAACGTAGGTTTATCAAGCAGGAATTCGTCTGCGATTCCGTGTACGCCAAACGCTTCCGGATCCACCAGCCGATCCGGCTTCAGATAAACGTGGAAGTTATTTCCGGTCAGGCGGCGATTGACCACTTCAACCGCACCGATCTCAATGATCTTGTGGCCTTCGTAGTGGGCGCCAATCTGGTTCATACCGGTGGTTTCGGTATCGAGGACGATCTGTCGTGTAATTCCAGTGCTCATAACGGTCATTTATGTCAGACTTATCGTTTGATTTCGATTTGCTAAAACAGGAAGTCTACCAGAGATGCTTAAACAGGTAGAAATTTTCACCGATGGTTCTTGCCTGGGAAATCCAGGGCCAGGTGGTTATGGGGCGATTTTACGTTATCGCGGGCGCGAAAAAACCTTTAGCGAAGGCTACAACCTCACCACCAATAATCGCATGGAGCTGATGGCGGCAATCGTTGCGCTGGAAGCGCTGAAAGAACAGTGTGAAGTGATACTCAGCACGGACAGCCAGTATGTGCGCCAGGGCATAACGCAGTGGATCCACAACTGGAAGAAGCGTGGCTGGAAAACAGCAGATAAAAAACCGGTGAAGAACGTCGATCTGTGGAAACGTCTTGATGCCGCATTGGGGCCGCATCAAATCAAATGGGAATGGGTTAAAGGCCATGCGGGCCATCCGGAAAACGAACGCTGCGATGAGCTTGCGCGCGCCGCAGCCATGCGTCCCTCTCAGGATGATATTGGATATCAGGCTGAGGCTTAAGCGTCCGGTTTACGGTATTGCCGGGTAGCGCCAACGGCCTGGCGGATAGGCGCTTTGCTTTTATTTTGTTTCATCGGATTGAGCGTAAGCGGAATGGTTCGCTTACGCGCAACCACCAGTTGCAAACAGCCCAGTGCAGGAATATGGGCGCTTAACATTTTCCCACCCTTCTTGTTCCAGGGCAGGACATGAAAACGGCTGTAATGCAGCACTTCAAAGTTCAGCAATGAGAGCCAGTCCAACTGGCGCATGAGGGTAAACATCCGGCTGTTATAGGGTGATGTCTTGCGCAATATGGGTACCAGCTTACGCAGTCCCATCAGGCTTAACGGGTTAAAGCCGCTCAAAATCAACCAACCGTCATCAATCAGCACGCGATCGGCTTCACGCAGTAGGCGATGCGGATCGGAACACCACGGTAGCGTATGCGCTAACAAACAGACATCTACGGACTTATCGGCAAAGGGAAGATGTAAAGGATCGGCCGTTACCTGTATGGGAGAGCCTTGCAAAGAAACATTTACCTGATGAGAAACCGCGCACGCTTCAGAATCGATTTCTGCGCTTAAATTACCAATCTTAAGCAGATGAAATCCGTACATTTTTGCAAACCACGGGTTAAGCTGATGCTCCAGCGCCTGACGATAGTGTTCGCCCCAGGGTAAATCACCCCAGCTAACGGGCGCTACGACAGTTTGAGGGATCCTTGCCGGTTTCATCACAACCTTCCGTTACGCATTGAGAGGTAATCTATGAATCTTAACAGTATTCCTGCATTTCAGGACAATTACATCTGGGTCCTGTCGAATAATGACAAACATTGTCTGATTGTGGACCCGGGTGAAGCAGCTCCCGTGCTGAAAGCCATTGCAGAACATAACTGGGTTCCCGAAGCCATTCTGCTGACCCACCATCATCAGGATCACGTGGGCGGCGTAAAAGAGCTACTGCAACATTTCCCACACATAGTGGTATACGGACCGGCTGAAACGCAAGATAAGGGAACGACGCATATAGTCGAAGATGGCGATATTGCACTCGTTTTGGGGCATGAATTTACGGTAATTGCCACTCCGGGTCACACTTTAGGACATATCTGTTACTTTAGTCAGCCTTATCTGTTTTGTGGCGACACGCTCTTTTCCGGAGGCTGCGGTCGGCTTTTTGAAGGCACCCCATCCCAAATGTATCAATCACTTAAAAAACTAAACTCACTTCCTGACGACACATTGATTTGTTGCGCACATGAATACACATTAGCAAATATGAAGTTTGCTTTAAGCATTCTGCCGCACGATTCGTTCATAAATGAATATTATCGTAAAGTTAATGAGTTACGCGTAAAAAAACAAATGACACTACCCGTAACTCTGAAAAATGAGCGACGAATTAATCTTTTTTTGAGAACAGAAGATGTTGATTTAATTGATGAAATCAACAAAGAAACAATATTGCAACAACCTGAAGAGCGTTTTGCCTGGTTAAGGTCAAAGAAAGATACGTTCTGACAATTCCGGGTTGCCTTTTGAAAACTTCGCCGTTATGATCGGTCGTCTTTTAAGCAACTATTGACACACACATGAAGGCAAAAGCGATATTACTCGCCTCTGTCCTGCTTGTTGGGTGCCAGAATACTGGTAACGTCCAACAACACGCACAGAGCCTTTCTGCAGCTGGTCAAGGGGAAGCAGGAAAGTTTACAAGTCAGGCGCGATGGATGGACGACGGAACATCTATCGCTGCTGATCAAGATTTGTGGGCTTTCATTGGTGACGAGCTAAAGATGGGAATTCCGGAAAACAACCGGATTCGCGAACAGAAACAGAAGTATTTACGCAATAAGAGCTATCTCCACGATGTAACTTTACGGGCAGAGCCGTATATGTACTGGATAGCCGGGCAGGTTAAGAAACGTAACATGCCAATGGAACTGGTACTACTACCCATAGTGGAGAGCGCTTTTGATCCTCACGCAACGTCTGGCGCCAATGCCGCAGGTATTTGGCAGATCATTCCGAGCACGGGGCGCAATTATGGTTTAAAACAGACCCGCAATTATGATGCACGTCGCGACGTTGTGGCTTCCACCACCGCCGCACTGGACATGATGCAGCGTCTGAACAAGATGTTTGATGGCGACTGGCTGCTGACCGTTGCTGCTTATAATAGCGGTGAAGGTCGTGTCATGAAGGCAATTAAAACGAACAAAGCCCGTGGAAAACCCACTGACTTCTGGTCGTTGCCATTGCCTCAGGAAACGAAGCTATACGTGCCCAAAATGCTGGCATTGAGCGATATACTCAAAAACAGCAAACGCTATGGCGTGCGTCTGCCAACAACAGACGAAAGCCGCGCGTTGGCGCGTGTTCGCCTGAGTAGCCCGGTTGAAATGGCTCAGGTTGCGGATATGGCGGGGATTTCCGTCAGCAAGCTGAAGACCTTCAATGCCGGCGTGAAAGGCTCCACGTTGGGTGCCAGCGGCCCGCAATATGTGATGGTGCCAAAGAAACATGCAGAGAAGCTGCGTGAGTCTCTGGCTTCAGGCGAAATTGCAGCCGTGCAGTCAACGCTGGTTGCGGATAACACGCCGCTGAACAGCCGTAGCTACAAAGTTCGCTCTGGCGATACGCTTTCTGGCGTCGCTTCACGTCTTGGCGTGAGCACCAATGACCTTAAGCAGTGGAATAATCTGCGCGGGTCGTCGCTGAAAGTGGGCCAGAATCTGACCGTGGGCGCAGGTACCAGCGCACAGCGTCTGGCGAACAACAGCGATAGCATCACCTATCGTGTGCGTAAAGGCGACTCGCTGTCGAGCATTGCCAAACGCCACGGGGTTAACATCAAGGATGTGATGCGCTGGAACAGCGATACGAATAATCTACAGCCTGGCGATCAGCTAACGTTGTTTGTGAAAAGCAACGACATGCCGGACTCCTGATAGCATTGTAGAAATGAAGGCACTGGTTTCCCCCCAGTGCCTTTTTTATTTATCCCGCTTTATGTGCCTCAACCATTATCGTGTCGCTGGTAAATGAGCCATCCTCCTGTAACGCAAAGTAGGCTTTCACTTGTGCAGAAGCACTTTGTTGATATACGCGAATCGCGTCGCTCAACGCTGCAGGCGTGCGCATCCGCGCCACCCACGAACTGTACTCCAGCGCCAGACGATCGGTTAACACAGTATCGGCAATCAGGTTAGCGTCGTTGATTAACGACAGCCACTCTCCACTGGAATAGTTGCGTACGTGTGAGGTATCGCGTAACGCTTCTACAGTTTGCAACCAGATATCACGCAAAGGATGGCCCGGCGACATCACATCCATCACAATCAGCACACCGCCGGGCTTCAGAATGCGGTTCACTTCCCGCAGGGCGCGACCGACATCATGCCAGTGATGCGCAGAATAACGGCTAATCACCACGTCAAATTCGTTATCTTCAAATGGCAGACTTTCGGCATATCCCTGCCGCGTGGCGATATTATCCAGACCTCTGCCTTTTGCCGCCTCAGCGACCACCTCAAGCATTTGCGAGGATAAATCATACGCCACTACCTGCTTTACGTGTTGCGCGGCCACAAAGCTGGCATGCCCCGCTCCGCATCCCATATCCAAAACGTGGGCTCGCGGAAATGCCGACAACCTTTCCCCCAGACGTTGCAAGTCACGGCCAGAGGCGTGCACCGCACTGGTTAAGTAGGCATTCGCCTGAGAGCCAAACTGTTTTTCGACATTGTCATGGTGAGAGCGTGTTGTCATTGTGTTGTCCTTCGGTTGTTGTGAAATAGGAAGGGCAACCATCACAGGCCTGCCCTACGGCAGACCTGACACACCGTTATTGTTCAGGTTTGCCGGGACTGAATTCAACGAGTAGCGGGTTGTGGTCGGAGGCGCGGGTGACCAGCACAGAGGCTTCACTCACGTTCAGACCGCGATAGAACACAAAGTCGAGAGGACGACCAAACGCGCGGCGGCGCTGATCGTCGGTAAAGCGCACCTGGCGCAGCGACATTTCACGCGCAAAGCGGTACAGCGCATTCATCCGTCGGCGGCTCCAGGCATTAAAATCACCGGCCATGATCACCGGACCGCTGTGATGAGCAATCTGATCGCCAATGGGAAGTAACTGCTTACTATAAACATCAACGCCAAGGCTAAAGTTAACCGCGTGGATATTCACCACCATTAATAACCGAGAGTCAGGCAGCGGATACACCGTTACCAGAGCCGATTTCGCCAGCCGTAAAATAGGCTCACGCTCGCGCAATGGACAACAGTAAACAGGATGGGCAGCAGAGAGCGTCATGACGCCAGAGGGATGCTGAGGCAACACAAAGGCGGGAACCTGGTCGGCAGCAAGATAGTTAGCGGTCGCAAACTGCACCAGTTCAGGCGTGGTTTGTGCTTCCTGCAATAACACCAGATGCGCGTCTTTGCCAAAATTCTTCAGCACCGACTGCCATTCTGCGCGCTGCTGTTTAAAAATATTCCATACCAGCACGCGAATGCGATCTTCACTGCTTAACGGTACGCCTGCAGGTAATGCCTGGCCAATATGCGCAAACGACCCCGGCGGTAAAATCCGCTCGGCGGGTTGTCCGGCAACATAACGCATGGCATAGGTGTTTTTTCGCACTTTAGACTTTCAAACCTCTGTAACGTCAACCAGTCCGCAGCCGGACTGGTTCTTCTGTTATAGGGATTTTAGCACTCACTTTCAACGAACAATTGCAGTTTGTTTTGTAAGTGGGCGCTTACATCAGTGATTTACCCCAGAGCAACGCGCGTGGGCTTATCAAGACGACCACTGAGCCCCATCAGCAGGAAAGCCACCAGAACAATGAGTGCACCAATCCACGGTGTCTGCGCCAAACCATAATGCTCGACCGTTTGTCCGCCAATCACTGAACCCAGTGCAATACCGATGTTAAACGCCGCAATGTTCAGCCCTGAGGCCACATCAACAGCATTAGGCGTAAATTGTTCCGCTTTCTGTACCACGTAGACCTGTAGCCCCGGTACGTTACCAAAGGCAAAGATCCCCATAACCAGAATGGTAGCCAGCGCGGCGTACTGCGTGGAGGCTGTCACCTGGAAGACCATCAGCAGAACAAACAGCGCGGCGAAAATGAATTTCAACGCCGGAACCGCACCATGCTTATCCGCCAACTTACCGCCCCAGATATTGCCGATAGCGACTGATACACCGTAACCCAGTAAGATCCAGCTTACTGCTGCCGGGGAGAATCCCGCCAGATCCTGCATCATCGGTGCCAGAAAGGTAAATGCAGTAAACACGCCGCCGTAGCCCAGCGCCGTAACGGCGTAAATCAGCAACAGACGAGGATGAGTCAGCACCTTCACCTGGTCGCGAATGCTGGCGGCAGCCCGACCGGGAATGTTAGCCGGGATCAGTAGCTGGCTACTAATCAGCGCAATCACGCCTAACATTGATACTGCCAGGAAAGTCTCACGCCAGCCAAAGTGCTGACCGATAAACGTACCCAGCGGTACGCCGGTTACCAGCGCCACCGTTAAGCCGCCGAACATAATGGCGATGGCGGAAGCCGCTTTCTCTTTTGGCACCAGACTTGTCGCGATAGTAGAGCCAATCGAGAAGAATACGCCGTGTGCCAGCCCAGTCAGCAGACGAGCGACAATGAGTGTCATATACCCGGGTGCCTGCCATGCCAGCAAATTCCCCGCCGTAAAAAGAACCATCAGCGCAACCAGCAACTGTTTGCGTGGCAGGCTGCCAGTCAGAGCGGTCAGTACCGGTGCACCAATCGCCACACCCAGCGCATAGATTGAAACCAGCATCCCGGCGGAAGGTAACGAGATCGCCAGTTGTTGAGCGATGGTCGGCACCAGGCCCACAATCACAAACTCAGTCGTGCCTATAGCGAAGGCACTTATTGTTAGTGCAAATAAAGCGAGAGGCATAAATAACTCCGTAACATCAGTAATCAGATGACACGCAGTATGCCGGGATGCTTTAATAACAAAAATATTCAAAATCTCAATATAATTTTGCGTCAGGTGCAAAAATGAAGGCAACCTCAGAAGAACTTGCGATTTTTGTGGCCGTTGTGGAAAGCGGCAGCTTCAGTCGGGCGGCAGAACAGCTCGGTCAGGCTAATTCCGCGGTCAGTCGGGCGGTAAAAAAGCTGGAGATGAAGCTGGGCGTAAGTCTGCTTAATCGCACGACCCGACAACTGAGCCTCACTGAAGAAGGAGAGCGTTACTTCAGGCGTGTGCAGCAGATACTGCAAGAAATGGCAGCAGCAGAAACAGAAATCATGGAGTCACGCAATACCCCGCGCGGTCTGCTGCGTATTGATGCGGCAACGCCGGTAATGCTGCATTTCCTGATGCCGTTGATCAAACCGTTCCGTGAGCGGTATCCCGAGATGACATTGTCTCTTGTCTCCTCAGAAACGTTCATCAATCTTATTGAACGAAAAGTGGATGTCGCGATACGAGCAGGTACGCTGACTGACTCGAGTCTGCGTGCACGTCCGTTATTTACCAGCTATCGTAAGATTATCGCTTCACCGGACTATATTGCCCGTTTTGGCAAGCCAGAGACCGTAGAACAGTTAAAACAGCATCTGTGTCTGGGATTTTCTGAACCCGTTTCACTCAATACCTGGCCGATTGCCTGTAGTGACGGACAGCTCCATGAGGTCGAGTGTGGGATTTCTTCCAACAGTGGGGAAACGTTAAAACAGCTTTGTCTGAGTGGTAACGGTATCGCATGTCTTTCAGATTATATGATTGATAAAGAGATCGCGCAGGGAGAACTGGTGGAACTGCTGGCGGATAAGCGTCTGCCAGTAGAAATGCCTTTCAGCGCCGTTTACTACAGCGATCGTGCGGTCAGTACACGTATTAGGGCATTTATAGATTTTTTAAGTGAATATATAAGAACAGCTCCCGAAGGAGCTGTGAAAGAGGGTTAAAGAGTACAAAGGATTGGGCAATTAATCCCAGGCAGGAGCGAGGCCTTCCGGGCTAACCAGGCGATCGTTGCAATCCAGTGCCGCGATCGCTTTTTTATCTTCGGCATCCAGGTGCAAATCCTGCGCCAGCAGGTTGCTTGCCAGATTTTCACGCCTGGTAGAAGAAGGGATAACGGAGTAACCTTCATCCATTGCCCATGCCAGAATAACCTGCGCCGGGGTTGCGTTATGTTTAGCGGCAATGCGCGCAATCACTTCATCTTTCAGTGCTTTACCGTAAGCCAGCGTCATGTAAGAGGTGATGTGGATACCGTGCGCCTTCGCCCAGTCGACCACATTACGGCTCTGCAGATACGGAGACAGCTCAATCTGGTTGGTCGCGATATTGTCTGCGCCTACTGCGGCAATGGCTTTTTCCATCAACGGAATGGTGAAGTTTGAGATACCAATTTCACGAGTCAACCCCTGGTGTTTGGCTTCAAGCAGCGCCTGCATGAACTCCTCAACAGATACCGCATCGCCTGGAGATGGCCAGTGGATCAGCGTCAAATCGACATAATCTGTACGCAGTTTCTTCAGGCTTTCTTTCAGGCTTGGGATCAATTTGTCTTGGCTAAGATTTTCAATCCAGATCTTGGTGGTGATATGCAGCTCGTTACGCGGTACACCGCTTTCGGCAATCGCCTGACCAACAGCCGCTTCATTATCATAGATTTGCGCAGTGTCGACAGCACGGTAGCCCAGCTCAAGCGCCGTTTTAACAGAAGCGATAACTACGTCGTCTTTCAGGCGGAAAGTACCTAAACCGAATGCAGGGATAGTCATAGAATTCCTCTTTTTAATCACTATGTTCGTTAACTAAGAGGATTATGACCATCAGTTCTTTATAGAAAAAGAGTGATAAATGCAGAGGATTTTTGCGGATTCAGCAATAATTAGATGCAGGCAAAGAAAAAGCCCTGAGCTAATGCTCAGGGCTCTTAATAAGTGGCGGAACGGACGGGACTCGAACCCGCGACCCCCTGCGTGACAGGCAGGTATTCTAACCAACTGAACTACCG